>NZ_JBVIPK010000015.1:0-171545 GCF_055577965.1 Streptomyces sp. NPDC033165
CCCTCCCTCCCCCCCCCCCCCCCCTTCCTCCCCCCCCCCCCCCCCCCCCTCCCCCACCCCCCCCCCCCCCCCCCCCCCCCCCACGGAGCCGGGTTCCTACCGGCGCAGCACGGCCTCGTCGCGCTCGATCTCGCCGTTGCGCCGGTCCAGCTTCCTGTTGAACTTCGCCAGCGGCTCGGCCTTCGCCGGGTCCGCCTCGACGGCTGCCGGGGCGACGCCCGCCCAGCGCAGGATCGCGGCGGTGGCCTTCGCCCTCTGGGCCTCGGGGAGACCGGAGACCCGGGCACCGTGGTTGCCGCCGGGGACGGTGAAGACGTAGCTGTCCTTCGACCCGCGCCCGAGCCGGAAGGGCTCCGCGCTCCACGGGTCGTTCTCGCCGTTGACGTACATCATCTGCCGGGCGTTGCGCTTGACCCAGCGGTCGATGTCCCGCATCGCGCCCCGGTCGAACGTCATCGGGATGGAGCGGGGCACGAAGTTGCGCGGGGGCTGGTAGCCGTAGCGGCTCAGCTTGCGGAGCCAGGGCTGCTTGATGTCCGGCGAACCGAGCTCGGTGCCCGCCTGGTAGTAGTACGGGGTGTACGGCTCCAGGCCCTGGTCCGTGTAGAAGGAGAAGCCGGAGATGGCGTCGACGGAGTTCCAGATGTCGTCGTCGGTGGCCTTCTTGGCGTCGGCCGGAATGTCCGCGCAGTCGGCCAGCAGGCTGTACTGCCAGAACGCCCACCCGTAGTCCAGGACCGTGGCCTCGTAGGCGCGGTCGAGGGAGCCGGTGGTGTTGAAGGTCCAGCCGTTGGCGGCGGCCTGCTCCTTGTACTTCTTCTGGAGCGGGGCCCGGCGGATCAGCGCCTCGCGCTGCACGCCTGCCAGCTTGTCGCGGCACTCCTTGGTGCCGACGTTGCGGAAGAACCGGTCGTACGCCGAGTCCGCGTTGTTCACGACGTCGTTGGGCGCGACGTAGGCGACGACGCCGTCCATGTCCTTCGGGTGGAAGCGCTCGAAGTACGTGGCGGTCATGCCGCCCTTGGACCCGCCGGTGGCCAGCCACTTCTTGCCGTAGATCTTCTTCAGCGCCGTGAACACCCGGTGCTGGTCGTCGGCGCCCTGCCGGATGTCCAGCTTGGACCAGTCGGCGGGGGCCGGACGGGACGGGGTGAAGAAGCGGTACTCCAGGGAGACCTGGTTGCCGTCGATGATCTGCGTCGGCTCGCTGCGGCTCGGGTTGGTCGAGACCTTGTAGCCGCTGGTGAAGAACACCGTCGGGCGGTTCACGTCCTTGTGCAGCAGGGTGAGGCGCTGCTGGAACGTACCCCTGTACGGATGCCGGTGGTCGACCGGCTGGGTGTAGTTGAGGACGAAGTAGCGGTACCCCTCGTACGGCTTCTCCTCGATCAGACTCATCCCCGGGATGGCCAGGATGCGGTCCTTGATGTCCTCGCTGCTCGCTTCGCCGCTTCCGGCAGCGCCGCTGCTCTGCTTCGCGGTCGGTTCAGCGGCGGTGGCCGCACCGGCCGAGGCCCCCGTCGCACCGGCCGTGCCTATGAGCACCGCGAGCGAGAGAACCCCTGTGAGCGCCTTGCGCATGCACCCTCCCCTTGATTCACAACAGTCGCCGTGAACTTATCGGGGCAACACACGCCACGCCAGACCCAGTTGTCCGTGACAGCGCGTCAGCCCACCGTCAGCACAGAATCCAGCCGGTGGACACCGACCTACCGGCGATCGAGCCGGTGGCCCGGACACACCGGTTCAGCGCGCTGACCTTGACCGGGCCCGCCATCTTCGTGAACGAGCCCTTGTCCGAGACGACGCGGCCGCCGCGCGGCTGGAGGGCGACGCTCATGGCCCGCCGCTTCCCGGGCTTCTTGGCGACGGTGACGGCACAGACGTGGGCGCGGTTCTTGTAGACGCGCAGCTCGCCCGTGGAGAACCCGACGGTCTTCGCCGGGCGGCCGGAGCAGGCGGAGGCGGCCTGCGCGGTGCCGGGTGCGCCGACCAGCAGCGCCGACCCGGCCAGCAGCGGCAGCACGAGGAGCTGGACCAGCATCGGCCGCCGCACCGCTCCCCCGGGTGTCGCCGGTCCCGTCGCCCTCATCATTCTTCCGAACACGCTTGCCCCCACCTGACATCCGTACGCACCACTGTGCTCCTGGCTACGACGCAGCAGGCCTTCGGGTGGTTGCGTCGCGCCGCTCACACCCCTGCGGGCTCGTCCTCCCCTATGCCCTCACCTATGAAGGCGCGCCACAGACGGGCGTACTGCCCGTCCCGGGCCAGCAGCTCGGCATGTGTGCCGTCCTCGACGACGCGCCCGTGGTCCATCACCACGACCCGGTCGGCGCGGGCCGCGGTGGTCAGCCGGTGGGCGACCACCAGCGTGGTGCGGCGGCCGGTGAGCCGGTCGGTGGCCTGGTTGACCAGGGCCTCGGTGGCGAGGTCCAGTGCGGCGGTGGCCTCGTCCAGGAGCAGGATGTCCGGGTCGACGAGCTCGGCGCGGGCCAGCGCGATGAGCTGGCGCTGGCCGGCGGAGAGGTTGCGGCCGCGCTCGGCGACCTCGTGGAGGTAGCCGTCCTCCAGCGTGGCGATCATCTCGTGCGCGCCGACCGCACGGGCCGCGGCCTCCACCCGGGCGTCGGTGGCGTCGGGCAGCCCGTAGGCGATGGCGTCGCGGACCGTACCGGCGAAGAGGTACGCCTCCTGGGGGACGACGCCGAGGCGGTGCCGGTAGGCGGTCATGTCGAGCCTGCGCAGATCGGTGCCGTCGGCGGTGACCCGGCCGCCCGTGGGGTCGTAGAACCGGGCGACCAGCTTCACCAGGGTCGACTTCCCGGCCCCCGTCTCGCCGACGAAGGCGACGGTCTGTCCGGCCGGGATGCGCAGGTCGATGCCGGAGAGGGCCTCTTCCTCCTTCCCGTACGCGAAGGAGACGTCCTCGAACGCGATCTCACCGCGCAGGGAGGGCACGTCGAGCGGTTCGTCCGGGGCGGCGGTCGAGGTGCGCTCGCGCAGCAGTTCCTGGATGCGGCCGAGGGAGACGGCGGCCTGCTGGTAGCCGTCGAAGACCTGGGAGAGCTGCTGGACGGGGGCGAAGAACAGGTCGATGTAGAGGAGGTAGGCGACCAGCGCACCGGTGGTGAGCGTGCCGTTGTCGACCCGGCCCGCGCCGACGATCAGCACGGCGGCCGCGGCGACGGAGGCCAGCAGCTGGACGAACGGGAAGTAGACGGAGATCAGCCACTGGCCGCGTACCCGGGCCTGGCGGTAGTGGTCGCTGCGCTCGGCGTAGCGGGCGGCCCCGTCGTGCTCGCGGCCGAAGGCCTGGACGATACGGAGACCGGCGACGGACTCCTGGAGGTCGGCGTTGACGCCGCTGATGCGCTCACGGGCCAGTTCGTACGCCTTGACGCTGCTGCGCCGGAAGAAGACCGTGCCGACGATCAGCACGGGCAGGGTCGCGAAGACGATCAGGGCGAGCTGGATGTCCAGGACGAGCAGGGCGACCATGATGCCGAAGAAGGTGACCACGGAGACGAACGCGGTGACGAGCCCGGTCTGGAGGAACGTGGAGAGCGCGTCCACGTCCGTCGTCATCCGGGTCATGATCCGGCCGGTCAGCTCGCGCTCGTAGTAGTCGAGGCCGAGCCGCTGGAGCTGGGCGAAGATCTTCAGGCGGAGCGAGTAGAGGACCCGCTCGCCGGTCCGGCCCGTCATCCGGGTCTCGCCGATCTGGGCGGCCCACTGGACGAGCACGACGGCCAGGGCGACCGCGGAGGCCGCCCACACCGCGCCGATCGAGACCTGGGTGACGCCCTCGTCGATGCCGTGCCGGATCAGGACCGGCAGCAGCAGGCCCATGCCCGCGTCGACGGCGACGAGCCCGAGGCTGAGGAGCAGGGCCCCGCCGAAGCCGCGCAGCAGCCGGCGCAGCCCGTAGGACTCCTCGGGGAGCACGGCGCGCGCCTCGTCGACGTCGGGGATGTCCGTGGCGGGCGGCAGGGCCTCGACCTGGGCGAGCAGTTCGGGCGTGGCGGGCGTGCCGTCGACGGTGGTGTCCCGCTCCTCCTCCCTGCGGATCCACAGCTCGGGCGTGATGCCGCGCTCCGCGTCGAACTCGGCGTCCAGCTCCTCCTGAAGGGCGCGGTCGCCCCCGGGGTCCGCCTCGGGGTGCGGTGGCCGGTGGCCGGGCGAGGTGCCGCCGAGCTCGTCGGGGTCGGTGAGGAGGCGGCGGTAGAGGGCCGAGGTGCGCTCCAGCTCCTCGTGGGTGCCGAGGGCGGCGAGCCTCCCGCCGTCGAGGACGGCGATGCGGTCGGCGAGTTGGAGGGTGGAACGGCGGTGGGCGATGAGGAGGGTGGTCCGCCCCTCCATCACCTGTTTCAACGCCTCGTGGATCTCGTGCTCGACGCGGGCGTCGACGGCGGAGGTCGCGTCGTCGAGGAGGAGCAGCCGGGGGTCGGTGAGGATGGCGCGGGCGAGGGCGACGCGCTGGCGCTGGCCGCCGGAGAGGGTGAGTCCGTGCTCGCCGACGGTGGTGTCGTAGCCGTTCGGCAGCTCGGCGATGAACCGGTCGGCCTGGGCGGCGCGGGCGGCCTGTTCGATCTGCTCCTGGGTGGCGTCGGGGAAGCCGTAGGCGATGTTGGCGCGGACGGTGTCGGAGAACAGGAAGCTGTCCTCGGGGACGAGCCCGATCGCGGAGCGCAGGGAGGCCTGGGTGAGCTCGCGGACGTCGTGGCCGCCGATCAGGACGGCCCCGCGTGACACGTCGTAGAAGCGGGGCAGCAGGAGGGAGAGGGTGGACTTGCCGCTGCCGGAGGCGCCGACGATCGCGACGGTCTCGCCGGGCTCGACGGTGAGCGAGAACCCGTCGAGGACCGGCCGCTCGGGGGCTCCGCCTCCGGCGTCGCCGTCAGCGGCGGAGGCGGAGCGCGGCGGAGCGTATCCGAAGCGGACGTCGTCGAACTCGATCCCGGCCGGGGCGTCGGCGGGCAGTTCCTTCGTGCCGTCCTTCATGGAGGGCTCGGCGTCGATGAGCTCCAGGACGCGTTCCACACCGGCGCGGGCCTGCTGGCCGACGGTGAGGACCATGGCGAGCATCCGGACCGGGCCGACGAGCTGGGCGAGGTAGGTGGAGAAGGCGACGAACGTGCCGAGGGTGATCTCGCCCCGGGTGGCCAGCCAGCCGCCGAGGGCCAGCATGGCGACCTGGCCGAGCGCGGGCACCGCCTGGAGGGCCGGGGTGTAGCGGGAGTTCAGCCGGATGGTGCGCAGCCGCCCGGCGAACAGCCTGCGCCCGACCTCGCGGAGTTTGCCGGTCTCCTGGTCCTCCTGGCCGAACCCCTTGACGACCCGGACCCCGGAGACGGCCCCGTCGACGACTCCGGCGACGGCGGCGGCCTGGCTCTGGGCGTACCAGGTGGCCGGGAAGAGGCGGGTGCGGGAGCGGCGGGCGATGAACCAGAGCGCGGGGGCGACGGCGAGGGCGACGAGGGTCAGCGGCAGCGAGAGCCACGCCATGATCACCAGGGAGATGAGGAAGAGCAGGATGTTCCCGATGGTCATCGGGAGCATGAACAGCAGCCCCTGGATCAGCTGGAGGTCGCTGGTGGCCCGGCCGACGACCTGCCCGGTGGACAGCTCGTCCTGGCGCTTCCCGTCGAGCCGGACGATGGACGCGTACATGTCCGTACGCAGGTCGTGCTGGACGTCCAGGGCGAGCCGGCCGCCGTAGTAGCGGCGGATGTAGGTGGCGATGTAGACGAGGACGGCGGCGGCGACGAGCAGCCCGGTCCAGACCGCGAGGGAGCGGGTGTGCTCGGTGACGACGTCGTCGATGATCACCTTGGTGATGAGCGGGACGAGGGCCATCACGGCCATCCCGGCGAGCGACGAGCCGAGGGCGAGCACGACATTGCGCCGGTACCGCCACGCGTACCCGGTCAGCCGCCGGCCCCACCCCTGTTGCTCTGCGCCCGTCACGCGTTGCCTCCCGTCCGGTTCGATCTTCCGGAAGGGACCAACACGGTGGGGGGCTGATTTCATCCCTCCGCGACAAAGCCCTCCGTGACAACACACCGGGCCAGGCCACTCTTCCGGGTGACTGTGCAAGGAAGCCAAGCGACATACACTTGAGCATCTATATGTTCCGATAGATGGAAACGCCCTATGTGATCGAGATCGAACCCGAGGTTCGGCTGTGGCTGATGAACCTGCCGTACAACGACTTTCTCGTGGTCGAGCACGTCGCCGACCTGTTGCGGGAGCGGCCCACGACGCTTGGGGAGCCGTACTCCCGGCATCTCGGCGATGGTGTCCGCGAGCTGCGGTTCAGCCTCGGCCGGGCGGGGCTCGCGACCCGGATTCCCTATTGGCTCGCGCCGGATCGCCGGATCGTTCTGCTTACCGTCTTCCGCAAGACCCGGCAGCGGGAGACGGCCGAGGTCGCTCGCGCCAAGCGCGCCAAAGTGCTCTGCGAGACCGAGCATCAAGCGGCTCACGATGTGTACACGCGCACAGCCGACGAGGAGAAGAAGGAGAAGCGGTAATGGTCAGCCACGCACGCTGGAAGTTCGCCCGCGACGAGAAGGTCGCGCAGGGGATCGCCGAGAGCCCCGAGGTGGAGCGGCGCCGCGAGGAGATCTCTCTCGCGTTCGACCTCGGGCAGGCCGTGTACGACCGGCGGGTCGCACTCGGTCTCTCACAGACCGAGCTGGCCCGGCGCGCAGGTATGACGCAGCCGCAGGTCTCGAAGCTGGAGCTCGGCGGCACCGTCCCCACCGTGCCCCTGCTGGCACGGCTGGCCCGCGCCATGGAAGCGGTTCTCCGGATGGAGCTGTTCGGCAGCAGCATCCACGTGACGTTCGCCGACCTCGACGACGACACACCGAACGAGGCAGGCGCGGAGCCGCCCTCCACGGAACCCGCGTCCGCCACCGAAGCGGAGGCGGACACGAGCACGGAGAGGGCGGCGGCCACCGGCTGAGGAATGCGGACCTACAGATGCGTCGGCTCGAACATCCGCAGCAGGACCGGGAGCACGACGACGGACGGCCCCGGGGCGGCCAGAGCCTTCGACAGGTCGGCGGCGAGGGACTCCGGTGTCGTACGGACGGCCGGTACGCCGAAGGACTCGGCGAGGGCGACGAAGTCCGGGCGGGACAGTTCGGTGGCCGTGGCCTCGCCGAAGGCGCCCGTCATGTACTCGCGCAGGATGCCGTAGCCCCCGTCGTCGACGATCAGCCAGGTCAGCGGCAGGTCGTACTGACGGGCGGTGGCCAGCTCCGCGATGGAGTACATCGCGCCCCCGTCGCCGGAGACCGCGAGCACCGGCTTCGTCGGGTCGGCGGCGGCTGCCCCGATGGCCGCCGGGAAGCCGTAGCCGAGACCGCCCGCGCCCTGGGCGGAGTGCATGGTGTTGGGGTGCCGGGCGTCGAACGCGGACCAGGCCCAGTACGCCAGGATCGTCATGTCCCAGAAGCTGGGCGCGGTGTCGGGCAGCGCCTCGCGGACGGCGGCGAGGACCTGCTGCTCCAGGGTGAGGTCCTGGGCGGCGATCCGGGACCGCACCTTCTCCAGCACCGTACGTACGCGCTCCGCGGCGCCCGCGTCCTGCCGCGGCTCGACGGCCTCCAGGAGGTCGGCCAGCGCCTCGCGGGCGTCGGAGTGGATGCCCAGCGCGGGGTGGTTGGACTCCAGCTTCCCGGCGTCGGCCTCGATCTGGATGACCCGGCCGCGCGGGCGGAAGGTGTGGTAGTTCGAGGAGAGTTCGCCGAGGCCCGAGCCGACGACGAGCAGGACGTCCGTGTCCTCCAGGAAGTCGGTGGTGTGCCGGTCCTCCAGCCAGGAGCGCAGCGAGAGCGGGTGCTCCCAGGGGAAGGCGCCCTTGCCGCCGAAGGTCGTCACGACCGGGGCGTCGATCTTCTCGGCCAGCGCGAGGAGCTTGCCGGAGGCGTCGGAGCGGACGACTCCGCCGCCCGCGAGGATCACGGGCCGCTCGGCGTTCGACAGCAGGTGGGCGGCGGCGATCGTCAGCTCGGGGCGCGGGTGGAGCTCGCGCGGGGTGGCGTCCATGGCGCTGACGACCGGCAGGGTCGTCTCGGCGAGCAGCACGTCCTGCGGGATCTCGACCCAGACCGGCCCGTGCGGGGCACTGAGCGCGGACTCCCAGGCGGCGGCGATCGCGGACGGGATCTGCGAGGCGGTCCGCACGGTGTGCACGGACTTCACGATGTCGCGGACGGAGGCCTGCTGGTCGCGCAGCTCGTGGAGATAGCCGTGCCGCCCGCCGCCGAGCCCCGCCGCCGGAATCTGGCTGGAGATCGCGAGGACGGGCGCGGAGGCGGCGGCCGCCTCCTGGAGCGCGGCGAGCGAGGTGAGCGCACCGGGCCCGGTGGAGAGCAGCAGCGGCGCGACCTCACCGGTGATCCGGCCGTACGCGTCGGCGGCGAAGCCCGCGTTGTTCTCGACCCGGAGCCCGACGTACGAGAGGGCGGAGCGGCGCAGCGCGTCGAACATGCCGAGCGCATGCTGCCCGGGCAGGCCGAAGACGGTGGTCGCGCCGAGGCCCTGGAGGGACTCGACGACGAGGTCACCGCCGTTGCGGCCGGGCGGCGGGGTCAGTACGGCGGCGGCCTGCGCGGGGGTGAGCCGCGGCCGGTCGTCGTGATCGTGGCTCACTTGGCGTCCTTGGCTTCCTTCGCCGCCGCGATCTGGCGGGACATGATCGTCGTCAGCTCGTACGCGGCGTGCGAGGCGGCCACGGAGGTGATCTCGGCGTGGTCGTACGCCGGGGCGACCTCGACCAGGTCGGCGGAGACCAGGTGGCAGGAGGACAGCCCGCGCAGGATCTCCAGGAGCTCGCGGGAGGTGAGACCGCCCGCCTCGGGGGTGCCGGTGCCGGGGGCGTGCGCCGGGTCCAGGACGTCGATGTCGATGGAGATGTAGAGCGGCCGGTCGCCGATGCGCTGGCGCAGCTGGTCGGCGATCTCGTCGACGCCGCGCCGCATGACGTCGGCGGAGGTGACGATGCCGAAGCCCATCTTCTCGTCGTCGGTCAGGTCCTGCTTGCCGTACAGCGGGCCGCGGGTACCGACGTGGGAGAGCGCGGAGGTGTCGAGGATGCCCTCCTCGACGGCCCTGCGGAACGGGGTGCCGTGGGTGTACTCGGCGCCGAAGTAGGTGTCCCAGGTGTCCAGGTGCGCGTCGAAGTGGAGCAGCGCGACGGGCCCGTGCTTCTTGGCGACGGAGCGCAGGAGGGGCAGGGCGATGGTGTGGTCGCCGCCGAGGGTCATCAGGCGGGCGCCGGTGCCCAGCAGGTCGTCGGCCGCGCCCTCGATGGTCTCGACGGCCTCGTTGATGTTGAACGGGTTCGCCGCGATGTCCCCGGCGTCGGCGACCTGTGCGAGGGCGAACGGGGATGCGTCCTGGGCCGGGTTGTACGGGCGCAGCAGCCGGGAGGCCTCACGGATCGCGTTGCCGCCGAAGCGGGCGCCGGGCCGGTAGGAGACCCCGGTGTCGAAGGGCACGCCGACCACGGCGACGTCGGTGCGGCCGACCTCGTCGAGCCGGGGCAGCCGGGCGAACGTCGCGGGCCCGGCGTACCGCGGGACGCGGGAGGAGTCGATGGGGCCGCGCGGCGCTTCGGTGCTGCTCATGGGGGTGTGCCTTTCCTTCGTTTTCGTACGGGTTTCGGATTTCGTACGGTGTCCAGTGTGCGGGGTGTTCCGGCGTGCCCCGAATCCGGCCCGGGGGCCCTCAGACGCCGGGCGGGCTCGGTTCGGCGGGGATATCCGCCGCGGCTTCGGCGTCCGGGCCGGCCAGGCAGACGACGATCACGGCGTGGTCGACAGCCACGGCTTCCTTTCGGTCTCGCGCAGACGGCAAAGGGCAGGTGGCAGATGCAGATGCAGGTGCGAGAAAGACGGTAGGTGGCCGACGGGCGGCGCTGAAGTGTACGTTTCCTCCATTCTCAACGTGCTGAATGGAGGAAACGTCCATGCCGACTCCGTCCGCGGGGGCTTCCTCGTCTTCTGCCGGGGCTTCCGCGGGAGCCACGCCGGTCAGCGGGCCTCCCACCCCGCCCATCCCGCTCGGGGAACTCCTGGCGAGCAAGGGCCTGGGTCTGCGCCGGATCGCGGGCCCGGCCGAGGCCGACCTCCTGTGGGTGCACACCTCGGAGATGGCCGACCCGTACCCGTACCTGCTCGGCGGTGAGCTGCTGCTGAGCGCCGGGGTGCTGCTCACGGACCCGGACCACTACGTCGCCCGGCTGGTGGAGGCGGGCGCGGCGGCGCTGGGCTTCGGGGTGCGCCCGGTGCACGAGACGGTCCCCGAGGCGCTGATCGAGGCGTGCGACCGGCACGGGCTGCCGCTGCTGGAGGTGCCGCCGGAGACCCCGTTCACGGCGATCGCGCGGGCGGTGTGGCGCCTGATGGCCGAAGCCCGCCACCGCGAGCTGCGCCGGGTGACCCGCGCCCAGCAGGCCCTGGCCTCGGCCGCGGCCCGCCCCGCCCCCGTACCGGCGGTGCTCCACCAGCTGGCGACGCAGCTCGGCGGCCGGGCGGTGCTGCTGACGGCGGAGGGCGAGGAGGTGCACGCGGCGGGGCGCCTCCCGGCCGAGGAGACGCACGCAAGGGGCCGCAGCCCGGTCGAGGAGACGCACACGGGAGCCCGCAGCCCGGCCGAGGAAACCCATGCGGCGAGGCGTCGCGCACCCCAAGGACCGACAGCGGAGGCGCTGGCCCGGCTGGCGCGGGTGGTCGCCCGCGTACGCCCCGGCTCCCCCGCCTCGGCCACCGACACCCACGGCGGCACCCATCTCTCGGCGTACGCCCTGGGCGGCGGCGAGGGCCTGGTCCTGGCCCTCGCGACCCGGCAACGGGAGCCCGGCGACCACACGGTGGCGGGCGTCGCGGTCGTCCTGCTCTCCCTCCTCGCCGCCCCTCACCAGGGCGCGGACGCGGCGGGCCGCTCGGCAGCCCTGGTCCGTATGCTCCTGGGCGCCTCCCCCGCCGAAGTGGCCCCGCTGGTCGGCCCCGAGGGCCCGTGGACGGTGGTCCACGCCCGCCGCACGGGCGGCACCCCCGCGGACGCCCTGACAGCGGGCGCCCTGGGCGCCTCGCTGGGCTCGGCCCTGGTGGACGCGGGGCAGGGCGGCGGGGACGCGGTACGGGTGCTGGTGCCGGGAGGCGGTGAGCCCACCCGGGTCGCCCCCCAACCCGGCTGGACGCTCGGTGCATCGGCCCCCACCCCCCTCACCGCTCTCGACGCCGCCGACACCCTGGCCGCCCGCGCCCTGGCCCGCGCGGAGGCGACCCGCGCCCCGCTGGCGGTGGACTCCCCCGCGAGCGGCCTCGCCGCCCTGATCCCGCCCGACCAGGCGGCCGCCCACGCCAGCACCCTGCTCGCCCCGCTCACCGCACCCCTGGCCGACACCCTGCGCTGCTGGCTCTCCCTGCACGGCAGCTGGGACCGCACGGCGGTGGCCCTCGGCGTCCACCGCAACACCGTCCGCCAACGCATCGGGCGGTGCGCGGCGTTGCTCGGCAGAGACCTGGACGACATGGACGTACGGACGGAGTTGTGGTTCGCGCTGCGGCAGGGGTGACGCGTATCGGACAGCGGTGCCCGGTCCCGGCGACCCTGGTGTGCACTCCACCCCCGCCCCTCGGTATGTTGCAGCGGCAAAGGGGGATCGCATGGCACGGGATTACGACAGTCAGCTGCTGGAATCGGTGGGGGTACGCCGACGCCGGATGCGGGACGCCCTGCTCTTCGGCGCCGGACGCGCGCGGCGCACGGCCGACGAGCGGCTCGGGAAGGTATTCGCGGGCATCGCCATCACCGCCGTGCTCTGCGCCGGGTGCGTCGGCTGGTCGTTCCTCCAGCACACCCTGGACAAACAGAAGGCCGAGCAGGAAAAGCAACAGCAGCAACGGCAGGCGCAGCGGTACGAGCCCCGGTGAATTTCTCCCGAGAGGCCGGAATAACGGTGCACTTTGCCCAATTGGCCCGAAATTCCGGAAAGTCGCGATGATAGGTTTCCGTAAATGGCGAGTACAGCAATAACATCCCGGACGGAACTGAGCCGGGTGACCCTCGTCGGCGAGCGGCGGCGGGCCGACATCGTGCTGCCCTCCGATACGCCTATCGGCCAACTGCTTCCGGACATTCTCCAGTTGTTGGACGACCGGGCCGCCTCGCGGCCGCTGACGCGGCAGCTGATCACCTCCGACGGCTCGGCGCTGCCGCACGACAGCACCCTGGCCTCGGCCGGGGTCAGCGACGGCGCCGTGCTCCGCCTGGTCAGGACCCACGCCGCGCCGCCCGCCCCGGTGGTCCACGACGTCACGGACCAGGTGGCCGACAGCCTGGACCTACAGGCCTGGCGCTGGCGTCCGGCCGTGCGACGGGTCGGCGCGGGCGCGGCGACCGTGGTGTTCGCGGTGCTCGCCGCCCTGCTGGCCCGCCGCGAGTTCCCGCTCGACGCGCTGGCCACCGCCCTCGCGGTCGTCACCGCCGTACTCCTGGTGGGCGGCGCGCTGATCTCCCGGCTCGGGTCCGGCAACCGCGGTCTGGCGACCGCGCTGCTGTTCGTCTCCGGCGGCCTCGGCGTTCTCACGGCCTGGACCGCCGCCGACGCGTACGGCTGGCCGGGCCCCGCCCGGCTCGCCGCGGTGGCGGCGGCGGTGGCCCTGGCACTGACGCTGCTCGGCGTCTTCTCCCCGCTGGGCCGCGGGGGCCTCATCGGGGCCGGGGCCACGGCGGCCGTGACGGCGGTGTGGGAGGCCGTGGCCGCGGTGGAGTCCGATCCGGCCCGGATCGGCGCGGTGATGGCCGTGTTCTCCATGGTCCTGCTCGGCATGCTGCCCCGCCTCGCCCTGATGGCCTCCGGGCTCACGGCGCTCGACGACCGGCGCTCGGGCGGAATGTCGGTGAGCCGCCACGACGTGTCCAACGCGCTGGCCGCCACGCACCGCGGGCTGGCCCTCGCCACCGTCGTCACCGCGGTGTCGGCGGCAGCCGCGGGCTGGCTGCTCACCCTGGCCGCGCGGCCGACCGTGTGGACGGTGCTCCTGTCCTCGCTGGTCGCGGTGGTGCTGCTGTCGAGGGCCCGCGCGTTTCCGCTGGTGGCCGAGGTGGTGGCCCTGTTCGCCGCCGCGGGGGTCCTGTTCGTACGTCTCGTGATGCTGTGGATGGAACAGGCGTCCGGGGCCGCGGGCCCCGTGGCCGTGCTCGGCGCGGCGGCGCTGCTGCCGCTGCTCGCCCTGGCGGTGGAGCCTCCCGAGCACGTACGGGTGCGGCTGCGGCGCACCGCCGACCTGGTCGAGTCGATCGGCATGGTGGGGATGTTCCCGCTCGCCATCGGGGTGTTCGGTATGTACGGCCAGCTGCTCAACAAGTTCTGACATCCATGTGCGGGCGGCTCCGGTCGGGGCGGCGGAGCGGAGAAGAAGGGCAGACATGCCGAACGCGGACAACTGGCAGGGCGATGTGCTGCGCGATCTGAGGGGTACGCCTCCGCGGCAGGCGGCGGGCTCCGGCGACCGGCACGGTGACCACCCCGGCGACCGTCCCGGCGGCCCCCCTGGTGACCGCCCTGGCGGCCTCCCTGGCGGCCTCCCTGGTGACCGGCACGCGGCGGGCCCCGACGGCGGCCCCCCGGCCGCCCCCGTACCAGCCGAGCACCTCGCCGCCGCCCCCGTACCCACCGAGCATCTCGCCGCCGCCCCCGCCGGACACAGCTCCCCGGCCACCCCGCCCACCCCGGCCCCGCGCTCCCCCGCCCCCCGGCCGGCCGGCCCCCGGCGCCCCTACCGGTCGCCCGACTCGCGGCCCGTGGTGGACGGCGCACTGACCGGCACGGCACGCAAGCCGCTGCGGGGTGAACCGCTCGTCGTCCGGGCTTCGCGCGCCGTGCGCCGTATCGTTTCCTCGTCGGCGGCCCGCGAGGTCGCCGAGCTCACCCGGACCGCCGGGACGCTTCAGCAGCCGGTCACGACCGGGCGGCAGATCGCCGTCACCTCCATCCGGGGCGGTGCGGGCAAGACGACCGTGGCGGCCCTGCTCGGCACGGCGTACGCGCACTACCGCCAGGACCCGGTCCTCCTCGTCGAGGCCGATCCCGCGCTCGGCTCGCTGCCCCTGCGCGTCGGCGCGGAGACTCTGCGCTGGACCACGGCCGATCTGGCCGACCTCGTGGAACCACAGATGTCGCTGCTCGACGTCACCGGCTACCTCGTCCAGCTCCCCGACAACGCCTGGCTGCTGCCCGGCAGTCAGGGCCGCATCGGGGCCATGCTGGACGCCTCCGCCTACGAGCGGGTCATGGTGGCGCTGCGCCGCTACTTCGGCGTGACCGTGGTCGACTGCGAGACGCTGCCCGCCGAGGTCGCCCGGGTCGCGCTCTCCGCCGCCCAGGCCCGGGTCCTGGTCGCCCCCGCCACGCTGGACGGCATCACCAGCACGTACGCGGTCCTCCAGTGGATGCAGGGGCTGCCCCGCCACATGATCGAGGGCACCGTGGTCGCCCTCACCGCTACGACGGCCCGCCCGGGGATCGACGTGGCGGCCGCCGCCGAGAAGCTCCGGTCCACCGGCGCGGCCGTGCACGTGCTGCCCCACGACCGGCATCTGGCGCAAGGCGGCGCCCTGCGCACCGAACTGCTCGCCCGGCCGACGCGGCTCGCCGCCACCCGGCTGGCCGCCGAGGTCTTCCAGCTCTCCCAGAAGCGCCGGTAACGCCCATGAGCACGCGTCTGATCCACCGCCCCGCCCGGACCACCCGCCCGCCGGCCGCCCCCGGGCCCCGCACCATCGAGGCCCCGCCCAACCTCCCCGAGGGCAAGGCGGGTAACATCGCGATGTCGCTCCTGCCCGTGGCCGGGGTCATGTCGTCGGTCGTGATGATGACGGTCGTCCGCAACAGCCAGTTCGCCGCACTCGGCGCGCTCGTCCTCGTGGTCACCGTCATCGGTTCCGTCGCCCTGCTCTTCTCCCAGCGCGGCAAGGCCCAGCGCACCCGTCGCACCCAGCGCGAGGCCTACCTCGCCTACGTGGAGGACCTGCGCGAGGAGCTCTCGGCGGAGGAGCGCGAGCGGCGTGAACACGCCGATGTGCTGAACCCCCCGCCGTACGCCCTGTACGACATCGTGCGCGACCCGGCGCGCCTGTGGGAGCGGCGCAGGGTCGACGACGACTTCCTGCGGGTACGGGTCGGCACCGGCGAGATGCCCGTACGGGATCTCCAGATCGCCGAGCCGGGGTCGACGGTGCTCACGCCGCCCGACCTCTTCATGCTCAACGAGGCGTCGGCGCTGGTGAACCGGTTCCGCAACGGCACCGAACTGCCGCTCACCGTCCCGCTGGACCGGATCGGCAACGTCAGCGTGATCGGCGCCCGCGAGGACTGCCTGCGGGTGGCCCGCGCGCTGCTCGTCCAGGCCGCCGCCCTGCACGCCCCCGACGACGTGGCGATCGCCCTCGCCGCGCCCGGCGACCGCATGGACGACTGGGAGTGGGCGAAGTGGCTGCCGCATCTGCTCGACACCGAGCGGTTCGACGGCCCGGTCGCCGCCCGCCGCATCGCCCCCTCCGCCCCTCAGCTCGCCCGGCAGCTCGGACCGGAGCTGCGCCGCCGGGCTTCGTACGCCGCCGAGGTCCGGCGCGGGCTGGCCGGGCGGGACGCGCTGTCGATGAACTCCCGGCTGCTCGTCGTCACCGACGGGCACGGCGAGGACGCGGTCGACCTGCCGCGCCCGGACGACGCCGTGAGCCTGCGCGAGATGGGCGTCACCGTCCTGCACCTGCTGGAGCGGCGGGTGCAGGAGCCGGGGCACGTCTCCGTACGCATCACCGTCGACGGCACGGACGTGACCATCGAGGACCTCCGGTCCCCGGAGCCCCTGGAGGCCCACGGCATGGTGGACGAGGCGGGCATCCCGTACGCCGAGGGCCTGGCCCGGATGCTCGCGCCGCTGCGGCTGTCCGCCGAGTCGCTCGCCGACGCCCCGCTGTCGGGGCCGGTCGAGTTCGCCACGATGCTCGGCATCGACGACGTGGCCCGGCTCGACCTGGACCGGCTGTGGGCGCCGCGCGGCGAACGCGCCTTCCTCCGTGTCCCGATCGGCATCAGCGACTCGCACGAGCCGGTGCTCCTGGACCTCAAGGAGTCCTCGGAGCTGGGCATGGGCCCGCACGGGCTGTGCGTGGGCGCGACCGGTTCGGGGAAATCGGAACTGCTGCGGACGCTCGTCCTCGCCCTGGTGGCCACGCACCCGCCGGAGGACCTGGCACTCGTCCTGGTCGACTACAAGGGCGGGGCGACGTTCGCCCCGTTCGCGGACCTGCCGCACGTGGCCGGGGTCATCACCAACCTGGAGAACCAGGCGGGGCTCGTCGAACGCGTCCACTCCTCCCTCGCCGGTGAGGTCAAGCGCCGCCAACAGGCCCTCAAGGACGCGGGGAACGTCGCCGACATCGGGGACTACGCGGCCCTGCGCGCCGAGAAGCGGCCGGATCTGGACCCGCTGCCGCATCTGTTCGTGGTGATCGACGAGTTCGGTGAACTGCTCACCGCCAAGCCGGACTTCATCGACCTGTTCCTCTCCATAGGCCGCATCGGCCGCTCCATCGGCGTCCACCTGCTGCTCTCCAGTCAGCGCATCGAGGGCGGCAAGCTCAAGGGCCTGGACACCTATCTCTCCTACCGCCTCGGTCTGCGGACCTTCTCCGCCGACGAGTCCCGCACGGTCCTGGACACCACGGACGCCTTCCACCTGCCTCCGCTGCCCGGATTCGGCTATCTGAAGGTCGACACGAGCCACTACTCCCGCTTCAAGGCCGGTTACGTGTCCGGGGGTTACCGCGGCCCGGTCCGCACCGCCGACGAGGAGGAGACCGGTCCGCTCGCCCTGCCGTACGAGGCGTTCAACACCCTGGCCGGACCGGACGAAACCAGGCACTCCCCGGAACCGGCGTCCCGCCGCCGCGAGACGGGACCCACCGAACTCGGCGTCATGGTCACCCAGTTGGCCGGTGCCGCGCCGCCCGTACGGAGCATCTGGCTGCCCCCGCTGCCCACCGCCACCGCCCTCGACACCGTCGCCGGTCCGCTGGACATCGGCCCGCACGGGATGCGGCTGGCCGGAGCGGGCACGGCGGGCGACCGCAGACCGCTGCGCGTCCCGGTCGGCCTGCTCGACGACCCGGCCCGGCAGTGGCAGGGCAAGTGGTTCCTGGACCTCACCGTGGCGGGCGGCCACGCGGCGGTGATCGGCGGACCGCAGTCGGGCAAGACGACGCTGCTGCGCACCCTCGTCCTCTCCCTCGCACTCACCCACACCCCGCGCGAGGTCGGCGTCTACGGTCTCGACCTGGTCGGCGGCGGCCTCCAGGCGCTGTCGGGCCTGCCGCACGTGGGCGGCATCGCGGGCCGCGCGGACCGGGAGCGGGCGGCCCGCACCGTCGAGGAGGTCCGCACCATGCTCGCGCTGCGCGAGGACCTCTTCCGCGAGCACGGCATCGATTCGGTCGAGCAACTGCGCACCCTGCACGCGGCGGGCAGGCTGCCCGAACTGGCGTCGGCCGAGATCCTGCTCGTCATCGACGGGTTCGGCGCGCTCCGCGACGACTTCGAGGAGCTGGACGACGCGATCGCCGACATCCTCAAGCGGGGCGGCGGCTACGGTATCCACGTGGTCGCGGGAATGCTGCGCTGGAACGACGTGCGCATCGCCATCCAGTCGAACTTCGGTACCCGCGTCGAGCTCCGGCTGAACGACCCCAGCGAGTCCAGCATCGACCGCAAGCTCGCCGAGACCCTGTCGCCGGACGAGCCCGGCCGGATCCTCACCGACGGGAAGCTCTTCGCCCAGGTGGCCCTGCCGCGTACGGACGGGGTCGCCGACGCGGTGGACCTGGGGGCGGTCCTGGAACGCACGGCCCGCTCGGTCCGCGCCACCTGGAGCGGCGAAGTCGCCCAGCCGGTACGGGTGTTGCCGCACGTCCTGGAGCCGCACACGCTGCCGGGCCCGGCAGCCGAGCCCACCCGCGTACCGATCGGGCTCGACCAGTCCGCCCTCGCACCCGTACTGCTCGACCTGTTCGAGCACGACCAGCATCTGCTGGTGCTGGGGGACAGCGAGTGCGGCAAGACGAACCTGCTGCGGACGATCGCGCACGGCCTGATCGACCGGTACCACGAGGACGAGCTGGTGTTCGCCGTGATGGACCCCCGGCGCTCGCTGCGCGGTGCGGTGCCGGAGGAGTTCAACGGCGGCTACGCGTACAACTCCAAGCTGTGCGCGGGCCTTTCGGCAGGCATCGCCACCGAACTGGAGAAGCGGCTGCCCGACGAGAACGCCCGCCTGGAGGACCTGGAGCCGGGCAACTGGGGAAAGGGCCCGCGCATCGTGGTCCTGGTCGACGACTACGACGTACTCACGACCGCCGGACAGTCTCCGCTGTCGGCGTTCCTCCCGTACATCCCCTCGGCGGTCGACATCGGCCTCCACTTCGTCCTGACGCGCCGGGTCGCCGGTGCGTCGCGGGGCATGTACGAGCCTTTGGTGCAGGGCCTGCGGGAGTCCGGGGCCTCGGCTCTGCTGATGACGGGCGACCGCAGCGAGGGCCAGCTGTTCCCCGGCGTGTACGCGTCCCAGCAGGCACCGGGACGCGGCGTGTTCATCCGCCGGGGCCAGCCGAACCGTCTGATCCAGACGGCGTACAGCCCGATGTGACCCGTATCCGTCCGACCGGACGGCGCACAGACCGCTGTGACCCGCGCACCCTCGTTCATCCCCCGCCGACGCAGGAAGGCCAGGACGCCCCTCCCATGACCAAGGACGTCATCGCTCTCACCCCCCGGATGCCCGACCCCTGGGCCGTGTTGGCCGGCCTGCTCTCCGGCGGCCCGGACAAGCTGGTGGGCACGCGGGGCGAGGGGGCCGTGGTGCAGCTCTGCGACACCGAGGGCCGCCCTCTCGTCTCCGTGGAGGCCCCGCTGCTGGTCTCCGTCGAGGGCGAGGCGGAACGGCTGCTCGGGACCACGGCGCCCCCGGTGCCGTACTGGTGGACGGAGGCCCGCGCCACCACGGGCGTCACGGAGGCGGAACAGCTCGCGGGTACGTTCGCGACCCGGCTGGTCTCGCTGATCGGCGGTTCGGCCTGGCCGCCGGACGCCACCGGCTCGCTCGCCGTGGTGAAGGCGGACGGGGTGAGCGTGGCCCCGGAGCCGGCGGCGGCCCAGCCCGCGATCGACGTCCTGACCGAGAAGGTCGCGGTCGTCATCCAGGACCGCCCGGTGGTGGCGATGACGGCGTGGCTCTCGGACGCGTTCCGCGCGGCGGCGGAGGCCGGGATCGGCCTCCAGATCGTCAGCCCGGCGGGAACCTCGCTCTCCCCGGCCGTACGGGACACGCTGGGCGGCTGGCCGTCCCGCTGGATCGTCCAGGACGAGGAGGACGGCTACTACGACGGGCTGACCGGCGCCGTACTGCGCTGGCAGGACGGCATGTTCGCCCCGGTCGTCTCCCCCGGGGCGACGGAGGACGACCCGAGCACCCCGGTGGCGGCCGCCTACCAGCGGGTCCGCGACACCGGTGAACGCCAGCTCGCCCTGACCTTCCGCATGGTGCACCCGGCGGACGAGCGGCTGGTGCTCGGCGGCGGCCTGGAGACGGTGTGGCGGGAGCTGACGGGCCGGCCGCCCGCGGGCTGGGGCACCTCGGAACCGGCGACCCTCCCGTGGTCCCCGGCCCGGCTGACCGACCTCGCGCACGAGCGGGCGCCCGAGCCGACCTGGTTCGTCGTGGTCGGCCACCGCGACCGCCCGGGGATCGCCACCGTACGCGTCACCCGGACGAAGGCGGGTGTGGAGGAGGAGGTCACGCTCGCGTTCGGCTACGGCAGCGACGAGAGGCCCCCGCTGGACGCCCTCCCCGCGGCCGCCGAGGCGCTCGCCACCCGCCACCGCCTCCAGTCGATGCTCGTACAACTCCGCAAAGCACGACGCGACCTGGCCGTACCGCCGCGCTTCGAGGGGCCGGGCGTCCCGCTGGCGTTCGTCCTGGGCCCGGAGGAGGTCCGCGCGATGCCGGACGACCGGGCCCGCCGCACTCCGCTGTCCGAACCGCCGGTGCAGCTCGGCCCGAGGACCAGACCTGCGCTGTACTACCCACTGCCGGGGGACCCCTCTGACCTGTCGGGATGGCAGGACTTCGAGAGGCTCGTACGGCATCTGAAGGGCGCTTAGAGCACGGGCGGCCTCTGCCCGATGTCATGACTTCGTCACCAACGACGATCAGCTCGATTGCTGATTGCAGTAGTGACGCTTGAGTTGATAGACATGAATCCGAACATTCATATGATCATTCGAAACGGTGGGGGAACCCGATGAAGTTCGACATGGGGTCGTCGGTCCTGTCGACGTTGGTGTCGCATTCGCAGGGTGCGAGTACGGACCTGGGCACGCTGATCCGGCAGTTGATCGCGGCGGCGGAACCGTTGGAGGGGAAGTTCAACGGGGCGGGAAAGGTCGCCTTCGACGATTTCAAGAACCGTGCGGACGAGATCACGGGCGCGCTGAACGCGTCGCTCTCCGGAATCCTGGGCGGTCAGTCCGGGATGGACGCGGCGTTCGGATCGGGTGATCAGGAGCAGGGAGAGAACGCGAAGTCGCAGATGGCGTCGGCGAATTTCGACGCGGCGAGGTTCGGCGGCCGCTGACAGCGGCGCAGCGACAGGCACGTACAGGTTTTCACTGACGGGGAGTTGATGGGTGATGGCGGGCAGCACGGACCGGCGGTCGTACGACACGAGTGCCTCGACCGAGGTGCAGGGGAACATCCAGGCGGTGATCGCCCGGCTGGAGCAGGTGATCACGGCGCGGGACACGCAGGTCAAGGCGGCGATGAACGACTTCGCCGCTGACGGTGTGGCGGACGAGTACCACGGCAAGGAGCTGCGGTGGAACGCGACCTCGCAGGAGGTGCGGAACATCATTCAGCTGCTGCGTACGACGCTGGAAAAGAACGACGGCACGGCCACGCAGACGCTGGCGCGGGCGAAGGCGGCAGTGGACAACATCGGCTGACGCAAGAGCGCGTAAGGACAGCGATTCAGGACTGGTTGGGCGTTTCGGGGGCTTGTCGGTGTCGGCGTGGGATATCAAACCGCAGGGTGTTCAAGGTCAGCTGAAGGTGGTCGGGGGGCATGCCGGTGACCTGGAGAAGGCGCTGACCGCGTTGATGAAGAACCTGTCGCAGGCAGCGCAGGCGGCGGGGACGGCGGTGCCGGGCACGGCGGCGAGCACTCCGTTGCACGGCCCGGTGGCTCCGGGACAGGCCCCGTTGTCGCGGGCGGCGACAGGTCCGGTGGCAGCGGCGCTGGGCGAGTACGTGCAGGCCCGGCAGTCGCAGCTGAAGTCGATGGCCGAGCGTATCCAGGCGGCGGTTCTGGGTGCGGCGACGGCGACGAACGAGTACGTCGAGGGCGACCTCGACACCGCGAAGCAGGCGCAGAACGCGGCGAAGTCGGTCCGCCTGGACGTGCTGAAGGACTTGGGGGCCGGCAAGTGAGCGAGAACCAGCCGGTGAATCTGGAGGGCATACCGGTCTTCACGGGTGACCTCGCGCTGCTGGACACCACGGTCACCGCGCTGAGCAAGGGCGGGGCGAAGATCGCCACGGCGGCGGGGGACATCCACAGCAGCTTCGGCGGACTCCAGGCCTTCTACAAGGCTCCGGAGGCGGAGCAGCTGTTCGCGGTGACGAAGCCGGTCGCGGACCGGGGTGCGTCGCTGAAGTCGGACGTGGCGACCATCACGAGTGCGCTGAGCGCCTACTCGGACGACGCCTACCCGCTGGTCGAGAAGCTGAAGCAGCTCAAGCGGGATGCGGGGACCTTCCTCGCCAAGGCCAACGCGGACGACAAGTGGCGCGAGGACGGCGACCTGGTCGAGGAGAACAACAACCGCCGCAACGAGATCGCCGAGACCTGGGCGGCGTTCCAGGCGGTGGAGCGGGCCTGCCACAACAAGATCATCGCCCTGGTGCCGGGCGGGCAGAAGCTGAGAACCAACGACGGTTCCAACGGCGAGGGCATGTACGGCTACGACGCCGAGGCCATGAAGAACGCCAAGGGCCTGCCCTGGGGCGACCCGGTCCAGGAATCGAAGCCCTGGTATCACCTGCACGAACACGCCTGGGACTTCGCCAAGGGCGTCTTCGTCGACGGCGTCTGGGGCACGATCAAGGGCCTGGGCACCCTGTTCGGCACCGAGGGCTGGGACGCCGCGAAGCAGGCCTGGACAGGCCTGGGCAAGCTGGTCACCGGTATCGCGATCTCCAGCACCCCGCTGGCGGGCGCGTTCTGGATGACGCCGGAGGACCAACTCCCCTCCTGGCTCCGGGACTCACGCACCGCGATGAAGGAGACCGGCAAGGCCCTCCTGGCCTGGGACCAGTGGAGCGAGAACCCCTCGCGCGCCGCCGGCGCGGTCACTTTCAACGTCCTGACCACCGTCTTCACCGGCGGCACGGGCGGAGCCGCCGCCGGCGCGGGCAAGGCGGCGGCCGCGGCGAAGGCCCTGTCGTTCGCGGGCAAGGCGGGCCGGGCCATCGACCCGATGACGTACCTCTTCAAGGGCGCGGGGGCGGGCTTCACGAAGATCAGCGATGTGATGTCCGGCCTCAAGGGCATGGGCAACGTCGAGATCCCCACGCTCCCCGAAGGCGCGGTCACTCTCCCGGACGGCGGATTCAAGCTCGCCGACGGCACCCTGCACCTACCCGAGGGTGCGGCGATCCCCGACAGCGCGTTCGCCCTCCCGAAGAACACGGTCAAGCTCCCGGACGGCATGGACATCCCCGCCGGAGCACTCGACCTCGGCGACGGCGTGGTCCGCCTCCCCGAAGGCATGGCCCCACCGGCCGGTTCCCTGCCCATCGCGGAGGGTTCCCTCAAACTCCCCGGGGGCACCACGGCCCTGCCCGAGGGCACCATCAAGGACGTCGACGCCGACGGCAACGTCATCCACCTCGACCGCGAGGGCAATATCCTCAAGGAGGACGGCACCCTCAAACAGCACCACACCGCCGCCCCCAAGGACACCCCCACCGACGGCGCCCCCATCAGAACCGACGCCGACAGCCCCCTGCCCCGCACCCCCGCCGAACAGTCGGCCCTCGTCGGCGCAGGCTTCCGCACCGGCAGCGACCCCATCCGACTGAGCGCGGACCTGGGGGACGCGGGCCGACTCGGCGACGATCTCGGCCGCACAGGCAACGACGGCGCGGGCCTCGACAGGGCACCGGGCGGAACCGCGAACAACCTGCCGACCAACAGCCTGGACAACGGAACGCCATCCCAAAGCAATTCCAGTGGAGGCCACGGCAACCACCCTGTCGGCGACAGCGGTCACGCCTCGACCAGTCGGCCCGATGCTGCGGAACCCGGCCCGGGGACAGCAAGCGAACCGCCCTCCGGGGCACCGAATCGCGGTCCGGCGAGCGAAAGCACACCGCCTGGCGGGCTCGACCATACGGCCAGGGCCGGTGACGAGGGGATGTCTCCGGCGCACAGAGACCCTGACCATATTCCTGCTCAGGAGAGGGACGTTCGCGAGGCAGGAGGCAATCTCACCGACGACGCCGCCCGCCGCTCCTCCGAACCGATCCGGGTCGGAGATGCCCCGCTGCCTCCGGCAGGACCGGGGAACAAAGTCCTCGGAGTAGTCGAGGAAGGGCGAATAGAGCGCAATAGCAACGGCCTTGTAACTCTGATCGACGGACGTAACGCCGAGCACTTCCTCAAGGACCTTTCCTTCCAGCGCGCTGAGGTATACAGAGCGGCCAAGGAGGCGGGGACTTTCCCGAGGAAACAAACTGGCGCTTGTGTCGGCGCCGTGATGGATCTACGCACCGGAATGATCGTCGAAGCCATCAATGGGAAATTTGACAATATCATTCCCGCCGATCGGGTTCATCCCACCATTGCCGCCCGATACGACGGTTTCGATAACCCGCCCGCGCCCGACCACCCTCTCGGTCACGCCGAAGTCAAGGCAGTGAACGAGCTTCTCTGGGAACGCAGAAGACAGGGCCTTCCTGACGATGCCGCTGCCCTGCGGGAACTTCGCGCATCGGTGGAGTTCCCCTTCCTGCCGCACAGGCGAACAGGCCTTCCTGTGCGACCTGCGGCCTTCTGCGCCAACTGCGAGCATATGTTGGACGGCGTTGACAGCTCGCATGGTAAGTTCACCGGGAATCCCCCGACTGATGAAAATTGGACCCCTTGATGACTTCACCCAAGAGAATCGATATCGACGATCCCTCAGTCGACGAAGACGGAAGCGGGAACCTATTTTTCCAGGGAGAGCCCTTCACTGGGGAAGTAGCAGAATACTCGGGTGAAGCGCTCGTCAGTCTGGACGAATACGTCAGCGGCGTTTTGCATGGCAAGAGCCGCGAGTGGTATTCGGATGGAACTCCACGATCCGAAGGGCAGGCAAAGGCGGGCCGCCCGGTAGGAACAACAAAGGAGTGGCACCCCAACGGCTCGATCGCCAAGGAAAGAGAATTCACCGAAGACGGCTTGACCTTGATTTCAGAAAAGTCATGGGATGAAAACGGTCACCTGGTAAGGGAATGGCGGAAGAATCCCGAATGAAGAACTACTGACACTGGTCGGATGGCCCGAGGGAGTCTCACCCCGGGCTCCCACAGAACGGAGCGTGACAGTCTCCCGTCACTCCGCTCTTGTCACTCTGATCACCAGAAACACGGTGTCCATGCCCAGTGGGCGAAGAGCCTGGGGTGCCGGCTGGTGATGCGCTGCCAGCACCTGTGGGCTGCCTTGAATGACCGAAATCGCTTGTACTTCTTGCGGATCCAGCGCATCAGGTAGGCACTGATACGCCGCAGGAGGGGCAGCAGTTCGGAGTGGTAGAACGCTCCGTAGTACTGCATCCAGCCGCGCACGATCGGGTTGATCCTGCGGGCCAGTTCGGCGAAGGTGAGGCCGATCCGCAGGTGAAGCCGCCAGGAGCGGACCTCCCCGCTGATCTTCTTCAGTTGCCTCCTTGTTGATCGCGGGCAGGAAGTTGGTGAGGTTCTTCCCCTTCCTGTTCCGCGCTCTGCGGGCTTTGGAACGTGAACCCGAGGAACGTGAACGACGTGTGCTCGTAAGCGCCGCGCCGGTTCCCGTCCTTGCAGTACACGATCTTGGTCATGACGGGATGCAACCGCAGCCCGACCTCTTCCATCCTGTTCCCGAGCGCTGTCAGGACCTGTTGAGCCTGGCGCTCGCTGACGCAGTGCACGACCGCGTCATCGGCATACCGCTCGAACTGGACATCCCGGAAGTTGCGGGACAGCCACAGGTCGAACGCATAGTGCATGAACAGGCTCGCCAGCACAGGCGAGGCCGCGGAGCCCTGCGGGGTCCCCCGGTCCCGCTTCCGCAGGGAGCCGTCGGGCAGTTGAAGCGGTGCTTGGAGCCACCGCTTGACATACAAAATCACCCAGACGGCATCGGTGTGAGCCTCCACGGCGTTGACGATGAGGTCCCACCGGACGCTGTCGAAGAACTTCTGAATGTCGAGATCGATCACCCAGTCGTTCCTCCAGCACCGTGTCCGGCAGCGCTCCACCGCATCCAGAGCCGACCGTCTTGGCCGGTAGCCATAGGAATCCTCGTGAAACGCAGGCTCCACCCGAGCTCCGAGATGCCTGGCCACCACCGTTTGCGCAACGCGGTCGGCGACAGTGCGAATGCCGAGCATTCTCGTGCCGCCACCATGCTGCTTCGGGATCTCCACCGCGCTTACCGGAGGGGAAAGTACGTCCCCGATGACATCCGATTCCAGATCTTGTAGAGGTTACCCCGCAGATCTGATTCGAAGTCAGCGATGGACTGCCCGTCCACCCCTGGCGCTCCCTGATTCCTCTTTACCTCCTGGAACTTCTCCCAGACTTCCCACTTCGAGATCTCAAACGACTTCTCCGGTGACTTCAACTGCTTCATCGACTCCTGCCGGAGAGCGTCCGGTTGGTCGAACTCCAACAGTCACGAGTGACCCGGCCTCTTCGCTCCCCCCTCATTACAGGGGCTTCAGCACTACTACGGGCCGGTCCGCCGACATGCCCCGCGACGGTACTCCGCTCCTCACGGTGTTCGCCGATTCGGTTGGTGCTGCAGCAAAGTCTCCACGGGAAGCGCCTCCCCCCGAGGGCGACGCCGAAGGGCCAAAAAAACCTTCTTCATCTGCACAGCACCACGTCAAGTGGGCTTATCTACATCAACCTCACTCTCTGCGCTCGTGGCGCACTTAAACAAGCTGGGCGGGATCAGAACACTCGGGGCCCGGTATCGGTCAGGTGGACCTTCTGGCTGAAGCCGGACGGCTTCTCACCCTTGTTGACCTCCTCGCACTCGTAGGTCGTCTCCCCGAGGGGGACGGCCATCACCTCGGGAAGGTTGTTGCAGAGGGCGTAGTCGAGCTGCCGGTTGTTGCCGAACAGAATGCGCGCCACCCCCTCGCGGGTGAGAAGGCCCGTCTGCGGTACGGCCTGGTACTCCACGACGTTGTCGGACCATGCCTTGTCCCCGATCGTGACGATCCATTCGACGTCGACGCCCTTGAAGGTGACGGTGCAGGTCACCTTCGTCCCGGCCTTCGAGCTGACGTTGTCGGGG
This sequence comes from Streptomyces sp. NPDC033165, assembly GCF_055577965.1. Classification (NCBI taxonomy): domain Bacteria; kingdom Bacillati; phylum Actinomycetota; class Actinomycetes; order Kitasatosporales; family Streptomycetaceae; genus Streptomyces; species Streptomyces sp. NPDC033165. The sequence continues at coordinate 26,686 of NZ_JBVIPK010000015.1, forward strand.
CATTTCCCGCTCGGCTTCCCGGTGGCATTGGCGAGATCGAGGGTCTTGCCTTCCAGCTCGTGGGCGACGATCTCGGCGAACGGAGCGCCGTCGGGTGCCTCCGGGTACTCCACCGCCGTCCTCGACTCCGGCTGGGTCACCTTCTGCGGAAGGAGCGAGCGGGTCGGTGCCGCCGCCTTGTGTGAGGCCTCGCCCCCTTCTCCACATCCGCTGGCCAGGAGACAGGCCGCACCAACAGTCATCACAAAGTTCCTCACTCGCATCCCCGCAACACTAAGGGCTGTCCCATAAAGGATCTTCGGGCGGGTGCGGGTGTAGCCAGCAGATGTTCGGTCCGCTTGTTTATCCGGCGAGGGTGAGGTTGTGCAGGCGAGCGATGCCGCTCATCGCGTGGTGCACGCCGTCGCCCTTCAAACGGCAGTCGCGGAGGATTTTCCAGGTCTTCATGCGGGCGAAGGCGTGCTCGACACGGGCACGGACCTGGCGGTGAGAAGTGTTGTCGTCTTCCTTCCAGGCTGGCAATTCGCTCTGCCCGCGCTCGCGGCGGTGCGGGATGACCAGGCAGGTGCCCCGGTAGCCGCCGTCGGCGATCACGGTGGTGCGGCCGACGGCGTCCTTGGCTCCGGACAGTGCCCACGCCTTGCAGTCGTTCCGGTTGCCGGGCAACGGTCGGCCGACCACAACGACGCGCCGGGTGTCGGCATCGATGACGACCTGGTGGTTGGTGGAGTAGCGGTAGTTCTTCGACCGCTCGGCCACCGTGTGGTCGCGGGTGGGAACCAGGGCTCCGTCCACGATGAGCACGGTGCTCTTGCGGAACCGCCTGCGGGGCTTGAGCGCGAGCAGGGGACCAAGGTGACTGATGATGCGGTCAGCCGCGGACTTTGAGACGCCGAACAGCGGGGCGAGCTGCCGCAGCGTCAAGTTGGTGCGCCAGTACGTCGTGACCAGCAGCACCCGATCCTCCAGTGGCAGGCTCCACGGCTGGCCTCTGCGGACCGCATCAGCTCCCTCGTGCCGCAGCTGAGCCACCAGCGTGTCGAACCAGCGAGGGCTCAACCCGGTGAACGGAGCTATCCAGGACGGCTGCGACGCCGTAATCACAGCAGACATCGCGAGATCATTACACTCGTAGCCAAGTGTCCCGCTCACGACAGTTCTCGATGCCCTACCGAACCTGAGCGGCGCTCCCCAGCGCCCCCTTGGTGACCTGGGTCAGTCGAAGAGGGCAACGACTCCATTTACCCAGATCGCGAGGAATGCGAGGGCCCCCACCAGGCAGCCGCCGCCCGCCAGCACACCGCCGACCGTCCACGGCTCGGATGGCGCCTCCTCGTCCTTGTCCTCCAGGCCGTCCTGGTAGGAGGCGGGGTCGTCCCAGTCGACAGGGTGCCCCAGCTCCTCGGCGCAGGCGGTCCGCACGGCGACCAGCTGCTTCTCCGCGAAGGAGGTGGCAGCCATCGCCTCGGGGCCGCGCCAGGCGAGTGCCTTCATCCGCCACGCGGGAGATCCATACCGCGCCTCGAAGGCGACGGTCTCGTCGCCGTTGCGGTCCTCTTCGAGGTACATCCACCGCCCGGCCTCGGCGGCATCGCCATAGAGCCGGTACACCTCGGCCAGACGCCGACGGAGCGTCAGGTCGTACGGGAAGGACGAGACGAGACCGCGCAAACGCTGGCGCGCAACAGGAACCCGGCCGACGGCCAGGTCTGCATCGACACGGGCAAGGGTCTCTCTCAGGGACATGAGCACATGATCGGGTATCGCACTGATCCCCGTCGACCTGGTTGTTTGCCCAGCACCTGCTCGCTCCTAAGGGAACCCGCCGAGACGAGACACCCTCACTTACGGGACAGCCCTTAGCCTCGATCTATCGTGGCGGTCCGTCGGTGCTTTCGCTGGGCCAGAGCGGTGCGCAGCTGTCATTACTGTTCATGACAGATGTCACGACCAGCCCCGGCAGGAGGACCGAACGCCCCCGCACGCGCGGCGATAGCATGCCGATGCGACCCCGAACGGCCGTTGAAACCAACATGGATGAGGAGGGCGCGTGCGATTCGCGCTGGACGCTCTGCTGGCCGACGTGCCCGCCGAGCAGGTCGACGAAGCCCGTGACTTCTACGCGTCGAGGGCTGCGGGCCGTGGGCCCAGGACGTTCGAGGAGCTCAAGGAGGTGCGGGAGCAGAAGTGCGTCTTCCGTCCCGCCGATCCGCCTGCCATCGAGGAGACGGTCGAAGCCGCGGGAGTACGCGTTCCGGTGCGGATCCTCCTGCCCGTCGGCGGTCCGCCGCGCGGTGTCTACCTGGGCATCCACGGCGGCGGCTTCTACTCCGGCTCCGCGGCACGGGGCGACGAACGCCACCGCGAGCTCGCCAACGCCCTGGGCATCGCCGTCGTCAGCGTCGACTACCGGCTGGCGCCCGAGCACCCCTGGCCGGCCGCGCCCGACGACTGCGAAGCGGCGGCGCTCTGGCTCGTGGAGGAGGCCGAAGCCCGCTTCGGGACCTCCCGGCTCGCGATCGGCGGCAGCTCCGCGGGAGCCAACCTCGCCCTGGTGACCCTGCTCCGGCTGAGGGACAGAGGCGTCGTCGACCGGTTCGCCGCTGCCGCACTCCGCTACGGCGCCTACGACTTGAGCGCGCAGACCCCGGGCGGCCGTCTCTACGCGGACGAATACTTCATCCAGGCGTACGCCGGCCATGTCGCGGACCGCACCGATCCCGATATCTCCCCGCTCCACGGCGACCTGCGCGGGCTGCCCCCGGCGCTGCTGGTCGTGGGCAGCAACGACGTGCTGCTGGAGGACAACCTTGCGCTGGCAGGCCGGTTGTCGGCGGCGGGGAACGACGTCGAGGTGCGCGTCTACCCCGAGTCGCCTCACGGCTTCACGGGCCACCCCACCGCCATGGCCGCAACGGCGCTCAGCGGCATCAGCTCCTGGCTGCACGACCGGCTCAATCAGCCCTGATACGAGCGAGCAGGTGCATGTCGTGCCGACCGTCGTCGTGCACGGCGGCGCCGCACTTGGTGCCTTCGAGACGGTAACTGGTCTCTACGGCAACTCCGCGAGGTCGCCGTCCCGCTCTTCACGCGGCTGATCGGAGGTCGGCCTCCTTCCTCTCCTACTCTCGGGGCATGAACCTGTTCGGCGGCGGTGACGGTCGCCACCTGGAGATGACCAACGGCGGGACGGCCGTGTTCGTGGACGTGCTCACGCTCGCCGTGTCCACGATGGCCCGCGAGCCGTGGGACTTCCGCTTCGCCGCCCTGCTGACCCTCCAGGACCAGAACGTGATGGGGCGCGGGGCAGTCGGTTTCGACCTGGCGGAGCTCGACTGGGGGGACACGCCGCAGGAGCGGGCGGCGGCCAAGGACTTCCTGCTGCGCGTCCTCGATCTGGCGCTGACCCGCCACCGGTGGGAGGAACTGACCTACGAGGCCCCTCGGGCCGAGGGTTACCTGCGCACGTACCGGGCGATGGTGGAGGCGTTCGACCCCGCGACCGCGAAGGCCGACGCGGATGTCCTGCCCGGGCCGCAGGAGGCCGCGATGGCCACGTGCGTACGTCACCGGGTGCTGGGCGCGCTGCCGTTCTGGGAGGCGTGCGTGTTCTGCACGGCCGGGGTCTGAGGTCCCCGTCTCACGGCCCCAGACAGACCAGCCCCGGTCCCGTCGGGTGGTCGGGCTCGAAGGCGTCGGGAATCCCCAGCCTCAGGCCTCGGCTCCGGGCGACCCGGTGGACGTCCCGCAGCGAGTACGCCAGGGCCGCCGCGAGGTGGCGTAGCTGGACGGACGTGGACCGGTCGTCGTCCACCATGTCGTCGGCGTGGTCGAGGAGTTCGTACGCCATGCCCAGTTGCATGGCCTCGACCCGGTCGGCCGCACGCGAGACCTGCCCCTCGCCGTTACCGACGACGTAACAGGGTTTGCCGTCCGTTCCGGCCCAGGGCAGCAACCGTGCGGAATTCGGTGCCTGTTCGCTCATGGGTGCGTCAACTCCGTCGCAATAGGGGGTGGGTTCTTCGCTGAGTAGCGATCCACTCACAGAGTGAAGTCGGCGCGGCTAGGCTCACCAGGGGGTACGGAGTGACATCACGCTCGTCGCACTGGAGTCGGCTGTGAGTAATACCTATGGCACATGGTTGAAGGCTCAGCGGGAAGTGGCCTGCCTGACGCAACAGCAGCTCGCGGTTCTGGCGTTGATGACGCGGTCGCACATCTCTCACATCGAGGCGGGCCGTCGCATGCCGAGCGAGGAGGATGCCCGGCGGGCTGGATTTGGCGCTGGGCACGGGCAACGTCCTCACGAGTTTCCGGCCGGGAGCGGAGGACGACGGAGTCCTCGCGGACTACTTCGGCGCGGCGCGGCATCTCGAACAGCAGGCGACGATGATCCGCGAGTTCGCCCTGTCATTTCTCCCGGGCATCCTCCAGACCGAGGCGTACGCACGTGCCGTCCTCGGCATGGCGTTCCCCCCGTTGGGCCCGACGGAGTGTGACAAAGCCGTCGTCGCACGGCTGAACCGCGCAAAGATCTTCCAGGGCACCAAGCCACCTGTGGTCTGGGCGATCTTGGACGAAGCATCGCTCCGACGTCCGATCGGTGGCCCGGAGGTCATGGCGGAGCAGCTGGACCACATCGTGGAGCTCACCGAAGCGAAGATCATCCGCACGCACGTGCTCCCCATGTCGCTCGGTTTCCACTCGTTGCTGGAAAGCATGCTGACGTTGATGTGGTTCGATGACCAGCCGCCAGTCGCCTACAGCGAAGGAGTGCGGGTAGGGAAGTTGCACGATTCGCCAGCCGTAGTCGAGGCACTCCAGAGCCGTTACGCTCTTGCACTGAGCGACTCCCTGTCACGAGACGACTCTTTGGCAGTGGTGAAGGCAACAGCGAAGGGCTACAGAGAACATGGCCAGGCGGAGCACCCAGACCAACTTCTCGCCCACCCGCTGGCGCAAGTCCTCCTACAGCGGTAGCGAGTCGGGCAGCTGCCTCGAAGTCCAGGACCACCACCCCACCGCCGTCCCCGTCCGGGACTCCAAGGTGCCCGGCGGGCCGGCCCTGCTCATCCCCGCCGCCGGGTGGACCTCCTTCGTGGACGCGGTCAAGCGCGGGGCCCTCTCCGCCTGACCCGCAAGACAGGCGGAAAGGACACAGCAGCCGGGAAGGCCGACCTCACTCCCCCACGTACTCCGCCAGGTGCTCCCCCGTCAGCGTCGTGCGGGCTTCCACCAGTTCGGCCGGCGTGCCCTCGAAGACGATCCGGCCGCCGTCATGGCCCGCGCCGGGGCCGAGGTCGATGATCCAGTCCGCGTGGGCCATGACCGCCTGGTGGTGCTCGATGACGATCACCGACTTTCCGGAGTCGACCAGGCGGTCCAGCAGGCCGAGGAGCTGTTCGACGTCCGCGAGGTGCAGGCCCGTGGTCGGCTCGTCCAGGACGTAGACACCGCCCTTGTCGCCCATGTGCGTTGCCAGCTTCAGGCGTTGGCGCTCGCCGCCGGACAGCGTGGTGAGCGGCTGGCCGAGGCTGAGGTAGCCGAGGCCTACGTCCGCGAGGCGTTGGAGGATCTTGTGCGCGGCCGGAGTGCTCGCCTCGCCGGAGCCGAAGAACTCCTCGGCCTCGGAGACCGACATCGCCAGCACCTCGCTGATGTCGCGGCCGCCGAGGTGGTAGTCCAGGACCGAGGCCTGGAAGCGCTTGCCCTCACAGTCCTCGCAGGGGCTGGAGACGCTGGCCATCATGCCCAGATCCGTGAAGATGACGCCCGCGCCGTTGCACGTGGGGCAGGCGCCCTCGGAGTTGGCGCTGAACAGGGCGGGCTTCACGCCGTTGACCTTGGCGAAGGCCTTGCGGATCGGGTCGAGCAGGCCCGTGTACGTCGCCGGGTTGCTGCGGCGCGAACCCCGGATGGGGCTCTGGTCGACCGAGATCACGCCCTCGCCCGCCGGGATCGACCCGTGCACGAGCGAGCTCTTTCCGGAACCTGCGACCCCGGTGACGACGGTGAGCACGCCGAGCGGGATGTCGACGTCGACGTTGCGGAGGTTGTGCGCCGTCGCGCCGCGGACCTCCAGCGCGCCGGTGGGCTTGCGGACCTCGTCCTTGAGGACGGCCCGGTCGTCGAGGTGGCGGCCGGTGACGGTGCCGGAGGACCGGAGGCCTTCCAGCGTGCCTTCGAAGCAGACGGTGCCGCCTGCCGTACCGGCCCCGGGGCCGAGGTCGACCACATGGTCGGCGATGGCGATGGCCTCCGGCTTGTGCTCCACGACAAGCACCGTGTTGCCCTTGTCGCGGAGGCGGAGCAGCAGGTCGTTCATCCGCTGGATGTCGTGCGGGTGCAGGCCGATGGTGGGCTCGTCGAAGACATAGGTGACGTCGGTGAGCGAGGAGCCGAGGTGGCGGATCATCTTGACGCGCTGTGCCTCGCCGCCGGAGAGCGTGCCCGAGGGGCGGTCGAGCGCGAGGTAGCCGAGGCCGATCTCCACGAACGAGTCCAGGGTCTGCTGGAGAGCGGTCAGGAGCGGGGCGACGGAGGGCTCCTCCAGGGCGCGGACCCATTCCGCGAGGTCCCGGATCTCCATCGCGCAGGCGTCCGCGATGCTGATCTTCTTGATCTTCGAGGAGCGGGCGCCCTCGGTCAGCCGGGTCCCCTCGCACTCGGGGCAGGTGGTGAAGGTGACCGCCCGGTCCACGAAGTCCCGGATGTGGGGCTGCATCGACTCGCGGTCCTTGGACAGGAACGACTTCTGGATCTTGGGGATCAGCCCTTCGAAGGTGAGGTTCGCGCCCTCCACCTTCACCTTGGTCGGCTCCCGGTAGAGGAAGTCCTGCATTTCCCTCTTCGTGAACTCGGCGATCGGCTTGTCCGGGTCGAGGAAGCCGGACTCCGCGTACGTCCGCACGGTCCACCAGCTGTCCGACTTCCAGCCGGGGATGGTGAACGCGCCCTCGGCGATCGACTTGGAGTCGTCGTAGAGCTGGGTGAGGTCGATGTCGGAGACCGTGCCCCGGCCCTCGCAGCGGGGGCACATCCCGCCGGTGCGGCTGAAGGTGGCCTTCACCGCCTTCTTGTTGCCGCGCTCGACGGTGATCGCGCCGCTCGCCGTGACCGAGGGCACGTTGAAGGCGAATGCGCCGGGCGGGCCGATGTGCGGCTTGCCGAGCCGGCTGAAGAGGATGCGGAGCATGGCGTTGGCGTCGGTGGTGGTGCCGACCGTGGAGCGGGGGTCGCTGCCCATCCGCTGCTGGTCGACGATGATCGCGGTCGTCAGCCCGTCGAGCACATCGACGTCGGGCCGCGCCTGCGTGGGCATGAAGCCCTGCACGAAGGCGCTGTACGTCTCGTTGATCAGCCGCTGGGACTCCGCGGCGATGGTGCTGAACACCAGGGAGCTCTTGCCCGACCCGGAGACGCCGGTGAACACCGTCAGCCGGCGCTTCGGCAGCTCGATGCTGACGTCCTTGAGGTTGTTCTCCCGCGCGCCGTGCACGCGGATCAGGTCGTGGCTGTCGGCGGCGTGCGGCGCGGGCGGCTGCGTGGTCTTCGTTCTCGGAGCCATGCTCGTCGTTTCTCCGTAACTGGGGCGTGGAGCCTGCTGGTGCGCGGGGGCCGGGGCCCGGCGGGGCCCCGGCCCTCATCGGGAGGGTGCTACTTCCTGCTGGACTGGGTGATGCGCAGCATGTTGCCGGAAGGGTCGCGGAAGGCGCAGTCCCGGACGCCGTACGGCTGGTCGATCGGCTCCTGGAGCACCTCGCCGCCCGCGGCCCGGACCTGCTCGAAGGCGGCGTCCACGTCCTCGGCGGAGAGGATCACACCGCGCAGCATGCCCTTGGCGAGCAGCTCGGCCATGGTCTGCCGGTCGGCCGCCGGGGCGTTCGGGTCCGCGAGCGGGGGTTCGAGGACGATCTCCACGTCCGGCTGGGCGGGGGACCCGACGGTCACCCAGCGCATGCCTTCGAATCCGACATCGTTGCGCACTTCCATTCCCAGGGCGTCGCGGTAGAAGGCGAGCGCCTTGTCGTGGTCGTCGACGGCGATGAAACACTGCGAGAGGTTGATGTCCATGCGTTTCACGCTAGGTGCGGGGTGGGGGATTTGCTTCTCCATTCCTGACCGGTCGCGTGAGCATCTTGGCGACGCACGCCGGGATGGTCTCCCCGGCGTCGTGGGGGCGGGTCCGGTAGGCGCTCGGGGTCTCCCCCACCAGCTCGGTGAAGCGGGAGCTGAACGAGCCCAGTGACGTACAGCCGACGGCGAAGCAGACCTCCGTGACCGACAGGTCGCCCCGGCGCAGCAGCGCTTTGGCCCGCTCGATGCGGCGGGTCATGAGATAGCTGTACGGGGTCTCGCCGAAGGCGGCACGGAAGCTGCGGGAGAAATGGCCGGGCGACATCAGGGCGGCGCGGGCCAGCGAGGGGACGTCGAGCGGTTGGGCGTACTCGCGGTCCATGCGGTCACGGGCCCGACGCAGCCGGGCCAGATCCTCCAGCCTCACTCCCTCACCCTCCCACGGTCGCCGACGCCCGGCCCGTCATCCGGAAAGGGGTCACCACTCGCGCTCGGCGATCAGTTCCTCCGGGTCCGCGTCCGTGAAGCCGTACGCCGTCGCGATGGTCCAGAAGGCCTCGCCTATCTCCTCGCGTGCGACGGTCTCGATCTCGCCGCCCGCCGCCTCGAACTCGGCCTCCAGGTCGTTGAAGGCCTCGGTCGCCACCGCGGTCAGCGCGTACAGGGCGGTGAGGTCCGTGGGCTTCTCGGCCTCGATCCGCTCGCACAGGGCGCGCAACACCGCCGTGCCCTTGTCCAGGAGGTGGTCCGGGAAATAGTCGTCCTCGTACAGCAGGGCCAGGAACGCGTGCCCCGCCAGCTGCTCGTTCGTGATCGTCATGGTGGTCCCCCGATACGTCCGACGGCGTTGTTCCGATACTCCCCCACAGGACTGACAATCGGGCCCGGACGCCGGACCCACCCGTCTCCGCGTGCCGAGCATCACCCTGGACAGCGCACCCGACTGGCGGGTAACTTCGAAGGGAGTCTGAGCAAGCGCTTAGCCATGTACGACCTGTATCAACCGACTGCCGACCTAGGAGGCATCCCGTGCGCCGTACGGTATTCAACGAGGACCACGAGGCGTTCCGGGAGACCATCCGCGCCTTCATCGCGGCCGAGGTCGTGCCGGTCTACGACGAGTGGTTCGCCGCCGGTCAGGTGCCGCGCGACTTCTACCTCAAGCTCGGTGAGCTGGGCATCTTCGGCATCGAGGTCGACGAGGAGTACGGCGGCGCGGGCATCGACTCGCACAAGTACGAGGCCGTCATCTACGAGGAGACCGCACGCGCGGGTGTCACCTTCGGCGGCTCCGGCGTCCACACGCTGCTCGGCCTGCCGTACGTGAAGATGCTCGCCACCGACGAGCAGAAGAAGCGCTGGCTGCCGAAGTTCGCGACCGGCGAGGAGATGTGGGCCCTCGCGATGACCGAGCCGGGCACCGGCTCCGACGTCGCGGGCATGAAGACCACCGCCAAGCTCTCCGAGGACGGCACGCACTACGTCCTCAACGGCGCCAAGACCTTCATCACCGGCGGTGTGCACGCCGACCGCGTGATCGTCTGCGCCCGTACCGCCGCCCCGCGCGAGGACGACCGCCGCTTCGGCATCTCCCTCTTCGCCGTCGACACCAAGTCCGCGGGCTACTCGGTCGGCCGCAAGCTCGACAAGCTCGGCCTGAAGACCTCCGACACCGCCGAGCTGGCCTTCGTCGACGTCAAGGTCCCGGCCGAGGACCTCCTCGGTGAGGAGAACAAGGGCTTCGGCTACCTCGGCACCAACCTGGCCTCCGAGCGCTGGGGCATCGCCTTCGGCGCGTACGCCCAGGCCGCGGCCGCCGTCCGGTTCGCCAAGGAGTACGTGCAGGAGCGCACGGTCTTCGGCAAGACCGTGGCCTCGTTCCAGAACACCAAGTTCGAGCTGGCCGCCTGCCAGGCCGAGGTGGACGCCGCCCAGGCCGTCGCCGACCGCGCGCTGGAGGCCCTGGACGCCGGTGAGCTGACGGCGGCGGAGGCCGCGTCCGCCAAGCTGTTCTGCACCGAGGTCGCCCACCGCGTCATCGACCGCTGCCTCCAGCTGCACGGCGGCTACGGCTTCATGAACGAGTACCCGATCGCCCGCCTGTACGCGGACAACCGCGTCAACCGCATCTACGGCGGCACCAGCGAGGTCATGAAGTCGATCATCGCCAAGTCGATGGGGCTCTGAACACTGCCAATGGCGCTGTGAACACTGTCGATGGGGCTGTGACACTCCAGCAGCCGGTTCGGTGAGGACCACGTTTCCGTAAGGACCACGTTCCCTTCATGAGCGCAGCACTCGATTCCCTGCTCGATCTGCTCGACCTGGAGCAGATCGAGCGGGACATCTTCCGGGGCATGAGCCGCAGCGCGGTCGTGCCCCGGGTGTTCGGCGGGCAGGTCGCGGCCCAGGCGCTGGTCGCCGCGGGCCGTACCGTCCCGGCCGAGCGGGCGGCCCACTCCCTGCACGCGTACTTCCTGCGGGCGGGCGACCCGGGCGCGCCGATCGTCTACAGCGTCGACCGCATCCGCGACGGGAGGTCCTTCACCACCCGCCGGGTCGTCGCCGTCCAGCACGGGCAGCCCATCTTCCACCTCTCCGCGTCCTTCCAGACGTACGAGGACGGCATGGAGCACCAGGCGGACATGCCTGCCTCTCCCGACCCGGAGACCCTGCCCACGGCCGCCGAGATGCTCCCCCGGTACGCGGACCGCTTCAGCGATCCGGGGATGGTGGACCGGCTGATCGAGGCGCGGGACGCGGTGGACCTGCGGTACGTGGACGCGCCGCCGTTCGGCACGGTGGGCGAGGCGCGAGAGCCGCGTTCGCAGGTGTGGTTCCGGACGAACGGCAAGCTGGCCGACGACCCCCTGCTGCACGTCTGCATGGCCACCTACGTCTCCGACATGACCCTGCTCGACTCGGTGCTGCTCGCCCACGGGCGGGGCGGCTGGGCGGTCGGGGACGTGGTCGGGGCGAGCCTGGACCACGCCATGTGGTTCCACCGGCCGTTCCGGGCCGACGAGTGGCTGCTCTACGACCAGGAGTCGCCGTCGGCCTCCGGTGGGCGGGGACTGGGCCAGGCCCGTATCTACACAGCCGACGGACGCCTCGCGATCACCGTCATCCAGGAGGGTGTCGTCCGGGTTCCGCGTGCCCCGGGGATGAGCACCACCTGAGGGTCCATTTCGGACATACTCCCCTCCATGAGCGACTCCACGAGCGACTCAACGAGCGGCACAACGAGCGGCACAACGAGCGGCACTGCGGCGGAGAACACCGCTGATGGCGGGGAGTCCACGTTCACGGTGGTCGTGGCGGCCCTCGCCAACCTCGGCATCGCCGTGGCGAAAGCCGTCGCCGGGCTGATCAGCGGCTCCAGCGCGATGCTCTCCGAGGCCGCCCACTCGGTCGCGGACACCGTCACCGAGGTCATGCTCCTCACCGCGCTGAAGCGGAGCGGGAAGCCGGCCGACGAGGCCCACCCCCTCGGTTACGGCCCCGAGCGCTACATCTGGGCGCTGCTCGCCTCCATCGCCACCTTCGTCGGCGGGGCCGTCTTCTCCGTCTACCACGGGGTGCACACGCTGATCGCGGGCGAGGAGCCGGGCGATCCGCTCGTCTCCTACATCGTCCTCGGCGTCGCGTTCCTGCTGGAGGGCTACTCGCTGCGGACCGGCGTCAAGCAGGTGCGGCGCGAGGCGTCACGGCTGCGGGTGCCGGACGCGTACTACCTGCGCCACACCCCCGACACCGCCGTGAAGGCCGTCGTCATGGAGGACTCGGCGGCCCTGGTCGGGCTGCTGCTGGCGGCGGGCGGGCTGCTCGGCGGGCAGCTGACGGGTTCGGGGGTCTGGGACGCGACCGCGTCCTGTCTGATCGGCCTGCTCCTCGTGTACGTGGCCTGGGTGCTCGGCCGGTCCAACGCGCAGCTGCTCATCGGGCGGCCGCTGCCCGCCGCGATGCGGTCCGCGGTGCGCGAGGAGCTGCTTTCGGTGCCGCACATCGTGGACGTGCTGGAGCTGACCACGCTGATCCAGGGGCCGAGCGAGATCCTCATCGCCGCGAAGATCGACTTCCGGGACATGGCCACCGCTGAGGAGGTCGAGTGGGCGTGCGACGAGGCGGAGGACCAGTTGCGGGAGCGGTTCCCGTCGGTCCGGCGGGTCTATCTGGACCCGACGCCGGGACGCTCGCAGCGGCGCCCCGGCCCCTGACGTGCCTGATGCGCCCTGATACGCCCCGGCCCCCCGACCCGTCCTACGGCGTCAGCTCCGCGACCGCCTTCGCGATGCGCCGCTCGCGCGTCGCGACCGCCTTCGCTCCCTCGATCGACGTCACGTGCGCCTTCTGGCGGCTGGGCGACAGGGCGCGGAACGCCTCCGCGGCCCCCGGCACCGCCGCGAGCGCCGCCGCGAAGTCCTCGGGCGGCTCCACCGTGCGGGGCCCGGTGTCGATGGCCTGCGCCCCCTCCGCCTCCACGGCCTCTACACGGCGGACCCCTCCGCGACCGCCCCCTCAAGCTCGGTCTCCTCGGGCTCAGTCCCCTCGGGCTCCGCCTCCAGCAGCCCCGCCGCGTGCAGCAGGTAGTCCGTCATCGGGTCGTAGAAGCGCGGGTCGGTCACGTGGTCGTCCAGCGGAACCGTGACCTGGAGGGTGCCCTCCGCCTCCCCGAGGAACAGGGCCGGGTCGTTGCAGTCCGCGTAACCGATCGCGTCCAGCCCCCGCTGTCCCGCGCATCCCGCCCAGCCGTGGTCCGCGACGACCAGGTCGGGCAGCGGGCGGCCCAGCTGGGCCATGGCGTCCAGGATGGCCGCCATCGGGGCCGGGGAGTGGGTGTGCCAGAGCGTCGCCCCGCGCTCCAGCATCGCGACGTCGGCGAACTGGAAGACCATGCCCTCGTCCGCGATCAGCCCCGAGGGAATCCGGACGATCTCGCAGCCGGCCCTGCGCAGGGCGTCCGCCGTCTGCCGGTGCACGTCCAGCAGGCCGCCCGGGTGGCCGGTGGCGAACAGGACCCGCTCGCGGCCGGCGGCGGCCTTGCGCAGCCGGGCGGCCATCCGCTCCAGGGCGTCGACCGTCAGCTCGGGATCGATGGTGTCCTGGCCCTGCCGGTGCGCGGGGTCGTCGTTCACCCCGCAGCGCTCGGCCATCACGGCCAGCACGTCCTGCTCGTCGCTCCACCGGTCCCCCAGCTCCAGGCCCAGCCAGTAGTGACGGTCGCCGTTGGCGAGCTTGCGGTAGTGGGAGAGGTTGTTGTCGCGGGGTGTGGCGACGTCTCCCGCGATACGCGAACGGACGAGGTGGTCGACGAGGGCGGCGCGGCTGGGTATCGGCATGGACCCATTGTGCCGTCCGGTGTGCGGGCTGTGCCGGGTGTCTTGCCCGGTGGACCGCCCCGCGCGAAGTCCGTGGCCCGCCCCGCGAAGTCTTTCGGGACTGTTCACCGTGGCGTGACCTGCTTCTCCCTCCGGCGGGCGGACACCGGGCTCGAATGGGATCACCAAGAGGTCTGGACCAATCGAGTTGCGCCAATCCTCGCCGATCCCCTGTCTCATTCCGCTCATCGTGGCACTTTTGGACAAGTGGTCTATACCTATGGCGCTAGGGTGCCAGCGGAATCAGGCACGCCGGGACCAGGCGGGCCGGGACCAGGCACGCCGATCAGCCATGCCGGGGCCAAGCGCGCCGAAACGGGCACATTCGTAGCCGTGGGGGGCTTCATGACCGTGCATCACCTTCCGCAACCACCGTCCGACGATGAGCTGTACTGGTACTTCGGGCCGCAGCGCCGCTGGGTCCTGGTGAGCAGTTCCCTGGCCTTCGTGTTCACGGCGGCGACGATGTTCACCTTCGCGCTGCGGACCCCGGCCCTGTGGGCGTTCCTCGCGGTCCTCGGGCTCAACGTCGTGGCCCTGCTGCTCTCCTCCGTGAACAGCCTGCGTCAGCGGCGGCTGACCCGGGCCTCCCACGAGGTGCTGGTCCGCGCCTGGCGACCCGCCCGGCTGCCGACCGTCGACCTCTACCTGCCGACCTGCGGCGAACCGCTCCCGGTCCTCGCCAACGCCTACCGCGCGGTCGCCGCCCTCGACTGGCCCGGCGCGCTGACCGTCTGGGTGCTGGACGACGCGGACCGGGGCGAGGTGGCGGCCCTGGCGGCCGAGCACGGCTACCGCTACGTCGTACGCCCCGACCGGGGGCATCTGAAGAAGGCGGGGAACCTCAACCACGCGCTCACCCTGTCGGACGCCGAGTTCATCGCGATCCTGGACGCGGACTTCGCGCCCCGGCCGGACTTCCTGCGGCATCTGGTCCCGTATCTCGCGGACCCCGCCGTCGGCATCGTGCAGAGCCCGCAGTGCTTCGACACCGACGCGGGCATGGACTGGATCCAGCGCGCCGCCGGTTCCGCGCAGGAGTGGTTCTTCCGCTGGATCCAGCCCTCCCGGGACGCCAGCGACGCCGCGATCTGCTGCGGCAGCAACGCCGTCTACCGGCGGAGCGCGATCGACCTCGCGGGCGGCTTCGCCCGGCTCGACCACAGCGAGGACCTGTACACCGGACTGGCCCTGCACGAGCGGGGGTTCCGCACCCAGTACGTGCCCGTCCTCGTCGCCAAGGGCACCTCGCCCGACACGGTCACCTCGTTCGTCAACCAGCAGTACCGGTGGGCGATGGGCAATCTACACCTGCTCGGCGCCCCGGTCCTCAAGCGGATGCGCGCACCCTGGCGGATGCGGCTCTGCTTCTACGAGGGTGTCCTCGGCTATCTGACCACGGCCGTGAACACCTTCGCCGCCCCGCTGCCGCCGCTGGTGATGATGTTCTGGTACCCGGACCACATCCGGCCCTGGCACGTGCTGCCGCTGCTCGCCCCGCTGTGGCTGTGGCACGTGCTGCTGCCCCGGATCAGCCGCACCCGGTGGCGGGTGGAGGTGATCCGGGCCGGCGTCCTCACCAGCGTGGCCGCCGCGACCGCGTTCTGGCACACCCTGCGCGGCCGCAGCGCCGCCTGGGTGCCCACGGGGGCCCGTACGACGCGGAGTTCGGGCTCGATGGCCCGGCGGGTGGCGGGCGTCTCGCTGGTCTGGCTGGTGCTGTCCAACGGGGCCGCGTCGGCGGGCCTCGCGCTGGCCGTGGCCCGTAACGGCTGGGAGCCCACCTGGGGACTCGGCCTCTACGTCCTGGTCCAGTTGCAGATCAACGTCCCGCTGATCCGGGACCTGTCGACCGAGCTGCGCCCGCCCGCGAAGGCGGCCGAGCCACTCGCCGCGCCGCCGCGGACCCGGACGGGCATGCTGCCCCGCCGCTGGCCCGAGTCCCTCGCCGCGTCCGCGGTCCTCCTGCTCACCGGTCTGATCGCCTCGGGGTGGGTCAACCCGATGCTTCCGTGGTCAAGTTGAAAGGCCCTGCCACCATGCCCTCCCTTCCCCTCGCTCCCGGCCCGCACCGGAAGCGGTCCACTCACCCACCCGCGGTACCGCCCTCCCGTGGCGGCGCCGAGTCCGGCCCCAGCCCGCACCGGTCCGCGTTCCGGCCGGACATCGAGGGGCTGCGCGCGGTCGCCGTCCTCTCGGTGCTCGCCTTCCACGCCCAGATCCCCGGTACGGCGGGCGGCTTCGTCGGCGTGGACGTCTTCTTCGTCATCTCCGGCTATCTGATCACCGGGCTCCTGGTCCGGGAGGCGATCACCACCGGGCGCATCCGGCTCGGGGACTTCTTCTCCCGCCGGGCCCGGCGGCTGCTGCCCTCCGCCGCCGTGGTGCTCGCGGCGGTGGCGGTGGCCGGGGCCTGGCTGACCGTACCGCTGCTCCGCACCGACCTGGAGCGCGACGTACTCGCGGCGGCGCTCTCCGTCGCCAACTGGCGTTTCGTGGCCCAGCAGACGGACTACCTGGCCGCCGGGCACGACCAGAGTCCGCTGCTGCACTTCTGGTCGCTCGCGGTCGAGGAGCAGTTCTATCTGTTCTGGGCCCCACTGCTGGCGGCCATCGTCCTGGTCGCCGCCCGCGCCGTGCGCCGGGGCCGGGCCGTGCGCGCGGTCGTGGCGCTCGTGACGGCGGCGTTGGCCGTCGCCTCGTTCGCCCTGTCCCTGCACTGGACGCGGGAATCGGTCTCGCTCGCATACCTCGGAACACCTTCTCGGGTCTGGCAGTTCGCCGTCGGCGCGCTGCTGGCGCTGCTGCCGTGGCACCTGCTGCGCGGGCCGCGCCCGCTGCGGCTGGTGTGCGGGTGGGCGGGGGCCGCCGCGATCGTCTGGTGCGTCGTGTCGTACGACGCCTCGACCCCGTACCCCGGTTGGGCGGCGCTCGTCCCGACCCTGGGCACGGCCGCCGTCGTCCTCGCCGCGATACCGGGGCGGGGCGAGCGTGAGGTCCAAGGCGCATACGGGGTGGGCAGGTTGCTCGCCATGCGGGCTCCCCGCGCGATCGGGCGGCTCTCCTACACCCTCTACCTGTGGCACTGGCCGGTGCTCGTTCTGGCCGAGGCGCGCCTCGGCCCGCTCGACTGGCCCGCGAGGACGGCGCTGACGCTGGCGGCCGCGCTGCCCGCCCTCGCCACCCTGCGCTGGGTCGAGCAGCCGCTGCGCCGCAGCCGTACGGTCTCCGAACTCCCGCGCCGGGGACTGTCGGTGGGGATCTCCGCGATCGTCCTGCCGGTGGTGCTCGCGCTGGTGGTGGGCACGACGACGCTGCATCTGATGGGCCCGACCACGCCGGTCGACCCGAAGGGCCTCCCGCCGGGCGCGGCGTCCGGCCCCTCCCTGCTGGCCCGGCCCGACGGCGCCCCGCTCGCGGACGGCCCGCTGGTCCCGGGCCCCGCCCAGGCGCGCGAGGACTTCCCGCCGGACGGGTCCTGCCAGGTCGCCCCGGCGGTGACGCGCAGTCCGGAGTGCCTGTTCGGCGCGGCGGACAGCCCGGACCGGATCGTGCTGCTCGGCGACTCGCACGCCGGGCAGTGGTTCTCCCCGATGCTCGCGATCGCCTCGCAGCGCGGCTGGGCGCTCCAGGAGCTGGTGAAACAAGGCTGCCCCCTGCCGGAACTGACGGTGCAGAGCCCACAGTTGGGGCGCGCCTACCGGGAGTGCGACACCTGGCGGGCCGACGCCCTGGACCGGCTGCGGAACGGCCCAAAGCCGCGGCTCATCGTGATCGCCTCGCTCAACCACTACACGGACGACGACGAACTCCTCGCCTCCGCCTGGGAGAAGACCCTGAAGCGGCTGCGGGCGACCGGGGCGCCGATCGTCCACATCGAGGGAACCCCCGTCCCCGGCACGGACGTCCCGGCCTGCGTCTCGGGCAGCGTGACCGACCCCGCGGCCTGCGCGTTCAGCCGCGCGGACGCCGTCCCGCCGGACCCGCTGGCGCGCCGGATCGCGGCGGGCGAGGTACCGGGCGTGCGGTCCATCGGCGTGAACCCGGTGCTGTGTCCGGGAGACGGTCCCTCCTGCCCGGCGGTACGGGAGCGAATCCTGCTCTACCGGGACGACGCGCACCTGACGAACGTGGCGGCCGTCGTGCTGACCCCGCGCCTGGAGCGGCTGCTGACGGACTCCGGCGCACTGCCGCCGGCCGGACGCAGCGGCTGATCAGCTCGCGGTGCCGGACGGTCTTCTCCACAACGTCACCGCGCGCAGCAGCGTTTCGACCGGGCCGAGCCGGTGGCGGCTCATCAGCCGGGCGGACGCGGCGAGCTGGCATCCGTAGAAGAGGAGGGCCCCGGCCATGGCGGCGGCCGCGCCGACCCGGCCGTGCAGCGCGGCCCCGTAGCCGGTGAAGACGAGCGCCATCACCAGGGACTGCGCGAGGTAGTTGGTGAGCGCCATGCGGCCCGCCGGGGCGAGGCGGGCCGCGAGGCGCGCGCCGCGCGGGGTGGTGAACCACAGGAGCAGCCCGCTCGCGTACGCGGCGCTGAGCGCGGGCGCGGTGAGCATGCCGACGAGGAACAGTGGTCAGGACCGGGGCGGCCGGGCGGTTCTGTTGCAGGTCGCGGCGGAGGCGACGGCAGTGGTGGCGACGGCAGTGGCGGCGGTTCGGGCAGCGGCTTCGGCGGTGGCTCAGGGCACCGCGGAGAGCACGGTCACCACGGTGACCGTGGTGATCGCCGCCTGGAGGTCGCGGATCGCCTCCCGTACGCTCACGCCCGCCCAGTGTCCGTCGGCGATCTCCGCCATGCGCGGGGCCACCTGGTTCTTCGGCAGACCGGGGAACGTCTGCGGGTGCATCCCCGTGGCGTGCAGCAGGGCGATCAGCGCGCTGGTGCGGGCGTCCGGCTCGGCCCCGTGCAGCACGACGGCGGCCAGCCGGGCGCGCAGCTCGCGTTCGACGGAGCCGTCGGTCTCCGGGTAGCGGCGGACCGGGAAGACGCCGAGCACCCGGTGCTTCTCCTCGGCCACCAGACCGCGGGCGACGAGGCTGTCCACGACGTCCTGGGAGCCCTTGGCGTGGTCCCTGGTGAGCCAGGCGACCACCTTGCGGCTGCTGGAGGTCCCGTGGACCCAGCGCGCCAGCCGGTCGAGCCGCCCGTCCAGGAGCGGGTCCCCGGTCGGGGACGGGTCGAAGACCTCGACGCGGCCGCCCCTGACCGTGACGCGGCCCGCCATGACCAGCTCCAGGAGCATGCCCGCGGCCACACCCCAGCGCGCCGCGGTCTCTCCCTTCGCCGCGCCGGTCGTGTCGTCCAGCGACAGCAGCATGATCTCTTCGCCCAGCGAGACGGCCATGGTCAGGGCCCCCGTTCCTCTTCGTCCTGATCGGACAGACGCGAAGATCCCTTCCCGGGTTGCCCAGGGCCGCCCAGGTGATGGAGCTCCTGCTCAGGAGGGTTCCGCGGCCGCCGCGAAGGCGCCTCGCGCCAGCCGGTGCAGCAGCGCGGCGGTGGCCTCGCGGCCCGGGCGGGCCTCGGGCCGGGCCAGGTGCGGGGTGGAGTTCAGCAGGCCGAACACGGCGTGCACGGTGACCCGGGCCTGGTTCTCGGCCAGCGACGGGTAGAGGGCGCGGACGACGCCGACCCACACCTCCACGTACTCGCGCTGGAGCCGGCGCACCCGCTTGCGGTCCGTGTCGCGCAGCCGGTCCAGCTCGCGGTCGTGGAGGGTGATGAGGGGGCGGTCGTCGAGGGCGAAGTCGATGTGGCCCTCGATGAGCGCGTCCAGCAGGGCCTCCGGGGAGCCGCCGCCGCGCGCGGCGTCCTCCGTGACCCGCAGCAGTCCGCCCTCCAGCAGGCGTTCGCTGATGCCGACCAGCAGCTCGGCGAGCATCGCGTCCTTGCCGGGGAAGTGCCGGTAGAGGCCGGGGCCGCTGATCCCGACGGCGGCGCCTATCTCGTCGACGCCGACGCCGTGGAAGCCGCGCTCGGCGAAGAGGCGGGCGGCCTCCCGGAGGATCTGCTCGCGGCGGGTGGGGGCCGCGACGCGGGCGGCGGCATGGGTGCTCATGAGGATTCATTCTAGACAGGGTCGTTAGCGGTCGTTAACCTGAGGGAAACGCGTTAACGCTCATTAACAGCCGACCATCGTCAACGGCTAACTATCGCGGTACGGGCAAGGGGGCTCGACACGATGCAGCAGGCACCGGTCCTGGCGAGCGCGGCCGATCCCGCCTCGGAGGCCTGGCAGGCCAACGAGGCGGCGCATCACGCGCTCTCCGACGAGCTGGCGGGACGCCTCGCCACGGCACGGCTGGGCGGGGGTGAGAAGGCGCGGGCCCGCCACGAGGCGCGCGGCAAGCTGCTCCCCCGGGACCGGGTGGACGCCCTCCTCGACCCGGGCTCCCCGTTCCTGGAGCTGGCCCCGCTGGCGGCGAACGGGATGTACGGGGACCAGGCCCCGGCCGCGGGTGTCATCGCGGGCATCGGGAGGGTCTCCGGCCGCGAGTGCGTGATCGTCGCCAATGACGCGACCGTCAAGGGCGGCACGTACTACCCGATGACCGTGAAGAAGCACCTGCGCGCCCAGGAAGTGGCCCTGGAGAACCGCCTGCCCTGCCTCTACCTGGTCGACTCGGGCGGCGCGTTCCTCCCGATGCAGGACGAGGTCTTCCCCGACCGGGACCACTTCGGGCGGATCTTCTACAACCAGGCCCGGATGTCGGGGGCGGGCATCCCGCAGATCGCGGCGGTGCTGGGCTCCTGCACGGCGGGTGGGGCGTACGTCCCGGCGATGAGCGACGAGGCCGTGATCGTACGGAACCAGGGCACGATCTTCCTCGGCGGACCGCCGCTGGTGAAGGCGGCGACCGGCGAGGTCGTCACGGCGGAGGAACTGGGCGGCGGCGAGGTCCACTCCCGGATCTCCGGTGTGACCGACCACCTCGCGGAGGACGACGCGCACGCCCTGCGCATCGTCCGCAACATCGTGGCCACGCTCCCGGACCGCGCCCCGCTCCCCTGGTCGGTCGAGCCGGCCGAGGAGCCGAAGGTGGACCCGGCGGGTCTGTACGGCGCGGTCCCGGTGGACTCCCGGACGCCGTACGACGTGCGCGAGGTCATCGCCCGCGTGGTGGACGGCTCGCGCTTCCAGGAGTTCAAGGCGGAGTACGGCACGACGCTGATCACCGGCTTCGCCCGTATCCACGGCCACCCCGTGGGCATCGTCGCGAACAACGGCATCCTGTTCGCCGAGTCGGCCCAGAAGGGCGCGCACTTCATCGAGCTGTGCGACCAGCGCGGCATCCCGCTCGTCTTCCTCCAGAACATCTCCGGCTTCATGGTCGGCCGCGACTACGAGGCGGGCGGCATCGCCAAGCACGGCGCGAAGATGGTCACGGCCGTCGCCTGCACCCGCGTGCCGAAGCTGACGGTCGTGGTCGGCGGTTCGTACGGCGCGGGCAACTACTCCATGTGCGGCCGGGCCTACAGCCCCCGCTTCCTGTGGATGTGGCCGAACGCCAAGATCTCGGTGATGGGCGGCGAGCAGGCCGCGTCGGTCCTGGCCACCGTCAAGCGCGACCAGTTGGGCGACGACTGGAGCGCCGAGGACGAAGAAACGTTCAAGGCCCCGATCCGCGCCCAGTACGAGACCCAGGGCAACGCCTACTACGCGACCGCCCGGCTCTGGGACGACGGCGTGATCGACCCCGTGGACACCCGGCAGGTCCTCGGCCTCGCCCTGACCGCCTGCGCCAATGCCCCGCTGCCCCAGAAGGACCCGGCCGGGCCCGGCTTCGGCGTCTTCCGGATGTGAGGAACAGATGACGATGTTCGACACCGTGCTCGTCGCCAACCGCGGCGAGATCGCCGTCCGGGTGATCCGGACCCTGCGGGAGCTGGGGGTGCGCTCGGTCGCGGTCTTCAGCGACGCGGACGCGGACGCCCGGCATGTACGGGAGGCGGACACGGCCGTACGGATCGGCCCGCCGCCCGCGTCGGAGAGCTATCTGAACGTGGCCGCGCTGCTGGAGGCCGCCCGCCGCACGGGCGCGCAGGCCGTCCACCCCGGATACGGCTTCCTCGCGGAGAACGCGGAGTTCGCGCAGGCCTGCGCGGACGCGGGGCTGGTCTTCATCGGCCCGCCCGCCTCCGCGATCTCGCTCATGGGCGACAAGATCCGGGCCAAGGAGACGGTCGCGGCGGCCGGAGTCCCGGTGGTCCCCGGCTCCTCCGGGAGCGGCCTGACGGACGCCCAACTGGAGAAGGCCGCAAGGGAGATCGGCACACCGGTCCTCCTGAAGCCCTCGGCGGGCGGCGGCGGCAAGGGCATGCGCCTGGTCCGCGACGCGGCGGTGCTGGCGGAGGAGATCGCGGCGGCCAGGCGCGAGGCACGCGCCTCGTTCGGCGACGACACACTCCTCGTCGAGCGGTGGATCGACCGCCCCCGCCACATCGAGATCCAGGTCCTGGCCGACGGCCGGGGCAACGTGATCCACCTGGGCGAGCGCGAGTGCTCCCTCCAGCGCCGCCACCAGAAGATCATCGAGGAGGCCCCCTCGGTCCTGCTGGACGGGGAGACCCGGGCCGCGATGGGCGAGGCCGCCGTGCAGGCGGCACGCTCGTGCGGCTACGCGGGCGCGGGCACGGTGGAGTTCATCGTGCCGGGCGACGACCCGTCCTCGTACTACTTCATGGAGATGAACACCCGCCTCCAGGTCGAGCACCCGGTCACCGAGCTGATCACGGGCCTGGACCTGGTGGAGTGGCAGCTGCGAGTGGCGGCGGGTGAGGCACTGCCGTACGCGCAGGAGGACATCCGCCTGAACGGCTGGGCGATCGAGGCCCGCGTCTGCGCCGAGGACCCCGCCCGCGGCTTCCTGCCTTCCGGCGGTACGGTGCTGGCGCTGCGCGAGCCGCAGGGCGGCGGGGTCCGGACGGACTCGGGGCTCAGCGAGGGCGTCCCGGTGGGCAGCCTGTACGACCCGATGCTGTCGAAGGTCATCGCGTACGGCCCCGACCGCGCCACGGCCATCCGCAGGCTGCGGGCGGCCCTGGCGGACACGGTCATCCTGGGCGTCCCGACCAACGCGGGCTTCCTGCGCCGCCTGCTGGCCCACCCGGACGTCATCGCGGGCGACCTGGACACGGGGCTGGTGGAGCGCGAGGCGGAGGGCCTGGTGCCGGACGGGGTGCCGCACGAGGTGTACGCGGCGGCGGCCGCGGTCCGCCGGGACGCACTGGAGCCCCGGCCGGACGCGGGGGGCTGGACGGACCCGTTCTCGGTGCCGAGCGGATGGCGGACGGGAGGTGTGCGGGCCCCGCTGAGGTTCCCGCTGCGCGTCTCGGGCGCGGACCCGGTGACGTACGAGGCCCCGTCGGGAGCTGTGGTGGCACCGGACCGTGTGACGGTCGAACGGGACGGCGCGGTCGTCCACTTCCACCGCTCCGGCGACTGGCTGGGCCGGGACGGCGACACCTGGCACGTCCAGGACCACGACCCGGTGGAGGCGTCCCTGAGCGGGGCGGGCCGGAGCGGGGCGGACACGCTGGCGGCGCCGATGCCGGGCACGGTCACGGTCGTGAAGGTGGCCGTCGGGGACCAGGTCGAGGCGGGACAGAGCCTCCTCGTGGTGGAGGCGATGAAGATGGAGCACGTGATCTCGGCCCCGCACGCGGGCACCGTCACCGAGCTGGACGTGACGGCGGGCGCGACGGTGGCGATGGACCAGGTCCTGGCGGTCGTGGCCCCCGCCGCCGGTCAGGAGGAGGCATGACGACACAGCGAGCACTGCCCATGAAGGTCCCGGCCCCCGGCCTGCCCGCCCGGGTCCGGATCCACGAGGTAGGCGCGCGGGACGGCCTCCAGAACGAGAAGGAGACGGTCCCCACGGAGGTGAAGGCGGCGTTCATCCGCCGCCTGGCCGTGGCGGGCCTGACCACCATCGAGGCGACGAGCTTCGTGCACCCGAAGTGGGTGCCCCAACTGGCGGACGCGGAAGCCCTGTTCCCCCTCCTCGGGGAGATCGCGGACGTGGGTGACGTCTCCCTCCCGGTCCTCGTGCCGAACGAACGCGGACTGGACCGGGCGCTGGCGCTCGGGGCCCGGTCGATCGCGGTGTTCGGCTCGGCGACGGAGACGTTCGCGGCCCGCAACCTGAACCGCACGGTCGACGAGTCGCTGGCGATGTTCGAGCCGGTGGTGGCCCGGGCGAAGGCGGAGAAGGCGCATGTCCGCGGATACCTCTCCATGTGCTTCGGCGACCCGTGGGAGGGCGCGGTGCCGGTGGCGCAGGTGGTCGGAGTCGCGAAGGCGCTGATGGACCTGGGCTGCGACGAGCTGTCGCTGGGCGACACGATCGGGGTCGCGACGCCGGGCCACGTGACGGCGCTGCTGACAGCGCTGAACGAGTCGGGCGTGGCCACGCCCTCCATCGGCGTGCACTTCCACGACACGTACGGCCAGGCGCTGTCCAACACGCTGGCGGCGCTCCAGCACGGGGTGAGCACGGTCGACGCGTCGGCGGGCGGCCTGGGCGGCTGCCCGTACGCGAAGAGCGCCACGGGAAACCTCGCCACCGAGGACCTGGTCTGGATGCTCGACGGCCTGGGCATCGAGACGGGCGTCGACCTGGACGCCTTGACCGCCACCAGCGTCTGGCTGGCCGGACACCTGGGCCGGCCGAGCCCGTCCCGCACGGTCCGCGCCCTGGCCGCAAGCTCCCCAGCCCCTCCCTCTTCTCCCGCCTCCCACAAGGAGTGAGTTACCCATGTCCCTGGACCACCGGCTGACCGCCGAGCACGAGGAACTGCGCCGCACGGTCGAGGAGTTCGCGCACGACGTCGTCGCGCCGAAGATCGGCGACTTCTACGAACGCCATGAATTCCCTTACGAGATCGTGCGCGAGATGGGCCGGATGGGCCTGTTCGGGCTGCCGTTCCCGGAGGAGTACGGCGGCATGGGCGGCGACTATCTGGCTCTCGGTATCGCCCTGGAGGAGCTGGCCCGGGTCGACTCCTCGGTGGCGATCACCCTGGAGGCCGGGGTCTCGCTGGGCGCGATGCCGCTCCACCTCTTCGGCACGGAGGAGCAGAAGCGTCGCTGGCTGCCGAAACTCTGCGCGGGCGAGGCGCTGGGCGCGTTCGGCCTGACGGAACCGGACGGCGGCTCGGACGCGGGCGGCACCCGCACGACCGCGGTGCTGGACGAGGCAACGAACGAGTGGGTGATCAACGGCTCGAAGTGCTTCATCACCAACTCCGGTACGGACATCACCGAGTTGGTCACGGTCACCGCGGTGACGGGCCGCAGGGAGGACGGCCGCCCCCTGATCTCCGCGATCATCGTCCCCTCGGGCACCCCCGGTTTCACGGTCGCCGCCCCCTACTCCAAGGTCGGCTGGAACGCCTCGGACACCCGCGAACTGTCCTTCTCCGACGTCCGCGTCCCGGCGGCGAACCTCCTGGGCGAACAGGGCCGGGGATACGCCCAGTTCCTGCGCATCCTGGACGAGGGCCGTATCGCGATCTCCGCCCTGGCGACGGGCCTGGCGCAGGGCTGTGTGGACGAGTCCGTGAAGTACGCGGCCGAGCGCCACGCCTTCGGCAGGCCGATCGGCTCCAACCAGGCCATCCAGTTCAAGATCGCCGACATGGAGATGCGGGCCCACATGGCCCGCATCGGCTGGCGCGACGCGGCCTCGCGCCTGGTGGCGGGCGAGCCGTTCAAGAAGGAGGCGGCGATCGCGAAGCTGTACTCCTCGACGGTCGCGGTGGACAACGCCCGCGAGGCGACGCAGATCCACGGCGGCTACGGCTTCATGAACGAGTACCCGGTGGCGCGGATGTGGCGCGACTCGAAGATCCTGGAGATCGGCGAGGGGACGAGCGAGGTGCAGCGGATGCTGATCGCAAGGGAGTTGGGCCTGCCGTCCTGACCTGCCGCCCGATGGCCTGATCGCGGCCGCCCAGGCCGCCGTGGATGCGCCCACGGCGGCCTGGGCGGCTGAGTCGGCATGGGGTCACCCGTCGCCATCCGGCGGCACGAGGCGGGGGCACAGCGAGACCTGAGAAGCCCGAGAGGCCTGAAGCGCCTGAAGGGTCCGGTAGGGCCGGAAGGGCCGGAAGGGCCTGGAAGAAGCAGCTGGAAGGGACCAGAAAGGTCAGAAGGGTCCGAAATGATCCGGAAAGGGCCGGAAAGGGCCGGAAAGGGCCGCGAGGTGCGCCGCCGGGCCACATCCTCGCCCGGACGCCCTCACCACCTAGCAAGGTTAGGCTAACCTTCCTTCGGACTGCCCTCGCCGGAAGCCGGGCCCGTCCGCCCGCGGCTCCGGCCCGTCCCGGAGGAGCTCCCGTTGACGCTGACGACGACTGCCATCACCCCCGATGTCGCCCCGTTCCGGTTCTTCGACCTGACCGTTCTGCGGACCAGGCGACTGGGGCCCTCCATCCTCCGGATCACCCTCGGCGGCCCGGGAGCCGAGGGCTTCCGGGCCGGGGGGCGCGACCAGAGCCTGTCGCTCTTCCTGCCGCAACCCGGCCGGCGCGAGGCCCTGGTCCCGGAGGGGGAGAACGGGGCCTGGTACCCGAAGTGGCGGGCCCTGCCCGAGGACGTACGCGGGGTGATGCGCTCGTACACCGTGCGGGCCCAGCGGGCGCTGCCCGACGGTTCCACCGAGGTGGACATCGACTTCGCGCTGCACGGTGAGGGCGGGCCCGCCTCCCGCTGGGCGCTGACCGCCGCGACCGGGGACCGGCTGAAGGTACTGGGGCCCGCCGTCGCGGACAACACCTCCGTACGCTTCCGGCCGCCGACGGACACCGACTGGGTCCTGATCCACGCCGACGAGACCGCCCTGCCCGCCGCCGCCGCCATCCTGGAGTGGCTGCCCGCCGACCTGCCCGCCCGGGTCTGGCTGGAGGTCCCGTGCACCGAGGACCGGCAGGCCCTGAACACCGCGGCGAAGGCCCGGATCACCTGGCTCGTACGGAGCGAGGGGGCCGCCTCCGGCGTGGAGGCCGTGCGCGCCGCCGAGCTGCCCGAGGGCACGCCGTACGCCTGGATCGCGGGCGAGGCCTCCGGGGTACGGTCGCTGCGCCGCCACCTGGTCCAGGAGCGGGGCCTCGACCGCAAGCGCGTGACGTTCGTCGGCTACTGGCGGCGCGGGCTCAGCGAGGAACAGGTGCGCGACACGGAGTCGGCCACCGGGGCCGACATCTCGGAGTAGACGCCGCGGCCATCCGCCCCCTCCCCCCACCTCCCCGCTCCAGCGGCCCACCGAGTCCACCGAGCCCCCCGAAGCGGGAGCAAACCAGACAAGCGCCACAGCCCCCAGGGGGCGAGGGACGACCGGTTCAGGCTTAGGTTAGGCTACCCTCACTTCGACGTCGCGTCTCTCGCCCCCCGTCCCCTGCCCGGAGGGCCGCGATGAAATTCCCCTCACCCGGGAGGACCCCTTCATGCGTTCGCACCTGCTCAACAACACGACTGCGGAGCACTATCGGAGCACCGTCTCCGCAGGAGTGGACCGGGTCGCGGCCGCCCTCGCCGCCACCGAGCGGCCCTTCAGCGGGGTCGGTGTCGACGAACTCGCCCCCGTCGTCGACGCGATCGACCTCGACCGGCCACTGGGCGACGCCTCCGCCGCCCTGGACGAGCTCGGCGAGGTCTACCTCCGCGACGCCGTCTACTTCCACCACCCCCGCTACCTCGGGCACCTCAACTGCCCGGTCGTCATCCCCGCCGTGCTCGGCGAGGCCGTACTCTCCGCGATCAACTCCTCCCTGGACACCTGGGACCAGAGCGCGGGCGGCACCCTCATCGAGCGCCGGCTGATCGACTGGACCACCGAGCGGATCGGGCTCGGCCCGGCCGCCGACGGGGTCTTCACCAGCGGCGGCACACAGTCCAACCTCCAGGCCCTGCTGCTGGCGCGAGAGGAGGCGAAGGTCCGGCCGGAGCAGCTCACCCGGCTGCGGATCTTCACCTCGGAGTGCAGCCACTTCAGCGTCCAGAAGTCCGCCAAACTCCTCGGCCTCGGCCCGGACGCCGTCGTCTCCGTCCCCGTCGACCGCACCAAGCGCATGCAGACCGTGGCCCTCGCCCACGCCCTGGAGCAGTGCGTCGCCGAGGGCGCCATCCCGATGGCCGTCGTCGCGACCGCCGGCACCACGGACTTCGGGTCCATCGACCCGCTGCCCGAGATCGCCGCGCTCTGCGAGAAGTTCGCCGTCTGGATGCACGTGGACGCCGCGTACGGCTGCGGACTGCTCGCCTCCCGTGAGCGGCGCGGGCTGCTCGAAGGCATCGCCCACGCCGATTCGGTCACCGTGGACTACCACAAGTCGTTCTTCCAGCCCGTGAGTTCGTCGGCCCTGCTGGTCCGCGACCGGGCGACCCTGCGGCACGCCACGTACCACGCGGAGTATCTGAACCCGCGCCGGATGGCCGAGGAGCGGATACCCAACCAGGTCGACAAGTCCCTCCAGACGACCCGCCGGTTCGACGCGCTCAAGCTGTGGATGACGCTGCGCGTCATGGGCGCCGACGGCATCGGCGAACTGTTCGACGAGGTCTGCGATCTGGCCGCCGAGGGCTGGAAGCTGCTCGCCGCCGACCCGCGCTTCGACGTGGTGGTCCAGCCGCAGCTCTCCACGCTCGTCTTCCGCTACATCCCGTCCGGCGTCACCTCCCCGGACGAGATCGACCGGGCCAACCTCTACGCCCGCAAGGCGCTGTTCGCCTCGGGCGAGGCCATCGTCGCGGGCACCAAGGTCGGTGACCGCCAGTACCTGAAGTTCACCCTGCTCAACCCCGAAACGACCGCGGAGGACATCGCCGCGGTTCTCGATCTCATCTCCGGCCACGCCGAGAAGTACCTGGGAGACTCCCTTGACCGCGCTTCCTGACCCCCACGACTTCATCGGGATCGGGCTCGGCCCGTTCAATCTCGGACTGGCCTGTCTGACCGAGCCGATCGACGAACTCAACGGTGTCTTCCTGGAGTCCAAGCCGGACTTCGAGTGGCACGCCGGGATGTTCCTCGAAGGCGCCCATCTCCAGACGCCGTTCATGTCGGACCTGGTCACCATGGCCGACCCGACCTCGCCGTACTCGTTCCTGAACTACCTCAAAGAGCGGGGCAGGCTCTACTCGTTCTACATCCGGGAGAACTTCTACCCGCTGCGGACCGAGTACAACGACTACTGCCGCTGGGCCGCCGCGAAACTGAGCAGCATCCGGTTCAACGAGACCGTCGAGCTCGTCACGTACGACGAGGGCACAGCCCTCTACACCGTACGGACCGCCTCCGGCGCGGAGTTCCGCGCCCGGCATCTCGTGCTCGGGACGGGCACCCCGCCGTACATACCCGAGGCCTGCCAGGGGCTCGGTGGGGACTTCATCCACAACTCCCGTTACCTGGAGGGGAAGGCCGAGCTCCAGAAGAAGAAGTCCATCACCCTGGTCGGCAGCGGGCAGAGCGCGGCGGAGATCTACTACGACCTGCTCTCCGAGATCGACGTGCACGGCTACCGGCTCAACTGGGTGACGCGCTCGCCGCGGTTCTTCCCGCTGGAGTACACCAAGCTGACGCTGGAGATGACCTCCCCGGAGTACATCGACTACTTCCACGCGCTGCCCGAGGAGACCCGCTACCGGCTGGAGACCGGGCAGAAGGGGCTGTTCAAGGGCATCGACGGGGAGCTGATCGACGCGATCTTCGACCTGCTCTACCAGAAGCACCTGCCCGGCCCCGTGCCGACCCGGCTGATCACCAACTCCGCTCTGACCAGTGCCCGTTACGACGAGGAGGGCGGGGCCTACAGCCTGGGGCTGCGCCAGGAGGAACAGGGCAAGGACTACTCCCTGACCACCGAGGGCCTGATCCTCGCCACCGGCTACCGCTACGAGGCCCCCGCCTTCCTCGCGCCCGTCACCGGGCGGCTGCGCCACGACAGCCGGGGCCGTTTCGACGTGGCCCGCAACTACAGCATCGACACCACCGGGCGCGGGGTCTTCCTCCAGAACGCCTCGGTGCACACCCACTCGATCACCTCGCCCGACCTGGGCATGGGTGCCTACCGCAACGCGTACATCATCGGCGAGCTGCTCGGCCGCGAGGTCTACCCGGTCGAGAAGTCCATCGCCTTCCAGGAGTTCGCCGTATGAGCCGCCCCGACACCGACCGCGCCGAGACCGACCGCGCCGACACCGGCCGCCCCGGCACCGGCCGTGCCGAAGGAATCGGCACGTTCACCGTCCGCCCGCTCGACCCCCTCGCCGACGCCGAGCTGGTGCACGGCTGGGTGACGCACCCCAAGGCCGCCTTCTGGCTGATGGGCGGCGCGAAACTGCAGGACGTGGAGCGGGAGTACATGGCGATAGCCGCCCACCCGCACCACGACGCGTTCATCGGGCTGCACGACGGCGAACCCGCCTTCCTGATCGAGCGCTACGACCCCACCGAGGTCGAGCTGAAGGGGCTGTACGAGGCGGAGCCCGGCGATGTCGGGATGCACTTCCTGGTCGCCCCGACCGACACCCCCCTCCACGGCTTCACCCGGGCCGTGATCACCGCGGTGATGGACTTCCTGTTCGCCGACCCGTCGGTGCGCCGGGTCGTCGTCGAGCCCGACGTCACCAACAGCGCCGTACAGGCCCTCAACAAGGCCGTCGGTTTCGAGGTGCTGCGGGAGATCGCCAAGCCGGAGAAGGACGCCCTGCTCAGTGCCTGCACACGGGAGCAGTTCGAAGCAGCAACCGGAGGTAACGACCGATGACGACCGCCCTCGCCGACAGCGTCGCCCACCTCTCCCCGGAACGCTGGGCCACCGCAAACCGACTGCTGGTCCGTAAAGCACTGGCGGAATTCAGCCACGAACGGCTGCTGGCTCCCACACCTCTGGGCGAGGACCGCTTCACCATCCGTAGCGACGACGCCTCCACCGAGTACCGTTTCGCCGCACGCCTCTTCGCCCTGGACCACTGGCAGGTCGCTGCGGAGACCATCACCCGGCACCGGCACGGCGTCGAACTCCCCCTGGACGCCGTCGAGTTCTTCATCGAGCTGCGGCACACTCTCGGGATCTCCGAGGAGGTCCTGCCGGTCTACCTGGAGGAGGTCTCCTCCACCCTGGCCGGAACCGCCTACAAACTCACCAAGGAACCGGCCACCTCCGGCCGGCTCGTCGCCGCCGGCTTCCAGGCCATCGAGACCGGGATGACCGAGGGCCACCCCTGCTTCGTCGCCAACAACGGACGGCTCGGCTTCGGCGTGGACGAGTACCGTGCGTACGCCCCCGAGGCCGCGGCGGAGATCCGCCTCGTCTGGCTGGCCGCCCGCCGCTCGCGCGCCACCTTCACGTCGGGTGCCGGGATCGACTACGAGACGCTGGTCGAGGGCGAGTTGAGCGAGGCGACCCGGGAGCGGTTCGCCGGGGCGCTGCGCGGGCTCGGCCTGGACCCGGACGACTACTTCCTGCTGCCCGTCCACCCCTGGCAGTGGTGGAACAAACTGGCGGTCACCTTCGCCGGTGAGCTGGCCGAACGGCATCTGGTGGTGCTCGGGGAGGGCGAGGACGGCTATCTCGCCCAGCAGTCGATCCGCACGTTCTTCAACACCGACCATCCCGAGAAGCACTACGTCAAAACGGCGCTGTCCGTCCTCAACATGGGCTTCATGCGCGGGCTTTCGGCCGCGTACATGGAGGCCACCCCGGCGATCAACGACTGGCTGTCCGGTCTCATCGAGCGCGACGACCTGCTGCGCGGGGCCCGGTTCTCGATCATCCGGGAGCGGGCCGCGATCGGCTACCACCACCGGTCCTACGAGGCGGCGACCGCCAAGGGCTCCCCGTACCGGAAGATGCTCGCCGCCCTGTGGCGCGAGAGCCCGGTGCCGGGCCTCCAGCCGGGCGAGCGGGTCGCGACGATGGCCTCCCTGCTCCACACCGACCACGAGGGCCGCTCGGTGGCCGGGGCGCTGATCTCCGAATCCGGGCTGGACGCGCAGACGTGGCTGCGGCACTACCTGGACGCCTATCTGGTGCCGGTGCTGCACAGCTTCTACGCCTACGACCTGGTCTACATGCCGCACGGCGAGAACGTGATCCTGGTCGTGGAGGACGGGGTCGTCACCCGCACGATCTTCAAGGACATCGCCGAGGAGATCGCGGTGATGGACTCGGACGCGGTGCTGCCGCCGCAGGTCGAGCGCATCCGGGCCGAGGTCCCCGAGGACATGAAGCTGCTGTCGGTCTTCACCGACGTCTTCGACTGCTTCTTCCGCTTCCTCGCGTCCGGCCTGGCCACCGAGGGCGTCCTCGACGAGGAGACCTTCTGGCGGACGGTCGCGGCCTGTGCGCGCGACTACCAGGACTCGGTGCCGTACCTCTCGGACAAGTTCAAGGAATACGACCTGTTCGAGGCGGATTTCGCACTGTCCTGCCTCAACCGCCTCCAGCTGCGCAACAACCAGCAGATGGTCGACCTCAACGACCCCGCCGGTGCGCTCCAGTTGGTCGGCCGCCTGAAGAACCCGATCGCCGGGTACTGAGCGAACGGCCCCACCGACCGGTGAGCGCCCGAGGACGGTCCCTCGGGCGCTCACCTCTTCCCTCCTCCGGAGCCGACCGGACACACACCGTGAGCGGAAACCGACCGGACCGCCGGGTACGAGGAACGGCCCGTATCGACCGGTCGGCGGCTGGCAGAATCGCGGCCATGGCAGAAATCATCCAGCGCGACGGAACGTGGACGTTCGACGGGGAGACGGTACGCATCGTGCCGGGGGGAAAGGCGCATCCGCTCCGGCAGGCACTGGGTGAGCTGTCCGTACCGATCCAGGCCGTGGCGGGCATCTCGTTCGAGCAGGACCGCAAGGGCGGGCGGCTGCGGCTGCGCCTGCGCGGCGGCGCCTGCCCGGTGCTGCGGGCCGCCGACGGCCGTCTCAAGGACGGCGCGGACCCCTATCTGCTGACCGTGGAGAAGGACCGCACGGGCGTCGCGGAGTACTTCGTCGACGAGGTCCGCAACGCGCTGCTGATCGAGCAGGTCCCGGGCACCCCGGTGGACCGCTTCCTGCTGCCCGGCCCGGCGCTGCCGGTCTCCGGCGGGGGCGGCGACGGCACGGCGTCCTTCGACGGCGAGACCATCCGGCTGACCTGGAACTGGAAGGCCGAGGAGTCCAAGACCTCGGCCGGGCCCTCGTCCTTCCCGCTGACGCGGATCGCGGGGGTGCGCTGGCTGCCCGCGATCGGCCTGGAGAACGGCCACCTCCGCTTCGAGCCGACGGACGGCCCCTCCGCCGCGCCGCCGAAGCACGACCCGTACTCCCTGGAGCTGTGGGGGATGTCGAAGAAGGAGTACACCGCGGTGGCGGTCGCGGCGGCGGTGCTGGCCCGGCTGCCCGGGGCCGGCGCGGCGGTGGACGCGCCCGGGGCGGCCCCGGCCCTCACGAAGGCTCCCGCCGCCCCGCCCGCCGCCGACCACGACGCCCTGCTGCGGCGGCTGCGGGAGCTGGGCGAGCTGCACCGGGCGGGGGTCCTCACCGACGAGGAGTTCGGCACCGCGAAACAAGCCGTTCTGCGCAGCATGTGACCCGATCCGGAGGCCTTAGGCCGCCCCCCTGCCCGATTTCGGGCAGATTTCTTGCATAAGCGCGCCCCGGCACGCAATATCGACGGGTGCTTGAACGCCGCTCGTCGCACGACGACCTCATCGATCACCTCGTCCGCTCCACCGCGCTCCAGCGCGGTGAGGCGGCCCGGGTGATCCTCGACGTGCTGGCGTACTTCGACGAGAGCACCGACGACTTCGTCCGCCGCCGCCACCGTGAACTGCAGTCCGGCGGCCTGGTCAACACGGAGATCTTCGAGCGGATCGCGGCCGAGCTGCCGCACCGCGCGGTGGCGCCGCCGGAGCTCTCGCTCCGCCAGCTGCGCCGCATCGTCTACGGCTGAGCGAGCCGGGCGCCCGTGCGCGGGGCGCCGAACGCATGCAGGTACGGGAACGTGTACGTCGATGGAGGGGCAGAGAATCCATGTGCGGGATCGTCGGATATATCGGAAAGCGTGATGTGGCACCGCTGCTGCTGGAGGGTCTTCAGCGGCTGGAGTACCGGGGGTACGACTCCGCGGGCATCGTCATCACGGGCAAGGCCGCGGCGGGCAAACCGGGCGCGCTGAAGATGGTCAAGGCCAAGGGCCGGGTCCGTGAGCTGGAGGCCAAGGTCCCCAAGCGGTTCGCGGGCACCGCCGGCATCGCGCACACCCGCTGGGCCACCCACGGCGCCCCGAGCGACGAGAACGCCCACCCGCACCTGGACGCGGAGAACAAGGTCGCCGTCGTCCACAACGGGATCATCGACAACGCCTCCGAGCTGCGCGCCAAGCTCGTCGCCGACGGGTTCGCCTTCCTCTCCGAGACCGACACCGAGGTCCTGACCCACCTCATCGCCCGGGCCCAGGCGGACACGCTGGAGGAGAAGGTCCGCGAGGCGCTGCGCTCGGTCGAGGGCACCTACGGCATCGCCGTGATGCACGCCGACTTCAACGACCGCATCGTGGTGGCCCGCAACGGCTCCCCGGTCGTCCTCGGCATCGGCGAGAAGGAGATGTTCGTCGCCTCCGACGTCGCCGCCCTGGTCGCCCACACCCGCCAGGTCGTCACCCTGGACGACGGCGAGATGGCCACCCTGAAGGCCGACGACTTCCGTACGTACACCACGGAGGGCTCGACCACGACGGCCACGCCGACCACCGTGGAGTGGGAGGCCGAGTCGTACGACATGGGCGGCCACGACACGTACATGCACAAGGAGATCTCCGAGCAGGCCGACGCCGTGGACCGCGTCCTGCGCGGCCGGATCGACGACCGGTTCTCCACCGTGCACCTGGGCGGCCTCAACCTGGACGCCCGCGAGGCGCGCGGGGTGCGCCGGATCAAGATCCTCGGCTGCGGCACCTCGTACCACGCCGGCCAGATCGGCGCCCAGCTGATCGAGGAGCTGGCCCGCATCCCCGCCGACGCCGAGCCGGCCTCCGAGTTCCGCTACCGCAACCCGGTCGTGGACCCCGACACCCTGTACATCGCGGTCTCCCAGTCGGGTGAGACGTACGACGTGCTGGCCGCCGTCCAGGAGCTGAAGCGCAAGGGCGCCCGGGTCCTCGGTGTGGTCAACGTGGTCGGCTCCGCGATCGCCCGGGAGGCCGACGGCGGTACGTACGTCCACGCGGGCCCGGAGGTCTGTGTGGTCTCCACCAAGTGCTTCACCAACACCGTTGTCGCCTTCGCGCTGCTCGCGCTGCACCTGGGCCGCATCCGGGACCTGTCGGTGGCCGACGGCAAGCGGATCATCGACGGGCTGCGGAAGCTGCCCGAGCAGATCAGCGAGATCCTCGCGAACGAGGACGAGATCAAGCGGCTGGCGGCGGAGTACGCGGACGCGAAGTCGATGATGTTCATCGGCCGGGTGCGCGGTTACCCGGTGGCCCGTGAGGCATCGCTGAAGCTGAAGGAGGTCTCGTACATCCACGCCGAGGCCTACCCGGCCTCCGAGCTGAAGCACGGCCCGCTCGCGCTGATCGAGCCCGCGATGCCGACCGTGGCGATCGTGCCGGACGACGACCTGCTGGAGAAGAACCGCGCCGCGATGGAGGAGATCAAGGCCCGCAGCGGCCGCATCCTCGCCGTCGCCCACCAGGTGCAGGAGAAGGCCGACCACACCATCGTCGTGCCGAAGAACGAGAACGAGCTGGACCCGATCCTCATGGGCATCCCGCTCCAGCTCTTCGCGTACCACACGGCGCTCGCGATGGGCCGTGACATCGACAAGCCGCGCAACCTGGCGAAGTCCGTGACGGTGGAGTAGTCGCCGGTACGTACGTGAGTGGGCCCCGCACGGTCGTGATGACGGTGCGGGGCCCAACGCGTGTGCCGGCCAGGGCTTCTGGCTGGTGCTCAGGGAATGACGATGACGGGGCGCTGTGCGCGGCGGGCGAGGCGGCCCGCGACCGAGCCGAAGATCCGGCCGACGATGCCGTGCGTGGAGCCCACGACGATGGCGTCGGCGGCGTACTCCCGGCCGACCTCCTCCAGTTCGTGGCAGATGTCACCGCCGCGCTCGACCAGCACCCA
The DNA here is from genome assembly GCF_055577965.1 of Streptomyces sp. NPDC033165. NCBI lineage: Bacteria > Bacillati > Actinomycetota > Actinomycetes > Kitasatosporales > Streptomycetaceae > Streptomyces > Streptomyces sp. NPDC033165. Next base: position 62,267 of record NZ_JBVIPK010000015.1, read on the forward strand.
GGGGACCTCGGAGAGGTAGTCCGCGCAGGCCAGCTCCAGGCCGAGGACCTCGGTGCGGTGGTCGGGGACGTCGACGAAGACGGGGGGCTCGCAGCCCGCCCAGACCGTCGTCGGGAGCCGGTTGGCGACATGGACGATGATCAGGCCCGAGCCCGACCGTCCGGCCATGCCGATGGCGTACGCCAGGGCCCGCTCACTGGACGTGGAGCCGTCGAAGCCGACCACGACTCCGTGGCGGAAGGCGGGATCGCACGCATGGCGCGCTTCTTCGACCGGTCGCGTCTCCGACCCGGGGTCGGCTACCTGCTTGCGGTCTTTGGGTTCAGGGATTTCGTGACCGGCCATCGGTGTCTCGGCGAAGAGAGTCCTCATGAGGAGGGAGCGGTTTCGAGCGGTGCATCAGCTGGTGAGCCTGGTGGGTGAGCTCTGTCCGGGAATCATCTTCCCAATCCCATACCCCCAAGGGTACGGCGTCACTCCTCCACTGCCCAGATGCCCGCAAAAGCGCGCGTGACGCTGGAGGGAGCATGCCCGAGGCTGTCCGGGATGGCAATGCCGGTTGTGTCGTACACGGGCCCCGGGGAGCCCGAACACCGTCGGCCGCCCTGTTTTTCCGGGCGGCTCCGCAACCGCCCGGCGTACCCGACAGTGACCCCCGCACCCGGTCTCCGTTAGCCACACCGTCACCGAGTCACCACTCCAGGGAGCGATGCCGTGCCGACCCCCGTGCGACCCCCGTCCGAGCCGAGCCCGGCGCCGGAGCACGATCCGGCGGGCGATGTGGTCCGCTGGGCCGTCTTCAGCTGCCTGCTCGTACCGGCGATTCTCGTGGCCCACGGCACATCGGTCGGCAGTGCGGCGCTCTGGGCCCTCGGGCTCGCCTGTGTCACGACCGCCTGCCGAATCCTGCTGCGGAGGTCCGAGCGCACCCCGGCCCACATGGGCGAGGGAGCGCATCGGCGCGGCCGATAGACGGCGGTTGTGCGCCGGGCGTGACCGGATCCAGCACACACAACCGATGGTTTTCAGCCAACTTCACACAGGTGCCGAACTCTTCGCCGGATGGCCGGACAACCCACCGCCCACCAGGCAGGAAGAGACCGCGCGGTACGCTTTCACCCGACGCGGACGGGCCACGTTCGTGAAGGGCACTTCCCTGTGCGCTTCGCGAGTGAAACGCTTCGTGATCGAACGCTTCACGCCACGTTTCCTTATCGACATAGAGCTGGTGGGGGAAGGTGTCACGGCGGGACCACGCAACGCAGTAGATTCGATCTTGGAAATCGGAGACTGGGGACACGTGCAACACCGAGGGGAAACGTGCAGGAGCGACAGGCCCGTAAGGACCAGGGAGACGCGAACACCGAGGGGGGCTTAGCGTCATGAGCCAGGACTCCGCCGCCGCGACGGAGGCCGCACGCAAGCTGACCGGGCGGCGACGCCGGGAAGTCGTTGCCGTGCTGCTGTTCAGCGGCGGCCCTATCTTCGAGAGCTCCATCCCGCTCTCCGTTTTCGGAATCGACCGGCAGGACGCGGGAGTTCCCCGCTACCGCCTGCTGGTCTGCGGCGGCGAGGACGGACCGCTGCGCACAACGGGCGGACTCGAACTGACCACACCGTACGGCCTGGAGGCGATCAGCAGAGCAGGAACCGTGGTGGTGCCCGCCTGGCGGTCGATCACCTCGCCGCCGCCCGCCGAGGCACTGGACGCGCTGCGGCGCGCCCATGAGGAGGGCGCCCGCATCGTCGGTCTGTGCACGGGAGCCTTCGTGCTCGCGGCCGCCGGCCTGCTGGACGGACGGCCGGCCACCACACACTGGATGTACGCGCCGACACTGGCCAAGCGCTATCCGTCGGTGCACGTCGATCCGCGCGAACTCTTCGTGGACGACGGCGATGTGCTCACCTCCGCCGGTACGGCGGCAGGTATCGATCTCTGCCTCCATATAGTCCGCACCGACCACGGCACGGAAGCCGCCGGGGCACTCGCCCGCCGGCTCGTCGTGCCGCCGCGGCGCAGTGGCGGGCAGGAGCGCTACCTGGACAGGTCTTTACCGGAGGAGATCGGCTCCGACCCGCTCGCCGAGGTCGTGGCCTGGGCCCTGGAGCATCTGCACGAGCAGTTCGACGTGGAGACGCTCGCGGCGCGCGCCTACATGAGCAGACGGACCTTCGACCGCAGGTTCCGCTCGCTCACGGGGAGCGCACCGCTCCAGTGGCTGATCACCCAGCGGGTGCTTCAGGCACAGCGGCTGCTGGAGACCTCCGACTACTCGGTCGACGAGGTCGCGGGCCGCTGCGGCTTCCGCTCCCCGGTCGCGCTGCGCGGGCACTTCCGCCGCCAGCTCGGCTCCTCCCCCGCCGCGTACCGGGCCGCCTACCGGGCCCGTCGTCCGCAGGGGGTGGCGGAGAGCGCCGCGACGGTGGTCGAGACGATGGTGCCCAGCCAGGGGCCACCGTCCGGACGCCGGGGCGCGCCGGGGCCGTCAGCGCCCGTCGCGGTGGTGGCGGCGGTGGGCTCCGGGGAGCACTCCCTGCCGGGTCCTGACGCGTACGTTCCCGGTCGCCCGGCCCTGCCGGGACAGCGGAGTGCCCCGTAGGGTGGGGCGCATGAACGACCGCATGGTGTGGATCGACTGCGAGATGACCGGGCTCTCGTTGACGGACGACGCACTCATCGAGGTGGCCGCCCTGGTCACCGACTCGGAGCTGAACGTGCTCGGTGAAGGGGTGGACATCGTGATCCGCCCGCCGGACGCGGCCCTGGAGACCATGCCCGAGGTGGTGCGGCAGATGCACACCGCCTCGGGCCTCCTCGACGAGCTGGCCGGGGGCACCACCCTGGCCGACGCCGAGGAACAGGTCCTGGCGTATGTCCGCGAGCATGTGAAGGAGCCGGGCAAGGCCCCGCTCTGCGGGAACTCGGTCGGCACCGACCGCGGTTTCCTCGCCCGGGACATGCGGGATCTGGAGGGCTATCTCCACTACCGGATCGTGGATGTGTCCTCGGTCAAGGAGCTGGCCCGCCGCTGGTATCCCCGGGCGTATTTCAACAGCCCCGACAAGAGCGGCAACCACCGGGCACTGGCGGACATCCGTGAATCCATCGCGGAGCTCCGCTACTACCGGGAGGCGGTCTTCGTCCCGCAGCCCGGCCCGGACTCCGAGCGCGCCAAGGAGATCGCGGCGCGCCATGTGGTCCCGGCCACACCGTAGGAACGTGCTGGTCACGGGCGTAAACGCGCCCGTGGACCGGCTCCGGGAAACGGGGGCGCGAGCACCCTCCCGGACCCTGTACACTTTTTCTCGGCCGGTCGGAAACGACCGGACGACATGGTGGGTATAGCTCAGCTGGCAGAGCACCTGGTTGTGGTCCAGGATGTCGCGGGTTCAAGTCCCGTTACTCACCCTGCTGAAAGGGCCCCGGTCTTCGGACCGGGGCCCTTTCGCTTGCCGTGGAGCCGGGCCCGGAGTCACCCCTTGAACAGGGAGAGCCTGAAGCCGGTCATCCGCGCCCCGTCCTCGGGCACGAGGTCGGCCGGTTCCGGGCACAGCCGCTCCAGGGTGCCGCGCGGGCCCGCGCCCTCGCCGTCGACCAGCGTCTCGATGTGCAGGTCGGCGGGGGCCTCGGAGAGCCACCGGATCAGCCGCTCGGCCCGGCTGAGCGGGCAGGCCCCGTCGGGGGCGTGGAGGACTCGTGTCATACGGAAGCCTCGCTACCGCCACGAGCTCCGGCACTCTCACGAGGAGTCGCGGACCACCAGCTCCGTGGGCAGTACGACCGTGGGGCGCTCGGCGCCCGGGGCGCGGCCCGCGATCTCGTCCAGGAGGAGCTGGGCCATGCGGCGGCCCATCTCCTCGATGGGCTGGCGGACGCTGGTGAGGGCCGGGTGCATATGGCGGGCGACCACCGAGTCGTCGAAGCCGATCAGGGCCACGTCCTCGGGGATGCGGCGGCCCGCCTCGCGCAGGACCTGCCGGGCCCCGGCCGCCATCACGTCGGAGGCGGCGAAGACCGCGTCGAGGGCGGGGCGGCGGGCGAGGAGTTCGCGCATCGCCCGCGCACCGCCCTCCTCCGTGAAGTCGGCGGGGGCGATCAGGTGCTCGTCGGGTGCCAGGCCGGCCTCGGAGACCGCGGCGCGGTAGCCGTCCAGACGGCGCTGGGCCCCGTAGACCTCCAGGCGGCCGGTGATCGTGGCGACCCGGCGGCGGCCCCGGGAGACCAGGTGCTCGACGGCGGCGCGGGCGCCCTCGAAGTTGTCCGAGTCGACCGAGGCGAGGGGTTCGGCGGCGTGCCGGGCGCCGCTGATCACGCACGGCATGCCCAGCTGTTCCAGCAGCTCGGGCAGGGGGTCGTCGGCGTGCACGGCGACCAGCAGGACGCCGTCGACGCGGTGGGCGGTCAGATACTGGGCGAGGCGGCGGCGCTCGCGGTCGTTGCCGGCGAGGGTGAGGAGCAGCTGCATCTCGGTGTCGGCCAGGGCCGCTCCGACGCCCCGGACTATGGCGGAGAAGTACGGCTCCGCGAAGAACCGGGTCTCCGGCTCGGGCACCACGAGGGCGATGGCGTCGGTGCGGTTGCCCGCGAGGGCGCGGGCGGCCCGGTTGGGGACGTACCCCAGCTCGGCGACGGCCGCCTCGACCGCCTCCCGGGTCGCCTCGCTGACCCGGGGCGAGCCGTTGATGACCCGCGAGGCGGTGCCCCGGCCGACGCCGGCCCGGGCCGCCACCTCTTCGAGCGTGGGCCGCCCGCCGCTCCGTACTCGCGCTGCCGCCATGGCTGCCTCCCCGTTCCCGGTCAATTTCTCACAGCCGTAACGTCAATCCAAGTCCCGGATCGATCACCCCGGCGGGTGTGGCGGCCACGGTTTGGGAGCGCTCCCAGGCTGCTTTCCCTCACGCCTCCAAGGGCAGCGCGTGGCGGGCGATCACCTCGCTGTACCAGCGGGCGCTGGACTTCGGCGTACGGCGCTGGGTCGCGTAGTCGACGTACACCGCGCCGAAGCGCTTGGAGTAGCCGTAGCCCCATTCGAAGTTGTCCAGCAGGGACCAGAGGAAGTAGCCGCGTACGTCCGCCCCGTCGGCCACCGCCCGCCGCACCGCCGCCAGGTGGCCGTGCAGATAGGCGATCCGCTCGGGGTCGTGGACCCGGCCCTCCTCGTCCGGGTCGTCCGCGAAGGCCGCGCCGTTCTCGGTGACCATCAGCGGGAGGTCCGGGTGCTCGCGGGAGACATCCATGAGGAGGCTGTACAGGCCGTCCGGGTCGACCGACCAGTTCATGGCGGTGCGCGGCTTGCCCTCGGCGAGATGGAAGGCGACATGCTCCGAGCCGGGCCACGGCGAGTGCTCGCTGCTCCCGTGGCCGTCGTTGCGGGTGTCCCCGGCCCCGGAGGCGGGGGTGGAGACGATGGTGGGGGTGTAGTAGTTGACGCCGAGCACGTCGAGCGGGCGGGCGATCGCGGAGAGGTCGCCCTCGTGGACCAGTCCGCTCCAGTTCAGGAGGTGTTCGGTGTCGGTCAGCAGGTCGTCCGGGTACGCGCCCCTCAGCATCGGGCCGGTGAAGATCCGGTTGCCCACCGCGTCGATCCGGCGGGCCGCGTCCGCGTCCGCCTCGCCGCCGGTCAGCGGGCGCACCTGGTGGAGGTTGAGGGTGACCGAGAGCTGCGCGGCAGCGGGGAGGTTCGCGCGCAGCGCCTCGGTCGCCCGGCCGTGGGCGAGGTTGAGGTGGTGGGCGGCCCGCAGCGCGGCGGCCGGTTCGGTGCGGCCGGGGGCGTGGACCCCGGAGCCGTAACCGAGGAAGGCCGAGCACCAGGGCTCGTTCAGCGTCGTCCACATCCCGACCCGGTCGCCGAGGGCCCGGGCCATGACGGCCGCGTAGTCCGCGAACCGTTCGGCCGTCGCGCGCTCCGGCCAGCCGCCCGCGTCCTCCAGCTCCTGGGGCAGGTCCCAGTGGTAGAGGGTGGCGACGGGCGTGATGCCCGCCTCCAGCAGCTCGTCGACGAGCGAGCGGTAGAAGTCCAGGCCGCGTTCGACCGCCGGGCCGCGGCCGGCGGGCTGGACGCGGGACCAGGAGACGGAGAAGCGGTACGCCTTCAGCCCGAGCCGCTTCATCAGGGCGACGTCGTCGCGGTAGCGGTGGAAGTGGTCGGCGGCCACGTCTCCGGTGTCGCCGCCGAGCACCTTGCCGGGCGAGTGGCTGAAGGTGTCCCAGATGGACGGGGTGCGGCCGTTCTCGGTCACCGCCCCCTCCACCTGGTACGCGGCCGTGGCCGCGCCCCACAGGAAACCGGTCGGGAAGGGGGCCGTGGTGGCGGGGGCCTGCTGCGGGGCCGCGTCGGGTCGTACGAGTGTCATGGGGGAGCGCTCCCGGAAGGGTAGGGGGTGAGGAGTGAGAGGTGTGGAGAGAGAGGTGCGAGAGGGAGGACGGGGGCTTCAGCCCTTGACCGCGCCCGACATGATCCCGCCGACGATCTTCTTGCCGAACACCACGAACACCACCAGCAGCGGCAGCGTGCTGATCAGCGCGCCCGCCATGACGATGGACTGGTCAGGGGTGTAGGAGGCGCTGAGCTGGCCGAGCGCCACCTGAAGGGTCGGGTTCTGCTGGTTGAGGGCGAGATAGGGCCAGAAGAAGTCGTTCCACGCCTGCACGAAGGTCAGCATCCCGAGCACCATCATCGCGGGGCGCGCCACCGGCAGCACCACGCTGCGCACGATGCGGAAGTTGTTCGCGCCGTCGATCTTGGCCGCCTCGATCAGCTCGTACGGCAGGGCCTCGATCAGGTACTGCCGCATGAAGAACACGCCGAACGCGCTCACCAGCGTCGGGAAGATCACCGATTCGAGCTGACCGCCCCAGCCGAGGCCCGACATCATCATGAAGAGCGGGACCACGCTGAGCTGCGGCGGGATGGTGAGGGTGGCGATCACCGCGGTCATCAGCCAGCCCCGGCCCCGGAAGCGCATCTTGGCGAACGCGTACCCGGCGAGCGTGCAGAAGAAGAGCGTGGCGGCCGTGATGGAGGCGGAGACGATGAAGCTGTTGACGATCGCCTTGCCGAGGTTCGCCTGCTCCCAGGCCGTCTGGAGGTTCTCCAGCAGCTTGCCGCCGGGCAGGAACGGCGGGGTGGAGGCGAGGACTTCGTCCTGGGTGCGGGAGGCCGCGACCAGGGTCCAGTAGAGCGGCAGCAGCGAGCCGAACCCGACGACGGCGAGCGCGAGGTAGGCGAAGGGGCCGCCCTTCAGCTGCTGGCCCGCCCCCATCCGGAAGCGGCGCGGGCGGGGCGGTCCGCCGCTCTTGGGGACCGTCGCGAGCTGCCCGGGGGCGGTGCGTGTGGGGCTGGTCATGGTCATGGAAACGCTCCCGGTCAGGCCGCGGAATCGGACGTGCGGACGTAGCGGCCGATGAGCCAGTTGACCGCGGCGACGAGGAGCAGGAGCGCGAGCATCGCCCAGGCCACGGCGGCCGCCGGGCCGAGATGCCCGAGGTTCCAGCCGTAGTTGTAGAGGTAGATGCTGAGCGTCTCGTACTGGTTCTCGTTGCCGCCGGTGGCGCCCAGCGTGCCGCCCTCCAGCAGCAGCGGCTCACCGAACAGCTGCATGGACCCGATGGTCGAGATGACGATGGTGAACAGGATCGTCGGCCGCAGCGAGGGAATGGTGACCTTGCGGAACTGCTGCCAGCGCGAGGCGCCGTCCAACGAGGCCGCCTCGTAAAGGTCGTTGGGAACGGCCTGCATCGCGGCGAGGTAGATCAGCGCGTTGTAGCCGGTCCAGCGCCAGATCACGATGACCGCGATGGCGATCTTCGAAGTCCAGTGCCCGTTCGCCCAGTTGACCGGGTCGAAGCCGACGAGGCCGAACGCCCAGTTCAGCAGGCCGCCGTCGGCCCGGAAGACCAGGGCGAAGACAAGGGCCGCCGAGGCGACGGACGTCGCGTACGGGGTGAGGATGACCGTGCGCCAGAACGTACTGGCGCGGAGGCGGTAGTTGAGCAGATGCGCGAGGCCGAGCGCGACCAGGAGCTGCGGGACGGTGGAGATGACGCCGATCAGGAAGGTGTTGCTGACCGTGGTCCAGAACTCGGGGTCGTGCAGGATCGTGTCGAAGTTCTCCCAGCCGACCCACTCCATGGTGTCGAGGCCGGTCATCTCCACCCGGTGCAGGGCGATCCAGCCGGTGTAGAGGAGCGGGTAGAGACCGAAGGCCCCGAAGACGAGGAAGAACGGCGCGATGTACGCGTACGGGGACGCCTTGTCGTCGAACCGCCACAGTCGGCTGCGCCACAACTGCCGCCGCTCGACGTGAGGTTGGGGCGGTTCCTGCTGCGGGGCGCGGGGCGGCGGCACGTACGCGTCCCGGGCGGGGGTCGGGGTTGCCACGGGCGGGGGTCCTTCCCTGGAGTGACGGCGGGATGCCGGGGCGGGCGGGCCGGGGCGCGCGCCCCGGCCCGGGCGGTTCGGGTCAGCCGATGGCCTTGTCGACCGTCCGCACGGCCGCGTCCCAGGCCTTGTCCGGGCTGGTGCCGCGCTGCTCCATGTTGTTGATCTGCGTGGAGATGGAGTCCTTGATCACGCCGTCCTTCGGGCCGAGGACCGCCTCGGGGATGGACTTGGCGCCGTCGGCGTAGATCTGGCCGATCGGCGCGTCGTTGAAGTACGGCAGGGTCGCGTTCTTCACGTCGGGCAGCTCGTAGGCGCCCTGGTTGGAGGGGAAGACCCCGATCGCCTTGAAGACGGCGGCCTGCTGCTCGGGGGCGGTCAGCCACTTGACGAGCTTGGCCGCCTCCTCCACGTTCTTCCCGGACTTCGGGACGGCGAGGAACGAGCCGCCCCAGTTGGCCGAGGTGGCACCGGGGGCGCTGGTGATGTCCCACGTGCCCTTGTTGGCGTCACCGGCGTACGTGGAGATCTGCCCGGCCATCCAGGCGGGGCAGACGACCGTGGCGACGGTGCCCTTGCGCAGGGCCGCCTGCCACTGGTCCTCGAACTGGGCCAGGCCCTGCGTCAGCTTCTTGGACGCGGCCTCGGCTGCGAGGTTCCAGCCCTTCCTGACGCCGGCGCTCTCCTTGTACACGGGCTCGCCGCTCGCGTCGTAGTACTGCTCGGGGCTGGAGCTGACCACGGCGTTGAACATGGCACTCGCGGAGTCCATGAAGTACGTGCCCTCGGGCGCCTTCTTCTTGTACCGCTCGCCGAGCGCGAGGAAGTCCTCCCAGCCGCCCTCGGTGAGCTTCGCGACCTCGGTGCGGTCGGTGGGCAGCCCGGCCTTCTCGAACAGGTCCCGGTTGTAGCAGAGGGACATCGGACCGATGTCGGTGCCCGCGCCGATCACCGCGCCGCCGGGGGCGGTGGCCTGCTTCGCCTTCCACGACACCCACTGGCCGGTGTCGATCACCTTGGACAGGTCGGCGAAGGAGTCCGCTTTGGTGTCGACGATCTCCTTGATCCGGCCGACCTCGATGCCGTGGACGTCGGCGAGGCCGCTGCCGGAGTTCAACTGCTGGAGGAGCTTGGGGTAGTAGTTCTTCTCCTCGGCGGTGGTGTCCTCCTTGACCGTGATCTTCGGGTTCAACTCGTGGTATTTCTCGAAGAGTCCGGCCTCCTTGTACCCGAACTGGCCGAAGTCGGCGACGGTCAGGGTGATGTTCCCGTCCGCGTCGGCCCCCTTGCCGGAGTCGGACGAGCCGCCGCATCCGGCGAGCAGGAGGGCGGTGACCGTCAGGCCAGTGGTGGCCACGATCGCGGTTCTACGGCGTCGGCCGGCGACGCTGCGGGTGATGCGCATTCCACTGCTCCTTGTTACGGGGAGTTCTGCGGGAAGTCCTGCGGGGAGTGCTACGGGAAGCACTACGGGGAGGAAGCGCGCGAGATCCTCTCCCGCTCTCTATGGGAGCGCTCCCATGCGCCGATGCCGGAAGGTTCCTGCCTCGAAGGGGTGGGTGTCAAGAGTTGAAGACGATTCCGTTGCCGGGGGATGTCGGGCACGCCGAAGCGCACCCCGGCCGGATGGGGGGAGTCCGGCCGGGGTGCGCGGGTGGGGGGCGTGGGTGGTCGGGGAGGTGGGGCGGAGGTGCGCGCGGGGTGCGTACGGGGTGGGCGCAGGGGACCTACGAGGTTGGGCGCTGGGGACGTACGAGGTTGGGTGCTGGGCTACTTGTACGCGGCGAACGCCTTCGTGAAGGCCAGCGGCTCCTGGTCGATGGAACTGCACGTGGCGTCGGCGGCCGGCTTGGGGCCGCCGGGGCAGGCCTTGTCGCGGGTGCCGGACCACATCGCGAGGCGGCCGATGCCCTTCTGCTCGGCGAACTTCACCAGTTGCGTCGCGTCCTCGACGGTGAAGACCTCGGTGACGACGTCGTTCACGCCGATCATCGGGGTGACGGCGACGGCCTTCCACGCGGCGGCGTCCGAGAGCCCGAGAACGTCCCTGATCTGGGCCTGGGTGGCGGTCGCCGCCTGGATCGCGTACTCGCCCATGTCGTCGCTGTAGGCGGGCCCGTAGTCCATGGCCATGATGTTGACCGCGTCGACGCGGACACCGTTCTTCTTCGCGTCGGCGAGCAGGTCGATGCCCGGCTGGGTCAGGCCCTCGGGCATCACGGGCAGGGTGAAGGCGACGTCCAGGTCGGGGTACTTCTTCTGGAGCTGGGCGATCGCCTGGGCGCGGCGGGTGTTGGCGGCCGCGTCGGGCAGGGCGGCGCCCTCGATGTCGAAGTCGACCTTGGTCAGGTCGTAGGCGTCGACGACCTTGCCGTACGCGGCGGCGAGATCGGCCGAGGAGGAGCAGTTCAGGGCCAGTTCGGCACCGGCCGCACCACCGAAGGAGACCCGGACGTCGCCGCCCTTGCCCCTCAACGCGCCTATTTGCTTGACCACTTGGTCGTCACCGAGGCCGGTGAGACCACCCCACCGCGGGGCGCAGCCTCCGCCGGAGGTGATGAAGGCGAGGTGAAACTCCTGCACACCGGTCTTCGCGGCGGTGTCGAGGAGGTCGTAGGCGGGGTACAGCGAGGTGTCGATGTACGGGGCGAAGCGGGCGGTGCCGGTCTCCCCACCGCCACCGGGGGTGCCGGTGGCGGTGGGGGTCGGCGTGGGGGGCGGGGTGGCCGGGGCCGTCGCGGTGGGGGACGCGGTGGGGATGGCCGTCGGCGTGGGGGCGGTGGTCGGGCGGCCGCTGGGCGTGGGGGCCGGGCCGCCGCCCGCGGAGCAGGTGGCGTCGTTGATGAGGCAGGAGGCCGGGTCGCCCGCGGTGCCGGTGGCGGAGGCGACGAAGCCGACGGTGACGGACTTGCCCGGGGCGAGCTCCTTGTCCCAGCTCGCGGGCTTCACGGTCACGTGGTCGCCCTTGACCGTGTGCTCACCGTTCCAGAGGGAGCTGATCGTCGTGCCCGCCGGAAGGTCGAACTCCAGGGTCCAGTCCGTAAGGGTCCTGTCGGTCTCGTTGGTGACCACGTACTGCCCGGTGTAGCCGCCGGTCCAGTCGCTGGTCCGGGTGTACGCGGCACCGACCGCGGCGGCCTGGGCCGTACCGGTGAGCGTGAACACCGTGCCACCGGCGATCGCCACGGCGACGACACCGCCGATCGCCTTGGTACGGGTGCTCGCCGTGCGGCGGTGTGTACGGGAACCCATCACGTGCTGCCTGCCTCTGGTGTGCTGTGGATCGCTGAGCGGGGTTGCGGGGATGCGGAGCACGCTAGCGGCAGCGGGGGCGGGCAAAGGGGGCGTTACGGAAGGGAGTTGGCGTTCTTAGGGCGCGCTTAAGGAACGGATGGGTCCGGGTTAATGCAGCGGCCGGTCCGGAGCACGGGAGGGACCGATTCGCGCACGGGAGGAAAGCGGGCGCCTCAAGGGCGGGGCGGGGCCGGGAGACTCAGGGCCGGGGAGCCGCGCCCGTCGTGGTCCGGAGCTCGCGCCGACGCTGGTGGCCGACCCGGCGGCCGTGGCCGCGGCGGCCGCGTTCGGGGCGGCTGCCGTGCAGAGCGATCCAGATCCGGACCTCCGTGCCGCCGAGCACGGAACGGCCGATGCGCAGGTCGCCGCCGGTGGACTCGGCGACCCGGCGCACGATGTCCAGGCCGAGCCCGGTGGAGCCGACCTCCCCGCCTTCCGTGTCGCGCCCGCTGGCGCCCCGGGCGAGGGCCGCCTCCGGGTCGGCGATGCCGGGGCCCGCGTCGGAGACGAGCACGATGACCGCGTCGCCGCTGTGGTGGACGTCGACCGCGAAGGCGGTGCCCTCGGGGGTGTGCCGGAAGACGTTGCCGAGCAACGCGTCGAGGGCGGCGGCCAGTTCGGGGCGGGCGACGGGGATGCGTACCGTACGGTCCACTCCCGCGAGGCGCACCTCGCGGCCCTCGTCCTCCGCCAGTGCCGACCAGAAGCCCATGCGTTCGCGGATCACTTCGGATGCGTCGCAGCCCGCGCCGGTCTGCACGCCCTGGGTCTGCGGGCGTTGCTCGCGGGCGGTGCGGATGATCGTGTCGACCTCGTGCTCCAGCTGCTGGACCGCCGCCCGGGTCTGTTCGGCCGCCGGGCCCTCGCCGAGGGACGCGGCGTTCAGCCGGAGGACGGTGAGCGGGGTGCGCAGCCGGTGCGAGAGGTCGGCGGCGAGCTCGCGCTCGTTGGCCAGGAGCTGGACGACCTGGTCGGCCATGGAGTTGAACGCTACGGCGGCGGACCGGAGTTCGGTGGGTCCGTCCTCGGGGACCCGGGTGCCGAGGCGCCCCTCCCCCAGGTCGTGGGCGGCGCCCGCGAGGCGCTGGGCGGGCCGTACCATCCGCACGCCGAGCCGGTCGGCGACCGCGACCGAGCCGACGATCAGCGCGAGGCCGACGCCCGCCAGTATGAGCCAGGCGGTGGCGACCCCGTTGGAGACCTCGCCCTCGGGGACGAACACCTCGACGACGGCGATGTCCCCGGTGCTCAGGGCGGTCGGCTGGAGGAGCGCGAAGCCGTCGGCGACCTCGGCGATGGAGGCCCGACCGCCCGCCCGTACGGTCTCGATGTCCTTGGGGGTGGCGCGCCGGGTGCCGATGTCCAGGGGCCCGGCCCCGGCTCCGGCCTCGGCCCGGCCCCCGTCCGCCGCTTCGCCGGGGATGTGGACGGCGAGGTGGCCCCGGCCGCCGGGTTCGGTGGACAGGACGGCCCGGGTCAGCTGCTCGTGGTCGGTGGTGATGGTGAGCGTCGGGGCGATCGTGGCGGCCTGGCGTTCGGCGTCGGAGAAGGCCCGGTCGCTGGCCATCTCCCGGATGACGAGTCCCAGCGGTACGGCGAAGGCGATCACGACCATGGCGGTGACCGCCAGGCAGACCTTGACCAGGGCCCATCTCATGCGGGCGGCTCCGCGGCCGGCGCACCGGCGTGCGGCGCGTCGGCCGGCGGCTGGAGTTTCACGCCGACGCCGCGCAGGGTGTGCAGATAGCGCGGGCGGGCGGCGGTCTCCCCGAGCTTGCGGCGCAACCAGGACAGGTGGACGTCGATGGTCTGGTCGTCGCCGTAGGACTGCTGCCAGACCTCGGCCAGCAGCTCCTTGCGGGCGACGACCACGCCGGGCCGCCCGGCCAGGAAGGTCAGCAGGTCGAACTCCCGCCGGGTCAGGTCGAGTTCGGCCCCGTCCAGCTCGGCGCTGCGGCGCAGCGGGTCGATGGAGAGCCCGCCGACCCGGATGATCCTGGGCGGCGGCGCCTCCCCGCCCGTGGTCCGCGAGCGGCGCAGCACGGCGGCCATCCGGGCGGAGAGGTGTTCCACGGAGAACGGCTTGGTCAGGTAGTCGTCCGCGCCGTCGTTGAGCAGCCGGACGATCTCGCTCTCGTCGTCCCGCGCGGTGGCGATGATGACGGGCACGTCCGTGATGGACCGCAGCATCTTCAGCGCCTCGCGGCCGTCCAGATCGGGCAGCCCGAGGTCGAGGATGACCACGTCGAAGCGGAAGTGCGCGACCTCGCGCAGCGCTTCGAGCGCGGTGCCCACACTCCGTACCGTGTGGGAGGCCTCACTGAGGTGCCGGATGAGGGCGGAACGTACGAACTGGTCGTCCTCGACCACGAGCACACTTGCCATGGGCGGCACCGTACGCCATGCGGACGGGCCCGGTCCCGTGGCCGCCGGAAACCTCCCCAAAGGCCCGGGAGGCCCGGAGGGAGAGGGATCGGGGGTGGGGGACAGCCCGGGTCCGGGTGGTGCAGAATGCGCCGGATGCAACGAGGACTCGTCCATACGATCGCGTGGTCGCTCGCCACCGGCGCGGCGGTGACGCTGTCGTGGTGGGGTGTGCACACGGTCATGACGGGGACGGCCTACGACCCGCCCCGGGCCGTGCCGATCGCGGTGGGTTCGGGGTCTCCGCAGCGCATCGGGCAGAGCACCGGCGAACCGCTCGTCTCCTCGACGCACCGCGCTTCCCCGCCGCCCTCCCCCTCGCCGCGCACCAGCAGCGCGAGCCCTTCGCCGTCGGCCCCGGACCCCTCCCGTACGCCGGCGGGCACCCCGGCGAAGCCTGCCGCGCCCCCGGGTTCGGGCGCGGTGAAGAGCTATCGCACCGACGGCGGCCGGGTGGTCTTCGAGCTGGGCCGCAGCTCGGCGAAGCTGGTCTCGGCGACGCCGGAGCCGGGCTGGTCGATGCGGGTGTGGACGAACGACGCGTGGATCCGGGTCAACTTCGAGGGCGGGAACGGCGCGACGTACTCGGTGTTCTGCACCTGGAACGGCCATCCGCCACTGGTGCAGATCGTCGACCCGTAGCGGAGTCCACGGCGGTCAGGGGTTCTCGAAGACCGAGGGCGGGGGCGCCGGCGACGGTTTGGCGGCCGCGTCGGTGACGACGGCCGCGCCTCCGGTGAAGTCGGTGAGCGCGCGGCCGTGTTCGACGCGGCCGGGGTGCGGGTCGCTCGCCACCCGGCGGGTGAACTCGGCGACCGGGAGCGGCAGGGCCGAGGCGTACAGGACCGCGTTGCCGAAGCGGCGGCCCCGCCACACCACCGGGTCGGCGGCGAGCGCCAGTTCGGGGAAGACGGCGGCTGCGGTCGCGACCTGCCCGCGCAGATGGGCGAGCGGGGGCCCGTCGGCGAGGTTCGCGGCGTAACTCCCGCCGGGCTTCACGACCCGGCGCACCTCGGTGAGGAACTCGGCGGAGGTGAGGTGGGCGGGCGTGCGGGCCCCGCCGAACACATCGGCGATGACGAGGTCGGCCCAGCCGTCCGGGAACTTGCCGAGCCCTTCGCGGGCGTCCGTCGCCCGGACCCGGACGCGGGCCTGGGCGTCCAGCGGCAGGTGGTCGCGGACGAACCGCACGAGGGGCGCGTCGACCTCGACGATCTGCTGGGTGGAGCGGGGGCGGGTCGCGGCGGCGTACCGGGCGAGGGTGAACGCGCCGCCGCCCAGGTGGAGGACGTGCAGCGGCTGCTGCGGGGGCGCGGCGAGGTCGATGATGTGGCCGAGCCGCCGCTGGTAGGCGAACGACAGGTACGTGGGGTCGTCGAGGTCCACGTGGGACTGCGGGGCGCCGTCGATCAGGAGCGTGCTGCCGCGCGGCCGCTCCCGGTCGGGTATGAGCTCGGCGAGTCCGCCGTCGACCGGGCAGGAGACCTCTTCCCGCTCGGCGCGGCGCTGTTCCCTCTTCCTGCCCGCTGCTCCGCCCTTGCCCCCGGCCGGTCCTCCTCGACGTGCCACGTTCGCTGATCCTCGCTGGTGGGGGCCCGGGTCACCGGCCGCGGCGGAGTGTTCCGCCCGTGCGGCCATTATGAGCTCAGCAGCAGTTGTCGGCCGCCTCGATCAGCCGGGCCGCCTGGTCGAGGGCGGCGCGCAGTACGGCGGGATCGGTGACCGGGGTGCCCTTGGCGGGCGGGAGCAGCCAGCCGGTTCCGGAGACGGGGGGCTCGGCGGGGACGCGCAGCCCGCGGCCGTCCGTCCTCGTACAGGCGCTGCCCGGTACGTCCCAGGCGTCGGCGGTGCCCGAGGGGACGAGGAAGCCGAGGGTGTCGCAGGCTCCGTCGTGCAGGACCGGTCCGACGGCCTCGTGGTCGGCGCCGCGGCGGAGGATGTCAACGGCTTCCAGGCCCTGCCGTGCCGGGACCGTGACGAGGTCGCAGGACTCGTGCTCCGGCACCGGGTTCGCCCCCGGGGCCGCCGGGGTCCTCGGACATGTTGTCGCGGTCGTCCATGAGCCGGTCTCCCGGCCGAGATGCAACAAGGGAACCTCTCCTCTCATCGCCGAATCATCGCCGAACGGAGCCGCACTCCGTCTCCACATGGACCAACGGCACGGGTGCGTCAAGGGCTACGGGCCCACACCGCCGCAAAGGGTGGCAGTTCATGGCGGATCAAGGGAGAGATGCCCCTTTTTGCGAAGAAACGCTGCGTGTGCGTCCTGTCACAGCAGGTACGTTCTTGCTCCGCCGGGACACCGGAAAACAGGAACCCGGCCGCACCAGAGAGGGGCCGGCCATGGGGTCGACAGGGGCAGTTCCCAACCTCGCCTTCCGCCGACTGCGCGGTCAGCGTTCCGCCGGGGAGTTCGCGGCGGCGGTGCGCCGAGCGGCGCGGGAGATCGGAGAACAGGTCGCGTGCGACGCCCGCTACGTGGGGCGTGTGGAGTCCGGGGAGATCCGCTGCCCCAACTACGCCTACGAACGGGTCTTCCTGCACATGTTCCCCGGGGCGTCCCTGGCCGACCTGGGGTTCTCGGCCCGCGAGACCGTACGCGGGAGGGGGGCGCGGGTCGTGTCCGAGCCCCCGCCCGAACCCCCGACCGCGCCCGTGTCCGTACCGGTGTCCGCACCTGTGTCCCCACTCGCGCTTCACAGCGGCATCCACGAAACCGACGAGGAGAGCGACGTGCTGCGTCGCGTATTCATGACGAGCGGCACCGCCACGGTGGCGGCCGCTTCCCTGGGGCTCGGCGGGGCGCCCGCCTCCGCCGCCACCCGGGTCTCCCTGCCCGCGCAGCGCCGGGTCGGCGAGACGGAGGTGAGCGCCGTCGAGAAGGCCGTACGGCAGATCCGGCTGCTGGACGACCGGCACGGCGCGGACGGGCTGTACCGGCGGGCCGCCCAGCCGCTGCGCGCGGCGTACGAGCTGCTGGACGCCGGGACCACCGCACGGCGCGCCACCGCGGACCGGCTGCACGCGGGAGCGGGCGAGCTGGCCATCTCGGTGGGCTGGCTGGCCCATGACTCGGGCCGCTTCGACGACGCGCGCTCGCACTACGCGGAGGCACTGGCCACCGCCCGGCTGGCCGGGGACGCGGGTCTTGAGGCGCACGCGTTCTGCAACACGTCGTTCCTGGCCCGGGACGCGGGGCGGCCGCGGGAGGCGGTACGGGCGGCGGAGGCCGGCCAGCGGGCCGCCCGCACGCTGGGCTCGCCCCGGCTGCTGGCCCTGCTCGCGCTGCGGGAGGCGGGGGGCCGGGCGGGTCTCGGCGACCGTACGGGGTGCGACCTGGCGATCGGGCGGGCCCGGGCGGCGTTCGAGCGGGGGCCCGCGGCCGGGGACCCCGAGTGGATGAGCTTCTTCCGGGAGGCGGAGCTTGAGCTGCTGGAGGCGCAGTGCTGGTCGGCGCTGGGCGACTGGTCCCGTGCCGCGCGGCACGGGCGCCGGGCCACGGCACTCCAGGACGCGCACTTCACCCGGAACCTGGCGCTGTACCGGGCCCAGCTGACGGGCGACCTGGCCCGGGCGGGGCGGGTGGACGAGGCGGCGGCGACCGGTCACCAGGTCCTGGACCTGCTGACCCGGGTCCGGTCCTCGCGGATCCGGGGGATGCTCGCGGGGGCGGCACGCGTGCTGGAATCCCGGGGCGGGCCGCCCCCGGTCCAGGCGTTCCTGACCCGGCACGGGGGGTCGGCGGTGGTGCGGTGAGCGGTGAGCGCCTTCCGGTGGTACGCGTGGTCAGCCCGTCAGCAGGGCTCCGGACAGCGGGCACCGCCGCCCCCAGCGCCTACCGCTCCAAGTGCCCCGTGTCGTTCCAGCGCTCCACGGCCGGCAGGCCGTACGCCCAGCCGAGGACCGACAGTGACGTCGGCTCCAGGCGGATGCGGGCGCCGAAGGACAGGTCCTCGCCCAGCCACCGCGCCCCCAGGGCCCGCAGAATGTGGCCGTGGGCGAAGACCAGCACGTCCCGGTCCACCGACCGCGCCCAGGCGACGATCTCGTCCGCGCGGGCGGTGACGTCGGCGACGGACTCCCCGTCCGGGACCCCGTCGCGCCAGATCAGCCAGTCGGGCCGGTCCGCCTTGATCCGGGCCGGGGTGAGGCCCTCGTACGCCCCGTAGTCCCATTCCATCAGCGCATCCCACGTCTCGGCCCGCTCACCGAACCCGGCGAGCTCGCACGTCTCGGCGGCCCGGACGAGCGGGCTGGTGCGGACCTCGGCACCGGGCAGTCCCGCCCAGGGGGCCCGGTGCAGCCGCTCGCCGAGCAGCTTGGCGCCCTCGCGGCCGGTGTCCAGGAGCGGGATGTCCGTCCTGCCGGTGTGGTTGCCCTGGACCGACCACTGGGTCTGGCCATGCCGGGCAAGCAGGATGCGCGGTGCCATAACGGCTCTCCCTGGAACGCTGGTGCTGGGGGTTCCATCATCCCGTACCGCACGTGCAGGCAACCTCCGGGACCGTACCGACGTCCCATCCTGAGCAGCCGTCCCACCGAAGCCACGGACCACGGCGGGGACCACTGCGTACGGGACGTCCGGAAGAGGACCCCCGGGGGAATCGGCGGCACTGTGCCGCCGTACGGTTGAACGCCCGCCGTCGGCCGCATGAACATGGGGAGAGCTACCGGATGCCGCACGCCACCGCGCCGCCCGCGATTGGTCATCGGCCCCGCTGGTGGACGGAGCTGCCACTGATCGCGGTGGTGTACGCGCTGTATTCGGTGGGCCGCCTCCTGGTGCACGGCGACGTGTCGACGGCGGTCGGCAACGGCCTGGCGATCCTGCGGCTCGAACAGTCACTGTTCCTGAACGCCGAGCATCCGCTGAACCGGCTCTTCACCACCACCCCGTCCATAGGCATACCCGCCGACTTCGCGTACGCCTCGCTGCACTACGTGGTCACCCCGGCCGTCCTGGTCTGGCTGTTCCGGCGCAGGCCGGCCTCCTACCGTGCGGCCCGGGTCTGGCTGATGAACTCGACGCTGCTGGGGCTGGTCGGCTTCACGCTGATGCCGACCTGCCCGCCCCGGCTGCTGGACGCGAGCCACGGCTTCGTCGACACGATGGCGCAGTACAGCAGTTACGGCTGGTGGGGCGAGGGGGCGAGCGCGCCGCGCGGGCTGAGCGGGATGACCAACCAGTACGCGGCGATGCCGAGCCTGCACGTCGGCTGGTCGATCTGGTGCGGAATCCTGCTGTGGCGGCACGGCCGCCACCCCCTCGTACGGGCGGCGGGAATCGCCTATCCGCTGCTCACCACGATCATCGTGATGGGCACCGCCAACCACTACTTCCTGGACGCTGTCGCGGGCGCCGCGGTGATGGGCGTCGGGGCCCTCCTGACCAGGCCCGTCATCCGGTTCGCCGACCGCTGCAAGGACTGGGGCAGGGCCCGGATCGCCCGTCCGGTCGCGGACCGTTTCCGCGGCGGCCGGGCCGCCTCCGCCGCCGATGTTCCGGCGGCCGTGTCCCCCGATGTCAGTGCCGGGTGCAAGACTTCGCCGGGTGAGCGAATCCCCGGCCAGCGGACCTCCTCCGCAGATCCCCCCGGCACGGCAGTCGGCGGCGCGGCAGCCCGAGCCGCCGCCGACGCGGCCGCGAGCGACGACGCTCCGGCAGCGGCTCGCTGAGCTGCGCGGCCCCTCCGTAGCACCGCATCCGCTCGACGCCCGCGCACTGGCCGCCCTCGCCGCGAACCCCGGCTGCAAGCGGCGTGCCCTGCTCGACGGTGCCGGGGTGGACAAGGGCGTGCTCGCCGCCGCGCTCGGCTCCCCCGCTCCCTTCGGGCAGTCCCAGTTCGCCTTCATGCGGGGCAACGCGTTCGAGGCGAAGGTCAAGGCCGACGGCGGCGCCGAGCTGCTGCGCCTGCTGTACGAGCGCCTCGGTGACGGCGCTGCGGCCCCGGGTGCGGATGTGTTCGCGCCCGACCTGAGCGCCGCCGGTCCCGAGGGCCGCGCCGCGCGCACCGCCCTCGCACTGCGGGAGGCGACGGCCGCGGACGGCTGGGCGCTGCTGGACCACCCGATGCTGGCGCTGGAGGTGGCGGGCTCCCCCGCCTATCTGGAGCCGGACGCGGTGGTGGTGCACCCCGACGGCCGGTGGACCGTCGTCGAAATCAAGTCGTTCCCCATGATCGACGCCTCCGCCGACGCCGCGAAGGTCGGTGCGGCGGCCCGGCAGTCCGCGGTGTACGTGCTGGCGCTGGAGCGGATCGCGGCGGTGACCGAGGGCGCGGAGGTCGGCCACCGCGTGCTGCTGGTCTGCCCCAAGGACTTCTCCAACCTGCCGACGGCCTCCGTCGTCGACGTACGCAAGCAGCGGGCCGTCACCCTCCGCCAGCTGACCCGGCTGACCCGGATCGAGGACCTCGCGGACGCCCTGCCCGAGGGGACGACGTTCGATCCCGCGTGCTCGCCGCAGGAACTGGAGACCGCCGTCTCCTCCGTGACCGCCGCCTACGCGCCCGAGTGCCTGGCCGCCTGTGAGCTCGCGTTCCACTGCCGGGCGAAGTCCCGGGCCGAGGGGGCGGTGGAGGCGCTCGGCCGGAGTGTGCGCGGTGAGCTGGGCGGGCTGACCACGGTGGCCGGGGTGCTGGCGGCCGCCGCGGGCAAGGAGGGCGACCCCGCCGATCCGACGGTCGCGGCCCTGCGCCGGGCCGCCGCGCTGCGCGCCGAGGCGCTGGAGAACGCGGCAGCGCTGCGTGGGCGGGGTCAGTCCCTGGAAGGGGCGGCCGGATGTCGCTGATCACCACGCTCGCCCGGCTGGAGGCCGTCGACTCCGGTCGCGCCCAGCCGCTGGCGACGGTCCGCCACCGCCATCTCACGGACCGGCCGCTGGTGCTGGTGCCGCTGACCACCGCGGGCGAGGCCGGGGCTCCGCTCGGGGCGCTGGTCGGCACGGACCGGGAGGCGCCCAGGCTGCTGGCCGTCGCCCAGCCGCGCGACCGGGATCTGCGGTTCGCGTTCCTGGCCGAGCTGGCGGAGGCCGTCCTTCCGCACATCGAGGCGTACGCGGACGCCGTCGAACCCGCCGAGCGCAACGAGACCGATCCGGCGACCGGCAAGAAGACCAAGGTCGAGGTCGAGCTGTGCACGGACGCGGCCCAGCTGATCGTGCCGAGCCGGGCGGGCATCGAGTTCGTGCGGCTGCTGGGCCGGTCCATGCGCTTCCGCCGGACCGCCGACGACGACCCGGACACGCCCTATCCAGCCCCGGTGCGCGTCCCGCTGCTCGGCCGCTGGCTGACGCATTACGGGGAGCGGGCCCGGGTGCCCGGCTCCTCACTGCTGCTGGCCACCACGGATCTGCTGAACCGGCACTGGGCGACCGGGCAGAGCAGCCTGGAGGACCAGCACCTGGGCGCGCTGCTCTCCTGGATCGATCCGCCGGACGGCTCCTCGGGGGCCGAGGCGGCGCTCCGGGCCGAGCTGGCCCGGGACGGTGCGGGCCAGCTGCTCTGCCCGCCCGCGGGCCCGGCCACCGACCCGGACTTCGACAACCGTCTCCTCGCCCCCGCCATCGAGCGCTACGACCGGGCCCGTTCGGCGCTCGCCTCCGCCGAGGACGGGCTCGCGGCGGATGCCCGTCTCGGTGAGCTGAGCGGCGCCGAGCGGGAGATCCGCTCCCTGCTGGCGCGGGTCATGCTGCCGACCTGGGACGCGGTGTGGCGGGGGCTCGACCTGCTGCGGGAGCTGCCCGAGGGGTCCCGGGCCGAGGACCGCTGGACCCGGGACCGCTGGTCGTTCACGAGCCACCGGGACCGGGTGCGCTCGGGCGAGCCGCCGCAGCCGCGCCGCGACGACGCGGTGACGGCCGCGCAGAAGCTGGCCTCCCGGGAGACCGCCCAGGCCCAGCTGGAGGCCCAGGAGGCGCTGGACGATCCGCTGGTGCTGGCGGGGCGGCGGCTGGCGGGCGAGGCGTTCCTCGCCGAGGTGGCCGGGGTGGAGATGGCGTACACCGAGTCCAAGCGCCCCTCCCCGCGCCCGCTGGTCACCGTCCGCACGGGCGAGCGCCCGCACCTGGGCGAGCGGACGAAGGTGTATCGCTCGCTGGAGGGCAAGCCGCAGACGGCGGAGTTCGTACGGTACGTCTCCGAGGCCCCCGGTGACGGTCCGGAGACCCCCGGTGACGGTTCCGAGGGCCCGGCCGACGACGGCGGGGTCCTGCTCGTGCTGCGGATCCTGGACCGGATGGGCCGGGGCAAGGAGCCCGCGCCCGGTTCGGTGCCGGAGCCCGGGGAGCGGATCGCCTGGACCCTGTTCGAGCACGACCAGCGCTCCGGCCCGAAGCTGCCGGACCCGGAGGACACGCCGTGGACCCACGGCGGCCCGCCGGGCGCGGACGCAGCCGCGCGCGCGGAGCATCCCGACCCCGTGACCCCGGAGGACCTGCTGTGACCCCGAGCCTCGTCGCGGGACCTGTTGTGACGGCCGCCATCCGGGAGGGCTCGCTGTGAACACCGTCTTCGATCCGGGCGCGGCGGCGGCGCGGGCGACCGGCGCGATCCTGGACGACACCCTGCGCGGGAATGCGCGCGGCATCGTCGTGGACTCCCCGCCCGGCGCCGGCAAGTCGACCCTGGTGGTCCGGGCGGCTCTGGAGCTCGCCGCCGCCGGGCGCCCGCTGATGGTGGTCGCGCAGACCAATGCCCAGGTCGACGACCTGGTGGTGCGCCTCGCGGAGAAGGAGCCGGAGCTGCCGGTGGGACGGCTGCACAGCAACGACTCCGACCCGTACGACAAAGTGCTGGACGGCCTCGACAACGTGACGAAATCGGCGAAGGCGGCCGATCTGGCCGGACTCGACGTGGTGATCTCGACGGCCGCCAAGTGGGCGCACGTGAAGAACGTGGAGCCGTGGGGCCACGCGATCGTGGATGAGGCGTACCAGATGCGCTCGGACGCGCTGCTGGCCGTGGCCGGGCTGTTCGAGCGGGCGCTGTTCGTCGGGGACCCGGGGCAGCTGGACCCGTTCTCGATCGTCGGCGCGGACCAGTGGGCGGGGCTGAGCTACGACCCGTCGGCGAGCGCGGTGTCCACGC
The DNA here is from genome assembly GCF_055577965.1 of Streptomyces sp. NPDC033165. Lineage (NCBI taxonomy): Bacteria > Bacillati > Actinomycetota > Actinomycetes > Kitasatosporales > Streptomycetaceae > Streptomyces > Streptomyces sp. NPDC033165. The sequence continues at coordinate 85,452 of NZ_JBVIPK010000015.1, forward strand.
TGCTCGCTCACAACCCGGAGCTGCCGCAGCACCGGCTGCCGGTGTCGTGGCGGCTTCCGGCGTCGGCGGCCCCGCTGGTGTCGGACGCGTTCTACCCGTACACGCCCTTCCGCAGCGGTACGGACCACGGGGACCGGAAGCTCTCCTTCGGGGTGGCCTCGGACGGGTCGGGCCCGGACCGGGTGCTGGACGAGGCGGCGGAGTCCGGGTGGGGGCTGCTGGAGCTGCCCGCCCGGCACACCCCGCGTACGGACCCCGAGGCGGTGCGGGCGGTGGCGCTGGTGGTCCGGCGGCTGCTGGACCGGGGCGGCGTCGCCATCAGCGAGCGGGCGGACGAGCCGGTGCCGGTGACGGCGGACCGGGTGGCGGTCGGCACGGCCCACCGCGACCAGGCGGCGGCGGTCCGGGCGGCCCTCGCCGAGCTGGGCGTCACGGGGGTGGCGGTGGACACGGCGAACCGGCTCCAGGGCCGCGAGTTCGACGTCACGGTGGTCCTGCACCCGCTGTCGGGCCGCCCCGACGCGACCGCGTTCCACCTGGAGACGGGCCGCCTGTGCGTGCTGGCCTCCCGCCACCGGCACGCGTGCATCGTGGTGTGCCGGGAGGGGGTGGCCGAGCTGCTGGACGAGCACCCGTCCACGGAGCCGGTCCAGCTGGGCGTCACGGTGAAGTTCCCCGACGGCTGGGAGGCCAACCACGCAGTGCTGGCGCACCTCGCGGAGCGGCGGGTGCGGTGGCGGCCCTGAGCACGGGCGCGCCCCCGCGCCCCCTGCGTACGCCCCGGCCCCCTTGCGCGGGGTTGGACAATGGAGGGTGGCCGACGGGCACGTCCGGGCCGTCCGGTCACCGAGCCGCCCGAGGAAGGATCACCACATGACACAGTCCGAGCGGAACGAACGGCAGCGGCTGCGCCCCGCGCCGCTGCTCTTCGAGCCGTCTCAGGCCACGGCGGACCCGGAACACTTCTTCGACCTGGAGTCGATGGAGGACCCCCGGGAGCTGCTGGCCCGCGCGACCGAGCTGACGCACGCCTTCCGCGCGGCGACGGACCGGTCGGTGGAGTTCCAGGCGATAGCGGCGGCGCAGCTCGCCGATCCGAGCCGGTTCGACCGGCTGACGGCGGCGGATGTCGCGGAGCGCGCGGAGTGGACCGAGGACTACGCGAAGAAGATGATCGAGTTCGGCCGGTCCCTGCTGGACGCCTCCAGGACCTGATCCGGGAATCTGATCCGCGCATCTGATCCGGGAACCTGATCCGGACCGGGCCACGAAATCCGGACCGGGCCACGAACCTGATCCGCCCGACGCCTACCGCCCGACGCCTGCGGCCTGCCGTCGGCAGCAGGCCGGGGGTCAGGTCCCGTGGCATATTCCGGCGGGCAAGATACTCCTTCCGCTCCCGCCCTGTCCCGGTTTCCGGCAACTCTCGGAAACAGTTCCGTCACTCCCGGTAGACCTTGCTGCATGAGCGCATGGCTGACAGACGAAACGACCCTTCAGGCCGGTGCCGCCGTCGCGCACCACGGCGTCGACATCTTCGCCCTGCTGCGGGACCAGACCGGAGCACAGGCCGCCCAGGTCACCGCCGCCGGTGCCGCCTGGCTCGCCGGGGCCTCGGCCCATCCGCGCAGCACGCTCGCCCAGTGGGAGGAGCGCCCCGGTGCGCCCGGGGTGCTGCCCTGCGGTTCCGCTTTCGACGTCGTCAACGTGCCCGCGCTGTTCGGGCGCCGGATGCTGGAGCAGCTCTGGTCCGAGGGCCCCGGCTCCGGCCCTGTCGCCTCGCACCGGGGCCGGATGCTGCTGTTCGCGGCCCCCGGCACCGCCCAGCGACTGCCGTCGCTGCTCGCCTGGGAGGAGTGGGGGGCCGGCGGCCGCGCGGGCTCCGGCGAGCAGCGGGGCCCGGTGCCGCCGCTGCTCTGTCACGGCACCGGGGACGCCGTGACCGTACCGCCGCTGACCTGCGCGTCGTCCGACGGCGGGCCGCGCTGGCTGGTGGCGCCGGACACCCGCAACCCGTGGCTGCCGGGCCCCGACGTGCTGCTCTGGGCGTGCGTGCGGGTGAGCAGGTCGGCGACCTCCCGGGGCACCGCGTATTCGATTTTTCCTCGGGCGGATCAGGATGCTAATGTCTACGACGTCAGCAGGCGCCGTTAGCTCAGTTGGTTAGAGCAGCTGACTCTTAATCAGCGGGTCCGGGGTTCGAGTCCCTGACGGCGCACCGACGGAAGAAGCCCCTCGCGGAAGCGGGGGGCTTCTTCGTGTGCGCTCCTCCCGGATTCCGGTTTCAGACGCCGGTGGTGATCCGGACCGTCCAGGAGCCGGCCGGGGTACGGTCGGCGACCTCGATACGGGTGCGGTCGCCGGGGACGGTGAAGGTCTCCCCGACCCCGAGCGGGGCGTCGGCGAGCGGCGGGTAGACCGAGCGGTCCCAGCAGGCCCCGGTCTCCGGGTGGGTGTCCACCACCTCGACGGGCCCGCCGCCGGAAGCCGTCCCGCTGCGGATGCGGTAGATCAGGATGCCCTCGGTGCAAGTGCCCCGGTCGTTGCCGGTGGCGCTGCGGGCCTCGATGGCCAGGGCGCTGTCGAGGCCGGTGCGGACGACGGCGAGCCGGGTCCCGATCGACCCGCCGGGCGCCGGGGCGGCGGCGACCGGCTCCAGGGTGAGGTCGGCCGAGCCCTGGACGCAGACGACCTGCCGCCCGCTCAGCCAGCCGAGCTTCCACTTGTGCCAGCCGAACAGATCCGGAGCGAGGCCGAACTGGCTGCCCATGACGTCCCAGTCGCCGACGTACGTGTCCCAGTCGCCCTTGCCGTCGACGGGGCGGTGGTAGAGGTCGGCGAGGTCGAAGACGTGCCCGGTCTCGTGGGCGAGGACGTTGCGGTCCGGCGGATGCTGCTCGAAGAGCGTCACCACGCGCCGGATGTCGGTGCCGTCGGCGCGCAGCGGCCGGTCGAAGTTGACCACTTTGGTGGCGTCGGAGTCGACGCCGGGGGCGTCGGGGTCGGCGACCAGGTAGACGATGTCGTAGGCGGAGAAGTCGACGTGAGGGTCGGCGGCGGCGATGGCATCCCGCAGATAGGCGGTGCGCCGCTCGGCTTTCCAGTCGCGCTCCACGGCGTACCAGGTGGAGTCGCGCGGCATCTGCGTCCAGCCGCGCTGCGGGTGGGGGCGCAGGGTGAATCCGCCGTAGCTGGCGCGCTCGAAGAAGCGGGTGGTGGAGGGGAAGTGATCGGCAGTCAGCACCTCGGGGGTGAGAGCGGGCTCGGAGTCCGGGAAGGACAGGAAGATCATGACCGCGTCGAGGCTCCGGCCGGGGCGCGGGTAGGCCGTGTTCCAGGTGTCCAGGCCGAGCGAGTGGTGCGCCGATGTCCGGGTCAGGGCGCACGGAGCGGCGTCGCCCCGCGCGGCGGCCACGGCGGGGCCCGCGACGAGCGACATGGCGGCGAGCGCCAGGAGGGAGGTCGCGGCGGCCGCCACACTGCGCAGCGTCGGCCGTTCCGCTCCCCCAGGTCCGCGACGGCACGGCACATCGACCTCCGGGTGGGGAAACGCGGTCCATCTCGTCCACCCTGTGCCGGTTCATGGCGGCACGTCCTGTTGTGCTGCCCCACTCGGGTAAGCGGTCAATACCACCGCCCACGCCTTCACGGAACGTCACTATCGGTCAGTTAAATCGGCCATTGCAACAGATTCGCACAGAAATTATCAGGATCGGGCAAACCGGAATGCGCCCTCCCGCCCGCTGACGCTCCTCGCACGACCCCCGGCGGAGCCTCGCACCGGACGGCGAGCTGGAACGGCCGACGCGGCACCCTCTATGCTTCACCACGCTTTCCCGCGTGGAACGGGCCCCTTGACGGGGCCGCCACCCGGTGACCTGTCCGACCCCACCTGTTCACGACAATCTTCACAGCGGGAGCGAGCGGTGAGCGGAACCTCCGAAGGGCCGAGGGCCCCGGCAGGCACGGCCCCCGGCACGCCCCCCGCGCCGGTCACGGAGCGTCACACGACGGCCCCGCACCCGGCCCCCGATCCGCCCGCCGCCCAGCACCCCGACACGGCCCCCGCCCCGCCGACCGCCGTCGTCGATGACGGCCCCTCCGCGTCCGAACTGCGCGACTACCGCGCCGCCTTCAACGCCGCCACGCTCCCCATGGCCGTCGTCGACGGCCGCGGCCGGGTCCTGCGGGCCAACGAGGCGCTCGGCGGGCTCCTCGGCGCGGCGACGACCGCCCTCGCCCGGCAGCAGGCGTGCGAGCTGTTCGACCTCGCCTCCGACGACCGCACCTGGCTCGCCTACCGCGAGGTGCTCCAGGGCCGCCGCTCCCGCTTCCGCTGCACCCGCCGCCTCAAGCACCCCGACGGGCGCTCCCTGTGGGCCGAGGTCACCGTCGTACCGATGACCGGCACCTCGGCGGCGGAGCCCGCCCGGGTCCTGCTGACGGTCGCGGACATCAGCGACCGCCGGGAGCTCCAGGAGCGGCTGCGCCATCTCCAGATGCACGACCCGGTGACCCGGCTGCCCAACCGGACGCTGTTCTTCGAGCGCCTCGCCTCGGCCCTGGAAACCCCGCCGTACCAGGACGACTCGATGCCGCCCCGGCAGCACGCCCGGATCGGGCTCTGCTACCTGGACCTGGACGGCTTCAAGGCGATCAACGACACCCTGGGCCACCGCACCGGGGACCGGCTGCTGGCCGCCGTCGCCGGGCGGCTCACCGACTGCGCCGAGAACGACGCGTCCCGCACCCCCGGCGGCAGCCGGCTGGTGGCACGGCTGGGCGGCGACGAGTTCGCGATCCTGGTCGAGGACTCGGCCGGGACCCAGGAGCTCACCGACCTGGCCCGCTCGGTCCTCGCCGCGCTCCAGCAGCCGTTCGACCTCGCCGGGCAGCGGTTCTCGGTCTCCGCGTCGATCGGAGTGGTGGAGCGGGCCGCGGCGGGCACCTCGCCCACCGGTCTGATGCAGGCCGCCGACACCACGCTGTACTGGGCGAAGGCCGACGGCAAAGGCCGCTGGACCCTGTTCGACCCCGAGCGCAATGCCCATCGCATGACCCGGCAGTCGCTGTCCTCCACGCTCCGGCCCGCCGTGGAGCGCGGGGAGTTCACGCTGGAGTACCAGCCGCTGGTCGGGATGGCGGACGGGGTGCTGCGCGGGGTCGAGGCGCTGGTGCGCTGGAACCACCCGCAGTTCGGGGTGCTGTCGCCGAATCGGTTCGTCGGCATCGCCGAGGAGGACGGTTCGATCGTGCAGCTCGGCCGGTGGGTGCTGCGCACCGCGTGCCGGCAGGCCCGGCGCTGGCAGCTGGACCACCCGGCCGAGCCGCCGCTGTTCATCAGCGTCAACGTCGCCGTGCGCCAGGTCTGGGACTCCGACCTGGTCGCCGACGTGGCCGAGATCCTGGCCGAGACGGAGCTCGCTCCCGGGCTGCTCCAGCTGGAGCTGACCGAGTCCGCGGTGATGGGCTCGGGCGGCCGCCCGCTGCGGGCGCTCCAGGCGCTGAGCGACATGGGCGTACGGATCGCCATCGACGACTTCGGGACCGGGTATTCGAACCTCGCCTATCTGAGCAGGCTGCCCGTCTCCGTACTGAAACTGGACGGCGCGTTCGTGAAGGGCTTCCGGTACGAGGACGGTACGCACCCGAGCCCGGCCGACGAGACGATCGTGGAGGCCATGGTGCAGCTGGCGCACCGCCTGGGCCTGACCGTCACCGCGGAGTGCGTGGAGACGGCCGGGCAGGCGGAGCGGCTGCGGCGGATCGGCTGCGACACGGGGCAGGGCTGGCTGTACTCGCGGGCCGTGGCGCCGGAGCGGATCGCCGGGCTGATCGGGTCCCGGCCGCTGGAGGGCTGACCGGGGCCACGGGAGCGCCGGTCAGGGGGCGGCGGGCAGTCCGTACGCGTCCGCGATCAGGTCGTAGCTCCGCAGCCGGGCGTCCCCGCCGTGCGCGTTCGCGGTGATCATCAGCTCGTCCGCGCCCGTGCGCTTGGCCAGGTCGTCCAGGCCGGTGCGGACCTCGTCTGCGGTGCCGTGGACGACGTTGGCGAGCCAGCCGTCGACGAACTCCCGTTCCATCGGGGAGAAGGCGTACGCCTCCGCCTCCGCCGGGCTCGGGATCAGCCCCGGCCGCCCGGTGCGCAGCCGGACCATCGACAGAGCGCCGGTCAGCACCTGGCGGCGGGCCTCGTGCTCGTCGTCGGCGGCCAGCGCCGAGACCCCGATCAGGGCGTACGGGGCGTCCAGCACCGCGGAGGGCCGGAAGGACTCGCGGTACAGGTCGAGCGCCGGGATGGTGTTCTGCGCCGAGAAGTGGTGCGCGAAGGCGAACGGCAGCCCGAGCGTCCCGGCCAGCCGCGCGCTGAAGCCGGAAGAGCCCAGCAGCCAGACGGGCGGCCGGTGCGCGGACTGCACCCCGCCGGGGGCGGTCGCCTGGACCGGGCCCGGCACGGCGTGGATGCGGCTGTACGGGTGCCCGTCGGGGAAGTCGTCGTCCAGGAACCGGATCAGCTCGCTGAGCTGCTGCGGAAAATCATCGGCCCCTTCGGTGAGCCGGTCGCTGCGGCGCAGGGCGGCCGCCGTCGCGCCGTCGGTGCCGGGGGCCCGGCCGAGGCCGAGGTCGATCCGGCCGGGGGCCATCGCCTCCAGGGTGCCGAACTGCTCGGCGATCACGAGCGGGGCGTGGTTGGGCAGCATGACCCCGCCGGAGCCGAGCCGGATGCGCTCGGTGCGGGCGGCGATGTGCGCGAGGATCACGGCCGGGGAGGACGAGGCGACCCCGGGCATGGAGTGGTGCTCGGCGACCCAGTAGCGGTGGAAGCCGCGGCTCTCGGTGAGCCTGGCGATCTCCACGCCGGTGCGCAGGGCCTGGGTCGCGGTGCGGCCCTGCCCCACGGTGACCAGGTCGAGGACGGACAGCGGAACGGGGGCCGTGCCGACCGCCGTACCTCGGATTCCGTCGCCGCCCGTCTCGTCGCCTCGGATCTCGTCCACGTGTCGGCCCTCTCCCGGTGGTACTCGTCGTACGTATCGGAGGGGTGCAACAGGAGGATGGCTCCGCTTATTCCGCCGGGCCGCCTTCTCACCGGGACGGGCCCCTACTCCCGTACCTCGATGCCCTTCGGCTCCAGCGACCCGGGCACCGGCTCACGGGTGGAGAACAGCGTGCCGAGCGTGGGGGCCCAGATCCTGCGGTCGGTGAGACGCAGCCCCTCCCACACCGTGACCTGGTTCGCCGTGAGGACCGGCTTGCCGAGCGCTTCCTCCAGTTCGGGGATGTACGCGGCGGTGTGCAGGGACGTGCCCGGGATCAGCACCGCCTCGGCGTCCGGGGCGTCGGCCTCCAGCGCCAGCCGCTTCACCCGCTCCGGCTCCCAGGACCCGGCCTCGGCCGAGGAGGCGGCCCCAGCGGACGCGGCCGCGACGGCCTCGACGCCCGCCGACGCCAGGAACCGGGCGAGGAGCCCGGTGACGTCCTCGGAGTAGGGGGCCGCGACGGCGACGCGGCGCGCGCCCAGCTCCCGTACCGCGTGGGCGAAGCCGATCGAGGTGCTGGAGGCGGGCAGCCCCGCCGTCCGGGCGAGGGTGGCGACCTGCTCGTGGGCGCCCTCCCAGCCGTACCCGAAGCTGCCTCCGGTGGACGCCCAGACCAGCGCCTCGGCGCCCGCGAGGCGCAGCTCCTCGATGCCCTCGGCGATCCGGCCGGGCGCGCCCCGCTCGCGCAGTGCGCCGGGGTGGCAGTCGTCCTCGCCGGGGTCGGTGGCGAACAGGGGCAGCCGGATGTCGGTGTCGAGCAGGATCTCGATCCGTGGGAAGTCGTCCTCGGCGGCGTGGCCCGGGTAGAGAAGTCCTACGGTCGTCATGTCCACCCTTCCTGTGCGTCGACGGCCCGCCGCGCGGCACCGCCCCCGTTGCGGTGCGGCGGCCCGCCGGACCTGCCGGGCGGGCCGTGACCGCGCGACCGGCCACTCTTGCCCCGACTTGTTCCCAGTATTCCTCCGGTGGGCCCGCGGCGTCGGGCGCGCGGCCCGGCATCGTTGACGGCGGGGGGCCCTGCTGCGAGCGTGGGCGCTTCCGACCGCCGTTTCCCGCGTCCGTACCGCTGCCGGAGGGCCGACCCGCGATGCCGAACCCCGTGCTGCTCGTCCTCGACGCCGATCCGCCCCAGCCCCCGCGCCTGGGCCGGCTGACCGGCCGGGTGGACGTGCGGTACGCGGACGCCTCCTCGCTCGCCGAGAAGCTCCCGTACGCCGATGTCCTGCTGGTGTGGGACTTCGCCTCCGAGGCGGTACGGGAGGCCTGGCCGGGTCCGGGGGCGCGGCCGCGGTGGGTGCACGCGGCGAGCGCGGGCGTGGACCGGCTGCTCTGCCCTGAGCTGGTCGCCTCCGACACCGTTCTCACCAACGCGCGGGGAGTCTTCGAGCGGCCGATCGCGGAGTACGTGGCGGGGCTGGTACTGGCGTTGGCCAAGGACCTTCCCGGCACCCTGGCGCTCCAGCGGGAGCGGCACTGGCACCACCGCGAGGGGCAGCAGGTCGCCGGTACGCGGGCGGTGGTGGTCGGGGCGGGGCCGATCGGCCGGGAGATCACCCGGCTGCTGCACGGCCTGGGGGTCACGGTGGCCCTGGTGGGGCGGACCGCCCGGCGCACCATCCACGGGGTGGCGGATCTGGACCGGCTGGCGGCCCGGGCGGACTGGGTGATCGCCGCGGCCCCGCTGACCGACGCGACGCGCGGGATGTTCGACTCCCGCTTCTTCGGTCTGCTCCAGCCGTCGGCGCGGTTCATCAACGTGGGGCGGGGGGCCGCCGTGGTGGAGGCCGACCTCGTGGACGCGCTGAACCGCCGCTGGCTCGCGGGCGCGGCGCTCGATGTGTTCGAGGACGAACCGCTGGGCCCGGACAGCCCGTTGTGGGACGTTCCGGGGCTGTTGATCTCGCCGCACCTGAGCGGGGACACGGTGGGGTGGCGCGACCGGCTGGGCGAGCAGTTCGTGGCGATGTACGAACGGTGGGCGCGGGGCGAGCCGTTGCCGAACGTGGTGGACAAGGAACGCGGTTACGTCCCGTCCCCGGACACGGGCACGGACGCGGAGACGGGCACGGACGCGGGTGCAGGCGCGCACGCGGACACGGACTCCGAGACCGGCACCGGCTGATCCCTCGCCCTCCGCCCGCCCCAGGGCACGGGAACGTCACCTTCCGGCCACTGTTCGGTTACAGGCCCCGGCTTCCTGCATAGACGTACGGGACGGGGCAGGCGCTCACCCTGTCCGGACTGTTCGACCTCCAGGAGATTGCGAACCATGGCTGAATTCCCGAACCTGTCCCGCCGGGGTTTTCTCAACGGAACGGCGGCCGTGGGCGGCCTCCTCGTCGTTCCCGGCCTGCTCACCGCGTGCAGCAAGACCGACTCCGGCGCCGCGACCGGTGAGGGCGCCCTCGACAAGCTCCGCAAGCAGGGCTTCGTGCGCGTGGCGTACGCCAACGAGGCGCCGTACGGCTACCTGGAGGGCAAGGAACTGAAGGGCGAGGCCCCGACCCTGCACCGGGAGATCTTCAAGGCGCTGGGCGTGGATGAGCTGAAGCCGACGCTCTCCGAGTGGGACGGGCTGATCCCGGGCCTCCAGGCCGGGAAGTACGACGTGGTCAGCGCGGGCATGGCCATCACCCCGGAGCGCTGCGGCAATGCGATCTTCTCCGAGCCGGAGTTCATCTCGCCGACCGCGCTGATGGTGAAGAAGGGCAACCCGAAGAACATCACCGACCTGGCCTCCGCCAAGGAGGCCGGGATCACCGTCGGCGTGATGTCCGGTGCGGTGGAGGGCAGTTACGCCGAGGGCGCGGGCATCCCCGAGGACAGGATCAAGACGTTGCAGAAGCCGCAGGACGGGGCCGACGCCGTCAAGGGCGGCCGGATCGACGCGTTCCTGCTCACCGGGATCTCGCTGCGCTGGCTGGCGAAGACCAACCCGGACACCGAGGTCACCGAGGCGTTCCTGCCGAAGCTGGACGGCAAGGAGCAGTTCTCGCCGGGCGGCGCGGTCTTCCGCAAGGGCAACGAGGACCTGCGGGACTCCTTCAACCGCGAGCTCAAGAAGATCGTCTCGGACCGCTCGCGCTATGTGCAGCTGCTGGAGCCGTACGGGTTCGGGGAGACGGAGATCCCGCCCGCCGACCTGAAGACCGCGGATCTGTGCAAGGGCTGACGGGGCGGACGCACACGCATGAGTGACTTCTTCTCCCTCCTCGTCGAGGAGTTCCCCCAGGTCCGTTCGGGCCTGTGGGTGACGCTGCAGGCCACGGTCCTGGGCGCGCTGCTGGCCGGGGCGCTGGCCTTCGCGCTCGGGCTGATGGCGGGCAGCAAGCTGCTCCTGGCGCGCGGGTCCTCCCGGGTGGTCGTGGAGTTCTTCCGGGGGACCTCCCTCTACATCCAGCTGTTCTGGCTCTACTACGCGATGCCGCTGCTGACCGGCTACGAACTGACCCCGCTGATCTGCGGGGTGGTCGCGTTCGGCCTCAACTACGGTGCGTACGGTGCCGAAGTGGTGCGCGGTGCCATCAACTCCGTACCACGCGGGCAGTACGAGGCGGCGATCGCGCTCAACCTCAGCCCGGCCAGGCGGCTGTGGAAGGTGATCCTGCCGCAGGCCTGGGTGCAGATGATCCCGAGCTTCACCAATCTGCTGATCCAGCTGCTGAAGTGCACCCCGCTGCTGTGGCTGATCTCGGCCGCCGACCTGATGACGGTGATCCAGCAGCTGCGCGACCGTACCGGTGAGACCCTGACCGCCTATCTGATCCTGCTGGCTGCCTACTTCGTCCTGGCCTACGCGCTGACCCTGCTGATGAACCTGCTGGAGCGCGGCGCCAAGCGGCGGCTCGGCCTGGACACCGGTGCGAAGGGCCTGCTCAAGAGCCGCAGCACGACCGCGACCGCCGTGGGAGGTACCCGGTGAACGGCTTCGACTGGAACGCCGTCGGGGAGTCCCTGCCCCTGCTGCTGGAAGGGTTCCGGGTCACCCTGCTCGCCACCGTGCTCGGCACCCTGGTGGCAGCCGTGCTGGGGCTTGCCGTCGCGGTGGCCGGGCGCGCCCCCAGCAAGTTCGTCACGGTCCCGGTCCGGGCCGTCACGGAGTTCGTGCGCTCCACCCCGCTGCTCGTCCAACTGGTGGGGGCGGCAGCGCTGTTCAGCTCGGTGGAGCCGCTGTACATCGGGATCGCGGTGCTGGGCGTCCACTACGCCGCGTACACCTCGGAGGTCTACCGGGCCGGGATCGACGGCGTACCGAAGGGGCAGTGGGAGGCGTGCCGCGCGCTGTCGCTGTCGCCCCGGCGCACCTGGCAGGCCGTGATCCTGCCGCAGGCGGTGCGCAATGTGCTGCCCGCCCTCGGGAACTACGCGATCTCGATGTTCAAGGAGACCCCGTTCCTGGCCGTGATCACGGTGCAGGAGATGGTCTTCGAGGCCCGGAAGTACGGGGCCGACCACTTCGCCTACACCGAGGTGTTCACCCTCGCCGGCCTGATCTTCCTGGTCGCGAGCTACCCCACGTCGCTGCTGATGAGAAAGCTGGAGAAGCGCCTTGGCCACTGACCCCTCCCTCCTCAAGAAGACGGCGGCCCCGGCCTCCCAGGGCGCTCCCGGGGACGCGGCCGCGGCGGCCGGGCGCACGGGCGAGCCGCTGGTGCGCTTCGACAAGGTGGTGAAGCGCTACGGCGACCATGTGGTCCTGGACGAGCTGGACTTCACCGTCGACCGCGGCGAGCACGTCACCCTGATCGGGCCCAGCGGCTCGGGCAAGACCACGATCCTGCGGCTGCTGATGACGCTGGAGAAGGTCAGTGACGGGGTGATCTGGGTGGACGGCTCCCCGCTGTCGCACGTACGGGCCCCGGACGGCTCCCTGAAGCCCGCGGGTGAGAAGCAGCTGCGCGAGTCCCGGAAGAAGATCGGGATGGTCTTCCAGCAGTTCAACCTCTTTCCGAACATGAAGGTGCTCCAGAACATCACCGAGGCCCCGGTCAGCGTGCTGGGCAAGAGCCGTGAGGAGGCCGAGACCCGGGCCCGGGAGCTGCTGGACCTGGTGGGGCTCTCGGCGAAGGTCGACGCCCACCCCTCGCAGCTCTCCGGGGGCCAGCAGCAGCGGGTCGCCATCGCCCGCGCCCTGGCCATGGAGCCGGAGATCCTGCTCCTGGACGAGGTGACGTCCGCGCTCGATCCGGAGCTGGTGGCCGGGGTGCTGGAGCTGCTGGAGGACATCGCCAGGAACACCGACATCACGATGGTCTGCGTGACCCATGAGATGAACTTCGCCCGGGACGTCTCGGAGAAGGTACTGATGTTCGACGCGGGCCGGGTCGTGGAGTCCGGACCGCCGGAAAAAATCTTCTCCGATCCGTCGCACGAACGTACGCGCGAGTTCCTCAACGCGGTGCTGTGACCTCGCCGTTAACCTCCCGCTCATGACGTTGGCATATGCCAGACGGGTGCGCCCCAGTTGACAGCCCCGGGGCGCACCCGCTGACTCGCCAACTGCCGCCCCGCGGGTGGGTTTCGGCCGCTATCGTGGGGCGAAAGCTTGCGGTCACAACCTGGTAGGGGGACACCGTGGCATTGAAGCCCGAGCCGACCGCGCCGTTCCACTCGGTGCAGTACGCCCTGCGCGTGCTCGAAACGGTCTCCAAGCACGGCAACGGTGTGGCCGATGCCCAGATCTCCCGCGAGACGGGCCTGCCGACCGGCCACCTCGCCCCGCTTCTCCTCACACTGCGCCGCGAGGGCTATGTGGAGCAGGTCAGTGACGGCGCCTACGTCATCGGCGCCTCGCTGCTCCTGCTCGGCTCCGGGGCGGCCCGCCGCCAGGCCCTGGAGGTCCGGCTCCAGCACACCCTGACCCAGCTGCGCGACGCCGTCGGCGCGGCGGTCTACCTCAGCCGGTACGTGGACGGCGAGATCAGCGTGACGCAGGTGGCGGACGGGCCGCTCACCCCGGCGGTGAACGAGTGGGTGGACTTCCGCTCCTCCGCGCACGCCAGCGCGGTCGGCAAGTGTCTGCTGGGCCAGCTCGACCACGACGGGCGGCGCGATCACCTCTCCCGGCACAAGACGGCCCGGCTCACCTCGCGGACGATCACCAACGAGAAGATCCTCTTCTCCCAGCTGGACGCCCAGTCGGCCACGGTCCCGGTGCTGGACCTCCAGGAGTACGCGGTGGGCACCGTCTGCGCGGCGGTGCCCCTGACGGCCGGGGCCTCGGCGGGCTGCCTCGCCCTGTCCCTGCCGATCGAGGACGCGCACCGGCTGCGGGCGGCGGCCGACATCCTGAGCCGGCAGGCCGCGCCGGTGCTGCTGTCGCTGGCGCTGTAGCCGCCGGGGCCGGGGCGGACCGATGCCCGGGTAGCGTCACCGCCATGCACGCACCGACACCCACGCTGGACCTCCTCAAGGAGTTCGACGACAGCGTCGACCGCTACTACGCCCCTGGCTTCGAGCTGATCGAGTTCGGCCACGACGACGGCGGATATCCGCAGCTCTCCGACCGCATCCGGCCCTTCGCCCAGGCGAACGGCTCCGGCTCCACGTACGCGATCTGGCTGCGGGACGACCGCGCCGACCTCGCCACGCTGCCGGTGCTCCTGCTCGGGGACGAGGGGGGTGTCCATGTCGTGACCCGCGATCTGCCCGAACTGCTGCGCGTCCTCGCCTCCGGCTGGTCCCCCCTGGGAAGCTGGGACAGCCTGGACTACTACGACGAACGCGAGGAGGGGGACGCGGACGGGGCGCCGTACGACCCCTGCCCGGCGAACGAAGCGTTCCGCGTCTGGCTGCGCGACCGCTTCGGCCTGGAGGCCGCCGAGGACCCCAACGCGATCGTCCGGGCCGCCCAGGAGGAGCTGTGGGAGCCGTTCGCCGCGTGGATCGGGCCCCTGCTCCCGGACGCGGTGAGCTCGCGCGGGACGGCGTAGGGGACGGGCCCCGGAGCAGCCCGGGGGCGGCCCGGGGCGGCGGGTGTCATCAGCACCCCTCGGGACCAGGTATTATTTTCGAGTCAGCAGGCGCCGTTAGCTCAGTTGGTTAGAGCAGCTGACTCTTAATCAGCGGGTCCGGGGTTCGAGTCCCTGACGGCGCACGACACGCAGTGGGCGGTCTCCTTCATGGAGACCGCCCACTGCGCTTTTCCCACTCACCGAGCTCTCCCCCGCTCCTCGTACTGTGCGAGCAGAACGGCAAGGCTCCCGTCGTCCAGTGGCGCGTACGTGCCGTCGCCGTGCCGGTCCCACCACACCGGATCCGCGCAGCGGAAGCCGGCCCTGCGCAGCGCCACCCGGTGGACCTTGTTCGTCGCGGTGACCGGCATCCGCTCGACGATCCGGACGAACCGCGGTGCCATCTTCGTCCCCAGGTCCGGCTGGGCGCGCAGGAATGCGGTGAAGGCCGCCGGGTCGAAGGCCGCGCCCGGCCGGAGGGCCAGGGCGGCCATCACCCGGTCGCCGGTGACCGGGTCCGGGACGGCGTAGACCGCGGCCGCGGCCGCCTCCTCCCAGCGGGCCAGGATGTGCTCGATCATCGCGGCGGCCAGGTTCTCGCTGTCCACGCGGAGCCGGTCGTCGGTGCGGCCCGCGAAGTAGAGGTAGCCGTCGGCGTCCCGGTAGAAGAGGTCACCGGTCCAGTACCAGCCGCGCCGGGCCCGTTCCGCGTCCGCCTCCGGGTTGCGCCAGTAGCCCTCGAAGGGAGTCGGCCCCCGGTTGACCAGCTCGCCGATGGCCTCGTCCCCGTTGAGCAGCTTGCCGCCCGCGTCGAAGCGGGCCGGTGGGCGCTCCGCACCGGTCTGCGGGTCGACGACGGCGAGGTCGTCGCCCGGGGCGGCCAGGCCGATCGCGCCCGTCGGGGTGCCGGGGCTCCGCTGGATCGCCGCGCCGCCCTCGGAGGAGCCGTATCCCTCGACCAGCTGCACCCCGAACCGCTCCCGGAACCGGGCCGCGTCCACCGCCCCGGCCTCGGTGCCGAAGCCCAGGCGCAACGGATGCTCCCGGTCGTCGGGGCGCTCGGGGGTGGCCAGCAGATACTGCACGGCCCGCCCGACGTAGGTGAAGTACGTCGCCCCGTAGGCGCGTACGTCGTCGAGGAAGGCGGAGGCGGAGAAGCGGGGGCGCAGGGCTATCGCGGCCCCGGCGGCGAGCGCGGGGGCCCAGTCGGCGAGCACCGCGTTGCCGTGGAACATCGGCATGCAGATGTAGTGGACGTCGGCGGGCCGGACCCCGAAGTGCCCCGCCAGGGAATGCCCGGCCCCGGCCAGACGGCCCTGGGTGCAGATCGCCGCCTTGGGCGCGCCGGTGGAGCCGGAGGTGAAGTAGAGGAGCATGCGGCTGCCGGGGCCGACCGGGGAGACGACGGCGTCGCCGGGGCGTGCGCCCGCATAGGGGGCGAGCAGGGCGGCGTACGCCTCGGTGTCGGTGACCAGGACCCGTACGCCCGGCAGCTCCAGGTCCGCGAGAAGCGGCAGGTGGGCGCGCGCGGTGATCAGGAGCGGGGCCTCGGTGTGCAGGATGTCGCGGGCCAGCTCGGGGCCGCGCCGGGTGGGGTTGATCCCCGCGACGGCGGCCCCGGCCAGGGCCGCCGCGCTGAGCCACATCGGAAACTCAGGGGTGTTGTCGAGCAGTACGCCGAGGTGCGGTTCGCTGCGGCTCGGCAGCAGATCCGCCAGGAGCGCCGCCCGTGCGGCGGCGCCCTCGACCACCTGGTGATGACTGAGCACGGTGGGGCCGTGCTTCAGGGCGGGCCGGTGGTCACCCCATTGACGTCGTACGAGTTCCGCGACGGTGCCGGTACTCCTCATGGCGCCGCACGATATCTGATGGAGCGTCAGAACTTAACGTCCGAGCACGCGTAGAAGGCGTTGGCGGTGTCCGCCACGTTCCACACGGCGAGGATGATGTGCTTGCCGCTCTTCTGGGTGGGGATCGTGCCCTGGTGGGTCAGGGTGGCCGGCGGCTGCCGGTTCCCGTAGGGCACGGTCATGAAGGGCTGCGATTCGAGTGCGGCCCGGGTGAGCGGCTTGGTGGAGTCCCAGCCGTTCTTGGTGATGTAGTAGCGGAAGTCGCTGGTGGAGTGGCGGGCGGTGAACTGCCAGCGGAAGCTGTAGCCCTGCCCGCCGGTGACCTGGGTGGCGGGCCAGTTGCCGCCACGCGGGTCGTCGAGCTGAGCGAACCGCCCGTTGCCGCCGGAGCAGATCCTGCCGTCCGCCGGCCCTGCCGCCGGGAAGCCCTTGGGCCCCTCGACACTCTGCGGCTCCCACCGGATGCCGCCGCAGTTGGTGACGGTGCCGTTGGCACAGAGTTTCTGGCGGCTGATGGGGGAGTCCGTGTAGCCGTGACTGCTGGCGGTGTTGGTCGCGAGCACCGAGACGCCCGCTATCGCCAGGCCGATCACGGCCGCGCTTGCTCTTTTCCGCATTGCTGTCGCTCCTCTAGAACGTGGGGGAGGTTCCATGAGCATTGCTCGACATGCTGCGCGCGCTTGGTGCGAGTGATGGACACGTGCCGGTTGATGGGTTCGGCGGTTGCACGTGCCAGGTGACGCATGATGCATCCTGCGGTCTAGACCAAGTCTCAGATTATTGACACGGCATGAACATGTCCAGGCCAACGGGCGTCGTATTCCATCGGCCCGCACCGGCTCCCCCGCGCCTCAGGCCCCGTCCCCTCCCCCACTGCGGCCCGTGTAGAACGCGACGGTCAAGTCCTTGACGAGGGCCTTGCGTTCGTAGTCGTCGAGCTCGACGATGCCGCGGCTGGTGAGCCGGTTGACCGTGTCATCGACGGCGTCCACCACGGAGGTGAGCACGCTGTCACGGTGCTTGGCGTCGATCGCGGCGATCCGCCGTCGCTGCATCGCCGCCGCGACCTCGGGGGCGTACTCGATGCCGGTCGGCTGCGCCGAGTACACCTCCACGCCCACCGGTTCGCAGTCCGCCTTCAGCATCCGGGTCAACGCGTCGCCGACCGCCTCCGCGTCGCGCAGGGTCGGGGCGTCCTCGTGGAACGCGTCGGCGGGCAGCTGGGACAGGACCCGGGCCATGGCGGCCTCGACCTGGGCGCTGAGATATGCCTCGTGGTCCTCGATACCGAGGGCGGCCCGCACGGTGTCCTCGACCCGCCAGACAACGAGGACGACCACGCGCAGTGCGGTGCCGTTGGCGTCTACGGCGGGCAGCGGTTCGCTGCGCCAGTGCCGCAGCCGTACGTCGACACGGCGGCGCAGAAGCAGGGGCGAGACCCAGACGAGGCCGGTGCGGCGGACACTTCCCCGGTAGTCGCCGAAGAGCGTCAGCACCCACGCGTACCCGACCCGCCCGCGGCCCAGGCCGCCGAGCGCGAGGAGCACCACGGTGGCCAGGAGGGCGAGCAGCGCCCAGCCGCCCGCCCCGACGCCGACGTCGGTACGGGGGCCGATCCCGACGGCGGTCTGCCAGGCGGCGGGCAGCGCTCCCCGCCACCACAGGACAGCCAGCCCACCGGCGATTCCGGCCGCGCCGGTGAGCAGGGCGGCGTACCCCGACAGCGCGGGCCCGGGCCGCTCGGCGAGCCGGGGGTCGGCGACAGGGGCGGGCCGGGTCGAGGGCTGCACCCGCGGCTGCGGCGTACGCGGCACGGGGGGCCGCCGGGTCGCGGGCGCGCGCTCCCCGCCGGCCGCGCGCCCGGCGACGGCTGCGGGCAAAGCCGCGGCGCCGTCGGGCTCCAGGTCGTCCCGGAAGAGGAGGTGTACGGGGATGGAGGCGGTGGACTCGTTGGCGATGACGGAATGGCGGCGCCCGGGGGACGTGGCGGATGCGGGGGGCGCGGGGAGGGGTACGGAGGTGGATGCGGATGCGGAGCTGGCTGCGGATGCGGGAACGGAGAACGTGGCGGATGCGGGCCGGCCCTCCGGGCCGAGGTCCAGCACGAGATCCAGCTCGGTGTCGGGCCCGGAGTCGCCCACGGCCCCCCTGCCGGGGCCGCTCCCGGCGCCCGGCTCGGCCCCGTAGGAGGGGTGCGGGGTCCACTCCGCCGAGGGTTCCGTCCTCAATCGCCGGACGGGCTTGAGGTGGAGGTTCCCGTCCAGGGGGACGGGGCGGGAGGGGGCGGAGCGGTCGGGGGCGGGGGCGGGGGCCGGGCGGGCGGGAGCCGGGCCCGGGCGGTCGGGGGCGGGGCGGTCGGACCCTGCGGCCGGGCCCGGGCGGGCGGGGGCCGGGCCCGGGCGGCCGGTGCCCCGGTCCGTAGCGGCGCGCGCGGCTTCGCCGTCCGGGGCAGGGCGGGTCAGGTCCCGGCCCCGGTGGTCCGGGGTGACCGGGCCGTGGCCCGGGGCCGGGCCGACCGGGCCCAGGTACAGGCTCTCCCCCGACGACTCCGGGTGATCGGTCCGCAGCGGCGCGGGCTCGGCCGCACCGGCACGGCCAGACGGCGACTCGGCCAGACCGGAACGCTCAGCCGTCGACCCGGCCGCACCGGAACGCACAGACGCCGACTCGGCCAGACCAGAGCGCTCAGCCGTCGACTCAGCCGCACCGGAACGCACAGACGCCGACTCGGCCAGACCGGAACGCTCAGGTGAAAGCCCCTCCCCGCCCACATCCCCCGGCGCCGCTGACGCCGACGACGACGCCGACGCCGACGACGCCGACGGCACCGCATCGCTGCCGCCACTGTCGCCATCCGTCTCGCCGCCGATCGGCCCGAACAGCGGCGGCGGGACCTTCCTGTCGGCTCGGCGGGTGGGCGATGTCGCGGCCTCGGCTCCCCCGCCGCCGCCGGCACCCCGGCCCGCGCCCCCGCCGAACAGCGGCGGGGGGCTCCCCTTGCCCGGCGGGGCGAAGAGGAACGGCGGGAGGTGGTCGTCCAGCGGGTGGGAGGTGGGATTCGAGGTGGAGGTGGGAGCGGGGGCAGGGGCAGGGCCAGAAGTCGAGGTGGGAGTTGAGGTCGAGGTGGGGGTGGGGCGGGTGGGCTGGTTGTTGTTGGGGGTCACCGGTTCCCGATTCCTTTCCGTCACGTCCGTACGTCCGTCGTCACATCCGTCACGCGAAGAGCCGGCGCCAGGTCTCCGGCCCCGGATATCCGTCGGCCGCCCCGCCGCGCCAGCCCTGGGCCCGCTGGAACGCCTCGACGTTGCGGCGGTCGGCCTCGGTCCAGAGCGGGCCGGGGCCCGACACGTAGTGCTTGCCGTATCCCTTCTTCACCAACTGTTTGCCGAGCCGGTCGACATGGCTGTTGGACTGACCCGGCTTGAAATAGCCGCGCCCGGGGAACGCGACGGCCGTATTCGGGCTGCCGCCCGCCCCCGCGGCCGGGATGTCGCGGCCCTTGCCGGTGGTCAGCAGTTTCCAGGTGTCCGGGCCGGGGATGCCGTCGGCCTCCGCGCCCCGCCAGCCCTGGGCCCGCTGGAAGGCCTGGGTCGCCCGCCGGTCCGCCGAGCTCCATACGGGGCCGGGGCCGACCGCGTAGAAGCGTTTGCCGCCCCGCTGGACCAGCATCCGGCCGAGCTGGGTGACGTACTTGTTGTTGCTGCCGGGGCCGAACCGCGCGGCGCCGGGGAAGGCCGTGTCGGAGCCCGAGCCGGGCGAGCCGCCGGTGACGCCCTTGTAGCGGTAGGCGACATAGCGGTCGGAGTTGTTCCAGTACGCCATGGGCGTCGGCTGCTTCCGCGTCCGCGGACGCGCCTGCTCGTAGGCGACGTAGTGGCTGCGCCTGTAGTCCGTCCAGCCGCCGAAGATCGTGACGTGGGAGCCCTTGGTGGGATCGGCCGGGTTGTGGAAGAGAAGGATGTCGCCGGGCTGGAGGTCGGCGCGGGCGATACGGGTCCCGTACCGGGCGAGGCTGCCGGTCCACTCGTTGCTTCCGAGGTTCCAGGCCATCGACACGTAGCCGGAGCAGTCCTGGCGGTACCCGTCCGACCAGTACTTCTCCATGCTGTACGGGACCTTCGCGGCCACCCACCTCTTGGCCCGGTTGATGATGTCGGCCCGAGTCGTCCGGCGCGGGTCCGGAGCGGCGGACGGCGGGCCCGAGGCGCCGGACCCCTTCAGCGGGCCCGTCTCACCCTGCGGGGTGGCCGGTTCGGGGTGGTCACCGCCCCCGTCGGCGTGCGGGGCCCCGGGGGCGGGGTCGGCCGCGGCCGCCGCACCGGCGGCCCCGCAGGAGAGGACCACCCCGGCGGCGGTGGCCAGCACCAGGGCGCGGCGGGCACCGTGCGCGGCCGGGTGGCCGCCGTACCGCACCGGCAGGGCCCTCGCGGCGGCGCGGCGGCGCATGGCGCACCCCGCACACGTGCAGTCGATGGCGGGCTCGTACTCCTCGAAGACCGGCACAGGCATGCGATGTCCCCTCCGCACTCGTCACTCGTCAAGATCTCTGGGTGCAGCCGCGACGGGCGTCAGCGTTCTCAACTCTCCCGACGTATCGCATTTTGACGGACTTATGAGAAAAAACGACCATCTGACGGGGCGTGGCGTCCGGTAAATGGTCCGGAGCACCCCTCGGAGTCGGGTAGAGTTCTTCAGGTCAGCAGGCGCCGTTAGCTCAGTTGGTTAGAGCAGCTGACTCTTAATCAGCGGGTCCGGGGTTCGAGTCCCTGACGGCGCACGCACAGTCAAGGCCCCCTCACCAAAAGTGAGGGGGCCTTGATCATTCCCCGTCCGACACCCGGTGACACCCGAAGTCGTACACGCACAGCGACGACGGGAGCATCGGACCGTCACGAAGCAGTGACGGAGCGAAAGGGGGCGCTGATCG
The DNA here is from genome assembly GCF_055577965.1 of Streptomyces sp. NPDC033165. NCBI lineage: Bacteria > Bacillati > Actinomycetota > Actinomycetes > Kitasatosporales > Streptomycetaceae > Streptomyces > Streptomyces sp. NPDC033165. The sequence continues at coordinate 106,222 of NZ_JBVIPK010000015.1, forward strand.
TCACCTCATCACGCCCCCTCCATAACTGGCGCCCAAATCGTGCGTATGGCCGGTAAACAGTCTGTTTCACCCTTGCGATCCCGTTCGGTGTCGGACAATCTGTCTGGGGGCCGACGGCTCCAAGGGGACTGCTGATCCATACAGTTGACACAGCAGAGCGTGACGTTCCGGTTATCTGCGCTGCGGGTGGGGGTCCCGCTCAAGGGCGGATGCCGAGGGGGCATCATGCAACCGGAAGGCTGCCGATCCATGTCTGTGGGAACGGTGGCTTGCCACCGTATGCGTGCCCGGTGAAGAACGGGGACCCACCACGCACGAAGAGACCGAGCAGTCACGCACCAGCATGCGTGCGGGGGGATGACCCATGACGTCGACGCCGCCAGGCGACCGGCAGGAGAACGACGCTTCCCGGACGACACAGCTCCGGATACCGCAGCAGCTGCGGACCGGGGCGCCGCGGCGGCGTGCGCGGAAAGAGAAAGAGCTGCCGCGCTACGACTACGAGCACTACAGCCGGCTCGCCGGACCGCTGACGCAGCCGCCCGCGGGCAAGCCGTACAAGGTGCAGTACCGCTCGCTCATATCCCAGGAGCCGCACCGGGTGCGCGCGGCGCTCCTGCTCGGCGCGGCGCCGCTCGTCTCGCTCGGCCTCTTCGCCTGGCTGATGCAGCCCAGCCACTGGACGGACCGCGACCCCAACCTGGACAACGACCTCCTGCTGGTCCTCGACATCATCATGCTGGTCTCGATCGGCCTGATCGAGCTGTTCCGCACGATGAACGTCCTGTCGAACGCGCACGCCACCCTCGTCGCCCGGGACCCGGTGCCGGTGGTCCCGGAGACCGGCACCAAGGTCGCCTTCCTCACCTCCTTCGTTCCCGGCAAGGAACCCCTGGAGATGGTGACGAAGACCCTGGAGGCGGCCGTGAAGATCCGCCACCGCGGTCTGATGCACGTCTGGCTGCTGGACGAGGGCAACGACCCCGCGGTCAAGGAGGTCTGCGCCCGGCTCGGTGTGCACCACTTCTCCCGCAAGGGCGTGGCCCACTGGAACCAGGCCAAGGGCCCGCACCGCGCGAAGACCAAGCACGGCAACTACAACGCCTGGCTGGACGCGCACGGCGGCGACTACGACTTCTTCGCCTCCGTCGACACCGACCACATCCCGCTGCCGAACTACCTGGAGCGGATGCTCGGCTACTTCCGCGACCCGGACGTCGGCTTCGTCATCGGCCCGCAGGTCTACGGCAACTACGACACCTTCGTCACCAAGGCCGCCGAGTCGCAGCAGTTCCTCTTCCACGCGCTGATCCAGCGCGCGGGCAACCGCTACGGCGCGCCCATGTTCGTCGGCACCAGCAACGCGGTCCGGATCTCGGCGCTCAAGCAGATCGGCGGCCTGTACGACTCGATCACCGAGGACATGGCCACCGGCTTCGAGATCCACCGCCACCGCAACCCGGTCACCGGCAAGAAGTGGCGCTCGGTCTACACCCCGGACGTGCTGGCCGTCGGCGAGGGCCCGACCGCCTGGACGGACTTCTTCACCCAGCAGCTGCGCTGGTCGCGGGGCACGTACGAGACGATCATCGGGCAGTTCTGGAAGGGCTTCGGGACCATGCCGCCCGGCAAGCTCTTCAACTACACGATGATGATCATCTTCTATCCGATGTCGGCCCTGAACTGGATCCTCGCGGCTCTCAGCTGCGCGCTGTTCCTCGGCATGGGCGCCTCCGGTGTCCAGATCGACCCGACGATCTGGATGATGCTGTACGGCAACGCCTCCGCCCTCCAGATCGGCCTGTACATCTGGAACCGCCGCCACAACGTCTCGCCGCACGAGCCCGAGGGCTCCGGCGGTCTCGCGGGCATGGTGATGTCCGCGCTCTCCGCCCCGATCTACGCCCGTTCGCTGATGGACGCGGTGCTGCGCCGCAAGAGCTCCTTCGTGGTGACCCCCAAGGGCGACTCGTCCAGCCCGGACACCCTCTTCGGCACGTTCCGCATCCACCTGTTCTTCATCGTCGTCTTCGGCGCCTCGATGATCTCCTCCTTCTTCCTGGGTCACAGCCACCCCGCGATGGTCACCTGGGCCTCGCTCGCGCTGCTGATCACCGCCGCGCCGATCATCGGCTGGAAGTACACGATCCGCGCCGAGAAGAAGAAACGCCGGGCAGGCGGAGGATCGCACCGCAGCGGCGGACCGGCCCCGGAGCCGCGGCCCCAGCCCGGGGCGCCCGGGAACGACCAGACCATGCAGATCGCCCTTGGGGGACGTAAGAAATGAAGTACCGTCCGAGCCGCCGTACACGCCGCCTGGCGATCAGTACGGCGGTGGTTCTCGCGCTCGCGGGGGCGAACGGGCCGTGGCTGTACCGCTTCAGCACCGAGCGCTACCACGAGTACAAGATCAACCAGCAGGAGTACAAGGCGGCCAACGGCCACTGGTCCTTCCTGGACATCCCGTCCGAGTACAAGATCAACACGATCCACGCGGCGCTGCTGCACACCGGCAAGGTGCTGCTCGTCGCGGGCTCCGGCAACAACCAGAAGAACTTCGACGCGAAGAGCTTCCGCTCGGTGCTGTGGGACCCGAAGACGGACACCTTCAAGAACATCCCCACGCCCAAGGACATGTTCTGCGCCGGGCACACCCAGCTGCCCGACGGCAAGCTCCTCATAGCCGGCGGCACCAAGCGCTACGAGAAGCTGGAGGGCGATGTCACCAAGGCCGGCGGCCTGATGATCGTCCACAACGAGGACCCGGACAAGCCGATCACCCTGCCCGCGGGCACCCGCTTCACCGGCAAGGAGAACGGCAAGACGTTCGTCTCCAAGGACCCGGTGCTGGTCGAGAAGGCCACCAAGGTCTTCGACAAGGAGACCGGCGCTTTCCTGCGCAACGACCCCGGGCTCGGCCGGATCTACGTCGAGGCGCAGAAGGCCGGCAAGAAGTACGAGACCGGCACCGAGGACAACTACCGAGTGGCGGGCCTGTCCGGCTCGGACACCCGCAACGTCTACGGGATCGCACAGAAACTGGCCCTGGACAAGAAGGACTTCCAGGGAATCCGCGAGGCCTTCGAGTTCGACCCGGTGGCGGAGAAGTACATCACCGTCGACCCGATGAAGGAGGCCCGCTGGTATCCGACCCTGACGACGCTGGAGGACGGCAAGGTCCTCGCGCTGTCGGGTCTGGACGAGATCGGGCAGATCGTCCCGGGCAAGGACGAGATCTACGACCCGAAGACGAAGGAGTGGGAGTACACCGGCATCGAACGGAGGTTCCCCACCTACCCGGCGGTCTTCCTGCTCAACGACGGCAAGCTCTTCTACTCCGGCTCCAACGCCGGGTACGGCCCGGCCGACGTCGGGCGTGACCCGGGCGTCTGGGACCTGTCCACCAACAAGTTCAAGAAGATCCCCGGGCTCAGCGACCCGGACCAGATGGAGACCTCCGCGACGGTTCGGCTGCCCCCTGCCCAGGACGAGAAGTTCATGGTGATCGGCGGCGGCGGAGTCGGCGAGTCGGAGAAGTCCAGCGAGAAGTCCCGGCTGGTCGACCTCCAGCAGAAGAACCCCAGGTTCACCGACGGCGCGTCCCTCTCCGAGGGCACCCGCTACCCCAGCGCCTCCCTGCTCCCCGACGACTCGCTGCTGGTGACCGGCGGCTCCAACGACTACCGGGGGCGCAGCGGCTCGGATGTGCTCCAGGCCCGGCTGTACGACGCGAAGAGCGACACGTACAAGCGGGTCGCCGATCCGCGGGTGGGCCGGAACTACCACTCGGGCTCGGTGCTGCTGCCGGACGGACGGGTCATGATCTTCGGTTCGGACTCGCTCTTCTCGGACAAGGCCAACACCCGGCCCGGCGTCTTCGAGCAGCGCATCGAGATCTACACCCCGCCCTACCTCTACCGGGACTCCCGGCCCGAGCTGACGGCCGGGCCCAAGAAGATCGAGCGTGGCGGTACGGGCCTGTTCACCACGCAGCACGCCTCCTCGATCACCTCGGCGAAGCTGATGCGGCCCTCGGCGGTCACCCATGTCACCGACACCGACCAGCGCACCATCGCGCTGGAGATGAAGAAGTCGGCGGACGGGATCACCGTCACCGTGCCGGAGAACCGGGCGCTGGTGCCCGCGGGCTGGTACATGCTGTTCGTCACCGACGCCAAGGGCACGCCGTCCGAGGGCATGTGGGTCGAGGTGCCCGAGTAGCCGCACATACGTAGGCGGTGGCGGTGCGGGCCGCGCCCGGGGGAGCCTCCCGGGCGCGGCCTGCCGCTGGTCGGGGTGACGCCTCCCAGGCGCGGCCCGCCGCTGCTTCGGGTGACGTCTGGCGGGCGCGGCCCTACGCTGCTTCGCGTTGTTACTTCGTGGCGCGGACCAGGCCCAGCGCGTACTCCGGCCACCAGTCGCCCGCCTTCGGGCCGCCCTTGCAGTCGCCGTCGGACTCACCGGGGCGCTTGATCCACAGATAGGCGTCGACGAGGTCATCGCCGGTCTGGGTGGTCGGGGCCTCGCCGAGCGCGCGGCCCGGGGGGTTGCACCAGCTCTCGGCGGGGTCGCCGCCGGTGTAGGGGCCGTTGCCGTTGCGGCTCGTGTCGATGACGAAGGGCTTGTTGCCGATCTTCTCCGACAGCTTCTTGCCGAACTCCGTGGAGACGGCCGTCGTCTGGAAGTTGGAGACGTTGAGCGAGAAGCCGTCCGCCTCGGCGATCCCGGCCCGCTGGAGCGGCTGGTAGAGCGCGTCGGGCGACTGCCAGCCCGCGTTGCCCGCGTCCAGGTAGACCTTGGTGGCGGGCTGCTGCTTCAGCCGCTGGATCGCACCCTTGAGGAGGTCGTAGCGCTCCTCGTGGAACTCCTGGGGCGTGCAGCCGTCGACCAGGTGGAGCAGGGCGTCCGGCTCCAGGATCACGGTGGCGCTGCGGTCCCCGATGCCCTTGGCGACGCTGTCCAGCCAGGAGCGGTACGCCTGGCCGTCGGCGGCGCCACCCTTGGAGAACTGGCCGCAGTCTCGGTGCGGGATGTTGTAGAGGACCAGCAGGGCGTCCCGGTCCGCGGCGGCGGCCGCCTCGGTGACGCCCTTCACCTGGTTCTCCGCGTTGTCCGGACTTATCCACTCGCCGACCGGCTGTTCGGCGATCTTCCGGATCAGCGCGGCCTTCTCGCCGTCGCCGTCCTTCTCATACGCGGCGACCTGGCGGGCCGCGTTCCCCTCGGGGTTGACCCAGTACGGGTCCTTGGCCTTGGGCTGCTGGGAGACGGTCGGCGCGGCGTCCTTGTCACCACCGTCCCCGTCACCTGAGCAGCCCGCCAGCAGCAGGGCCGCCCCGACCGCCGCTGCCGTACCGGTCGTCCTCAGGCCCGCCACGCGCTTGCGCGTCCGGGACCGGCCGGTGTAACTGCCGTACATCCACTCCCCCTTGGGTGCACTGCCTGCACTGCCTGCACTGTCGCTCACTGGATTCACCGATGGGCTGCCGGTCCGGACCATCCTGGCACAGCGGCGGCGAGCCCACGCGGCCGGTCGGCTGGGCGCCCGGCCCCGTGACGACGGGCTCATCTCCCATCCCTACAACGGTCACACAGAGGCACCGGTTCCGGACATCCTGTTCGAAAACCGGTGATGCTCGCGGCCGCTCCCCCTACAGTGGCGACAGGCCACGCGACCTCCCGTTCCGCGCCGGGCGACTCCCGCGGCCGGGCGCGAACGGTCGAGGACCGGCCCGGTCGGCGCGCCCCGAGAGGCGGCCGACCGGGCCGGGGTGGAACGCATTCCGTTGCGCGTGTTCCGTGGCGCGGCAGGTCAGATCCGGCCCCCGTGCGCCGCCTGGACGCGCTCCCCGCCACCGGGTGCGCCCTTCGCGCCCGTGAGGTAGGCCGAGACCACCACGTTCGCCGAGTAGGAGCGGGTCCGGTGGTCGTACGTGCCGCCGCACGTGATCAGCCGCAGCTCGGCCCGGCCGTCCTCGCGGGGCCCGTACGCCGCCCTCGCGTCGAAGCGTTCGCGGGTGACGACCTGGACGTCGTCCACGGTGAACTCCGCGACGCTGCCGTCGGTCCGGGTGACCTTGATCTTCGCGCCGGGCTTCACCGCGCTGAGCCCGTAGAAGACGGCCGGTTTCGTCTCGGTGTCGACGTGCCCGACGAACAGGGACGCACCCTTCGCACCGGGTGCGGTGCCGTCGCCGTACCAGCCCGCGGTCTTCGGCATGCCGTACGGGGGCGGGTCGATGGCCCCGTCCTCGTCGAGGCCGCGCGCGATCACCGGGGCCGAGATCCCCGCGGAGGGGACGTCGACGCGCTCGGGGGCGACACCGTCGAGCGGGTCGTGGGCCGGGGGCAGCGGGGTTCCGAGGGGGCGGCCGACCGCGGCCACGTCACCGGTGGTGGGCCCGGACAGGCCGCCGAGCCCGACGCCGGCCTCCCGGCCCCAGAGCCACAGGCCGAGCAGCAGCACGGCCCAGGTGACTCCCGTGAGCAGTCGCCCGGTGCCTGCCGGGCGGTCCGGGGCGCTCATGTCAGTGACCGGCCGGGCCGCGTCGGCGGCGCGAGCTGCGCAGGGCGACGGCGACGGCCGCGACGGCGGCGAGCACCAGGCCGATCACCGCGTGCCGGGTGCCGGGGCCTTCGGACTCGACGGCCCGTTCGGCGAGGGTCGCGGTGCCTCCGCCGCCCGCTTTGACGGGTGCGGCGGGCGTGGGCCGGTTGTGGTGGATGACGGTGAGGGTGCCGGTCGCCTTGCCGTCGCTGTCCTCGCACGTCACCCAGACGTCGTAGGAGCGGGGTTCGGCGTCGGACCGGATACGGGCCTCGGCGAAGAGGCCCTTTCTGTCGCCGGGGCGGAACTGGACGGCCGAGGCGAAGGCGTCGGAGTTGCCCTTGGCCCGGCGGCCCTTGCCGCAGACGTCGACCCACAGTTCCACCTGCCCGCCCGGGGCGATCGTGGACGGGGTGACCGAGACGGTGCCCCGGTCGTCGTCACCGGCCGGGGCGGCCGGGGATGCCAGCGCGGCGGGGGCGGGCACGGCTATGAGCGCGGCCGCCGCTGCGGCACAGAACGTGATGGGCATGGAACGCATCGTGAACCTCCTACAGGAAGGTTCACGCCTGCGGCCGGGCCCCGCATCCGCAGCCCCCCATTCGGGCGAGACCCGGGCGGTGCCCGGACCACTGCGGATGCGGTTCGCACAGGTCAGGAGCGGTCGGCCTGGTCCGGCAGATCGATGAGGTCGACCAGGTCCGCGATGGAGTCGACGACGGTGGACGGCCGGAACGGGTAGCGGTCGATGTCCGCGACACCGGTCAGCCCGGTGAGGACCAGGAAGGTCTGCATCCCCGCTTCCAGGCCCGCCAGCACGTCCGTGTCCATCCGGTCGCCGATCATGGCGCTCGTCTCGGAGTGCGCGCCGATGGCGTTCAGCCCGGTCCGCATCATCAGCGGGTTGGGCTTGCCCGCGAAGTACGGCTCCTTGCCGGTGGCCTTGGTGATGAGGGCGGCGACCGAACCGGTGGCGGGCAGCGGGCCCTCGGCGGACGGGCCGGTCTCGTCGGGGTTGGTGCAGATGAAGCGGGCGCCGCCGTTGATCAGCCGGATCGCCTTGGTGAGGGCCTCGAAGCTGTACGTACGGGTCTCGCCGAGCACCACGTAGTCGGGGGCGTGGTCGGTCAGGACGTACCCGATGTCGTGCAGGGCGGTGGTGAGGCCCGCCTCGCCGATGACGTACGCGGTGCCGCCGGGGCGCTGATCGTCCAGGAACTGGGCGGTGGCGAGCGCGGAGGTCCAGATGTTCTGCACGGGCACGTCCAGGCCCATGCGGCTGAGCCGGGCGTGCAGGTCGCGCGCGGTGTAGATGGAGTTGTTGGTGAGGACGAGGAAGGGCAGCCCGGAATCCCGCAGCCGCTTGATGAAGGCATCGGCACCGGGGATGGGGGTGCCCTCGTGGATGAGGACGCCGTCCATGTCGGTGAGCCAGGATGTGATCGGCTTGCGCTCTGCCATGTGTCGGGACTCCTGCCGTACGCACTGCGTGCTGGGGGTGCCCGGACCACGCCGTCCCGGCACCCCCAGCATAATTAGCTGGTGGCGACCTTGACCCCGTCGATCACCCAGTACCAGTTGTTGCTGCCGGTGTAGTGGAACCGGAAGCTCACGTTGACGGCGCCGGCCGGGACGTCCAGGGTCAGCGACTGGGGCTGGGAGATCACGTCGGAGGTGTAGCTCTTCACGACGACGGGGGTGCCGCCGTTCCAGGAGGCGAGTACCCGGGCGCTCTGGCTGCCCTCCTGCCGGTAGAGGGTGGTGAAGCCGAGCGTCACGGTGGACCTGCCGCCGACCGCGTACGCCGGGGTGACGAGCGTGGAGTCGTACCGGCCGGAGGACGCCTTGTCGTCCCACTCGTCGGAGTCGGCGACCGCGAAGACCCCGCGCGAGCGGACGTTCAGCTCACGGGACTGGTCGCGGTGGCTACGGCTCCAGAACTCGTCGGTGGCGAAGGCCCAGCCACGCCACTCGGTGACGCCTCCGGTGCCCATCGCGGAGTTGACGACCGACCAGCCGCTGGGCGCGGTGTGCGTCCAGCCGAGGACGCCCGCCGGGATGCCGGTCTCGTCGACGCGGGCGGAGAGGGAGGGGTACAGCGCCTCGAAGGGGTCGGTGGAGCGCTCCTGGATCGGCTTGCCGTCCAAGCCCCAGGCGGGGTCCGGGGCTATGCCGAGCTGCTTGAAGACGGTGGCGGCGACATCGACGAGACGGGTGTCGCCGGGCGTGGCACCGGCGGCGATGCCGGGGCCCTGGGCGAGGACGAAGGTGCGCCGCTCCTCGATCGCGCTGCCGCCGTGGCCGCCGGAGTCGGTGTGGCCGTGGTCGGTGGCGACGATGACGGTCCAGCGCTCGGTGGCGTACGAGGGCCGGGCCCTGATCGCGGCGAGGAGACGGCCGAGGTAGCCGTCCACGACGTCGGTCGCCTCGCGGTAACGCCGGCTGGCCGCACCCTGGTTGTGGCCGACGATGTCGACCTGCCCGAAGTAGACGAACAGGACGTCCGGGTTCTGGTCGCGGAGGATCGACTCGGTCTCGGCGGCGATGGTGGCGTCGTGGCCGGTGTAGCCGTCGCGGTCTCCGTCCAGCACGAGCTTGGCGTCCGCGCCCGGGGTGACGGTGCCCTGGGTGTCCAGGGGCTTCCAGTCGACGGCCGCGTAGGTGGAGAGCTGGGGGCGGACCTGGGCGAGGCGGGCGAGGAAGCCGGGGTACTGCCCGTAGTTCTTCCCGGCGAAGGAGTTGTCCTTCACGCGGTGCTTGTCGGGCCAGACTCCGGTGGAAATGGTCGACCAGCCGGGGCCGGAGGAGGTGGCGGCCATCGGGTTGGCGTACAGCAGGGAGGTGCCGTACGTGCCGTTCGCCATCATCGACTTGAGGTGCGGGGCGTTCGCTGCGGCGATGACGTCGTGGCGCAGCCCGTCGATGCCGACGACGAGCACCTTGTCCTTGCTGGTGCCGTCGGGGAGGGTGGGCGCGGCGTACGCGGCGGTGGCCGTGGCGAGCGGGCCGACGGTGGCGGCGGTGGCCGCTGCGGCGGTGGTGGCGAGCACGGAGCGGCGGGACAGGGATCGGGACCGGGACACGTGATCCTCCAGGGAGAGGGGCGGGCGGGGTCGGGGTGGGACGGGATGGGGCTGGGCGGGACGGGTCGGGGCTGGACGGGTCGGGTCGGGGCTGGACGGGTCGGGTCGGGTCGGGGCTGGACGGGTCGGGGCTGGACGGGTCGGTGCTGGGTGCGAACTGCCTTCTGGACCAGACCTGTTACCTTGGCGAGACAAGCGGACCGAGTCCAGACCTTCGCATTGCGGGTACAGACGTTCGCAGGAATCCGTGGCCGAAAGGTGGCCGGTCAGCTTCCGGTGGCCGACTTCCAGGCGTCGATGTACGTGTCCAGGTTGGCGCCGATGTCCGACCAGTCGGGCTCGAAGATCTCCACGCCCTCCATCAGCCCGGCCAGTTCGACGGCGTTGGCGTCGGTGGCCTTGATGTCCTTGCGGGCCGGGAAGCCCCCGCCGACCGCGCTGACGTCGCGCTGCGCCTGCTCGGAAAGGAGGAAGTCGAGCAGCTTCTTGCCGTTCTCGCTGTGCGGGGCGTTCGCGACGAGCCCGGCCGCGTACGGGAGAGCGAAGCTGGTGGGCTTTCCGCCCTCCTTCGCGGGGAACCAGATGGCGAGGTTGGGCATGTCCCTGGACTGGGCGAAGTTCATCTGTACGTCCCCGTTGGCGACGAGGAGTTCCCCCTTGTCGACCTTGGGGGCGAGTTTGCCGGTGGAGGCGGAGGGCCCGACGTTGTTGGTCTGGAGCTTCTTCAGGTAGGCCATGGCGGGTTCCTGGCCGCCGAAGTCGTGCATGGCCTTGATGAGGACGGCGGTGCCGTCGCCCGCGACGCCGGGGGTGGAGTACTGGATCTTCCCCTTGTAGGAGCCCTTCAGCAGTTCCTCCCAGGTGGTGGGGGGCGTCTTCAGCTCCTTCTTGTTGTGGATGAAGGCGAAGTAGTTCTTGACGACGGAGGTCCACTTCCCGTCGGCCGCCCGGTCGGCGCCGTCGACCCGGTCTGCGCCCTCCGGCTCGTACGCCGTGAGGAGCCCCTTGGCGTCGGCCTGCTGGATGAAGGGCGGCAGGGTGACGAGGACGTCGGCCTGGGTGTTGGCCTTCTCCCGGGCGGCGCGCTGCACCATCTCGCCGGAGCCGCCCTCCACGTACTTGACCTTGATGCCGGTCTTCTTCTCGAAGTCCTTGAAGACCTTGTCGTACCAGCCGTTGCCGTTCTCGCCCTTGAGGCCGTCGGCGCTGTAGACGGTGACGGACTTCTCGTCGGCGGCGGACGAGCCACCGCACGCGGTGAGGGTGAGGGCGGCGAGGACGGCCAGGGGAAGGGCGAGGGTGCGGGCGTGCTTGCGCATGGGTTGCCTCCAGATGAAGAGCGGGGCGAGGTGGGTGGGGGAGGAAGCGTTACGGGGACGGGGGTCAGCGGTACGAAGCGCGCGTCCGGATACGGGAGACGGCGGCGAGCACGAGGAGCGTCGTCGTCATCAGCACCACGGCGAGGGCGGCGCCGGTGAAGAGCGAGCCCCGGTCGGTGGCGGCGAAGATCTGCACCGGGAGCGGGGTCCAGTCCGGCGGGTAGAGCATCATCGTGGCGCTCAACTCCCCCATGGACAGGGCGAAGCAGAGCCCGGCGGCCGAGGTGAGCGAGGGCAGCAGCAGCGGCAGCCTGACCCGCCACAGGACGCGGGCGGGACCGGCGCCGAGACCGGCGGCGGCCTGTTCGTACATCGGGTCCAGGCGGCGTACGGCGGCCGCGACCGACTGGTAGGCGAACGCGGTGACCAGGACGGTGTGGGCGAGGATCACGATCCAGCGCGTCCCGTTGAGCAGGACGGGCGGCCGGCTGAACGCGACCAGAACCGCGAGGCCGACGACCACCGAAGGCACGGCCACCGGCAGGATGAACAGCGCGTCCAGGAGCCGCTTCCCGCGCTCGCGGAGAGAGGCGGCGGCAAGAGCGGCCCAGCCGCCGAGGACGAGGGCCAGCACGCTCGCGGCCAGGGCCGTGACCAGGCTGGTGGTCAGCGCCTGGAGCGAGTCTCCGTTGGTCGCGGCGGCGTAGCGTTCGACGGTGGGTCCCGAGGGGAAGGCGCCGGACCAGTTGGTGGCCAGGGACGCGGCGAGGATGACGAGCAGGGGCACCGCGAAGAGCGGGACGAAGAGGAGGAGGAAGACGGCCCAGGTGGCCCACTTCCCGGCCCGGCTATGCACCAGCACGACGGCTCACCACCCGGTAGAGACCGTAAAGGCCCACGGAGATCGCGATGTTGACGACGGCGACGACGCAGGCGGCCGCGTAGTCCGATTCCAGCATCGCCTTGCTGTAGACGAGCATCGGCAGCGTCGTGACGTCCTTGGCCCCGGTGAACAGGACGATCCCGAACTCGTTGAGACACATCACCAGGACGAGGCTGCCGCCCGCCGCGAGGGCCGGGAGCGCCTCGGGCAGGATCACCTGCCGGATGATCCGGACGGGTCCCGCGCCGAGCGAGGAGGCCACCTCCAGCTGCCCGGTGTCGAGTTGGGAGAACGCGGCGAGCAGCGGGCGCATGACGAACGGCGTGAAGTACGTGATCTCTGCGAGCAGCACCCCCCAGGGGGTCGTCAGGAAGTGGAAGGGCCCGTCTGCTGCCCCGGTGGCGTCGGTCCACAGCCCGTTGGCCATGCCGACCGAGCCGTAGATGAAGAGCAGGGCCAGCGTGATCAGGAAGGACGGGAAGGAGAGGAAGACGTCGACGAACCGGGCGACCGCCCTGCCGCCGGGGAACGGGACGAACGCGATCACCAGCGCGAGGACGAACCCGAGCACGAGGCAGCCCACGGTCGAGCCGACGGCAAGCCACACGGTGGTGGCGAGCGCGTCGCGGAAGACGGCGGATGCGAAGACCTCGGCGTACGGGCGGAGCGAGGCGCCGCTCTCTTCGGGAGTGAAGGACTGCTGGACGACGAGGGCCAGGGGGTAGAGGAACGCCAGCGCGAGGACCACGACGGGCGGGAGGGCCCAGACCCAGGTGGGGATGGAGCGGGGACGTGCGGAGGCGGGGGCGGGGGCGGGTCCGGTGGGGAGAGGGACCGCTGAAGCTGTGCCGGTGGCGGCGGAGGTGGTGGCGGTGGGGGTCATGAGCTGCCCCCCGTCGTTCCCGTCGGCAGCAGCACCGCGTCCTCGGCCGCGAAGTGCAGGGTGACACGGTCGCCGAGGGCCGGGGGTTCGCGCAGTTCACGGAGGTCGGCCATGACGTGGTGTCCGTCGACGTCGGCGTGGACGCGGTGGGTGGCGCCGCGCCACTGGACCTCGGTGACCGTGCCGGTGAGCGCGTTGGGCCCGGCGCCGAGGCCGACGAGGTGCGGCCGGACGCAGAGGGTGGCGGTGGCTCCGGGGGCGGCGGTGTCGGTGGGGACGGCGAGGGGGCGGCGAGCGGTTCGGCCGTCGTCGCCATCGGGGCGGTTCCCGGGGCGGTTCTTTGGGCCGTGCTCGGGGCGGTGCTCGGGGCCGCTGAGCGCGACGCTCCCGTCGCCCGTGACGGTGACGGGAAGCAGGTTGGCGTTGCCGACGAACGAGGCGGTGAACTCCGTACGGGGTCGGCGGTAGAGCTCCTCGGGGGTGCCGCAGTCCTGGAGCCGGGCTCGGTCCATCACGGCGATGCGGTCGGCCAGGGTGAGCGCCTCGACCTGGTCATGGGTGACGTACAGGATGGAGACATCAGGCAACTCGCGGTGAAGGCGAGCGAGTTCGGCGAGCATGCCGGAGCGGAGCCGGGCGTCGAGTGCGGAGAGCGGTTCGTCCAGGAGCAGGACGCCGGGGCGGATCGCGAGGGCGCGGGCGATGGCGACGCGCTGCTGCTGGCCGCCGGAGAGTTCGCGCGGGTGACGGTCGGCGTACGCGGCCATGCCGACGAGTTCCAGGGCCTCGGCGACCCGGCCGGGGATCTCGGCCTTCGGGGTGCGGTGGGCCTTGAGCCCGAAGGCCACGTTGTCCTTGACCTTGAGGTGGGGGAAGAGGGCGTACTGCTGGACGACCATGCCGATGCCGCGCCGATGCGGGGGCAGGGCGGTGACGTCCCGGCCACCGAGGAGGACCCGCCCGGACGCGGGCCGGACGAACCCGGCGACCGCGCGCAGGGCGGTGGTCTTGCCGGAGCCGGAGGGCCCGAGGAGGGCCATGACCTCGCCGGGTTCGACGGTGAGGTCGAGCCGGTCGAGGACGACGGTCCGGCCGTACGCGACGGTGACGCCGTCGAAGCGGATACCGCTGGGGGCGGCGGGGACGGTGGCGGTGGCGGTGGCGGGCGGGGTGGAGGTGGGCAGGTCCGTCATGCCTCGGCCCGCGCGATCAGGTCGGGCAGCTCGGCGACCGACCCGAGGACATGGGTCGCGCCGTGCCGGTCGAGCTGGTCCCGGCCGTGGGCACCGGTGAGGACCCCCGCGACGAGCCCGGCGCCGGAGCGTACGCCGCTGAGCATGTCGTACGAGGTGTCCCCGGCGACCGCGATCCGCCGGACGTCGTCCACCGCCCCGGTGCGCAGGAGGGCGGCCAGGACCATGTCCGGGTAGGGGCGCCCCCGGCCGCCCGCGTCGGCGGGGCAGAGGGTGAGGGGGACCAGGTCCTGCCAGCCGAGGGCGGCGAGGATGGCGTCCTGGGTGGTGCGGGCGAACCCGGTGGTCAGGACGACGGTCCGCCCCTCTGCGCTGAGCCGCTCGACGGCTTCCCGCGCACCGGGGAGCGGGGCGATGCGGCCGCCGTCGACGAGTGCCCCGTACGCCTCCTCGAAGGCGGTGTTGGCGTACTGAGCCCTCTCCTCCTCCCCGAAGAGGTGCCGGAAGACGGAGATCTTCGACTCGCCCATAGTGGCGCGAACATAGGCGAGCTGGCGCTCGTGATCTTCGGATTCCGGCTCCACTCCCAGGCGTTGGGCTGCGGCGGAGAAGGCCTGCTCGACGAGGCCGCCGTCGGCGACGGTGGTCCCGGCCATGTCCAGGACGACGAGCCCGAAGCGGTTACCGGTCGCTTCCTGTACCGCTTGGGTTGCGTGCGCTGCCTGCGCTGCCTGCGCTGCTTGCGTTGCCTTCGTTGCTGAAGTCATGAGGTTCACCAGCCCAGTTGGTCGGCGGTCGTTTCGGCGATGGCGGGCGAGCACGTCATGCCACGACCGCCGGGCCCGGTCACGAGCCAGACCCCGTCACGCACCTGCTGCCGGTGGACGACCCGGGAGGTGTCCGCGCACTGGGCGTAGACGCCTGCCCAGCGGTGGCGGATGCGCGGCAGCGGGCGGCCGAGGAAGGACTCGACGACCCGGGCGAGGTGCTCGTACGGCTCCTCGACGGTGTCGAAGGCGAAGGGGTGCTCGTACTCGTGGGTGTCCCCGATGGTCAGCCCGCCGTCGCCGCGCTGCACCATGAGGAGCTGCATGCGGTGTTCGGCCGCGACGGGGTCCTGCGGCTGCCCGGCGTTGAGGGCGTCGAGCGCATCGCTCCGGTACGCGGGGTAGTAGCGGAAGCTGTCGGCGTCGGCGACCGAGGTGGTGAGGGGTTCGCCGAGCGGGTCAGTCTGCATCATCTGGAGGCGGACGCGCCGCACGGGCAGTTCGGGACCGGCGAGTTCGCGGACGAGCCCGCCGAGCCAGGCGCCGGTCGCCAGGATGACGGCGTCGCCGGTGTGGACGTCACCGTGGTCGTCGCGCACCGAGGCGGTCCCGACGACGTCCCGCACTTCGCGGCCGCCGAGGTAGGTGTAGCGCCCGGAGGCCAGCAGCTCCTGCTTCAGAGCGAGTTGGGCGGTGCGTGGTTCGACCGCCGCGTCCCGCTCGCACCACAGGGCAGCCGTGAACGCGCCGCGCAGGGCGGGGTTGAGCGCGCGGGCCTCGGCTGCGGTGAGCAGCTTGTAGCCGCGCTCCGCCGCGTCCGGCCGGGCGAGCGCCGCCTCGGCGACGGCGACCTCTCGGACGGTCCGCAGCGGGGTGAGCGAACCACAGGCCCGGAAGCCGAGCCCGGGCACCCGCCGCCCGATCTCCTCCCACAACTCCCGTGCGCGCAGGGCGGTTTCCAGCTCATCGCCACCGGCCCGGCCACTGACCCATATCTGTCCGAAATTGCGGAGCGATGCCCCGCGCGCCTCTCTTTCGCGCTCGATCTGTACGACCTCGTGGCCGCGGCTGACTGCGTGCCAGGCGTGCATGGTTCCCACCACGCCGGCTCCTACGACGATGACTCTCACGGCGGCCACGCTCCTGGGGGCGGGTGTCCCGGGTGCATCCGGTCACCGACGGGACGGTGAACGACCTATCAAGTTTGGACCAGACCCGTTACCATTCTGTAATGATAGGCGGGCTGGTCATCGCCGCCGGATTTCGACGTCAGCCCCGCCTCAGTCCCGACCTTCGCCCGTCAGGTGGGCGGAGAAGGAGAAGCGGTCCCCCCGGAACAGGGTCCGTACCCGCTCCAGCGGCTGCCCCTCCGTGTCGCGGGAGAGCCGGTGGATCAGGAGCATCGGCAGGGCGGGCGGGGTCCCGATGAGCAGGGCCTCGCGGGGCGTCGCGAGGACCGTCTCGATCCGCTCGTCCGCGTCGCCGAAGGCGATGCCGAGGCGTTCGCGGAGGTGGGCGTAGAAAGAGGAGTCGGGGTCGAACCGCGTGTCCAGGTCCGGGACGCGCTCGACGGCCACGTACGTGCTCTCCAGGCCGACCCGCTCGTCGTCGGCGAGCAGCACGCGCTCCAGGTGCCAGACCGGCTCGCCCCGCCCGACCCCGACCTCGGCGGCGAGCGCCTCGGGGCAGGGGAAGCGTTCCAGGCCGATGAGGTTGCGGCCGGGCCGTCTGCCCTGGCGGCGGACTCCTTCGGTGTAGCTGGCGAGGGAGAGCGGCTGTTCCAGCTTGGGTCCGGCGACGACGGTCCCGCGCCCCTGCCGCCGCAGCCGCCCTTCCAGGAGCAGTTCGCGCAGGGCCTGGCGGACGGTCTCACGCGAGACCTCGTGCTGCTGGGCGAGCTCCCGCTCGGTGGGCAGGAGCCCGCCCTCGCCCAGCTCGTCCAGCAGCACCGCGATGCGGGCCTTGACG
This sequence comes from Streptomyces sp. NPDC033165, assembly GCF_055577965.1. NCBI lineage: Bacteria > Bacillati > Actinomycetota > Actinomycetes > Kitasatosporales > Streptomycetaceae > Streptomyces > Streptomyces sp. NPDC033165. The sequence goes on from NZ_JBVIPK010000015.1 coordinate 122,865, forward strand.
GCGTAGTACTTCGGGATGCGGCCGTGCTCGGGGATGCCGGAGCGGATCGGTGCGCCAGGTGCCTGGCCGTTCGGGTAGTCCACGGCCCGATGGTGGCAGACGTACGTGAACACCCGGGCTGGGGTACTGGTAGCGGGGCTACGGAGAGAAGGCATACGGGCATACGGGCACGCGGGGGGGGCGTTCGGCCCGGGCCGTCGGGGTGAGCTGCGGGGCGGGCGGGGGACTCGCTTCAGGCCGCGCGGGACGGACAGCAGAGGCGGGCGCGGGGTGAGGGTTCGGTGCAGGTCGCGGGCGGATGCCCGGCCCGGGTGGTCGTCAGCCCGCCGTGCGCCGCGAGCGGCGGGCGTAGGCCAGGAGGACGGTTCCGCCGAGCAGCAGGGCTCCGGCGGTGGCCCCGGCCCAGGCGAGGGATGCCGGTCCGGTGCGGGCGAGTTCGGGGAGCGGTCGGCCGGCGCTGTCGCGGAGTGGAAGGCCGGGGCGCTCCTTGCCCCCGTCCCTGCCCCCGCCGTCGCCGTCCCCGGCCTCCGGACGGGCGCCGGGGTCGCGGTCCGGGAGGGTCTCCTTGCCCGCGCCGGTGCGCCCGGGGTCGGGGCGTTCCGGTTCGCGGACGCCGTCTGTGGCGCCGTCGACGATCACGAACGGGTACTCCTCCGACTCCCCCACCCAGTCACCGTCCTCGCGCCCGCCGCCCTTGGCCTCGTCCCGGTGGAGGCGCTGGACGACGGCGGCGTGGGCGGTGACCGGCCCGGGGTCCGTGTCGGAGGTGAACGCCATCCGGACGCGTACGGCGACGGTCTTTCCGGCAGGGACGGTGAGCCCACGGAACGCGTTGTCCGAGTCGCCCGGATCGCGTGCGGCGCCCGCCGTCTCGCCCCCGAAGACACCGATCTGCTCGTCGTGGTCGGTGGTCTCCCAGACGGCGCGGTGCACGGTGCCGGGCCGCCCGGGCTCGGTGAACTCCAGCTGGATCTGCTCCGCGGCCAGCCGCCGGTCGCGGTCGGCGAGGACGAGGACCGGGTGCAGGGCCCGGCAGGAGGCGTCGGTGGTGTTGGTGAGCTCCAGGAACCAGGTGCCGTAACCGCCCCCGGACGCGTACGTGCCCGGGGCGCCCTGAAGCCGGGTCTCGATGGGGAACTCCTTGGCGTCCGGGTCGCCACAGGCGGGCTGCTCGTCGAGGGCCGCGACCTCGGCGGCTAAGGAGACCTGAGCAGCCGGAACCGACAGGGCGGCCGCCTGCGGTCCACCCAGAAGCGCGGCGGGCACCGCGATCCCGGCGGCCAGCCCGAGGGCGGCGAGCGCACGGCAGCCACGCGGCCGCGCACAGGACTTGGGGGACACAGATGTGGGGGGCATGGGGGGGACACCCTTCGCTGCTCGTGAACGACCGGGGCGATGGCCACCGGTGATGGCCTCCGACGCAACCACGCGCGCGCGAACCCAGAGAGTCGACATGCCGACCCAATTAATAGGATCACCCGACCGCACCTCGAAGTCCGACCCCACCTCGAAACCCAGGCCCCACTTCGCCGCCCCTCTACCCCCGCTACCCCGCTGACCTCCAACCCCGCTGGCCGCCTGTCCCCCCTACCTCCCTACCCCCACCCGCCCGAACACCGGCGCGAGCACCAGTTGCGCCGCGCCCTCCGCGACCGGCCGGTCACCACCAGCCGCGACGGTGACAGTGACGCCCACTCCCGCGCCCGCCCCGCCCCGCGCGGCCCGCTCCTCGATCACGGCCCGCACGCCCCGTACGTACGCGTCCTCGTCGGCCGCCACCGTGCGCCCGCCCAGCACCACCCGGTCGATGTCGAGCAGGCCGACCAGATTCGCCGCGCCCGTTCCGAGGACCCGGGCCGCCTCGCCCCGGTCCCCGCGCGCCTCGGCGGCCAGGCACAGGGCCTCGATGCAGCCGCGCCCCCCGCACTCGCACAGCGGCCCGTCCAGCTGGAGGATCTGGTGGCCGAACTCGCCCGCGCCCGTCCGCGCGCCCCGGTGCACCTCGCCGCCCAGGACAAGGCCCGCGCCGAGCCCCGTACCGAGGTGGAGGTAGGCGAAGTCACCGCTCGGCCCGCCCCGGGCGAGGGCCAGAGCGAGGGCAGCGGCGTTGGTGTCCTTGTCGACGACGACCGGCAGCCCGGTCCGCTCGGCCAGCGCGTCGCGCAGCGGGTACCCGTCCCACTGCGGGAACCCGGTCACCCGGTGCAGCACGCCGTCCCGGTGGTCCAGCGGGCCGGGTACCGCGACCCCCACCCCCAGCAACGGCTTGTGCGGCTCGGCGGCGCACAGGTCCCGTACGGCTTCCGCGGCGTCGCCGAGCACCTTCTCCGCCGGAGCTCCGAAGTCGAGGGGGGCTCTGGTGACCGCGACCGACCGGCCCGCGAGGTCGACCAGGACGGCGGTGAGCCCGTCACGGTCCAGGTGCAGCCCGACGGCGAACTGGGCGTCGGGGACCAGCCGCAGCACCGTGCGCGGCTTGCCGCCGGTGGAGGGGCGCAGGCCCGCACCGACGGCGAGCCCGTCCTCCCGCAGCCGGGCGGTGATCTTGCTGACGGCCTGCGGGGTGAGGCCGGTGCCCTCGGCCAGCTCCAGCCGGCTGATGCCCTCCGCCCCGGCCCCCCGCAACAGGTCCAGCACCAGCGCGGCGTTGTGGTGGCGCAGCGCCGGCAGATTCACCCCGGCCGGGGCCTTCGCCCTGCTCGTGTTCACGGTCCACTCCCCTTCACCCGTCCCATTGTGCCGGTCGCTTGCACTTTGGCAACAGCGTTGCTTAAGTGGAAGTCATGACTGTCAACGCCCCCGCCCCCCTCCGCGTGGCCCTCGTCGGCTACGGCCTGGCCGGGTCCGTCTTCCACGCCCCGCTGATCGCCTCGACCGGCGGCCTGGTCCTCGACACGATCGTCACGTCGAACGAGGAGCGCCGGGCCGAGGCCCGCGCCGCCTGTCCGGACGTGCGGTTCGCCGGCTCGCCGGACGAGCTGTGGGAGCGCGCCGGCGAGCTGGACCTCGTCGTGATCGCCGCCCCGAACAAGACGCACGTCCCGCTGGCGACGGCCGCGCTGAAGGCCGGGTTGCCAGTGGTCGTGGACAAGCCGATCGCCGGGACCGCCGCCGAGGCCCGCGAGCTCGCGGCACTGGCCGAGGAGCGCGGGCTGCTGCTCTCGGTCTTCCAGAACCGCCGCTGGGACAACGACTTCCGCACCCTCGCCACGCTGATCGCCGACGGCGAGCTGGGCGAGGTGCAGCGCTTCGAGTCCCGCTTCGAACGCTGGCGGCCGCAGCTGAAGGGCGGCTGGCGCGAGTCGGGCGACCCGGAGGAGATCGGCGGGCTGCTGTTCGACCTGGGCAGCCATGTCGTCGACCAGGCCCTGGTGCTGTTCGGCCCGGCGGTCCAGGTGTACGCGGAGTCCGACGTGCGGCGCCCGGGCGCGGCGGCGGACGACGACACGTTCATCGCGATCACCCACGCCAACGGGGTCCGCTCGCACCTGTACGTCAGCGCCACCACGGCCCAGCTCGGCCCGCGCTTCCGGGTGCTCGGCTCGAAGGCGGGCTATGTGAAGTACGGCCTGGACCCGCAGGAGGCCGCCCTGCGCGAGGGCCTGCGCCCGGCGGCCGGTGAGCCGTGGGGCGAGGAGGGGCCGGAGCTGTGGGGCCACCTCGGCTCCGGCGAGTCCCCGCTGACCGGGGGCGGCACCCCGGTCCGTACGCTCCCCGGCGACTACCCCGCGTACTACGCTGCCGTCGCCGCCGCCGTACGCGGCTCGGGCCGGAACCCGGTCACCGCGCTCCAGGCGGCCGCCGCCCTGGACGTACTGGAGGCGGCCCGCCGCTCGGCCCGCGAGGGCGCCTCGGTCACGCTTCTGCCGCACCACGACGAAGAGGAGCAGCACGCATGAGCACCACCTCCTCCCCCACCATCGCCGAGCTGATCGCCCAGGAGCGCCGGCTCGCCCTCCCCCGCTTCTCCTGCGACGACGCGCTCGCGCTCGGCAGCCTGCTGGTCGCCCTGGCCCGGGAGCGGCACGCCCCGGTGGCGATCGACATCCGGCGCGGCGCGCAGCAGCTGTTCCACGCGGCGCTGCCCGGTTCGAGCGCGGACAACGACGCCTGGATCGACCGCAAGCGCAAGGTGGTCGAGCGGTACGGCGAGAGCTCGTACCTGGTCGGCACCCGGTTCCGCGCGAAGGGCACGACGTTCGAGGAGTCCTCGCGCCTGGACCCGGACACGTACGCCGCGCACGGCGGTTCGTTCCCGATCGCGGTGGAGGGCGCGGGGGTGATCGGCACAGTCACGGTGTCCGGGCTGCCGCAGGCGGAGGATCACGCGATGGTGGTCGAGGCGCTGGAGCAGTTCACGGCGACGCCGGGGACGTAAGAGACGTACGCGTGAGAGGACGTACGCGTGAGGGAACACACGCATGAGTGCCGCACGTACGAGGACGAGGACGGGTACGGGTACGGGACCAGCCAGTACGGGCACGTCGGGTACGGGGCCGGGAGCGCCGTCACCGGCGAAGTGACAGCGCCCTCCGGGCTCCGCCGGGCCTACGCCCCCTTCAGCTCCTGCCGCTGTCGGCCGAGCCCTTCGACCTCCAGCTCCACCACATCGCCCGCCTTCAGGTACGGCTTCGGCTCGGGCTGCCCCATCGCGACCCCGGCGGGCGTACCGGTGTTGATGATGTCGCCCGGGTAGAGCGTCATGAAGTGGCTGAGGTAGCGGACGACCTCGCCGACCGGGAAGATCTGGTCGGCGGTGGTGCCGTCCTGCTTCAGCTCGCCGTTGACCCAGAGGCGCAGCGGCAGGGCCTGCGGGTCGGGCACCTCGTCGGCGGTGACGAGCCAGGGGCCCAGCGGGTTGAACGTCTCGCAGTTCTTGCCCTTGTCCCAGGTGCCGCCGCGCTCGATCTGGAACTCGCGCTCGGAGACGTCGTGCGCGGTCGCGTATCCGGCGACGTGCGCGAGCCCTTCCTCGGCGGAGTCCAGGTACCGGGCGGTACGCCCGATGACGACCGCCAGCTCGACCTCCCAGTCCGTCTTACGGCTGCCGCGCGGCACGAGCACCGTGTCCTCGGGTCCGACGACGGTGTCGGGGGCCTTGAAGAACAGGATCGGTTCCGCCGGAATCGCCGCGCCCGTCTCAGCGGCGTGGTCGTGGTAGTTCAGCCCGATGCACACGATCTTGCCGATGCGTCCCAGCGGCGGCCCGATGCGCAGCCCCGCCGGATCGAGGGCGGGCAGCACACCGGGCGCGTCGGCGGCCGCCCGTACCCGGGCGAGCGCGGAGGCGTCGGCGAGCAGTTCGCCGTCGATGTCGGGGACAATCCCCGACAGATCACGCAGTGTCCCGTCGCGGTCGAGAAGCGCGGGGCGCTCGGCGCCCGCCGTACCGACTCGAAGCAGCTTCAACGGTCCAACTCCTCTTGGTCGAGTTGAAGCCTTTCGGCGGGGTGCGGCCGACGAAGGGCTTGGCTGATCCTCCAAGAGTTGCGATCACTCCGCAAGACCTCGTTCACACACTGGACCGGCGCACTGACCGGCCGGTTTACGCCGCTGTGGCCATAGCGCCGCCGGGCACGGACATGTCCCGGTACAGCCAGGCCCGCTCGACGGCGGTCCAGGTGGTCGTGGTGACGACGTACAGGGCGGCGGCGAGCGGGACGACGGCCACGGTGATCAGGGTCGCGAAGGACAGCAGCGGCATCACCTTCGTCATCGCGTCCAGGCCCGGCATCGGCTGCCCGTCGGGGCCCGTGGCGGGCGTCATCGGGTTGGCCGCCAGCTGCCGCTTGGTGCGTCCGTAGCTGAACGTGGCGACGGCGGCGACGAGCGCGAAGAGCCCCAGGTAGACCCACCCCTGCGCGCCGAACACCCCGCCGTGCGCGAGGGCGTCGTGCCAGCGCCCGCCGAGCGGCGCGCCGAGCAGGTCGTGGCTGAGGAGCGCGTTGGGCTCGCCGCCGATGGAGCCGCTGGAGAACAGGTGGTAGAGCAGGAAGAACGCGGGCATCTGGAGCAGGCTCGGCAGGCAGCCGGAGAGCGGCGACACCTTCTCGGCGGCGTGCAGGTCCATGATCGCCTTCTGCATCCGCTCGGGGTTCTTCCCGTGCTTCCTGCGGAGTTCGGCGATCTGCGGCTGGAGACGGCTGCGCGCCTTCTGGCCTCGGGCGGCAGCCCGGGAGAGCGGGTGGACGGCGAGCCGTACGAAGGCGGTGAACAGGATGATCGCGACGGCGGTGGAAGCGCTGTGGAACAGCGGCTGGACCAGATCGGCGAGGGAGCCGACCAGGCTCGCGAAGGCGGACATGAAGGCGGACATGGGTGAGCCCTCCGGGGGTCTCGTCGTGCCGGGAGAAGTACGTGGTGCTCGGTACTCGGCATGACGACCGGCGTGGAAGGGCGCAGGACGCTACAGGATGAAGTGCGGGAGCCCTACGCGGCGACGGCGGCCGTCAGGAGGGCGTGCCCGGGTGCTCGGGGCCGGGTGCGGCCGCGGGCGTCGGGGTCGCGTTGCGGAAGGAACGCGGTGCGTTGCTCCCGGTCCCTGATGGCCGTACGGACCCGAGTGCGGGGCACCGGCGGCGCGCAGCGGGCGCTGATGACGGAGCAGGCGAGGAGTGCGGATCCGGCCGCGGCGGTGGCGGCGAGCGCGACGGCGGCGGAGAGGCTGCCGCCTTCGGCGAGGAGGACCTCGGTGAGAAGGAGGACGAGGAGTCCGGCGGGCCGGAGCAGCCGCGCGAACGCGTGCCGCAGGGCGTCGGCGTCCCGCATGGCGCTCACCCCCCTGTCCGTGGTCCCGTTCATCTTCATCTTTCGTTATACACGACCTTTCCTCATACACGATGACCGGATTCGCCCGGCGGCGCTGCTCTTGCGCGCGTTGTTCATCGCGGGCTCATCTCGGGCTCATCGGGCTCATCGGGCTCATCGGGCTCATCGCGGACTCATCGCGGTGAGCTTCCCCCAGACGACGAGCCGGTAGCGGGAGCTGAACTCGGGGGTGCAGGTGGTGAGCGTCAGGTAGTACCCCGGCTCGCTGTACCCGGCGGAGGTCGTGATGTTGCTGCGCGGCACGGGCGCGATGACCCCGCTGTCGGAGGGGGCGGTCCGCGCGAGGCGCTTGTCGACGGTGTACGTGAAGACGGCGTCCCGGGTCTCGACGGTGATCCGGTCGCCGCGCCTCAGCCGGTCGATGCGCCGGAAGGGCTCACCGTGGGTGTTGCGGTGCCCCGCGAGCGCGAAGTTCCCGGCCTGCCCGGCCTGCGCGGTGCGCACGTAGTGCCCGACATACCCCCGGTCGAGCACCCCGCCCTTGCTGGTGCCCTCGGCTACGGGGGCGGTGAGACCGATACGGGGGATGCTCAGTACGGCGTAGGCCTGGTCCCAGCGGGGGGCGGAGGGGCGGGTACGGCCGGCGGAGGCGTCCGGCGCGGCGGGCGCACCGGACGCGCGACCGGAGGAAGACGGACTGGGACCCCTCGCACCCTCCTCCCCTGTATCGGTCCCCATCTCCGTACGGCCGTCAAGGTCGTCTCGGTCGTCAACGGCAGGGGATTCGTCCCACTCTTGCTGGAGTTCCTGAACGGTCCGCCCGGCGTCCGCGCGCGCTTCCCGGTTGGTCCACCACAGCTGATGGGCGACAAGGAGCAGGAGGACGAGCCCGAGGGTGACGACGAGCTCGGCGGACACCCAGAGACCGCGGGCGAGTACGTACCGCGCGTGCCCTCGCACCGCGGGAACCGCCCCACGCTCCGGCATCGCCGCCACCCTTCTCCAGTCTTCGCGGGGCTTCTCCGCCCGCGCAAGGCTTCTCCGCCTCTGCGGGCTGTCCACCTCTGCGGCGGGCCTGTCCACCTCAGCGGGCATGTCCTCCTCTACGGGCCGGACGTCATCCCCTCCCCCCTCTACTCCCCTCCCCCGGGGCGCGAACGATAGGGGCAAACCCCACAACTCTCCAGCCTCCTCCCGCTTCTCCTCACTCCTCCTCCTTCGCCCTCTTCTCCCTGCCACGGCTCTCCGGCAGTACCGTGTGATCCATGCGCCCCGACACGCCTGCCGACCACATCACCGAAGCCGAGCGTCTGCTCCGCACCGCGGCGCAGTACCCCGAGGACCACGAACCGCTGATCCTCCAGGCCGCGGCCCATCTGGAACTCGCGGGTGACCGCGCCCGCGCGAGCACGCTCTACGACGACCTCCTCGCCGCCCCCGAGTCCACTGTCGACAACCCCCACCTGATCAAGGCCCTGAAGGCCGCCAACCTCTGGGAGTACGGCCACGAGGCCGAGGCCCGCGCGATCATCGACGGCATCCGCACCGCGGGCCCCCTGAACGCGGCGCCGTGGCAGGTGGCCGCCGAGACACTGGAGGCCCACGACGAGCTGGAGTCGGCACACGATTTCTTCTCGACCGCGCTGACCCTGCTGCTGGCTCCCGGCGAGGAAGTCCCGTACGCGACGCAGTCGCTGCTGACCGGCCGCCACCGGGTGCGCCGGCTGATGGGGCTGGACCATGACTCCTGGGACGAGCTGGCGGGCGATCTGCACACCGCCCCGGTCCCCCTGGACGAACTCCACGACCCCAAACGCCTGTGGTCGCTGGGCTCCTCGGACCCGGTCGAGCTGAAGGCCGAGATCACCCGCCTCCGCGCGGAGCTGGGCACCTACCGCACGGCACTCTCGCGCCCGTTCCCGGTGGCGGTACTGCACTGGCCCGAGCAGGAACTCCAGGAACTGCTGTCCTCCTACCCCGAGTTGACCGAGGAGTACGTGGACCGCGAGACCCACCTGTCCCGCCTGGAGGCGTCCCTGCGCGACCTCCACACGGCGGGCACGCCGAACCTGGGCATCGTCACGGGCACCGTCCCCTCCTACGAAGCATTCGCCGCCTCCGAAGCCACGTCCCCGGCCGACCCGGGCCTCCTCCCCCAGTACGCCACCACCCTCGCCGCCCGAGGCCGCGCCACCCCCTGGCCCCCGTCCCGCACGGCAGCCTGCTGGTGCGGCTCGGGGGAAACGTACGGGGCTTGCCACGGGGCGTGAGCGCTTCGCCCCGTCGGCTGCGGCCCGGAACTGCGCACGCTGGTGCGAGGGTTCCGGGCCGCGCCCGGCAGATGGCCGGACTACCAAGCGACCACAACAAAAGAAACGGAAAAAGGGAACTTGCTGCCCCTCGACATTTCAGCCGCAGCCAACATCAGCTCACGGCCCTTGCTCGATGAAGATCCGGAACTGGCAGCTGTCTACCACCGGCTTCGCCTGCTTGACCCGACTGGGCTGCGCTTCGCCACCGTGCTGCGCAACACCATCGACCAGTTACTCAATGGGGAAGTCACAGGAAGGTACGAATGGAAGACGCTGTTCAAAACGGAGAAGACCCACGCTGGCACCATCGTCGAGATCAACCTCCAGCGTGAGTTCAAGTTCGACGACGGCGACGCGATGGACTACAAGATCGACGGCATCGACGTTGACTGCAAGTACTCGCAGTCAGTCGGCGGGTGGATGATCCCTCCAGAGGCCGTGGGGCATCTGTGTCTGCTGGTGTGGGCCGACGACTATGAGAGCCGGTGGAGTGCCGGCCTGCTCCGCATCGACCGGAAATGGCTTAACGGCGGCAACAACAGAGACCTGAAGCTCACGATCAAAGCGGCTCACAGGAACAGGATTCTCTGGCTTCATCATGAAGCCGAGCTGCCCAGGAACATCCTGCTCCACATGTCGCCTACTGACCGAGCGGCCGTCTTCTCCCACGCTTCCGGACAAGCCCGACTCAACGAACTCTTCCGCAGGGTTCAGAGGCAGCAAATCAGCCGGAACGTCATTCGCACGGTGGCACAGCAAAAAGACTACATGAAGCGCGTTCGAGGAAATGGAGGATCCCGTTCCGCGCTTCAGCGAGAAGGGATCATCATCATGGGCGACTATGAGAGCCACAGAGGAATCGCCCGCGAACTGGGGCTCCCCGCTCCACGCGAGGGAGAATTCGTGAGCACTCAGGTCAAGGAGCTCATCGACGGACAGAATGCAGTAAATTCAGTTTCCCTTGACGGGAGAACGTGGATTTTGGCCGCTCCGGGAGATACCCCCGAGTTCGCACCACAGCTGCCATCACACAAGCGCTGACGCCGCAAGCAGGACCGAACCTCTGATGCACATTCAGTCGGCCAGAATGTCACCAACAAGGTTCCGATAGTCTCGGAGTCGCCCCTGACGCGTCATTCTTTCCCAGTGCTGGAGCTGTGACACATCGCCAGATCCGCTACGAAGCGGCGTATACTCCCTCACTGCCTCACCGATCAAATCGTATGCCACATGATAGACAGCATCGATCTCACCCATACCCTGCGTCAGAGAGCTCAGCCGACTTGGCAACGGCTCTGCTGTCACAGCGATAAGGTGCGGCGCCCTGCCCCGGCGCGACTTGATCAGAGAATTGAACTCGTGCCGGACATTCTGCGCCCGGTCGGAACGAATAGTCCACTTACATGACGCCACAGCACGGAGGGAAACGCCGAAACGGCCGGGTACCCCTACCGTCACGTCGGGATCAATCAGGTAGTCACCCCCGACGAGCCCCTCGACTTCGGGGTACTTACTGGCCACATCTCTCAGTTCCTTGATGTGCGCATACTGCGTGAAGTTCCAGATGCGAGCATTTCGCTCAACCTCCCAAGCGATATGCGGGCACTCTTTGGTCAGCTTCGCACGGAGGTCCCGCTCCACTTCCTCCTCAAGAAGCCTTCCCAGGCTCTCGTCGTTTGCTTTGTCAGCATCTCGATCGACTACATCACTAACACCCAAGCGGTCAAACATGTGACCTGAGATACTCAGGCTGGCCCTCTGTGCCCCGTCTGCTACGTTCGGCAGGTTATCGCGCCGTAGCGTCTTCTTCACCAGAGGCTTATTCTTGACTGTTGCAGGCTTCCAAGCGAACAGCTTGGGCAGCCAGACCGGAACACCAAGATCACTCACTAATTCCCCCAAAAAGAATCACCGGCAATTCATTAGCCGACGAATTTTCGACGACAGAACCACCTGCCCGGACGCCGAGGAACCAACCTTGCCCACCGACTGGTCTCCCCCCGAAGGATCCTGGGCTTCATCAGCTGCCCGCCGCAGGAACATGCAGGCTATCCGTAGCCGAGACACCAAGCCCGAACGCCTCATCCGACGGCTGGTTCATGCTCAAGGTTTGCGATACCGCGTGGCCGCCAAGCCCCTGCCCGACCTTCGCCGTACGGCCGATATGGTATTCCGCCCAGCGCGGGTGGCCGTTTTCATTGACGGCTGTTACTGGCACGGATGCCCTGACCACTACGTACCCCCCAAGACCAACGTGGGCTACTGGTCAGAAAAGGTAGCCCGCAACGTCGCACGTGACCGAGACACCGATGAGCGACTCGGTCAGGCAGGCTGGACCGTTCTGCGCTTCTGGGAACACGAATCACCCGACGCGTGCGCTGACGAGATCGCCCGCACGGTGAAGAGAATCCGTCGGCGCGGGGACACCCCCTGAGAGCGCCCTCTTCTGAATTTCATACTTCGTCAGCGCCATTTTGATCTGGAGACCAACCGCTTTGGCGACGGGCGGAGGAAAGGCGTTCCCCACCTGCCGGTATGCCGCAGTCTTACGGCCCATGAATTCCCACTGCTTCTCCCCAGGCTCAGGGTTGAACCCCTGAATCATCGCCGCCTGAGAAACCGTCAGCATGGGCCCGTTGTCCGTTCCAACACCAAGATCCCGGGCGAGGTTCTTCGTCGTCCCAGTTTTCTCGTCGGGCTCGTCAGCCACGCCCATGCCACAAACACCTAGGTCAGCCCACGCTCGCTTGGCTCTCGTGGGTCCGAGGTCGGCGCCGCCATGCTTCTTTGAACCGCCCACCAGCGTCGGCGCAATCCCCTTCGAAGCCCTATTGAACCATTCCGTGAATGCCTTGCCCTTCAGGCCGCGCCTCTTCATGGAATCCGCTAGCAGCTCTCCGACGGTAAGCGCCGGCTCCTGATCTTCGGCGGGGAGGTACCAGCCCTCCCTGTCGAAGTGATTCCAGAATTCAGGCTTCAGCCCTACGAGAATACTCCGCGGCCGGAGCTGTGAGACACCAAAGTTACCGGCCTGAAGCTCACGCCAGTCGCACTCATATCCGAGCTTCCCGAGATCCGAGATAATCTCTGCACGATAGCCGTCGAACTTTGACTGCATCAAGCCGCGAACATTTTCGATCATGATGGCTGAAGGGTTCAGCTGCTTGGCGAGATTAATCATGGTCGGGAAAAGATCCCGCTCGTCATCGCGTCCAAGCTGTTTGCCCGCAAGCGAGAACGGGGGGCAGGGAACTCCCCCGGCAAGCAAATCAATGCTGATCTCTTCAGCAAGATCTTTTGCGGCCTCGCTTTCCACGTACTCGCGGAGATCGCCTTCAAGTACATTCCATGACGGGCGGTTAAATCGCAGAGTTTCGCAGGCACTCTTATCCATCTCGATCAGCAGGGCATGCTCGAATCCCGCACGCTCCAGCCCGAGAGCCTGGCCCCCCGCGCCCGCGCAGATCTCCACCGAGGTGAACGCTCGGTCAGTGCTGGTCATACACCCTCCTTACCTACTTGCCTGGCGGACGCGTCACGCGACCCGTCCTTACAGAGGGTGACAGACCCCACTGACAACACAGCTCTCAATTGTGCGGCACGGCGCATCATGCCCCGAACATCACTCTCACCACTAGGAACACCCGTACGATATTGCCCATGCGTAGCCCTGCGTGGACCTGGGACGAGCTGCTGCTGATCTGCTCGCGTGTGGTCGAGAACGACTGGCGCCAGCTCCGGGCCTACCAGCCAGCCACTCATGAGCTCGCCGAGCTGCTCCGCTCCCTCCCTCTCCATGAAGGTGCCGCGCAGCAAGTTCCCGAGTTCCGCTCCGCGAAGAGCGTCAGCCGCAAGAGTGCCGACCTGCTGACGAGCCGCCCTGGATACGCCGGGCCAGCGACGCGCGGAGGTCGTCTCACACGGCTGATCGCAGTCGCGTTCACGGAGCGTGAGGCTGAGATGATGGCAGCGGCTCACGCTATCGAATCCGGCATCAGCTCCGGCGAGCTCTTGAAGATCCCAGAGCAACCCGACGAGGCCGACGAAGACGGCTCCACGGCGTACGAGGGGCGGCTGCTGGCCCGCTGGGCCATCTACCGCGAGCGGAACCCCGCTCTGCGGCGGCGAAAGATCAGCGACGCGCGGCGTCGGGGGCTGCCCATCCAATGTGAGGTCTGCGACTTCCGTTTCGGCGACGCTTACGGTCCCCTGGGGCAGGGCTACATTGAGGTTCATCACGTACTCCCCCTTCACGCCTCAGGCCCTCGGGAGACAAGGCTCGACGACCTTGCCTTCGTCTGCGCGAACTGCCATCGCATGTGTCACCGGAACCATCGCGGACTATCTTGGCGAACTCCCGCAGCATTGCGCGACGAAATGAAGAGAGGCCATCAGCCCGAGGCCGCTCAGCCCTTTTCCGTCACGTGAACCGAAGCGGCCCGGCGACAACCCGTTCACGCCAGCCGACATGCCGGAAGTATGACACTGAGAAGTCTCTCCATGTAACTTCTCACGCTTCTCTTTCGAGTGAACGTGCAGTTGGCGTTAGTGTCGGCCTCATAGCCTGCCGGGAGTCGGCGTAAGCCGGACCACCTGTGACGAAAGGCGCCCTTGATGCCCGTTCGAACGGCCACAACGCGCCGCCGCCAGCTCGGCGCGATGATGCGGAAGCTACGAGCAGCCAAGGGCATGACCCTTGAGGAGGCTGGTCGGCTCGTCGGTGTCTCCAAAGCCACGGTCAGCCGCTACGAGACGCAGGAAGGCCCGGTGAAGTGGCCCATCGTCGATGCACTGTGCCGGCAGTACGACGCCACGGAGGCGGAACGGAGCGCGGTCGTGTGCCTCGCCATGGACGCGAAGCAGCATGGCTGGTGGGCTCCCTTCGCAGACTCCATTCCTGCCGATATGAACCTTCTCCTCACGCTCGAAGACGCCGCCGTGCGCGAGGACCACTTCTCCTGCATGTACGTACCGGACCTTCTGCAGACTCGCGAATACAGCACGGCGATCCAGCAGGCCAACGAAATGCTCCTGGCGTCCGAAGAGATCGAACAGCTCGTCGACATCCGCATGAAGCGCCAGGAGATCCTCCGCCGCCCTCGCCCTCCGCACCTCTGGGCCGTCCTGGACGAGTCGGTGATCCGGCGGGTAGCCGGATCACCGTCGCTCATGCGCCAGCAGCTCGCCCATCTCCTGGAGGCGAACGAGTCGCCGGACATCACCCTCCAGGTCCTCCCGTTCGCCAAGGGTGCGCACGCCGCGGCGCTAGGAAGCTTCGTCGTCCTGGGAGGTGCCGAGCCCTCGCTCGACGTCGTTTACGTGGATCTCCACGTGGGCTCCGTCTTCATGGAGAAGGACCACGAACTTGACCGGTATCGCCTTGCGTTCGACTACCTGCGCACGCAAGCGTTGGACATGGCGGCGTCATCAGCACTGATCAGGCGTGTCTGCAAGGAGATCTGACGAATGCTCCCTCCCTCGTCCGGCGAGCTCCACAACTGGTTCAAGTCCTCCCACAGCGGCGGCCGTGCCACGGAATGCGTCGAGGGCGCGCACTTCCACGAGGCAACAGCGATACGCGACTCGAAGGACCCAGAAGGCCAGCCTCTGACCTTTCGACCGGACTCGTGGGCATCATCCGTGTCCGCCATCACGGCCGTCTGCACTGAACCGACTGAGCCGTCTGGCATCCGCCATGACTCTGTGACAGCGGAACAGGGCAAGCGGGACTCCTCCAACCCGTTCACGATGCCGGACGCCTGCTCGACGAGTCCTACGGGCCACGCCACCACGAGCCCAGCTCCATAGCAGTCGCTACCGCCGACGGGCAGGAACTCGGCCAGGAAGGCCCCGGTTCACAAGCTGCCCGCTGGCCTGCGGGGCGCCTCGCGCGTCCGTCGTGACGCCAGATCGTGATCTGCGGCTGGAGTGCCAGCGCTTGCGTCGGCTCTGCGGGGGCTTCTCCCCCAAGCGCAGGAGCTACCCCTTCATCCCCGCCACCTGCCTCGATCGCGCCTGGAGTTCACCCGCCGCCCGGAGCTTGCAGTACGGCGCAATGCGCTTGCGCATGGTCGCGAAGTGCTCGTCGCCGCGTGCCGAAGAGTGCCCCACGTAGTCGTCGAGGAAAGTGCCCCACGTGGTGCAGGCCGCCTCGATATGGCCGCACTCGAACTGCCACTGGGCCATGACCGCGTTGGCGTGGAGTCGTCCCTGCCTCTCCTGCCCGGGCTGCGCGCGGAGCGATGTCTTCAAGGCTGCGATGAAGCCCGGGAGGCCACGTGTCTCGTACAGAACATGCGCGACGTGCAACTGGTTGGCGGACTGGTCGTATCCACCGATCGACTCCCGCCGCGAATCGGCCTTCGAAAGCGCCGGCTCTGCCTCTCGCGGCCTCCCGTAAGCCTGACTGCGGTCACCGGCCGTCGAGGAGGCGTGGGCCTGTTGCCCACGGAGGAAGGCCACCAGGCGTGGGCCGGCGTCCGGTGCTGCCTCGGCCGCCGAGTCGGCCAGTTCCAGGGCCTTTTGACCGTGGCGAAAGTTGGACGCCTGGAGGCTCTTGCCGGGCAGCGTGCGGCGGTACGTCACGGGGCCACAGCAACTACTCGCACGCCTCCCTGCCCCCCGCCCGGACGTCAGTGTCTGCTCCACCACTGGGACCAACAGATGGCCGCCATCGTGCAGATCGCGGGTATCAAGCGATGGCAGCCCTGGCGGCCGAAGTCCTCCGCGCCGATGCGCGGATACCAGGAGTCCTTCCGCGTCCACGACCCCGGCTTCATCCCGGAACGGGAGGCCGCAGGCCCTGATCTGGAGGCCGACCTCCGGCCTGGACAGTCTCTGCTCCCACCGAGAGGCTGGGCGCAACAACCCTCATGCGCTCGACGCGCAGGTCCGCAGTGTCCACCTGACGTTCGCGATCCGGGAACGCACGCCGAGCCGCCGAAGCCGAGAAGGAGTGCACCACCTGAGGCTGGGACCCCCGCGCGCCGGGTGGGCATGGGCGATAGGCCGCGCCGCCTCACGCCCGCCCGACATGGCCGCAACGATCCCAACGGCCTCAAGATCGCTCGACCTTCTCACCGTCCGGGACCTGATAGCAGCCGGAAACGACCATCAGGTTGAGGCTTGGCGTTTCGTCCTTCGCGAAATGGACAATTTTGACGCTGTGTTTTTTCTCGTCATTGTCGGCCGTGAGCTTGATGTTCTTGTTCCTGCTGGTGTCGGGCCCGTAATCGACGACTTTCCAGCCGCGTCGGGGAAGTTCCTCCTTGAGTCGCCCCATCACGCCATCAAGCTGGGCGGCTGATGCCGGAGTGAAGCTCCAAGGGTGAAAAATCTGGAAGTACTTGTCCGGGTCCTTGGCACCGCACTCCTTGACGCCCGCTCCACTATTGGACGCCTTTCCCTTGATGCCGATCAAGTCGTAGATCTCACTGGAGACCTCCTTCGCCGCGTTTACGGCGTCCTCCGTCGTACTGGTTCCCGCGGAGGGAAGGGCACCGGTGTCCTCTGCGTCAGTCATGCTGCATCCAGTGATGGTAGTAAGGGTGATGGACCCGATGAGCGCCAGTGCGCCAAGTCTCGTCTTCACGTCGGTGAACCTCGGTGGCTCGGACCGGAGCGATCCGGTCAATTCGGTTGCGCAGCGGGCGGATTAGGTGTGCAATCAACGCTTGGGCGGGTCCGCCAGCCCCTACAAACACCGGACACTGCTATCGCCCCCTTGTGTGCGCGGGGGGCACCGGTTTCAGCTCGACATCATCACCACGCCCTGCCACAACCATTCCTTGATTCCATAGGCTGTCCGTGCCCTCCTTCCAGTAATCACTGTGGCCTTCCGTGTCTGTGGTCATCTGATTGGCGCCGAAGATCGGGTCACTGGGGATGATCCATACCCCGTCCCGGTCGTGTCCTCCGTGCCCGAATCGGCCAAGGTCCGGGACCACGTCCCAGTCGGCTTCCTGGTTCCAGACGTGCCCCTTCGGAACGTCCAGCTGCTCGGCCTTGCTCACCTGGACTCCGGGACTGCCGACGAGGATCACATCGTCCGCGTTCAGCTCACCCTGCCGGGCCGCGGACCCGATGAGAGTCGTGCCGTACGAGTGACCGATGGCAGTACGGTGCGGGGCCGACTCGGCGGTACGCGAGGCGTCGAGGCCGTCGAGGAAGCGGTTGTAGGCCGGGGCACCGTCATCCGCGTAGTGGCTGAACGGCGCATCCTTCACGACGCTCTGCGGCGCGTCGTACCCGAGCCAGGTGATAGTGGAGATCGAGTCGTTGCCCGGTGCCGCGTCAGCCACACGCCAGACATTTTCCATCCGGCCGATATCTCCGCCGATGCTGCCCAGATTCGACGTCGTGCCCGGGACGTACACCGCTTGATGATCAGCCGTGTCCGGATTTCCGTTCGCTACGATCGCCCGGCCATTGCCCTCCGTACTGAAACCCAGCAAGTACGCCTCGGGCAGCCCTTCCTCACCTGTCCTGTCGAATCGCGCCTCAATGCTCTTCATGCCCTCATTGGACTTGGTGAGCTGCGCGTGCCGCTCGCCGTACTGCGCGTTCCACTTGCTCCAGCTGTCGTTCTGGATGACAGCCGGGTAAGAACCGTTGGGATTGGGGGAGTACTTCGTGGGCTCAGCAGGAATCTTGTCGAGTTCCAGCTGTACCTGCGCCCGGGCCCCTGCCAGTGCCATGCGGTTGACCTCGTCACGGACCTCCGCGGGCAGCCCGTCCAGCGCACCGACCGAAGCCGCCCCGGTGGCGAGATAGGCAGACTGGTCCTCCGGGCTGAGCCCCTTCCACCATGACGCGTTGTCCTTCGGGCTGCCGTCCTTGGGAGGCTCCGGCAGGGAGTCGAGGTAGTCCTTGCCCGCCTCGCGGACACCTCCCAGGTCCGACTGCGTGTCGGCCCAGTCGCGCTTGGAGACCACCAGGTCGTCGTCGGCCTTCAGGGCACGGAGCTTCGGTGCCCATTTGACATCCGCGTCCGTGGCTTCCTTCAAGGCGTCGGCGATCCGGTTCGCGTACCCCATCGCCTTGCCGTAGTTCGGATTCGGGTGGATGTTGGCCGCCTGGCGCTCCAGCGCGTCGGACATCGGGCTGCCCCCGGCGCGCCCGGTCACCGTGCCGCCGTCGGCGGGCTTCTCGTCGCCGGGCTTCTTGCCTGCCGGATACGAGACGGAGCCGTCGGGGTTGACCGTGCAACCGTCGGCTCGGGCGTCCTCCATGGCCGCTTCCAGCTTGCGCTTGGCCGCCGCCATGTCGAAGGCGAAACCGTTCAGCGCGGTGCTCACCAGGCCGCACTCGACCTGCGCGTAGTGAAAGTTCTTCGACAGGCTCTTGAGCTCGTCGAGAGCGGCCTTCGCCGCCTCGCCCTCCACCTGGTTGCGGAGTCCCACACTGATCTGGTTGTCGATCGTGTCCTTGGCCGTGGAGGCCATGTCACCGGTCGCCCGGTATCCGTCCGCGGCCTCTTCGTACTCGGACGGCTTGAAGGCTTTCAACGTGGCCAGGTTCATGAGCTGGATCACCGCTCCTTTGCCTGGCCGCCAACGGCCTCGGTGTCCCGGTACTTCACCGCGAGCTTGTCCAGCTCCGCCTTGACTTCCTGCTCGGACTTCGACAGATCGTGGCCTGCCTTCTGCAGCAGCCCGCCCAACGTGTCACAGCGGCCGCTCACGTCGCCGACGTACTTCTTCCAGGAGTCGTAGAGCTCCTTCTGCGCTGCGGCGCTCCGGCATCCCCCGGTGTCACCGAGCCCCGTCTGCCCCTCGGTCAGCTTCGTCAATGCCTTGCCAACACCGTCCTTGAGACCCAGGACGCCCTCTCCGGCCTTCACCCATGCCCTTTTGTTCGTCTTCAGATCTCCTGAAGCCGGCCCAGCTGAGGCCCCGTCCTCCGAAGGAGCCCCGTTCAGCTGCATGTGGACAGTTCCGCGCGCCGACGCATCAGCTTTCAGTTGCTCCCACTCGTCCCACGCCACCGCGAAACTCTCCCCACTTCCCCGTTTCCCCGTGCCCTGTTTCCAGGCGCCTCGGGCCGAGTGGACATACTCTCCGGCGTCGACGGGACAAATCAAACACAGGGTTCGCCATAGCCAGACTCCCGCTGCCGGCCAAGGAGATCAGGCCACATCGGTGAACTCGGGCAAGGTGAGGGCCGAATAGGCCGGGCGGCCGGATCTTTGCGGCGGGGTTGTGCTGAGCTCGCGCAGCCCCTTGTTTCGCTGCTCCAACGCGCGGGCCGTTGCGGGGAAGAGGGTGGCGGCGCCCTTGCCTGCCTGGTCCTGGTTCAGGGTGACGAATGCGCGGGTGTCGTGTTCGTAGGCGGCGAAACCCGTGGTGTGGTCTCGGGCTGCCAGGGAAGCGGCGAGCATGCAGGAGCCCACCAGGGCCAGGCTGGTGCCCTGGCCGGTGAGGAGCGAGGGGGCGTACGCGGCGTCGCCGACAAGGGCGGCCCGGCCGTTGGACCAGCGGGGCATGCGGATCTGGCTGACCACGTCGAAGAAGAGGTCGCCCGCGATGTGCAGGGCGGTGAGCATCTCCGGGATCCGCCAGGCCGATTCGGCGAAGACCTCGGTGACCAGAGCCCGTTGGGCTGCCGGGTTCCGGAAGGCGCCGAACGGCGGGGCCTGGCGGGTGAAGTTCAGGAAGGCGTGGACCTCGTCGGCGTTGTCGCCCGCCGCGTAGAGGGCCGCCGCCCTGCCCGGGGCGTTCCACAGCACGGTTTCGCGGCGGAGGCCTAGGGTGTTGGGCATGGTGAACCCGGCGAAGCAGTAGCCGAGGTAGCTGTGGAACTGCTCTTCCGGGCCGAACAGCAGTCGGCGGGTGTGCGAGTGCAGGCCGTCCGCGCCGAATACCAGGTCGAACGTACGGCTGCCGCCCCGGCGGAAGGTGACGTCGACCCCGTGGTCCGGCCGGTCGAGGGTGCCGAGGGTGTCGATCGAGTCGCCGAAGAGGAACTCCACGTCGTCGCGGACCGCCGTGTGGAGAGCGCGGGTCAGCTCCCCGCGCGGCACCTCCAGGTCCTGGCCCGCGACGCCTCCGGTGACGGTGTGCGGGGCGAGGGAGGCCACCTCGCCGCCGTCCTCGTCGAGGAAGGTCAGCCGGCGCAGGTCGATGTGGGCGTCCCGCAGTCGGGGCAGGATTCCCATCCTCCGGACGACCTCCAGTGCGGTGCCGCGTACGTCGACGGGGTAGCCGCCGCCGCGCAGGGCGTCCGCCTTCTCGACCACCGTGACCTCGAAGCCGTAACGGTTCAGCCAGAACGCGAGGGCGGGCCCCGCGATACTGGCCCCGGATATCAGGGCGGTGCGCCTGGGTGTGGTCCGGTTGCCGCTCGGCAGATCGATTGGGGGCATCATTCTTCGGCTCCTTTGCTCATGGTGCGGGTGACCAGCAGGGAGAGCGCTGTGACGACGGCGGCCAGGGCGAAACCGGTGACGAAGGCGGATTCGGCCGGGACGTCCGACCCGGGCGGGGTGCCGGCGGTGAGGATCGCGCCGCTGATCTGCACGCCCACGGCGTAACCGATCACGCGGGTGACCAGGACCAGGCTGGTGGCGATGCCGGTGTCGCCCCGGTCGACGGTGGTGGCGGTGCTGGTCACCATCGCCGTGACGATCAGGCCGTTGGCGAGCGCGATCATCGCCTTGCCGAGGACGAGGTGCCAGACCTCGCTGTGCACGGCTGCCAGGCCGAGCAGGCCGACGGCCATGATGGCTGTCCCCGCGGTGACCACGGCACGCGGGCCGAAGCGCCGCGCCCCGAGCCCGCTGATCGGCCCGGCCAGCGACGCGACCACGGCCCCGGGCAGCAGGAAGAAGCCGATCCGGGTGGCGTCGGCCCCGAAGCCGTACGCCTCGGAGGGCACCGCGAACAGCTGCGGGACGAGATGGACCGGCACCGCGGTGCCGACGCACAGCATGAACGTCAGCACGCAGGACTTCCACACCACCGGCCGGGCCAGCATGCGCAGATCGACCATCGGCGAGGCCGCGCGGCGCTCCACCGCCGCCCATCCGGTCGCGCAGGCGGCCGTGATCACGAGAAGGGCGCCGAGCACGAGGGGCTGCGAGGAGGCGAGGTCGGCCGCCAGCGCGAGGGCGAGCATGAGCGTGACCAGGGTCCCGCTCAGGAGGACCAGGCCGGGCCAGTCGACCCCGGCATCGTCAGGCCGGGCCGGCGGATCGTTCGGCATCAGACGGTTCACCAGCAGGGTGGCCCCGACGACCGCGATCGTCGGCAGCGCGAACATCCAGTGCCGGGACAGTCCTTCGGCCACGGGCCCGGCCGACAGGGTGCCCGCCATCCCGCCGCCTACGAACAGCCCGCTGACCACCCCGATGGCCACCTTCGACTCCCCCTCGGGGAGGTGCTTGCGCACGAGGATGAACGAGAGGGGCAGTGCGCCCACCATGGCCCCTTGCAGCACCTGCCCGAGCAGCAGCATCGGCAGGCCGGTGGCCAGGGCGGAGACCAGGCCGCCGGAGCAGACCACCGCCATCAGACGGATCAGGACCCGCTTCCCGCCGTAGCGGTCGCCGAACCTGCCCGCGACCGGTGTGACGAGCGCGCCGGTGACGAGGAGCGCGACGCTGAGCAACGCCCCTTCGGAGGGGCTCATTGCGAGCTCGCGTTGCAGGAGCGGGAGCGTCGGTGTCACCACCGACTCCAGGGCGCCGGTGGCGACGGCCAGTGCGCCGAGGGCGCCGACGGCGGCCCTTCCGATACGAACCGGGGGAGCTGGGCATTCCGTTGAGTCGGTTGAGCGGGTTGAGCCGGTTAAGCCGGTTGGTGCGTTCGTTCCCGTCATGGGCAGTCCCTTCCGTCAACGCTTCTACACTACACCGTGCAGTGTAGAAGCGTTACGATGTGCTCATGCCGCCCACGAAGACCCTGCGCGAGGGGTCCGCGCCGAAGCGGGCCGCCATCCTTTCGGCGGCCCGCGAGCTGTTCCTCACCGACGGTTTCGACCGGTCCAGCGTCGACGCGGTCGCCGCCCGGGCCGGAGTGTCCAAGCGGACGGTCTACGACTACTTCGGCGACAAGCAGACCCTGCTGCGAACGGTCGTCGACTCCGTCGGGCAGTCACTGGTCACCGCTGTCCGGCGCACCCTCGACGACACCCTCACCGACCGCACCGAGGCCGCCGGCCTCGAAGACGCGCTGGTCACGTTCTCGATGCGCATCGCGACCGACATGCTCGGCTCGGCGGAGTACGCCACGCTGCGACGGCTGGTCCGGGCGGAATCGGGCCACCTGCCGCACCAGGACTACAACCCCATGGCCGACACCCCCGACGAGGCGATCGCCGAGCGACTCGCCGCGTTCGCCGCGGCCGGGCTGCTCGACGTCCCCGACCCCCGGCTCGCGGCCGACCAGTTCCTCGCGCTGACCTTCGGCGTCGCGCTGGACCGGCTCGGTTCGGCGAACGCGGCGCAGGACTCCCGCGTCCGGCCACTCGTCGTCGAGGGAGTGCGGACCTTCCTCCGGGCCTACCGAACCCCTTCCCCATAAGGTCTGGGGCGCGGTCGGCCCGGCCGAGCGGAAACCGTTCCCCCCTGGACGCTCGTCCTATGAAACTACGGAGCAGGGAACGGGCAGCGGACAGAAAGACGTGGTGGAGCGGGTGCGGGTGCGGTTTCAGTTGCGGGAGCGGGCGAGCCGTCGTGGGGCGCCGTCGGCCGGGCGGGGCGCCTTCGGCGCGGGCAGCGGGCGGCGGGGGGCGGTGCTCGCCGGGCTCGCGGTGACGGTGGCCGGGGTGATGGGCCTTCACCGGTGGATTCCCAACTCGCCCGGGCAGGTGGGCAGTCTGGTGGAGAACTTCCTCCCGTGGGCCGGGCTGGCCGTCGTCCTGCTGCTGGTCCTCGCCCTGGTGCGGCGGTCGGCGGTCGCCCTGGTGGCGGTGCTGCTGCCGGTGGCCGTCTGGACGCATTCCTTCGGCGCGCTGCTCCTGCCGGAGGCCGGTCCCGGTGCGCGGGACCTCGTCGTCGTACAGCACAACGCCAGCGACGAGAACCGCGACCCGGCGGGGACGGCCCGTGCGCTGGCCGCCGCCGGGCCCGATCTCATCGCGCTGGAGGAGCTGGTGCCTCCGGCCCTGTCGGTGTACGAGAGGACGCTGGCCGCCGAGTACCCCCATCACGCCGTCCGGGGCACCGTCGGGCTGTGGTCGAAGTACCCGTTGTCCGGAGCGCGGTCGGTGGACATCAAACCGGACGGAATCGCGGAGGGATGGAGCCGTGGGCTGCGGGCCGTGGCCCGTACTCCGCACGGCGAGGTCGCCGCGTACGTCGCCCACCTGCCCTCCATGCGCATCGGAACGGGCGGTCTCGCGTCCGCCTGGCGGGACGAGAGCGCCCGGCTGCTGGGGCGGGCCATCGCCGCCGAGGAGACCGGGGCACTGATCCTGCTCGGGGATCTCAACGGGGCCGTCGACGACCGGGGATTGAGGCCTCTCGTCTCGCAGTTGAACGTTGCCGAGCGCGGGTTCGCCTTCAGCTTCCCCGCCTCTTTCCCGGTGGCCCGGATCGATCAGGTGATGGCCCGCTCGGCCACCGTCGGCCACCTCCGCACCCTGCCCGCCACCGGCAGCGACCACCTGCCGGTCGCCGCCCGCGTCAGCCTGGAGTCCCCACGCTGACGGCGAGCGGGGCGCCGCCCACGACCGACCGACCGGCTCCCGGCCCCCGATCCCTGACCCCTGGTCCCTGACCCCTGGCCCCTGGTCCCTGGCCCCTCCATGGTTCATCCATGCTTTCATCACAATTCCGCTTCGCTTCCCCCATGCCCCTGAAACCGCCCCGGCCCCGCTGCGAGCATCGGCTGCTCCACCGCACCACAGCGCCGAGTTCCGCCTTGGGGGCAACACATGCAGACGACGAAGCAGTCACGGCAGCCGAGGCGCGACTTCCTCCGGATACTGGTGGGGGCCGTCGCGCTCGCGCTGTTCCTCGCGGGGTGCGGGGGCGGCGGGGGCGATACGGACGACGGGGGCGGGAAGGGTGCCGCCAAAGTCGCCACGTCGGCCAGTCCGTCGCCCTCCGTGCAGCGGGCCCTGGCCCTCATGGACGACGAGGAGCAGCGCGCGGTGGCCGGGAAGAGCCTGGACATCGACGTCCTGGACAACGACTCCATCACCCTGGAGAGCGGCGACGCGGCAGCCCTGCTCGACGCCTACGACCCGGATGACCTGACCCTGAGCGTCGCCACCGCCCCCGGCCACGGGACCGCCACGGTGTCCGGGGCCTCGATCGCGTACACCGCCGCGGCCGGGTACGCGGGCGAGGACACGTTCACGTACCGGGTGCTCGTCACCGGGACCGACGTACCTGCCGCCACGGCCGTCGTCCGCATCGACGCGACCGCGCCGAAGCCGAGCCCGAAGCCCACGCCCAAGCCCACACCGAAGGCGACGACCGCGGCGCCGGTGTACTACGAGAACTGCGACGCCGCCCGTGCCGCCGGGGCCGCACCCGTCGAGAAGGGCGACCCCGGCTACGCGCCCCACCTGGACCGCGACGGCGACGGCGTGGGCTGCGAGCCGTGGGGCGGCGGGTCGTCGTCCTCCTCCGGCGGGAGCAGCGGCGGCGGTTCGAGCAGTGGTGGTACGAGTGGCGGGGGCGGGGGCAGCAGCACGTACTACGCGAACTGCACCGCCGTACGGGCCGCGGGCGCCGCGCCCATCCGTGCCGGGGAACCCGGCTACGGCCGGCACCTCGACCGCGACGGGGACGGCATCGCCTGCGAGTAGGGGCAGGGGCCCGGGGGCATTGTCAGCGGTAGTCGTCCGGGTGGTCCTGCATCCAGGTGTTGATGCCGTCACGGGTGCCGACGATCTCGGAGAAGTACTTCTCCAGGTGCGCCGTGGACCGGTCCTCGCCCAGCTTGCCGAACAGGACCTTCATGTCGGCGAGGGGCTTCTTGAAGTGGCCCGGGCCCTTGCTGTCCGCCCGCATCGCCTCGTCCAGCTCCGTGAGCTCCCGGGTGACCCGGCCGAGGAAGTAGGCGCAGTCGCCCGCGCCGGGGGTGCAGGTGTCGTCGAGCGTCGCCTGCAACGTGGCGAAGGCGTCACGGACCAGCGCGGGGGCGGGCGAGGGGGCGGCGGTGTCCGGCGCCCCGGTGGCCGCCCGCTCGGCCTTGTCCGCGTTCTCGGCGTCCTCCGCGGTGCGGGTGGAGTCCACGTCCGCAGAGGAGGACGCCGGGGCCGCGGGGCCGTCCGCTGCGGAGCCGTCCCCGCCCGACGCCTGGGTGCAGGACACCAGCGCCGCGGCCACGACCACGGCAAGCGCACCTGCGCGCAACCCCGTTCGGGCTGAGCGGCGAGCACCCGCGCCATCGGTACGGACGGTGGTGCGGACGGTGGTGCGGGCAACGGTGCGGAACTGCATGAGACCCCCTCGCGCGAATGGCCCAGACCTTACACGGCACCCTCGGCCCGGGTTCCTGCGAGGAAGGCCGCCATCTCCCCGTACACCGCGTCGGAGTCGTCCAGATGGGCGTCATGGCCCGCCCCCGGGATCACGCACACCCGCGTCCCCGGCCGGCGGACCCGCATCCGGTCCGCCTCGTCCGGCTGCATCGCGCCGTTCTCGCCCCGCACCACCAGTACCGGGCAACGCACCCGGTCCCAGGCGTCCCAGTAGTCGCGGTGCGCGTTCTCCTGAACCGTGGCCACCATCACGTCCCGGTCCACCCGGGGGTACAGGCCGCCGGGGCCGGGTGCGAGGCCCGCCGCCCACGCCCGGCCCGCCGGGCCGCCGCCGAAGAACGCGGTGGCCGCCTCCGCGTCCGGGAACGGCACGGGCCAGGAGTCGAGCCAAGCGCCTATCTGCTCCGGCAGCTCGGGGTTCGGGCCTGCCGGGCCCGCCTCGATCAGGATCAGCGCCCGGCACGCCTCCGGGTGCGCCGCCGCGGCGAGCAGCGCGGTGAGACCGCCCATCGACTGACCGACCAGCACCGTGCCCTCGCCGGACAGGCCCAGGGTGCGCGCCACGGCCAGGACATCGCGCACGTGCGCCGCGCGCGACACGTCGCCGGGGCGGCGGGTGCTCGCCCCGCTGCCCCGGGCGTCGAACGCGACCACGCGGTGGGTCGCCGCGAACCGGGCCGCCAGCGCGTCCCACTCGCCGCAGTGCCCGGCCAGCCCGTGCAGCAGGAGCAGCGGCGGGCCGTCGCCCCCGTGGTCGGTGCAGAAGAGGCGTACGGGGGCCGCCTGCACCCCGTCGCCGCTCGCCACCGTGACCGTGAACGTCCTCACCTGGTTCCCCCTGTCCAGCCCCGCTTGTTCGCCCGCCCGTCGGCGACGCCGTACCGGACGTTAGCCTCAGGAGCGGAATCGGACCACGGGCATACGACAGACACACGAGGGAAGCAACGATGGCGAACGT
Source organism: Streptomyces sp. NPDC033165 (assembly GCF_055577965.1). NCBI lineage: Bacteria > Bacillati > Actinomycetota > Actinomycetes > Kitasatosporales > Streptomycetaceae > Streptomyces > Streptomyces sp. NPDC033165. Next base: position 149,337 of record NZ_JBVIPK010000015.1, read on the forward strand.
TCCGGTGGCGGCAGTGGCGGCGAGCGGGCTCGTCGGGGGCTACGGCGTCGCCCGGTGGACCGGGAAGCGCCCGCTCGGCGGCGTCGCGCTCGCCGCCGCCGGGTCCCTCGCCGCGTACGAGTGGCACCGACAGGCCGGGCCGCGCGCGGCCGCCGGGCTGACCGCCGCGTACGTCGCCGCCTTCGCCGGGTCGCACCCGCTCGCCAAGAAGGTCGGCGCCTGGCCCGCCGTGTTCACCGTCGCCGGGGGCGTGGCCGCCGCTTCCTGGGCCGTCACCCGCCGCGCCCGGCGTCAGGGAGAGCCCTGCCGTCGCCGCGCGTGGGTCGCCTCGTGGTCGGGCAGGGGCTGACACCGGAACAGCCGGAACAGGTCGATGACTTCGCCGACATCGACGCCTTCGCCGAGACCGGTGAGGGTGAGAGCGCCGTGGCCGAACCGACCGAAGCCGGTGGGCGACAGAAAAGGCGGCGCGGCGTTGAACACCCGCCGAGCCGCGCCCGTACTACCGGGCAACTCCCCCGTGTGAGCCGGGTGCGTGCCCGTACACCACAGGACGGGTACGTACCCGGAACCCACAGACCCGATGGGCCCTCAGCCGCCCAGGGCGTGCGACACCGTGTAGATCGCCAGGCCGGCCAGCGCACCCACCACTGTGCCGTTGATCCGGATGAACTGGAGGTCGCGGCCGATGTGCGCCTCGATCTTCTTCGAGGTCTGGTCCGCGTCCCAGCCCGCGACCGTCTCGCTGATGAGGGACGTGATCTCCGCGCGGTACGTCGTCACGACATACACCGCCGCGTCCTCCAGCCAGCCGTCCAGCTTGGCCTGGAGCCGTTCGTCGTTCGCCAGCCGGGCGCCCAGCGACATCAGCGACGCGCGCGCCCGCAGCCGCAGTTCGCTGCGCTCGTCCTCGGCCGCCGCGATGATCATCGTACGGACGGAGGACCAGGCGGACGCGATGACGTCCTGCACCTCGCCGCGGCCAAGGATCTCCGACTTCAGCCGCTCCACCCGGGCCCGGGTGTCCTCATCGCTCTGGAGGTCGGCCGCGAAGTCGTTGAGGAACGTGTCGATGGAACCGCGCGCCGGGTGCTCCGGCATGTCCCGCATCTCCGTGACGAACCGCAGCAGTTCCTTGTAGACCCGCTCCCCCACCCGCTTGTCCACGAACCGCGGCGTCCAGCCCGGCGCCCCGCCCTGCACCGCGTTCATCACCGAGTCGCCGTGCTCCACCAGCCAGTCGTGCGCCCGTACGCAGACGAGGTCGACGACCTTGCGGTGGCCGCCGTCGGTGACGACCTTCTCCAGCATCTTGCCGAGGCTCGGGCCGACCTCAGCCGCGTCCGCGCGCCGGGTGATCGCCTCACCGACCACCGCCTGGACGTCGGAGTCCCGCAGCACCGTCAGCGCTCCGCGCAGCGCCGTCGCCGACTCGGCGGTCACCCGGTCCGCGTGGGCGGGCTCCGCCAGCCAGACACCGAGCCGCTTTCCGACGCCCAGCGCGTGAATTCGGTCACGAATGACGTCTCCGGAGAGAAAGTTCTCACCCACGAAGGAACCGAGGGACTGTCCCAGCTGATCCTTCTTGGTAGGGATGATGGCGGTGTGGGGGATCGGCAGACCGAGCGGGCGCCGGAAGAGCGCCGTGACGGCGAACCAGTCCGCCAGGGCGCCCACCATCCCCGCCTCGGCAGCCGCCGCGACGTAGCCCGGCCAGCCCTCCACACCTGAGCTCTTCGCCCAGGTGGCCAGCACGTACACGAGCGCGACGAGCAGAAGGAGGCCGGTGGCCGTGGTCTTCATGCGCCGTACGCCGCGCTGCTTCTCCTCGTCGGCGGCGGTGTACGCGAACGAGGCCAGCGGCCCCGGCCCTGGCCCCTCGCCCGGTCCCGGCCCTGGCCCGAAGCCCGCGCCGGAGCCCGGGCCCGGGCCCACTGATGTTCGCTCGGCTTTCTGCCCCTGCCCCGCGTCCTGCTCTTCGGATCCGGTCCGTTCCATCCGCTCCACCCGTCCGCGTACGCCTCACCCCCGTGACGTACGCATTGTCCCTACCTCACCTACTCCCGGGCCGCACGTCGAGTTCCCGACGGCCTGTCGCATCATGGGACCAGCACGATCATCACAAGGAGAAACACCGCACATGCCCAGGCGCCAGGGGTATGCCCTGCTCATCGCCCTCGTGGCGGGCACCGTCGCGCTCGCCGCCGCCGTCGCCTTCGGCACGACGCTGTTCTCCGGCCCCCGGCCGACGCCGCCCCCGCCCGCCGAGACCCATGCGGCCGCCCGTAACCCGGTCGCCCCCGCCACCTCGGGCGGCAACTGGGTCGCCACCTGGACGGCCGCGCCGGTCCGGGCCGAGCCCAACACCCCTAACGGGCTACCCGGGCGCACCATCCGTAACATCGTCCACACCAGTGTCGGCGGGAACGTCGCCCGCATCACGCTGTCGAACCTCTTCGGCACGGCCCCCCTGGTCGTGGACCAGGCCACCGTCAACACCCGGCCGGTGACCTTCAAGGGCGCCGCCGCCGTCACCATCGCCGCGGGCGGACGGATCGTCAGCGATCCCGTCGTCGTGCCCGTCGCCCCCGACTCCGACCTTGAGGTCGGCTTCCGTACCCCGGAGCCCGGCGGGCCGGTCACCTACCACCCCAACAGCCACCAGACGTCCTACCTCGTCGACGAGCGCGGCACCTGGCCCACCACGAAGTGGCGCTACCTGACCGCCGTGGACGTCCGCAACGAGAGCGCCCTCGGCGCGATCGTCGCCCTCGGCGACTCCCTGACCGCGGGCAGCCGCTCCACCACCGACGCGAACGCCCGCTGGACCGACGTCCTCGCCGACCGGCTGGGCGGCCGGTACGGGGTCGCCAACGCGGGCATCTCGGGCAACCGGGTCGTGGGCATCGGGCGCGGCACCGGTGGCGAATCCGGGACCGACCGGTTCGAGCGCGACGTCCTGTCGGTCGCCGGGGTCCGGACGGTCATCGTGGCCCTCGGCATCAACGACGTACAGCAGTCCCCCCAGGAGACCGACCCCCAGCGCATCGTGGACAGCCTGCGCTCCCTCACCGAGCGGGCGCACGCCCGCGGGCTCACGGTCGTCGGCGCGACGCTGACCCCGTTCGAGGGCTTCCCCAGCTGGACGCCCGAGCGCAACGCCGTACGGCTGGCGGTCAACGAGCAGATCCGGGCCGGGACGGTGTTCGACGCGTACGTCGACTTCGACGAGACGGTACGCGATCCCGCCGCGCCGAACCGGCTGCTCACCGCGTACGACTCCGGCGACCACCTGCACTTCAACGACGACGGCTACCGCGCGCTCGGCGACCGGGTGGACCTGGCGTCCCTGGACCGGGCCCGCACCCACCGGTCCGACGCACTGTGAGCGGCCGCTGAGCGGCCACCCCGGCCCCGATCGGCAGGAGGCGCGGTGAGGCACTGCGAGACGCGGTGAGGGTGTGTGAGGCAGAGGAGGCGCTGCGAAGCGCGTGAGGCACTGCGGGCACGTGAGGCACTGCGAGGCGCGCGACGTGCTGCGAGGCACTGCAAGGCACGTGACGTACTGCGAGGCGCTGCGAGGCGCGCGACGTGCTGAACAGTCGCGCCGGCCCCGCCCTCCCCCTCCCTCAGAGTTCCTTGGGGGTGCCGCCGTCCGGGCCCTCCAGCCCGCGTCGGCGGCGCGCCTCCAGTTCCGCCTGTTCCGCTTCCTTCAGGCGGCGGCGCTCCGCCTTCGTCCGCTTGCGCTCCACGCCGACGCCGCCCATCAGCGCGAAGCCGGTGATCCGTACGTACGGGGCATCGGGCGCGGGCTCCCCCTCCTCGTTGGAGCCCTCGCCGAAGCCGCCCATGATGCCGACGCCCCTGACGTCGACGTTCAGCTCCGGCGGCGCGGTCACATGCAGACCGCCCATGATCGTGAAGCAGCGGATCACGGTCTCGCGGTCCTCGAAGTGCGCCTCGCGCAGGTCGATCTCGCCGCCGCCCCACATCGCGAACGCCGTGAACTTCCGGGCCACCGTCCAGCGGCCCTTCCGGTTGAAGCCGCCCCAGAGCGCGAACCCGCCCTTGGAGGTCGCGGTGCCACCGATCCGGGCGGGCCAGTTCGCCGCGGAACCCCGCAGCGGGGCGGGCGCGGTAGCACCCACCGGGGCCACCGCCGAGCCGGGCGCCGGAAGGTCCTGGACGAGCGGCTCCAGCTCCCCGTGTGTACGCGCCTTGTAGGCCGTTTCGAGGCGCTGCTCGAACTCGTCCATCTCCAGTCGGCCCTCGGCCACGGCCTCGCGCAGCAGCTCGGCGATCCGCTCACGCTCGGTGTCGGATGCGCGCATTTCCGGACGTTCACTTGTCATACCGCGCAGCCTATTGAACGCACCCGCTCAAGACACAGACGTGCAGGCCAAGCAGTCGCGCCCGCCGTCCCGGAGAGGGACCGTCAGGGCAGGAACCGTCAGGGCGCCGACTCGTACATCCTCGCGATCACCGCCTCGATGTCCGGTTCCCGCACCGACAGGTCGACCAGCGGGTACTCTGCCGCGATCCGCGCCACCAGCGGGGCCGCCGAAGCCTCGGCGGGGAATGCCAGCCACTGGCGCGGGCCCTCCACCTTGACCGCTCGCAGCACGGGCCCCGACGGGCCGGACGTCAGCTCGATCGGCGGGAGTTCGCGCTCCAGGTCCACCACCAGCATCCGCTCGCTCTCCCCCACCTCGTGGAGGCCGGCGAGCGAACCGTCGTACATCAGACGGCCGTGGTCGATCACCATCACCCGGCTGCACAAGTGCTCGATGTCGGTCAGGTCGTGCGTCGTCAGCAGGACCGTCGTCCCGCGCTCGGCGTTCAACTCCTTGAGGAACTGGCGCACTTTGACCTTGGAGATCACATCGAGCCCGATCGTGGGCTCGTCCAGGTACAGCACCTCCGGATCGTGCAGCAGCGCCGCCGCGATGTCGCCGCGCATCCGCTGGCCGAGGGAGAGCTGCCGTACGGGAACGTCCAACAGCTCGCCCAGGTCGAGGAGTTCGACACAGCGGTCCAGGTTCTCCCGGTAACGGCGGTCCGGGATGCGGTACATGCGGTGCATCAGCCGGTACGAGTCGCGCAGCGGCAGGTCCCACCAGAGCGTGGTCCGCTGGCCGAAGACGACGCCGATGCGGTGCGCCAGGCGCGTACGTTCCCGGGCGGGGTCGATGCCCGCGACGCGCAGCCGGCCGCCGCTCGGGGTGAGGATGCCCGTCAGCATCTTGATCGTGGTCGACTTGCCCGCCCCGTTCGGGCCGATGTAGCCGACCATCTCGCCGCGCGGGACCTGGAAACCGATCCCGTCCACGGCCCGGACCTCGTGCCGTTCGCGGCGCAGCAGACCGGCCTTCCGGCGGACCTGGAAGACCTTCTCGACGCCGTCGAGGGTGATGAAGCCGTCGCCGCCCATTCCCGTAACCTCCTGCGTAGTCCTGTCCGACAACCCGCCCGGCAACCCGTCCGGCACCCTGTCCGGCCTCCCGTCCGAGCCCCTGTCCGAGAGGTCCGGCACCCAGCCCGAGGAGTCCGGCTCCCGTTTCCTCAACTGCCCGTACTCCGGTAGGCCCGCAGCCCCGCCCGCCACGCGAGACCCGCCAGCACCCAGCAGACCGCCGCCACCACAGGCGGCAGGAAGGCCACCCACTGCGGCAGATCGACCGGGTAGTCCCGGTCCAGTACGTACAGCGCGGGCAGCCAGCTGACGAAGGCCAGCGGGACCACGAACGTCACCCCGCGCACCAGGTCCTTCGCGAAGACCGTCGGCGGGTACTGGAGCAGCGTCGTCCCGCCGTACGTGAAGGAGTTCTGCACCTCGGAGGCGTCCTGCGCGACGAACTGGAACGCCGCCCCCGCCACGAAGACCGAGCCGAAGATCGCCGCGCCGCTCACCACCATCACCGGCAGCATCAGCACCTTCAGCGGCGACCACGCGATGTCCAGGGTGATCAGCGCATAGCCGAGGACCAGCAGCCCCTGGGTGATCCGCCCGGCCCGGCGCAGCGCGAACCGGTCCGCCGCCACCTGCGCCAGCACCGGCACCGGCCGCACCAGCAGCGTGTCCAGCGTGCCGTCCCGGACCCGGCGGCCCACCCGGTCCATCGACCCCAGCAGCAGGTCGCACAGCCCGAACGCCGTCGCCGAGAGCCCGTACAGCAGGGCGATCTCCGGGAGCGTGTAGCCGCCGAGCGCGTCGACGTGCGTGAACATCAGCAGGATCGTCACGAAGTCGAAGGCCGTCACCGCGAAGTCGCCGAGCACGGTCATCACGAACGAGGCCCGGTACGCCATCGTCGAGCGCACCCACATCGCCATGATCAGCCCGTACGCGCGCAGCCCCTCCAGCAGCCGGGGCCGCTCCTCGAACGCGAAGCCGCCCGCCTCCCGGCCCTCGTCGGCCCGTACCGCCGTCTCAGCCACCCTGGACCACCACCCTCCTGGTCGCCGCGGACTGCAACAGGCGCCCCGCCAGCAGCAGGACCACCGCCCAGCCGCCCTGGAACGCGTACGCCTCCACCAGCCCCCACCCCGTGTGCCTGCCGAGGAACACATCGGCCGGGACCTGGAGCAGCGAGGACCACGGCAGCGCCCGCGCCACCTCGCCCAGCAGGCCGGGGAACAGGTTCAGGGGCAGCAGCATCCCGGAGAAGAACAGCCCGGCCAGCGACGCGATCCGCATCGCTCCCGCCGCGTCGAGCAGCCAGAACGCCGACAGCGCGACCAGAAAGCGCACCGCGAAGCTGACGACGAGGCCCAGGAACACCGAGACGAGGAACGCGGGCCAGGTCCACAGGGAGCCGGGGAGCGCCAGGTCGAAGGCGAGCGCCCCCAGGAACATCGGTGCGACGCCCCGGCCCAGCAGGTGGAAGGCCGCCCGGCCCAGGTCGGCCGCCAGCCACCACAGCTGGAGGTCGGCGGGGCGGTACAGGTCGACGGCGATGTCCCCGGTACGGATCCGCTCCGCCAGCTCGTCCTCGAAGCCGCCGCCCATCATGGCGCAGGCCATCAGCAGGGCCTGCCCGAGCCAGACGTAGGTCAGCGCCTGCGCGGTGTCGTAGCCGCCGAGCTGCGGGCGCTCGTCCCACAGGGCGATGTAGGTGTACGCCACGATGAAGCCGAAGACCGTGTTGGTGAACACCCCCGCGGCCGTGGCCGTCCGGTAGGTGGCGTAGCGCCGGAATCCGCCCGCCGCCACGACCGCGTAGAGCCGCACGCCGCCCCCTCTCCCCCGCCGCCGAACGGCTCCCGACACCAAAGCCCGCGAGCTTAGTGCGCGCGTGAAGGCGGCCGCGACCGCATTTCTGACGGCCGGTGAGACGACCGGAGGAGGGAACGAACTATCAGAAACAGCAGTTTTTGTGACTAAACGGGCACTATGGAAGAACTGCCCACGCCCGAGGAGCCCTCACCGATATGAGCGACGAGCCGCAGAACTGGGCCCCCCGCGACCCCTCGGGCGCGATGGCCGCACCCGGAGGCGACCGCCCGCGGAAGCCGGGAAGGACACCGCGCAAGGGTCACCCGAAACGGCCCCGGCGCACCGGCTGGCGGCGCGCCCTCCCCACCTGGCGGATGGCCCTCGGCACCGCGCTGGGCCTGGCCCTCCTCCTCGGCGGCGGGCTCATCGCCGGATACCACCTCGTCGACATCCCGGCCGCCAACGCCGCCGCCACCGCCCAGTCCAACGTCTACCTCTACAACGACGGCAGCGTCATCGTCCGCGACGGCGACGTCAACCGGGAGAAGGTGAAGCTCTCCCAGGTCCCCCTCACCGTCCAGCAGGCCGTACTGGCCGCCGAGGACCGCGACTTCCACTCCCAGCCCGCCGTGGACGTCAAGGCGCTGCTCCGGGCGGGCTGGAACACCGTGACCGGCAAGGGCAAGCAGGGCGGCTCCACCATCACCCAGCAGTACGTCAAGAACTACTACCTCGGCCAGGAACGGACCGTCGTCCGCAAGGCCAAGGAGCTCTTCATCGCGGTCAAGCTCAACCGCGAGGAGAGCAAGGACCAGATCCTTGAGGGCTACCTCAACACCAGCTACTTCGGCCGTAACGCCTACGGCATCCAGGCCGCCGCCCAGGCCTACTACGGCAAGAACGTCGAGGACCTCACCACCGCCGAGGGCGCCTACCTCGCCACCCTGCTCAACGCCCCCAGCGCGTACGACGTCGTCGCCCACCCCGACAACGAGCCGGCCGTGCTACGCCGCTGGAACTACGTCCTGGACGGCATGGTCAAGGAACACTGGCTCGACGCGGCCGAACGGGCGACGACCCGGTTCCCCGCACCCGGCGAGGCCCGGCCCCCGACCGGGCTCTCCGGACAGCGCGGCTACATCGTGCAGGCCGTCGAGGACTACCTGAGCCGGCACGGCATCCTCGACGAGGAGACCCTCGCCACCGGCGGCTACCGCATCACCACCACCCTCGACAAGGCCAAACAGGACGCCTTCGTCCAGGCCGTCGACACGAACGTGATGGCCAAGACCAGCGACGAGCGCGAGATCGACCGCAACATCCGCGTCGGCGGGGCCTCGATCGTCCCCGAGACCGGGGCGGTCGTCGCCCTGTACGGCGGCATCGACTACACCGAGCAGTACGTCAGCAACGCGACCCGCCGCGACTACCAGGTCGGCTCCATCTTCAAGCCGTTCGTCCTCACCTCCGCCCTCGTCAACGGCTCCACGACCGGCGACGGCCGGCCCATCACCCCCAACACCGTCTACGACGGCTCCAACAAACGCCCCGTCACCGGACCGCAGGGCGCCACCGACTACGCGCCCGCCAACGAGGACGACGTCGACTACGGCTCCATCACCGTACGCACCGCCACCGACAAGTCCGTCAACTCCGTCTACGCGCAGATGGCACAGGACGTCGGCCCCGGCAGGGTGCGGGACACCGCCGTCGCCCTCGGCATCCCCGCGAAGACCCCCGACCTCACCGCCTCCCCCTCCATCGCCCTCGGCACCGCCAACGCCAGCGTCCTGGACATGGCCCAGGCGTACGCCACCCTCGCCGACCACGGCCGGCGCGGCCCGTACGTCCTCGTCGACAAGGTCACCAAGGGCGGCGCCGAGATCGAACTGCCCGAGCGCACGACCGAACAGGCCGTCAGCCGCGAGGCCGCCGACACGACCACCGCGGTCCTGCGCAGCGTCGTGGAGGGCGGCACCGGCACCGCCGCCCAGGCGGTGGGCCGCCCCGCGGTGGGCAAGACCGGCACCGCCGAGGAGGACCGGGCCGCCTGGTTCGCCGGGTACACCCCCGACCTCGCGACCGTCGTCGCCGTGATGGGCCAGAACCCGGACACCGGCGCCCAGACCCCGCTGTACGGAGCCCTCGGCCTGTCCCGCGTCAACGGCGGCGGCGTCCCCGCCGAGACCTGGGCCGCCTACACGGAAGCGGCACTGCGCTCCTCCCCGGCCAGGGAGTTCGACCTGGAGACGGCCCCGGGCTCCGACGAGGTGGACGAACCCGACCTCGACGAGGACCCCGGCAGCGGCACGGACCCGTCCGGCCCGCCGTCGGCCGCCCGCTCCGACGCCCCCACGGACACCGGGTGATACGGCAGGGACCCAGCGCCCCACGGCCTCAGTGCCCCGAGGCTCAGTGCCCCGAGGTCGCCTTCAGACCCACCACGGCCACCAGCAGCAGACACACGAAGAAGATCCGGGCCGCGGTCACCGGCTCGTTCAGCACGACCATGCCCAGGATCGCCGCACCGGCCGCGCCGATGCCGACCCACACGCCGTACGCCGTACCGATCGGCAGCGTCTTCGCCGCATGCGACAGCAGCACCATGCTCGCCACGATCCCGAGCCCCGTGAACACGCTCGGCCACAGCCGGGTGAACCCCTCGGTGTACTTCATCCCGATCGACCAGCCCACTTCGAGCAGACCGGCGATGGTCAACAGAACCCACGCCATGACAGGAACCTCCGACGACAACCACGCGAACAGAACGGGTGCGTCGTCTTTGCCAACCCGGTACGGCGCGTCTCGTCGGGGTGCTTCCACCGTAGCAAGAAAGAGGGGAAGGGCCCGGTGACACCGGTCACCAGACCCTTCCCCGCACTCTCCTGGAGTGCCTCTCTCCGGGACGCCTACAGATACAGCCCGGTCGAATCCACCGACCCCTCGAACCGGTCGGCGGCCACCGCATGCAGATCGCGCTCCCGCATCAGGACGTACGCCACGCCCCGCACCTCGACCTCGGCACGGTCCTCGGGGTCGTACAGCACGCGGTCACCGGGCTCGACCGTCCGCACGTTCTGCCCGACCGCGACCACCACGGCCCAGGCGAGGCGCCGGCCCACCGCGGCCGTCGCCGGGATCAGGATGCCGCCGCCGGAACGGCGCTCCCCCTCGGACGTGTCGTTCCGTACCAGCACCCGGTCGTGCAGCATCCGGATGGGCAGCTTGTCGTCGTGGGTGTTCTCGCTCACGCCCGCAACCTACCTGCCGCGCCCCGGACCGTACGCCTCCGGGTACGGATCACGCGCTGCGGCGCTTCCTCGACGCGGTGAGCAGCCCCACCACCCCCACCACCAGCAGTGCCGCGGGAATCACCCGCTCCAGCCGCGGCGAGCCGTCCTCCGCGACGAACTGCGCCTTCACATCCGACACCGAGCGGTTCACCGCGACGAAAGCCCGGCCGACCGTACGGTCCACGGACTCGGCCGCCTTCGCCTTCGCGTCACCGATGATCGTCTTCGGGTGTACCCGCACCCCGATCTCGTCGAGCACCACAGCGAGCTGCTCCCGCCTGCTGATGATGTCCGCCTCGATCTGCGCAGGGGTCCTGGCATCCGACACTGCGCCGCCTCCGTGGTCGTCGTCCGGTCAACCTTCATCTGAACCTTCGTCGACAGTCTGTCAGCTCGAACCTCCGCATACCCGACGGCACCCCTATTACGCTCGGTCCCGTCCGACCCATGCGCCACCCGAGGAGAACCCATGAGCGAGCGACTGAAGCCCGGCGACACCGCTCCCGCCTTCACCCTTCCCGACGCCGACGGCAACGACGTATCGCTCGCGGACCACAAGGGCCGCAAGGTCATCGTCTACTTCTACCCGGCCGCGCTCACCCCCGGATGCACCAAGCAGGCCTGCGACTTCACGGACAACCTCGACCTGCTCGCGAACGCCGGGTACGACGTCATCGGCGTCTCCCCCGACAAGCCGGAGAAGCTCGCGAAGTTCCGCGAGGCGGAAGACCTCAAGGTCACTCTGGTGGGCGACCCCGCCAAGGAGACCCTGACGGCGTACGGCGCCTTCGGCGAGAAGAAGCTCTACGGCAAAGTGGTGACGGGTGTGATCCGGTCCACCGTCGTCGTCGACGAGGACGGAAAGGTCGAGCACGCGTTCTACAACGTCAAGGCGACGGGCCATGTAGCCAAGATCATCAGGGACCTCGGGATCTGAGCCCCTCCCGACGTCCGGCGCGCCGGAATCGCACGCCGGGCGGCGTGAGGGAGATCACACCGGCTCGCCAAGCCGGTTTGCGGCCGCCATGACCGCGCAGAAGCCTTTCCTGGAACACCCTCCGAGGAAAGGACTCCGGCCATGGCGGCCCCCGACCCCCACCAGGCGGCCGACCCAGCAGCGGTCAAACGCCACCCCACGCTCTTCCGGGCCATCCGGAAGCGCCGGAATCCGCGGCTGCGCCGGACCGACATCACGGTCACCGACGACGCCGCGGTCAAGCGGGCCGTGAAGGCCGCCTCGCTGGGCAACGCCATGGAGTGGTTCGACTTCGGCATCTACTCCTACCTGGCCGTCACCATCGGGCACGTGTTCTTCCCGTCCGGGAACGAGACCACGCAGCTCCTCTCCTCCTTCGCGACCTTCGCGGTGGCCTTCCTCGTACGCCCGCTCGGCGGCATGTTCTTCGGCCCGATGGGCGACAAGATCGGCCGCAAGAAGGTCCTCGCACTGACGATGATCCTGATGGCGGTCGGCACGTTCGCCATCGGCCTCATCCCCTCGCACGAGACGATCGGGGTCTGGGCCGCGGTCCTGCTGATCTTCTTCCGGATGCTCCAGGGCTTCTCGACGGGCGGTGAGTACGGCGGTGCGTCCACGTTCATCGCCGAGTACGCACCCGACAAGCGCCGCGGCTTCTTCGGCAGCTTCCTGGAGTTCGGCACCCTGGCGGGCTACGTCTGCGCGGCGGGCCTCGTAACGGCCCTGTACGCCCTTCTGAGCGACGCACAGATGGAAACCTGGGGCTGGCGCATCCCCTTCCTCGTCGCGGGCCCGCTGGGCCTGGTCGGCCTCTACCTGCGCCTGCGCCTGGACGAGACCCCGGCCTTCCAGAAGCTGGAGGGCGGCACGGCGCACGCGAGCGAGGCGGCGGACGGCGTCGAGACGACGGCCAAGGGCGACCTGGCCAAGATCTTCCGGCAGTACTGGCGGACCCTGATCCTCTGCATCTGCCTGGTCGGCGCGTACAACGTCACCGACTACATGCTGCTGTCGTACATGCCGACGTACCTCTCCGACGAGCTCGGCTACAGCGAGACCCACGGGCTGCTGATCCTGCTGGCGGTGATGGTGCTGCTGATGGCGGTCATCAGCCAGATCGGCAGGGCCTCCGACCACTTCGGCCGCAAGCCGCTGCTGATGACCGGGATGCTGGGCTTCCTCTTCCTCTCGCTCCCGGCCTTCCTCCTGATCCGGGTGGACGGCATCTTCCCGATCACGGTCGGCATGCTGCTGCTGGGCCTCTCCCTGGTCTGCATGCTCGGCACGATGTCGGCGGCGCTGCCGGCCCTGTTCCCGACGAACGTCCGCTACGGGTCCCTGTCGGTCGGCTACAACCTGTCCGCGTCGCTCTTCGGCGGCACGACGCCGCTGGTGATCACGGCCCTGATCAGCTGGACCGGCTCCAACCTGATGCCCGCGTACTACGCGATGGCGGCGGCGCTGGTCGGGGTGATCGCGGTGGCCTGCATGAAGGAGACCGCCCAGAAGCCGCTGATCGGGTCCCCGCCGTCGGTGGAGACGGAGGAGGAGGCGGCGGAGCTGGTGCATGCGCAGGCGCCGGAGCCGAGGTTCTGAGACCTGTTGCCTTCGCCCTCTCCGTGCACCTCATCCGGATTTCGGACGTAACCATCCGATAAACGGTTCGTTACTCCGTACGAGGCTGCGAACGTGCGGCCGGAGACGGAGGGGGACATGGGGAGCAGCCCGTACACACGGGAGCGGCTGGCGGAGGCGGCGGGGTCGTCGCGGACGCTCTCGGAGGCGCTGACGAAGTTGGGGGTGGATCCGAAGAGTCCGACGCGGCGGTACGTCCGTGACCGCATGAGGAGGATGGGCATAGCCACGGAGCACTTCGAGCGCGAGGGCGCTCGCTGGACGAAAGAGGTCCTTGAGCCCGTGGTCGCCGTGTCGACAAGCGTCTATGAGGTGCTGCGGCGTCTCGGCCTGGAGACCGTGGGGGGCCACCACAGCAACATCAGCAGACGCATCAAGGCGTACGGCATCGATACCTCACACTTCGCCCAGCCGTCGCGTGCCGGGACGAAGAAACGTCGCCTGTCGCCTGAGAACCTGCTGGTGGAAGACCGCTCACCACACCCTCGCCGCACCCCCAGCTCTCGCCTCAAGCCCGCCATGGCCGCGCTCGGGGTGGCGGAACGCTGTGCCCTCCACGGCACGGAACCGCTCTGGCGCGGTCGTCCGCTTCCGTTGGAGGTGGACCACATCAACGGCAGGTGGAGCGACAACCGCCTGGAGAATTTACGGCTCCTCTGCCCCAACTGTCACTCGGCGACCGACACCTACCGCGGCCGGGCCAAAGGCCGCCGCGCCAGGCATGGCGGCAGCCGGTGAACCAGCGACAGCACCACACCCGCGAGCGGCTGGTCGAGGCCGCAGAACGTTGCTCGGACATCGACGAGGTCATCACGTTCCTGGGCACTCGTCCCTACGCGCAGCTCCAACGCCATCTACTGAGGCGGTTCGCCCACTTCGGCATCGATGTCTCCCACTTCAGGCACCGCGGTTCACACACCGTTGCCTCACGTCCCTCACGGGACACACTCCGTGAGGCTGTGGCAGCTTCACGCTCCATCGCGGAGCTGCTCCGCAAACTCGGACGCCCCGCGAACGGGCACCAGCGAAACCTTTTGCGACAGTGGATCGCGGAAGAGGGCCTGTCGACCTCGCACTTCCTCGGCCAGGCACACCAACGTGGCAGGCCGGGCCCGACTCCCGCCAGACGCCCCGAGGAAGTGTTGGTTAGGCACGACGGCAGACATCGCACGAAGACTGTGTTGCTACGTCGGGTCTTGCGCGAGATCGGGGTGGCCGAGCAGTGCGACGAGTGCGGAACCAAGCCGGTCTGGCGCGGATCGCCGATCACTCTGGAGATCGACCACATCAACGGCGACTGGAGCGACGACCGCACCGAGAACCTCCGGTTGCTGTGTCCGAACTGCCATGCCGTCACCAGCACCTGGTGCCGAGGAGGCGCCCGGGGAATCCCACGCCAGGGAACTCGCACGCCGCCCCGGCCACCTCGCCCGGTACGATGACATGCGTCTGGCGGCGGTGGTGCAACTGGCGACACAGCAGACTTAGGATCTGTGGCCCGTGAAACGGCTTGAGGGTTCGAATCCCTTCCGCCGCACCGAGAATGGCCTGCGAATCGAAGAACCGATGCGCAGGCCGTTTTCCGTCCCGGTCTACCCCACCAACTCCCGCACCACCGGCACCAACGCCCGGAACGCCTTGCCGCGGTGGCTGATCGCGTTCTTCTCCGCCGGCGTCAGCTCCGCGCACGTGCGGGTCTCGCCCTCCGGCTGGAGGATCGGGTCGTAGCCGAAGCCGTTCGTACCGGACGGGGCGTGGCGCAGGGTGCCGTTCAGGCGGCCCTCGACCACGCGTTCCGTGCCGTCGGGGAGGGCGAGGGCGGCGGCGCAGGCGAAGTGGGCGGCGCGGTGGGTGTCCGCGATGTCGCCGAGCTGGGCCAGGAGCAGGTTCAGGTTGGCCTTGTCGTCGCCGTGGGTGCCGGACCAGCGGGCCGAGAAGATGCCGGGGGCGCCGCCGAGGACGTCGACGCAGAGGCCGGAGTCGTCGGCGACGGCGGGGAGGCCGGTGGCGCGGGCCAGGGCGTGGGCCTTGAGGAGCGCGTTCTCGGCGAAGGTGACGCCGGTTTCCTTGACGTCGGGGATGTCGGGGTACGCGTCCGCGCCGACGAGGTCGAGGTCGAGTCCCGCGTCGGCGAGGATGGCGTGGAGTTCGGTGATTTTCCCGGCGTTGCGGGTGGCGAGGATCAGGCGCGTCATGGGCCCATTGTCGCCGGTCTCCGTCGGTCCGCGGCCGCTCCCCCTACGGCGTGCAGACCTTGCCGATCTCCGTGGCCGCCTCCGTCACCGGGGTGATGTCGGGGGTGGCGTCGCCCTTCTCGATGGACTCGCGCACGTTGGTGACGCCCGCCTGGAGGTCGTCGACCGCCTTGGAGAGGTCGGCGTCGTCCGTGGTGTCGTTCAGGTTCTTGAGTTCGCGGTCGATGTCGTCCAGGGCCTCGGTTGCCTGGGTGATGTCCTCGGAGGCGCTGGAGACGGCGTTCTGGAGGTTGCCGACGCTGGTGGCGATGGCGTCGGCGGTGCGTACGCAGTCGAGCGCCTTGTCGAGTCCGGCGCAGCCCACGGCCGCGGTCAGCGTCAGCAGCGTGGCGGCGGTGGCGAGTGCGAGGCGTTGGTGGCGGCGCGAAGCCATGGTGGAGTCCCTCCCCGGGGATCGTTACGTGGACGGACGCACGGTTCGACCCGTGCGTCCGTGCCGGTAACGACGCTCTGTGGTGCGTATTTGGTTGCTTCTTTACCCGGGAGGGGCGGGTCGTTACGCGTCCTGCGTGCTGGCGAGTGCATCGCGCTGGAGCGTGGCGAGGTCCACGCAGCCCGCCGTGGCGAGGTCGAGGAGGGCGCCGAGTTCCTTGCGGTCGAAGGGCGCGCCCTCCGCGGTGCCCTGGACCTCGACGAAGCGGCCGTCGCCGGTGCAGACGACGTTCATGTCGGTCTCGGCGCGGACGTCCTCCTCGTAGCAGAGGTCGAGGAGCGGGGTGCCGTCGACGATGCCGACGCTGATGGCGGCGACGGTGTCGGTGAGGGGCTTGCGTCCGGCCTTGACGATCTTCTTGCCCTGGGCCCAGGTGACGGCGTCGGCGAGGGCCACGTAGGCGCCGGTGATGGCGGCGGTGCGGGTGCCGCCGTCGGCCTGGAGGACGTCGCAGTCCAGGACGATGGTGTTCTCGCCGAGGGCCTTGTAGTCGATGACGGCGCGCAGGGAGCGGCCGATCAGGCGGCTGATCTCGTGGGTGCGGCCGCCGATCTTGCCGCGTACGGCTTCGCGGTCGCCGCGGGTGTTGGTGGAGCGGGGCAGCATGGAGTACTCGGCGGTGACCCAGCCCTCGCCGCTGCCCTTGCGCCAGCGGGGGACGCCTTCGGTGACGGAGGCGGTGCAGAAGACCTTGGTGTCGCCGAAGGAGATGAGGACTGAGCCTTCGGCGTGCTTGCTCCAGCCGCGTTCGATGGTGACGGGGCGGAGCTGTTCGGGGGTGCGGCCGTCGATGCGAGACATGGGCTCGACTTTATCCGCTGACGCGGGTGGCTCCGTTCGGGTGCGGTCGGCGGCCGTACGGGGGACGCGTCGGCGTGTGGGGCCCGGTACGGCGCGGGCCCCGCACCGAGTCACGTGGGTGCGGGGCCTGCGGGGTGCGGAGCCGGGCCGTCGGGGCGGCGTGCGCCGTCGAGGGTCAGTCGGTCACATCATGTCTTCGATGTCGGCGGCGATGGGGTCGGCGTCGGTGCCGATGACGACCTGGATCGCGGTGCCCATCTTGACGACGCCGTGGGCGCCGGCGGCCTTCAGGGCGGCTTCGTCGACCTTGCTGGGGTCGTGGACCTCGGTGCGGAGGCGGGTGATGCAGCCTTCGACCTCGTCGATGTTGTCGATACCGCCGAGCCCGGCGACGATCTTCTCAGCCTTGGTGGCCATGTCCTTCTCCCTGGTTCTTCGCGCGCAGACGGCCGCCCGCTGCGGGTCCGTTTCGTCACGGTAACGCACGGTTGGCCCAACTTCGCGGGCGGGTGACCGGACGATCCCCAAAGATGACGATCACCGGTCCCCTGCCTCCGGGCGGGGCCCGGACCGTGACGCAACTGGTCTACACCAGTTTGCAACGACCGCCAAACGCGATGTGTTCCGGGAGGACGCCCATGAGTTCGAGCGCCGCTGCGGCACCGCAGCGAAAATGGTGGAACGGACCGGTCCAGGGCCTCCAGAAGGTCGGGCGGAGCCTCCAGCTCCCGGTGGCCGTCCTCCCGGCGGCGGGCCTGCTCGTCAGCCTCGGCAACCTCTTCGCCTCCTATCTGCACGGGGCCTTCTGGGACAAGACGTCCCTGGTGCTGCTCAACGGCGGCACCGCGATCCTGGACGGCAAGCTCGGCCTCCCCCTGCTCTTCTGCATCGGCGTGGCCATCGGCTTCGCGAAGAAGGCGGACGGTTCCACCGCGCTGGCGGCCGTGGTGGGTTTCCTGGTCTACCGGGGCGTCCTCGGGGCGTTCCCCATCGACGGCACCGTGACGGACGATCTGCCCCTGGGCGAGCCGCAGAACCCCGGAGTGCTCGGCGGCATCATCATCGGCCTGCTGACCGCGGTCGTCTGGCAGCGCTACCACCGGACCAAGCTGGTGGACTGGCTCGGGTTCTTCAACGGGCGGCGCCTGGTGCCGATCCTGATGGCGTTCCTGTGCGTGATCCTCGGCGTCCTGTTCGGACTGCTGTGGCAGCCGGTGGGCGACGGCCTGACCTGGTTCTCCGAGCGGCTGATCAACCTCGGCTCGTGGGGTGCGGCGATCTTCGGCTTCGCGAACCGGCTGCTGATCCCGGTCGGCATGCACCAGTTCCTGAACACGTTCTTCTGGTTCCAGGCGGGCGAGTTCACCGGGGCGGACGGCCAGACCGTACAGGGCGACATCTCCCGCTTCTTCGCCCAGGACCCGTCGGCCGGGCAGTTCACCTCGGGCTTCTTCCCGATCATGATGTTCGGTCTGCCCGCCGCCGCCCTGGCCATCACCCACACCGCACGGCCGGAGCGCCGCAAGGAAGTGGGGGGTCTGATGGTGTCGGTGGCGCTGACCTCGTTCGTGACGGGGGTGACCGAGCCGATCGAGTTCTCGTTCATGTTCGTCGCACCGCTGCTGTACGGCGTGCACGCGGTGCTCACCGGGGCCTCGATGGGCATCACCTGGCTGCTGGGGGTGCATGCGGGGTTCAGCTTCTCGGCCGGGTTGATCGACTACGTCGTCAACTGGCATCTCGATACGAAACCATGGCTGATCATCCCGATCGGCGCGTGCTTCGCGGTGATCTACTACGTGGTCTTCCGCTTCGCGATCACCAAGTTCGACCTCAAGACTCCGGGGCGCGAACCGGAGGAGATCGAGAAGGAGATCGAGAGGGATCTGACGAAGTAGCAGCACACCGGGGCTTTGACCCCGGCCGCCGAAGGCCCTCGGACCAGCCGGTCCGGGGGCCTTCGGCATGTCACCGATAGTGCCGGATCTGCTACTGCGAATAAGTAGGGAATTGCAGGTTCCTTATCTAACCCTCACCGTGCTAAAACTGGTCTACACCACTGAGTGGTCCAGACCACGGCTGTCTGCCGCCGTCTGCCGAGTCGCCGCCTCCCCGCATCCATCACCTGGGCGGCACTGTGCCCCATGGAGGAAGTTGATGACCACGGCTGAGACCGCACCCGCGGCCGAGAAGAAGAAGGGCGCCGGCGTGATGGCCGTCATGCAGCGCATCGGCCGCAGCCTCATGCTGCCGGTCGCCGTGCTGCCGGCCGCCGCGCTCCTGGTCCGCCTCGGCAATGACGACATGCTGGGCCGCGAATCGTTCCCGGCCTTCGTCACGAAGCTCGCCGGCTACATGGCCGCGGGCGGCGGCGCGCTCCTCGACAACATGGCGCTGCTGTTCGCCGTCGGCATCGCGATCGGCTTCGCGAAGAAGTCGGACGGCTCCACCGCCCTGGCGGCCGTCACGGGCTACCTGGTCTTCAAGAACGTGCTCGCCACCTTCACGGACAGCAACCTGCCGCAGGTCGCCAGCGTCGTCGACGGCAAGATCGTGATGAACGACGCGCCCGTCAACGCCGGTGTCCTCGGCGGTGTCGTGATGGGCATCATCGTGGCCCTGCTCTACCAGAAGTTCTACCGGACGAAGCTGCCCGACTGGGCGGGCTTCTTCAGCGGCCGCCGTCTGGTCCCGATCCTCTCCGCCTTCGCGGGTCTCGTCGTCGGTATCGTCTTCGGTCTGATCTGGCCGGTCCTCGGTGCCGGTCTGCACAACTTCGGCGAGTGGCTCGTCGGCTCCGGCGCCGTCGGCGCGGGCATCTTCGGTGTCGCCAACCGCGCTCTGATCCCGGTCGGCATGCACCACCTGCTGAACTCCTTCCCGTGGTTCCAGGCGGGCGAGTACAACGGCAAGCACGGCGACATCGCCCGCTTCCTGGAGGGCGACCCCTCGGCCGGACAGTTCATGACCGGCTTCTTCCCGATCATGATGTTCGCCCTCCCGGCGGCCTGCCTCGCGATCGTCCACTGCGCCCGCCCCGAGCGCCGCAAGGTCGTCGGCGGCATGATGTTCTCCCTCGCGCTGACCTCGTTCGTCACCGGTGTGACCGAGCCGATCGAGTTCACGTTCATGTTCATCGCCCCGGTGCTGTACGCGATCCACGCGGTGCTGACCGGTGTGTCGATGGCCCTGACCTGGGCGCTCGGCATGAAGGACGGCTTCGGCTTCTCGGCCGGTCTGGTCGACTTCCTGCTGAACCTGGGCATCGCGTCGAAGCCCTGGATGCTGGTCCTGGTCGGCCTCTGCTTCGCGGTGGTCTACTACGTGGTCTTCCGCTTCGCGATCATCAAGTTCAACCTCCCGACCCCGGGCCGGGAGTCGGACGAGGAGCTCGCCGAGCTGCAGAAGGCCGAGGCGAAGTAGCCTCCGCCACGCCCGTACGACGAAGCCCCCGCTCCCCGAAGATCTCTTTCGGGGGCGGGGGCTTCGCCGTACCTGCCGTACGGTCGCCTCACACCAGGCGTACGGGCACGGGCAGGCGGTAGATCTGGCGGGAGCCGCCCTCCGGGCCGGGGTCGGTCGGCTCGCCGGGCCCGAAGCCCAGCTTCTCGTAGAAGACGCGGGCCCCGCTGTCGACGGCCCCGGGGTGGTCGGGGCCGAAGGTGACCACCTCGACGGTCCCGGGCCCGGTGACGTACCGGCGGAGCGCCTCGGCCATCAGCAGGCGGCCCACGCCCGCGCCCCGGCAGTGCTCGGAGGTGACGAGCCAGTGCACGTGGTAGGTGGGCGGCGCGGCGCCGAACAGGAGGCCGCCGAGGATGCCGGCTGCGGTGGCGGACTCGGCGACCAGGGCCGCCCCGTCACGGATGTGGTCGTTCACCGCCCGGTGGAAGCCCGGTTCCGCCACCATCGGCCCGAACCAGTGCTCGACCTGGGACGCGAGGGTCAGGAAGCCGGCGAGGTCGGCATCGCGGGCGGGTCTGATGGTGATCATGGGGCAGTCTCGCAGAGCGGGTCCGGGGCTGCCGCGGATTCCGGGCGCCCGCCCTCAGAGCTCGTACACCGCGCCCGGTACGGCCAGTTCGACCGGGCCCGGGTAGACGGCACGGGCGTCGGCGAGGTTGCGGTCGGCGTCGGTCCACGGAGGGATGTGGGTGAGGACGAGCCGGCGGACGTCGGCGCGGGCCGCCGCCTCGCCTGCCTCGCGGCCGTTGAGGTGCAGGTCGGGGATGTCCTCCTTGCCGTCGACGAACGACGCCTCGCACAGGAACAGGTCCGCGTCCCGGGCCAGGTCCTCCAGCGCCCCGCAGGTCCCCGTGTCGCCGGAGTAGGCGAGGGTGGAGCCGCCGTGCTCGATCCGGATGCCGAAGGTGTCGACGGGGTGGCAGAGCTTCTCCGTGCGGACCGAGAAGGGCCCGATCTCGAAGGAGCCGGACTTCAGGGTGTGGAAGTCGAAGACCTCGCTCATCGCCCGGTCCGAGGGGGTGTCGCCGTGGGCGGCGGTCAGCCGCTGCTCGGTTCCCTCGGGTCCGTAGACCGGAAGGGGGACGGGGCGGGCGCCGTCGTGGCGGTAGTAGCGCACGACGAAGTACGCGCACATGTCGATGCAGTGGTCGGCGTGGAGGTGGCTGAGGAAGATCGCGTCGAGGTCGTAGAGACCGACGTGGCGCTGCAACTCGCCGAGGGCGCCGTTGCCCATGTCGAGGAGCAGCCGGAAGCCGTCGGCCTCTACGAGGTAGCTCGAGCATGCCGAACCCGTGGACGGGAACGAGCCGGAGCAGCCGACGACGGTGAGCTTCATGGAGCGTGAACCTCCGATACGTGGGAACGGGGAGGGTTCGTGCGGGTTCTGCGGGAACGTTTTGCGGTTCGTCGAGCGTAAGGCGCGAAACTCCGCGTCGCTCCTTCGCTGCCTGCCGTTGTGGGGGAACTCACCTGCTCTGTCACCGGTTCGATGGAAGCGGGCCCGCCGGTACGGTCGGGGGATGGACACGTTCTGGTGGGTGACGCTGGTCGCCGTGGTTCTGCTCGCGCTCGTCGCGGCCGTGGTGGACGGGCGGGGGCGCTCGGACCGCGGGCCCCGCACACGGCGGCCCCGGCAGCCGGGGGCGACGGCTCGGACCCGGCCGCCCGGGAAGCCTTCGGGCCCGTCGGGCCCGGTGGGGCGCGGGGACGGGCGTACGCCGCGGGCGGGTGAGGTGTGGTGGGCCGATGTGCCGTACGAGGACGGGCCCGGGTCCAAGGACCGGCCGTGCCTGGTCCTCTCCGTACGGGGCCGGGGGCGGCGGCGTACGGCGCTCGTCGCCAAGATCACCAGCAAGCATCACGAGGAGCGGCCCGGGGTGATCGCGCTGCCCGCGGGGACGGTGGGGGATGCGCGGGGGCGGCGGAGCTTCCTGGAGACGGATGAGCTGCGCGAGGTGCGGATCGCCGGGTTCCGGCGGAGGGTGGGCGCGGTGGACCCGGAGCTCTGGGAGCGGGTGCGGGGGCTGGGAGCGGGGTGAGGGGCGGGGGGGGGGGGGGGGGGGGGGGGGGGGGGGGGGGGGGGGGGGGGGGGGGGGGGGGGGGGGGGGGGGGGGGGGGGGGGGGGGGGGGGG
>NZ_JBVIPK010000016.1:0-156192 GCF_055577965.1 Streptomyces sp. NPDC033165
ACCCGGGACCTGGTCGTGTACGAAGCAGCGAACACCGCCTGCGTCGCCACCGGACCCTCCTCACCGGCCTCCAGATCCGTGGCATCGGTGATGACACCCGAACCGACCCGCACCGCGAGACGGGCAGCGATCTCCTTGCCCTCGGCCGAGGACACCACCAGCACCGCCACCGGCGAGACCGCCTCGAACGCCGCCTGCAACGCATCCACCTTCGGCACCACCAGGTACTCGGCGAACTCCGGCGCATCCGCCGCCAGAACCCTCACCGCACCGTGCTCACCCAGCACCCCCGCGGTCGCCTCCGCACCAGCACCCAACGCCACCGCGACCGGATCACCGATCCGACGGGCCAGCGTCAACAGCTCCAGCGTGGGCTTGCGGACCGCACCGTCCACATGATCGACAAGAACAAGAACTTCAGCCATGACAACGCACTCCAGACGAGAAACGAGAGAGGAAGAGGAAGAGGAAAGGGAGCGGGGGTTAGATGAACTTCTGACCCGCGAGGAACTCAGCGAGCTGCCTGCCGCCCTCACCCTCGTCCTTCACGATCGTGCCCGCCGTACGCGCCGGACGCTCCGTCGCGGAATCCACCGCCGTCCACGCACCCGCCAGACCCACCTCGTCCGCCTCCAGACCCAGATCACCCAGATCCAGCGACTGAACCGGCTTCTTCTTCGCCGCCATGATCCCCTTGAACGACGGGTAACGCGCCTCACCCGACTGGTCGGTCACCGACACCACCGCCGGAAGCGACGCCTCAAGACGCTCCGTGGCCGTGTCACCATCACGACGCCCGGTCACCACACCCCCGCTCACCGCCACCTCCGACAACAGCGTCACCTGCGGCACACCCAGACGCTCCGCCAGCAACGCCGGCACCACACCCATCACACCGTCCGTCGACGCCATCCCGCAGATCACCAGGTCATACCCGGTCTTCTCCACGGCCTTCGCCAGCACCAGCGACGTCCCCATCACATCCGTACCGTGCAGATCGTCGTCCTCGACGTGAACCGCCTTGTCCGCACCCATCGACAACGCCTTGCGCAACGCGTCCTTGGCATCCTCCGGACCCACCGTCACCACGGTGATCTCCGCATCATCCGCCTCGTCCGCGATCTGCAACGCCTGCTCGACCGCGTACTCGTCCAGCTCCGACAACAGACCGTCGACATCCTCACGGTCCACCGTCAGGTCATCGGCGAAACGCCGGTCACCGGACGCGTCGGGCACGTACTTCACACAGACAACGATCCTCAAGCTCACGCCGGCTCTCCTACTGCATCGTCATTTCTGGGCTGCCTTGTTGCACGCAGCATAGGCGCCATGTCGGGCCGTTCCCGGTCAGGGCGACCGAGGCTCCGAGCCGATATTACTCGCCAGTACACCCAGTCTCTTACCCCTGGGCAACCGCTGTGCACTGTGACCTTGCCAACGGCGGCCGATCTGTGCACGGGGTGCGTGGGGTCAGTCTCGCAGAGCGGTGAAGCGGCCCTGGTGATAGACGAGCGGACGGCCCGCCCCGGCGGGGTCCCCGGCCACGGCCTCGGCGATCACGATGCGGTGGTCCCCGGCCGGGACACGGGCCACGACACGGCAGACCAGCCAGGCCGACACGTCGGCGAGCAGCGGTACGCCCTCGGGGCCGGGGGCCCAGTCCGTCGGCGGGCCGAAGCGGTCGGCGCCGCTGCGGGCGAAGGTCGCGGCCAGTTCCCGCTGGTGCTCACCGAGCAGGTGGACGCCGACGTGCTCGGCGTCGGCCAGTACGGGCCAGCTGGAGGAGGACGTACCGACGCCGAAGGAGAGCAGCGGGGGTTCGGCCGCGACGGAGGTCAGCGAGGTGGCGGTGAAGCCGACGGGGCGCTCCCCCGTCGCGGTGATCACCGCGACACCCGCGGCGTGGCGGCGGAAGACGGAGCGGAAGAGCTCGGACGTGGTGACCGCCGGGGAGGTGGCGAGGTCGGGCGAAGCCGTCATGAACGTGTCCTTATGCGGGAGAGGCGTACGGGTCCGTGGGTGCTCAGACACCTGGACAGCGCGCACTCGCGCAGCGTGCGAGGTCCACATGGACCCGGCCGTGGAGAAGGAGTTCTGGCGGCATAACGTCAGACTGACGATGCGTGGTGGGTGCAGTCAAGGGAGTTCCGCAAGGTGCGACATGCGTCACGGTCCGTCATATGGCGTGTCCCAGCGCCGCGACGACATCGACCGTCCGGGGCTGGCCGGACGCACGACGGACCACCTCGCCGTCCGCGTCGAGGACGAGGACGGTCGGCGTCTTCGTGATGTCCAGCCGCCGTACGAGCGCGAGATGGGCCTCGGCGTCGATCTCGATGTGCGCGACTCCCTCGACCATCCCGGCGACTTCCACCAGGGTGCGGCGGGTCGCCCGGCACGGCTGGCAGAAGGCGCTGGAGAACTGGACGAGCGTCGCCCGTTCCCCCAGTTCCGCGCCGAGCTGGGATGCGTCGAGGCGCTGTGCGCCGTTCCGGCCGTCCACGTGGTGCCTCCTCGATCAGAGCTCTTCGCAAGGGGTCAGCACCGGCCGCCCTCCGGACATTCCCGCAGCTCCCGGGGGGCGCACACGTGACGAGAATCTCGCAGCCCGAGCCCGCCGGGACTGGCCACCGGCTCCCACATGGGGCACCATCGCCACAATGCCGAAAACCTACGGCTGCGTAACTTCCGCCGGGAGAACCCTCCCCAGGCACTGAAGAAGGGTCTTCACCAGATGGCAGAACTCGTCTATCGACCGGTCGTCGGCGCCGCTCGCACCCTGTTCAAGGCGCTCGACCTGAAGATCGACACTCAGGGTTCGGAGCACATCCCGAAGACCGGTGGTGCGGTGCTGGTCAGCAACCACATCAGCTACCTCGACTTCATCTTCACCGGCCTGGGCGCCCTGCCGCAGAAGCGGCTCGTCCGGTTCATGGCGAAGGAATCGGTCTTCCGGCACAAGGTCTCCGGTCCGCTGATGCGGGGAATGAAGCACATCCCCGTCGATCGCGACCAGGGCGAGCACGCGTACGCCCACGCCCTCAAGTCGCTGCGATCCGGTGAGATCGTGGGGGTGTTCCCCGAGGCGACCATCTCGCAGTCGTTCACCCTGAAGAGCTTCAAGTCGGGCGCGGCGCGCCTCGCCCAGGAGGCCGGGGTCCCGCTGATCCCGATGGCACTGTGGGGCACGCAGCGGATCTGGACGAAGGGGCGGCCGCGCAATTTCAAGCGCAGCCACATCCCGATCACCATCCGGGTCGGCGAGCCCGTGGAGGCGCCCGCCGACCAGTACGCGGGGGCCATCACCCGGCGGCTGCGCGAGCGGGTGCAGGAGCTCCTGGAGGCCGCCCAGCGCGCCTACCCGGTGCGCCCGAAGGACGCGAGCGACACCTGGTGGGTGCCGGCCCACCTCGGCGGTACGGCCCCGACGCCCGCCCAGGTGCGCGAGGCGGGCTGACGGCACTCCCGCCGATGACGGGGGGTATCACTGCGCGGCGTGGACGGTGATCCGCGCCCCGGGGCTCAGCTGCTCCAGGGTCTCGGCGAGTTCGGTGCCCGCGGCGTCGAGATCGCCGGTCGTCATGGGCGCGAGGCCCTCCAGCAGGAAGACGGCGTTCACCGAGTCCTCGGTGAGCCGGGTGCGCACGCCCTGGCGCCAGTTCCAGCGGCGGCAGGTGACGCCCTCGTCGTCGCACCAGACGACCTCGCCCGGCTCGGGGTACTCCACCGTCTCCGCTCCCCCGGCGACGGTGGGGAACGGCTCGTCGCCGGTCGCGCGGATCAGCCGCATGCCGCCCTTGACGTGGTCGGTGTCCTCGCCGCCGACCGGGACGAGATGGGCGACGCTGATCGCGTTGTAGGCGTCGACGAGGAGGTTGATCCGGGGCAGCCCGCCGTCGGCGAGGGCGCGCCGTGCCAGCGCCTCGGCCGAATTGCGGGTGCGGGAGGGCTTGGCGCCGAAGGCCGTGTAGGTCTCGCGCCAGGCGGCGATGCGCGGGTCCTCGTGCGGGGCGCGGCCCTCCAGGCGCTCGGCGAGCCTGCGGGAGGCGGCGTCCAGCAGGGCGGAGCTGCGGGCGTCACTGGGGCCGTTGACCAGGCCGCGCGCCTCGACGGCGAGGTGGGTGAAGCCCGGCGCGAGCGTGCGCACCTCGTCGGACACGGTGAACGTGAGGGACATCGTCTGCCTTACCTTGGGCCGTGACCGGGGGGAATGGGTGCGGTGGAGGGGTTCGGTGCGTTCGGCGGCGTTCAGAGGCCGGCCGGAAGCATCCGCCACAGCTCCACGCGGTCCCGGGCGCTTCTGAGCGCATGGAGGACCGCGGACGCTGATGCAGCATAGATTATCGGATAGTCCACTTCATTGGACTCTTCGCGCACGGTCCAGGCCAACCGCTCCTCCTCCAGGGAGAACTGCGCGTCGATGCCCGGCTTGTTTCCCCGCGGGGACGCCGGAGGCCCCCCAGGTGACGCGCGGGTGCTCGTGGTCGATGGCCTCGTCGGCACCCAGGTACAGGGAGATGCCCGAGGACTGCGGGGTCGGCTCCATGTCCCAGAGCGCACGAAGCGGCCGACCGCAGATCCATCAATCTACGGTCGGCCGCATAGCCATACGGAAGGAGGGGGCGACTAACGCGCCATCTCTTCCTTCAACGCCTGGAGGAAGGCGTCGACGTCGTCCTCGCCGGTGTCGAACGCGCACATCCAGCGGACATCCCCGGCCGCCTCGTCCCAGAAGTAGAAGCGGAAGCGCTTCTGGAGCCGTTCGCTGACCGCGTGCGGCAGCCGGGCGAAGACGGCGTTGGCCTGGACCGGGTAGAGGATCTCCACCCCGTCGATCGCCCGGACGCCCTCCGCGAGCCGCTGGGCCATGGCGTTGGCGTGCCGGGCGTTGCGCAGCCAGAGGTCCTTGGCGAGCAGCGCCTCCAGCTGGACGGAGACGAAGCGCATCTTGGAGGCGAGCTGCATGGAGAGCTTGCGCAGATGCTTCATCGCCCGGACCGCGTCGGGATTCAGGACGACGACGGCTTCGCCGAACAGGGCCCCGTTCTTCGTGCCGCCGAAGGTCAGCACATCGACGCCGACCGTGTTGGTGAACGTCCGCATCGGCACGTCCAGGGAGGCGGCCGCGTTGGCTATCCGGGCCCCGTCGAGGTGCACCTTCATGCCGCGCTCATGGGCGTGGTCGCAGATGGCGCGGATCTCGTCGGGGGTGTAGACGGTGCCCAGCTCGGTGTTCTGGGCGATCGAGACGACCTGCGGCATGGCCCGGTGCTCGTCGTCCCAGCCGTACGCCTGCCGGTCGATGAGCTCGGGGGTGAGCTTGCCGTCCGGGGTGGGCACGGTGAGGAGCTTGAGGCCGCCCATCCGCTCGGGGGCCCCGCCCTCGTCCACGTTGATGTGTGCGGACTCGGCGCAGATGACCGCACCCCAGCGGTCGGTGAGCGCCTGGAGGGCGACCACGTTGGCCCCGGTGCCGTTGAAGGCCGGGAAGGCCTCGGCGGTGGGCCCGAAGTGGCTGTGCATGATCCGCTGGAGGTGGCCGGTGTACTCGTCCTCGCCGTAGGCGACCTGGTGGCCGCCGTTGGCGAGGGCGATGGCAGCGAGGACCTCGGGGTGCGCGCCCGCGTAGTTGTCACTGGCGAATCCGCGTACCTGCGGATCATGGTGACGTCGGGCGTCGGTCCTTACGGTTGCGGGGTCAGCCACAGGCGCTTTCCGTTCACTTCGGTGGCGGGCTGCTCCCAGACGCCGACGATGGCCTCGGCCAGCTCCGTGACGTCGGTGAAGCCCGCGAACTTCGCATTCGGGCGCTCGGCGCGCATCGCGTCGTGCACCAGTGCCTTGACCACCAGGATCGCAGCAGCGGTACGCGGCCCCTCCTCGCCCCCGGCCTTGCGGAAGGCGTCGCCCAGCGCGAGGGTCCATGCCTCGGCGGCGGCCTTGGCGGAGGCGTAGGCGGCGTTGCCCGCGGTGGGCTTGCTGGCCCCGGCGGCGCTGATCAGGAGATACCGGCCCCGGTCGCTGCGCTGAAGGCCTTCCTGGAAGGCCAGCGAGGTCGACTGGACCGTGCGGATCAGCAGCTTCTCCAGCGCGTCCCAGTCGGACAGGGCGGTCTCCTCGAAGGTGGCGCTGCCGCGCCAGCCGCCGACGAGGTGCACCAGTCCGTCGATCCGGCCGAACTCCGCCTCGGTGCGCTTGGCCCAGTCGCGGGTGGCGTCGAGGTCGAGCAGGTCCACGGTCTCGCCGGTGACGGTGGCTCCACCGTGGGCGTACCGCGCGGCGTCCACAGCCTCGGCGAGCCGTTCGGGGTTGGCGTCGCAGCCGACGACGGTCGCACCGGCCTCGGCGAGCCGCAGCAGCGTCGCGCGGCCGGCCGGTCCGGCCGCACCGGCAACCGCGACCACGGCGCCTTCGAGCGCACCGGTCCCGCCGCCCGTACCGATTCCGTTCATGGCCACCGCCTCCTCAGGAGAATGGTTCACGCGGCTGCCCGCTCGTCGTTCGCCGCGGTGATTCCCTTGGTGGAGGCAATCACATGCTTCAGCTTCTTGGCGAGCGCCTCATAGAACATGCTCAGGGGAAACTCGTCAGGAAGCACGTCGTCGACGAGCTTGCGAGGGGGAAGTGTGAGGTCGAGGGCGTCGGGGCCCTTGGCCCAGCGGGATCCCGGGTGCGGCGCGAGGTAGGTGGAGACCAGGTCGTACGCGGCGAACCAGTGGACCAGCTTGGGGCGGTCGATGCCGTCGCGGTAGAGCTTCTCGATCTCCGCGCAGAGCTGGTTGGTGACCTGCGGGGCACGGTCCCAGTCGATCTTCAGGGTGTTGTCGGTCCAGCGGACGACGTCGTGCTTGTGGAGGTAGGCGAAGAGCAGCTGGCCGCCCAGGCCGTCGTAGTTGCGGACGCGCTCGCCGGAGACGGGGAAGCGGAACATCCGGTCGAAGAGCACCGCGTACTGCACGTCACGGCCGTGGGCGTTGCCCTCGGACTCCAGCTTCACGGCCTCCTTGAAGGCGGTGAGGTCGCAGCGCAGCTCCTCCAGCCCGTACATCCAGAACGGCTGGCGCTGCTTGATCATGAAGGGGTCGAACGGCAGGTCACCGTGGCTGTGGGTGCGGTCGTGGACCATGTCCCACAGGACGAACGCCTGCTCGCAGCGCTGCTGGTCGCCGATCATCTCGCGGATGTCGTCGGGCAGCTCCAGGCCGAGCAGGTCGACGGAGGCCTCGGTGACGCGGCGGAAGCGGGCGGCCTCGCGGTCGCAGAAGATGCCGCCCCAGCTGAAGCGCTCGGGGGCCTCGCGCACGGCGATGGTCTCCGGGAAGAGGACCGCGGAGTTCGTGTCGTACCCGGCGGTGAAGTCCTCGAAGGTGATGCCGCAGAAGAGCGGGTTGTCGTAGCGGTTCGCCTCCAGGTCGGCGAGCCACTCCGGCCAGACCATCTTGAGGACGACCGCTTCGAGGTTGCGGTCGGGGTTGCCGTTCTGCGTGTACATCGCGAAGACGACGAGGTGCTGGAGGCCGTCGGCGCGGTTCTTCGCGGGCTGGAAGGCGAGCAGCGAGTCCAGGAAGTCCGGCACGCGGAAGCCGTCGGCTGCCCAGCGGCGCAGGTCGGTGACGAGCGCACGGTGGTAGTCGGCGTCGTGCGGCAGCAGCGGGGACAGCTCCTCGACCGCGCCGATCACGCGCTCGACGGCACGCTCGACGGTCGCGGGGGACGGGGCGCCCTCGGCCTCGAAGTCGATCGATCCGTCCTTGGACTGCCAGGGGCGGATCTCCTCGACGGCACCCTTGAGCACAGGCCAGGCCGGGTGCTCGACCACCCGCTGGGCCGTAGCTATCTCGCCTTCGGTGGCGTCGTGCACAAGAATTTCCGTCATAACACTTCCTCCACGGGACAACCTCGCGTGGAGCCACCGTAGCCGTGCAGGGTTCCTCCCGACAAGGGGGGCCCTGAAAATTATCCTGCGCACCCCCATGGTCACCGCTGTTTTTCCTGTTACACCCCGGACAGACGCACAGTTCCCGCAGTCGCTGCGGGAGCCCGCCGACCGGGCCCGCACGGCGGCAGACATCGGGAGCCCCGGCCGTTACCCTCCCCAGTGCCGTATTGCCGTACCTCCGCGCGGGCAGGAGCAGTTGGCGGACAACCGCCGACGGAAACGAGGTCGCCTTGTCTTTTCTCACCCTGGGTCATCGCGGAGTGATGGGTGTCGAGCCCGAGAACACCCTGCGCTCCTTCGTCCGCGCGCAGGCGTCCGGGATGGACGCCATCGAGCTGGACCTCCACCTGAGCAAGGACGGCGCACTCGCCGTCATGCACGATGCCGCCGTCGACCGCACCACGGACGGCACCGGGCCGATCGCGGCCAAGACCCTGGCGGAGCTGCGCGAGCTCGACGCGGGTCAGGGCGAGCGGGTGCCCGTCTTCGAAGAGGTGCTGGAGGCGATCTCCGCGCCGCTCCAGGCGGAGATCAAGGATGTGGCGGCGGCCCGCGCGCTGGCGGACGTGATGCTGGAGCGCGATCTCGTCGGACGCGTGGAGGTCTCCTCGTTCCACGACGAGGCCGTCGTGGAGATCGCCCGGCTGGTGCCCGGCGTACGGACGGTGCTCATCGCCAGCCGCTGGGGCGCGGACGTGGTGGACCGGGCGAAGGCGGCGGGCGCGGCGACGCTCGCGCTGAACATCCGCCGCCTCACCCTGGAGGTGGTGGAACAGGCGCACGCCGAGGACGTGAAGGTGATCGGCTGGGTGGTCAACACCCAGGACCAGCTGCGCCTGGCGCGGGCGCTGGGGCTGGACGGCGCGACCACCGACTTCCCGGAGATCCGCCGCACCGGCCGCTTCACCGCCTGAGCCCGGCCGGGCACGCCGGGCACGCCGGGCACGCCGGGCACGCCGGGCACGCCTCAGAGGCTCTTGACCAGCAGTTCGAAGGCCAGTCCGTCGCGCTGCGGGATGCCGAAGCGCTCGTCGCCGTACGGGAACGGGGTGAGCTCTCCCGTACGGCGGTAGCCTCGGCGCTCGTACCAGGCGATCAGGTCCTCGCGCACCGAGATCACCGTCATGTGCATCTCGCCGACGCCCCAGCTCTCTTTCGCGGTGCGCTCCGCCTCGGCGATGATCAGCTTGCCGAGTCCGCCGCCCTGGAGGCCGGGACGCACCGCGAACATACCGAAGTAGGCGGTGTCGCCCCGGTGTTCGAGCTGGCAGCAGGCGACGAGCTCGCCGTCCCGCTCGACCGCGAGGAGCCGTCCCGCCGGGGCGTCGAGGACCTCGCGCACTCCCTGTTCGTCGGTCCGCTGCCCCTGGAGGATGTCGGCCTCGGTGGTCCAGCCGGTGCGGCTGGAGTCCCCGCGGTAGGCCGACTCGATGAGGGCGACCAGTGCCGGGACGTCGTCCCCGGTCGCGTCGCGGAAGGTCAGCCGGGCCGAGTCGGCGGGCGGGGCGGTGTCCATGGTGGCGCTCTCCGTTTCTCAGCGGCCTCTCCGCTGCCGTGCGTGCGATCGAGAGTAGCGCGGCCTGTAGCGCCCCTCCCGGGCCCCGGCGCACCCCCTTCACACCCCTGTGCGCCGGGTTCGGCGGCGATCGCCCGGGCATCGACCAGTCGACCCGCAGGAGTGCCGTACGTCCGAGGGGGATGCGCGCCGTGCACGGAGGAACCCTGGTCGGCTGGCTGCTGCTGGCGTTGTGCGCGGTGAGCGGCGCCTACTGCCTGCGGCACGCCCGTACGGGGACCCCGGCGGAGCGCCGCGCCGCGCGCGCGGAGGCGCTGATGGGTTTCGGCATGGCGGCGATGGCCGTACCGGCCGCGGTGCTGCCGCCCCCGGAGTGGGCGTGGGCGGTGTATGCGGTGCTCTTCGGCACCTCGGCGCTGCGGTCGCTGCGCCCCGCCCTGGGCGGCGGCCATCACCTGCACCACCTGGTCGGCTCGCTGGCCATGGTCTACATGGCGATCACCATGGCACCGGCAGTCCCGGGAGGCGGCGGGGTCGGGCATGCCGGACACGGGGCGGCGGGCGGTGCCGGGGGGATACCGGCGCTGACGGGTGCGCTGCTCGTCTACTACGCGTTCTACGTACTGAGTTCGGCCGGGCGGCTGCTGCCCGTGGCCGCCGCGCCGGGCGGAGCGGTGCGCGTCGCCGGGCGCGGGCCCGGAGGATTCGGGAGCGGTAGGGACGAGCGCTCCGGGCTCACCGCGGCCTGGCGGCTCACGATGGGCATCGCCATGTTCGCCATGCTGCTCACCCTGTGAGACGGGAAGTGGGACAGAAGCCCCGGCAAACCGTGGTCTGCGTCACTTGCCGGTCGCAGCCATACCAATGGAAGACCCGCCCCTCATAGTCTGAGGCCATGCTGGTCTCCCTCGCGCTGCTGCTGCTCGGTGCACTGACCGCTCTGGTGACCCCGCGACTCATGGCGCGCGCCCAGTGGCCGGAGCGCGAGCCGGTGGTGGCCCTGTGGGTCTGGCAGTGCGTGGTGGCGGGGGTCCTCGTCTCGTTCGCCCTGTCCATGACGTTGAGCGCGGCGGCCGCCTGGCAGGCGGTGCGCGGCCATGTCTTCGCCCCGGCCCCGCACGCCGTGGTCGAGGCGTACGCCCTGGCGGCGTACGGCCCGTGGTCGGCGGTCATCGCGGTGCTGCTGGCGCTGGGCGGACTCTGGAGCGGCGCGATGCTGCTGAGGGAGATCCGGCGGGCACGGCAGCGGCGCAGGCAGCGCAGGGCCGAGCTGCTGGTCCGCTCCCCTCTCCTGCCGGGCGAGGAACCGGGCGCCGACCGCCTCGTGGTGCTGGAGGGCGAGCGCCCCGACGCCTGGTGGCTGCCCGGTACGGCGCCGCAACTCGTCATCACCACCGCCGCGCTGAGCCGCCTGAAGGGCCGCCAGCTGGACTCCGTGCTCGCCCATGAGCAGGGCCACGCCCAGGCGCGGCACGACTGGCTGCTGCACTGCTCGTCGGCGCTGGCGGTGGGTTTCCCGCAGGTCCCGGTGTTCGCCGCGTTCCGCGACGAGATGCACCGGCTGGTCGAACTGGCCGCCGACGACGTGGCGTCACGCCGCTTCGGCCGGCTCACGACCGCGCTGGCCCTGGTCGGACTCAACGAGGACCGGGGGGTGTTCGGCCCCTGCCCCACACCGGACGCCCAAGTCCCGCTGCGCGTCAACCGGTTGCTGACCCCGGTCGAGCGTCTGACGGCGGGCCGTCGGCTGCGCCTGACGGCCGCGGCGGCGCTGGTGCCGGTGATTCCGCTGGTCGTGGCGTTCGTTCCGGGGCTGCGGGCACTGGGCTAGGAGTACGCCGGGGGCGGGGCGGGGCGGGCTTCGGGCCGCATCCTCCGCGAGGATCGCCCCCATGCGCTCCTTCCGAGTCTCCCCGCCGCAGCCCCTGCCCCGACCCCGGACCGCCGCGCTGTGGACCGCGTCCGTCGCCGCTGCGGCCGCCCTGGCGCTGCTCGCCCTGGTGGCCGCGCGGTGGCCCCCGTTGCTGTCCCTGGACCGCACGGTCGCCGAGGCCCTGCACCGGGAGGCGGTGGCCGATCCCGGGCTGGTCCGGGTCAGCCGGGTGCTGACGGACTGGGTGTGGGACCCCTGGACGATGCGCCTCCTGATCGCGGTGGCCGTGCTCGCCCTGTGGTGGCGGGGTGCGCGGCTGCTCGCTCTCCGGGTGGCCGCGACGAGCGTGCTCGCCTCCCTCCTCCAGCAGGGGCTGAAGACCGCCGTGGGGCGCGAGCGCCCGCGGTGGCCCGACCCGGTGGACACGGCCCACTACTCCGCGTTCCCCTCCGGCCACGCCATGACGGCGGTGGTCAGCTGCGGGTTGCTGGTCTGGCTGCTGCGGCTGTACGGCACGGGCCCCGGGGTGTGGGGTGCGGCGCTGGCCGTGGCGGTGGTCTCGGCTGCCGGCGTGGCGGTGACCCGGGTGTTTCTGGGGGTGCACTGGCTGAGCGATGTCGTGGGCGGCGCTTTGCTGGGGGTGGCCGCGGTGGCTCTGTGCGCCGCCGGGTACGCGCGGGATGCGGCGCGCCGGGACCCGGTGGGAGCGGCTCGGGCTTCCCGGCTCTGAGGAACCCTCGAACACCGCAGCGGACCCGGCCCAAGGCGGTCTTGTCGGCGCGGGAGCGTACCGGGAAGGATCGCACCATGGTGGTCAAGGGTGTGCTGTTCGACTTCTCCGGAACCCTGTTCCGTATCGAGCCGGTCCGGGACTGGCTCGCGACCGTGCTGCGCGAGCGCGGCACCGAGGTGGCGCCGGAGGATTTCGAGCGGTACGTGCGTCAGCTCTCGGCCGCCGGCGCCCTGCCGGGCGGTCCGCCGCCGGTCCGGGTGCCGGAGCGGCTGGCCGGGGTGATGGCCCGGCGGGACCTCGGCGCCGCTCTGCACCGCGAGGCGTACACGGGTCTGGCCCGGCAGGTCGCCCTGCCCGATCCGGGACTGTACGAAGCGCTCTACGACCGCCATATGCTGCCGGACGCCTGGCGCCCCTACCCGGACGCGGCGGAGGTGCTGGAGGGGCTGCGGCGGGCGGGCATCGCCATCGGGGTGGTCAGCAACATCGGCTGGGACCTGCGCCCCGTCTTTCGCGCCCATGGGCTCGACGCCCTGGTCGACGCCTATGTCCTGTCCTACGAGCACGGGATGCAGAAGCCCGCCGCCGGGCTGTTCCGGACCGCCTGCTCGCTGATCGCCCGGGATCCGGCGGACGTGGTCATGGTCGGTGACGACCGCGGGGCCGACGGGGGCGCGGCGGCCGTGGGCTGCGAGGTCCGGTTCGTGGACCACCTGCCGGTGGCCGGGCGGCCGGACGGCCTGCGGGCGCTGGGGCTCGTGCCGCCCCGGGGCGGCAGCACGGAGAACGGCAGCCGGTCCGGAGTGTGAGGCATATCCTGCCGCGGAGGGGGTATTAGGGGCGGGTCGTGGCCGTAGCCTGGGGGCATGCCCCCGATGTCGTCGTCGTCCGTTTCCGTGCGTTCCACTGCCGAGGTCAATGCGGAGATCCGCGACCTCTGGCAGCGCGCGGGCGGCCGGCTGACGCCGCAGGACGAGAGGGAATACCAGCGGCTGCTGGTGGAGTGGGCCGCAGCCACCGGTGACACCGGCCGGACCGCCGCCTGACGGCCTTCGGGCCCCTATGACCGTACGCGCGAAAAGCGCCCGATCCGGCGATCCCCCGCGTCGCCGGATCCGGGCGCATCCAGCATGTCCCGGCCCGGCTCACCGGTCAATGAATTTCCTGCGCTCACACGGCGGGGCCGGTGCCTCCCGGGCGGAGAACCTCACGGAAGACACCGGCCCCGGACTGCGCGCCGCGTGTTCCGCGGAGCCCGCCGACGGGTCAGCGGTCGAAGTAGTCCGGCTGCGTCTGCGCGTTGAGCCTGTCGAGCCTTACCCGCTTCGCCGGGTCGGTGCGCCGGTCCTTCAGCTTCAGTACGTCGAAGCCCTTGGCGATGTCACTGGAGTAGATGTGACCGTTGTAGTAGTACGCCGACCAGGGACCGGCCGTGGTGACCCGGTCGAGGGTGACCGGGCCGCGCTCGAAGAAGGCGATCTCCTCGGGCTTGGCCGAGTCGGTGAAGTCCCATACGGAGATGCCGCCCTGGTACCAGGCCTGGACCATCAGGTCGCGGCCCTTCACCGGGATGATCGAGCCGTTGTGGGCGACGCAGACCTCGACGTCGGCCTGGTGGCGGTCGATCTTGAAGTAGCTGCGGAAGACTAGCTTGCGCTTGTCGCCCTTGCCCACGATGTCGTAGATGCCGTCGGCGCCGCGGTCGGGGCCGATCTCCTCGTTGCAGGTGGCCGCGCCGCCGCCGCCGAGCTCGTCGGTGAAGACGACCTTGTTCGCGCCCTGGTTGAAGGTCGCCGAGTGCCAGAACGCGAAGTTCACGTTGTCCTGGACGCGGTCGATGATCTTCGGGCGCTCCGGGTCCTTGATGGAGAACAGCAGGCCGTCACCCATGCAGGCGCCGGCGGCCAGGTCCTTGGACGGCAGCACCGTGATGTCGTGGCAGCCGGTCGT
The DNA here is from genome assembly GCF_055577965.1 of Streptomyces sp. NPDC033165. Taxonomy (NCBI): domain Bacteria; kingdom Bacillati; phylum Actinomycetota; class Actinomycetes; order Kitasatosporales; family Streptomycetaceae; genus Streptomyces; species Streptomyces sp. NPDC033165. Next base: position 14,012 of record NZ_JBVIPK010000016.1, read on the forward strand.
CTTGGAGACACCCGGGTTCTCGGGCGCCCCCGGGTTGCCGCCGTCCGGGAAGAGCACCGGGAAGTTCACGACCCGGGCCCGCTGCGGCGCCTTGAGCGGCACCTTGATGATGGAGATCCCGTCGTGCGGCGGCCGGCAGTCCGGGAACGCGTCGTTGGGCGAGTACGAGGAGACGTACACGTACACGTTCTTCCTGCCGTCCGGCACCAGCGTGTGCGTGTGCGAGCCGCAGGCGGTCTCGACGGCCGCGATGTACTCCGGACGCCGCTTGTCGCTGATGTCGAAGATCTTCATGCCCTCCCAGGAGGACTTCTCCGTTGCGGGCTGGGAGGTGCTGGAGCACGAGTTGTCGCTGCGCGAGGAGTCGGTCGACAGGAACAGCAGGTTCCCGTAGACCGAGATGTCGTTCTGCGCGCCGGGGCAGAGGACCTGTGCGACGGTCTTCGGCTTCTTCGGCTTGCTGATGTCGTAGATGACGAAGCCGTCGTAGTTGCCGACGTAGGCGTACTTCCCCTGGAACGCGAGGTCCGTGTTGGTGCCCTTCAGGTCGCCCTTCGGCACGTTCGTCAGGTGCTTGATGTTCGAGCTGTGGACGATCTCGTCCACGCCGGGTATGTCACCGGCGGCTATCGCCGCCCTGGCCTCGGCCTGCTCGCTGGTGGTGACGGAACCGCGTTCGGCCGGGGCATCGCCCGGGTCGGGCGTCGCGGCCGCTGTGGTGGCCGTCAGCAGCGTGGCGAGGAGTCCGGCTGCGGCTGCAACCGCGCCCAGGCGTCTGCGCCGCACGCGGGTGGTGTGCAACGAGGTCACTGCGTCCTCCCTTGTATCCGTTCGGGTCGAACGGTTCACGGACCCGGGCAGTATCGCCCCTCTCATGTACACATCAACAGATGGCAACATGGACGCGCCGGAAGTTTCCGATCTTTGCTGTGTGGAAGCGTGTCAGGACGGTCCGCAACAGCCCACGTGCCACAGGAGGTCGCCGTGTTGATCCACCACCGGTCCGCAACTCTGCGCTCAACCGCTCTTGCGGCAGCGGCGGTTGCCGCCGTACTCACCCTGGGAGCCTGTGACGCGGACAGCGGCGACGGGAGGCCGGCAGCGGGCAAGGACGCAGGTCCGGGTGTGGTGGCGCCCGGCAGACCGGGCGAACCCGCGCGGACTCTCACCGCCGAGGAGGCCGCCGCGGAGACCGGCCAGGACACCGCCAACTCGGCGGACTTCCGCTATGCGCAGATGATGATCGAACACCACAGGCAAGCCCTCGTGATGACCGGACTCACCCCGGACCGGGCCTCGTCCACTTCGGTCAAGCGGCTCGCGGAACGTATATCCGCAGGCCAGAAACCCGAGATCGGGGCGATGGAAGGATGGCTGAAAAGAAACGGTGGGGACGAGCGGAAGCAGCACCACGACCACGCGGGGATGCCCGGCATGGCGACCGAGGCCCAGCTGAAGAAGCTGCGTGCCGCCGACGGCAAGGCCTTCGACAAGCTCTTCCTCGAACTGATGATCACCCATCACCAGGGGGCGATCACCATGGCCACGGAAGCCCTCTCCGAGGGGAACGACGTCATCGTCGAACAGATGGCGAACGACGTCGTCGCCCAGCAGACCGTGGAGATCAACCGGATGCGCGCGCTGATGACGTGATGCGCGGGTATCCCGTGTTCCGGCCGTCGGTGCGATGCTGGAAGCACCCTCCGGGAAGAGGTACGCCGTGCTCTCAGTCGCCGTCGTGGGTTCCGGTCCCAGCGGGGTCTACACCGCCCAGGCCCTGCTCCAGCAGTCGCTCGTGCCCGATGTCCGGGTGCACGTCCTGGACCGGCTGCCCACCCCGTACGGCCTCGTGCGGTACGGGGTCGCTCCCGACCACGAGAAGATCAAGTCGCTGCAGAACAGCCTCCGGGCGGTGCTGGAGGACGAGCGGGTCACGTTCGTCGGCAACGTCGGCGTCGGCGGGGCGGACGGCGTCTCCCCCGCGCGGCTCGCCCGGCTGTACCACGCGGTCGTCTACTGCGTCGGGGCGGCGGCCGACCGCCCGCTGGCGGTGCCGGGCGAGGATCTGCCGGGGAGTTTTTCGGCCACCCGCTTCGTCTCCTGGTACAGCGCGCACCCCGACATCGCCGCCGACCCCTTCGCCCTGGACGCCCGCTCGGCCGTGGTGATCGGCGTGGGCAACGTGGCGGTCGACGTGGCCCGGATCCTGGCGCGCGGCGCGGACGAACTGCGCTCCACCGACGTGCCCCGCGCCGCGCTGCGCACGCTCGCGGACAGCCGGGTGCGCGAGGTGCACATCGTGGGCCGGCGGGGCCCCTCCCAGGCCCGGTTCACCACCAAGGAGCTGCGGGAGCTGGGCGCTCTGCCCGGCGCCCGGATCGTCGTCGACCCGGCGGAGCTGGCGCTCGATCCGGCGTACGCCGCTCCGGGCGGCCTCCCCGGGTCGCCGCCGCTGCCCGCCGTGGTGCGGCGCAACCTGGAAGTGCTGCGCGGCTGGTCGGCGGGCGGAGGGCCGGCGGCGGAGGGGCCCGGAACTCCCGATGCCGTACGCCGCATCCGGCTGCGGTTCTTCCTGCGGCCGGTCGAGCTGCTGGAGCGCGGCGGGCGGGTGGCCGGGGTCCGCTTCGCCCGTACGGCTCCGGACGGCGCGGGGGGTGTACGGGACACCGGGGCCTACGAGGACGTGGAGGCGCAGCTCGTCCTGCGGGCCGTCGGCTATCGGGGGGTGGAGCTGCCGGGGCTGCCCTTCGACCCGGTGCGCGGGACGGTACCGCACCGGGAGGGGCGGGTGGTTCGGGACGGGGTGCCGTCGCCGGGTGAGTACGTCGCCGGGTGGATCAAGCGGGGGCCGACCGGCGTGATCGGTTCGAACCGCTCGTGCGCCAAGGAGACCGTGGCCTCGCTGCTGGAGGACGCACCCCTCCTGGAGCAGCGTACGGCGGCGGCGGACCCGTTGGCGGTGCTGAGGGGGTGGGGGCTGCGGCCGGTGGAGTGGGACGGCTGGCTGTCGATCGAGCGCGCGGAGGCGGAGCTCGGCCGGTCGCTGGGGCGCGGGCCGGTGAAGATTCCCGACTGGCCCGGGCTGCTGGCGGCGGCACGGAACGGGGACAGGACAGGAAAGGACAGGGACCGATGAGCGGTGAGAGATGAGAGGTGAGCCTTGCCGGTCTCACTCCCGGGTCGCCACCACCAGGCGTGCCCGGGGGCTGCCGTCGGGACGCAGGCCCAGCTCGGCCAACGGCAGCAGCCGCACGACGAAACCGGCCTGCGTCAGGTCCTCCAGCACATCGCCGAGCCGGAACGTGCGGTAGTACATGATGAATTTCGGGCGCCACAGGGCGTTGCGCAGCCGCATCGCCGCGTCGAACCCGAACAGCGACCAGTAGGCGCGCGAGCCCACCGGGGGCGGTGCGCCGAGCGGGAAGACGAACCGGCCGCCCGGGCGCAGCGATCCGTACACCTCGGCGAAGAGCCCGAAGCGCTCCTCGGGCAGGAAGTGCCCGAACGCGCCGAAGCTCAGGGCGACATCGAAGGCGGGCGCGAAGGGCAGGGCGCGGGCGTCGGCCCGCACCCAGTGCACCGCTGGCCCGCCGCCCCCGGCAACCGCCGGGCTGTCGCCCCCGGCCGGGTACGCCGCGCGGTCCGGGAACGCGGCGCGGGCCTGGGCGAGCATGCCCGCGCTGAAGTCCACTCCGGTCACGCCCTCCCGGCACACCCGCCGCAGCACTCCGACGCCCGCGCCGGTGCCGCAGCAGACGTCGAGTCCGGTGTCGAAGGGGCCCAGCGGGCGCAGCGCCCGGGTGACGGCGTCGAGCACGCGGTCCGGGGTGCGGTAGGGCGTCTCGTCGAACTTCGGGGCGAGGAGGTCGTATCCGCGCTCTGTCGAGGAGAGCGCCTGAACGGCCAGTTCGCGCACGGTGGGGCCATGTTTGGTGAACATCACGGACCAGCCTACCGACGCGGGGACACCCGGCGGGCGCTTCCGCCACCCGCGACCCGTGTCAACGGCCCTCGGGAAGGCGCCGCTTGAGGGTGATGACGGCATCGGCACCGTACGCCTGGGTCCAGGTGCGTCCGGCCCCGGACCTCCAGGTGACGTGGGCCGTGGAGCCGTCGGTCCGTACGTTCTCGACGGTCATGGCGCGGTCGCCGTCGCGCACGTCGCCCCGACGCAGTTCGCCCGCCTCGACGGTGACGGGCTGCTCGCCGGGCGCGTTCTCGGCCTCCTCGGCCGCCCGTACGAGTGACGCGGCCAGCTCGCGGGCCGCCTCGGGGGTGCAGGACCAGGCGAGCTCTCCTGCCGGGGCCGAGGGCTCGACGGCTCCGCCTGCCCGGTACGAGAGCCGGACGGCGACGCGGGGCTCTCCGCCGGGCGGCCCGGCGGTGACCGTGGCCCGCACCTCGTGGCCCTCGGCGTCCGTGATCCCACTGCCCATGGTCGTCTCCTCGATGTCCGCCACCCGTCCCGGCCCCAGTACGGCCCCAGTACGGCTCGGTACGGCTTGGGCCGGGACCCTGTCCAGCATGCCAGCCCCGGCGGCGGGCTACGCGAGCGGCACAGACGGCGCAGGTGCAGGTGCGGGCCGAGCGGCTCGGGTGTGCAGGCGTGACCAGGCCGTCCAGCGTGTGAGCGGGCCGCTGTCAGTGGCCGGGTGCAGACTGGCACTGTTCCGGCACAGCGGCGTTTCGGGAGGTCCTGGACCATGACCGACGTACTCCTCACCGCAGGCACCCGCAAGGGCCTCTTCATCGGCCGCAGACGCGGCGGGACCTGGGAGCTCACGGGCCCGCACTTCAACGCGCAGGCGATCTACTCGGTCGGCATCAACACTCGCGGGGACACCCCGAGACTTCTGGTGGGCGGGGACAGCGCGCACTGGGGGCCGTCCGTCTTCCACTCCGACGACCTGGGCGAGACCTGGGTCGAGCCGCAGCAGCCCGCGGTGAAGTTCCCGAAGTTCACCGGGGCGTCCCTGGAGCGCGTCTGGCAGCTGCACCCGGCGGGCCCGGAGGCTCCGGACGTGGTCTACGCGGGCACCGAACCGGCCGCGCTGTTCCGTTCCGAGGACCGGGGCGAGTCCTTCGAGCTGGTGCGTCCGCTCTGGGAGCATCCGACCCGGTCGCGGTGGGAGCCGGGCGGCGGGGGCGAGGGGCTGCACACCGTCCTGACCGACCCGAGGGACGCCAAGGCGGTGACCGTCGCCGTATCGACGGCGGGGGTGTTCCGGACGAAGGACGGCGGAGCGACCTGGGCCCCGTCGAACAAGGGCGTCTCCGCGGTCTTCCTCCCCGATCCGGACCCGGAGTTCGGCCAGTGCGTCCACAAGGTCACCCGGGACGCGGCCGACCCGGACCGGCTCTATCTGCAGAACCACTGGGGCGTCTTCCGCAGCGACGACGGGGGCGGTCACTGGAGCGACATCGGCGCGGGCCTGCCCTCCGACTTCGGGTTCGCCGCGGCCGCGCACCCGCACCGCGGTGACACGGCGTACGTCTTCCCGATCAACGCCGACGCCGACCGGGTCCCGGCGGAGCACCGTTGCCGGGTGTTCCGGACGACCGACGCGGGGCGCACCTGGGAGCCGCTCACCGCGGGCCTGCCGGACGGCGCGCACTACGGCACGGTGCTGCGGGACGCCCTGTGCACCGACGACGCCGATCCCGCCGGGGTCTACTTCGGCAACCGCAACGGGGAGTTGTACGCGAGCGCGGACGACGGGGACACCTGGCAGCAGCTCGCCTCGCATCTGCCGGACGTCCTGTGCGTGCGGGCGGTGGTGCTCGGCTGACGGCAGTTGATCGGAGTGGTCGTATCACCAGTAGAGTGCGGGCCGTGGCAGCACGACCGTTGAAAGAGATCATCGAGCCGGGGTGGGCCGACGCCCTCGAACCCGTCGCCGAACGCATCGCCGCTATGGGCGACTTCCTCCGCGCGGAGATCGCGGCGGGACGCACCTATCTGCCCTCGGGGCCGAATGTGCTGCGGGCGTTCCAGCAGCCGTTCGAGGAGGTGCGGGTGCTGGTCGTCGGCCAGGACCCGTACCCCACCCCGGGGCACGCGATCGGGCTGAGCTTCGCCGTGGCCCCCGACGTCCGGCCGCTGCCGGGCAGTCTGGAGAACATCTTCCGGGAGCTGAACGCGGATCTCGGTCTGCCGAGGCCGTCCAACGGTGATCTCACGCCGTGGACCCGGCAGGGTGTGCTCCTGCTGAACCGAGCGCTGACCACGGCGCCCCGGCGGCCCGCCGCCCATCGGGGCAAGGGGTGGGAGGAGGTGACCGAGCAGGCCATCAAGGCACTGGTGGCCCGGGGCACACCGCTGGTGTCGGTGCTGTGGGGGCGCGATGCCCGCAATCTGCGCCCGCAGTTGGGCGACTTCCCCGCGATCGAGTCCTCGCACCCCTCCCCCATGTCCGCGGACCGGGGCTTCTTCGGCTCGCGTCCGTTCAGCCGCGTCAACGAACTGCTGGAGCGCCAGGGGGCGCAGCCGGTGGACTGGCGGCTTCCGTGACGCATCCCCCGGCGGCGACCGCCCCGGCCCACCCGGACGCATATGTCCTCGGGGTCGACTCCGGGGGTTCCGGCCTGCGCGTGGCACTCGGTCGGGTGGATCCGGCCGGGCCGGTGTCGACGACGGTCTGCGCCGAACCCGTACGGACGGGTCCCGGCGGTATCGACGCCGTACATCTGCTGGACCAGCTGCTGCCTGCGGCGCGGGAGTTGCTGGCCCGGGCGGCGGCGCCCGGCACGGCAGCTCCCGGAACGGAGACGCCCGACGCCCAGGCTCCCGGCACTGCGGCTGCCGGAGAGATCGCCGCTGTGGCGATCGGGGCCGCAGGGATGGCCACGCTGGGCGGGCGGTTGCGGGCGGAGCTGCCCGGAGCGCTCGCGAATGCGCTGGGCGTACGCAGGCTGGCGCTGGCCGCCGACGCGGTGACGGCGTACGCGGGCGCGGTCGGACAGCGTCCCGGGGCGGTCGTCGCGGGCGGCACGGGCATGATCGCCCTCGGCACGGACCTGGTGTCCTGGCGCAGGGCGGACGGCTGGGGTCATCTTCTGGGTGACAGCGGCGGCGGCGCGTGGATCGGCCGGGCCGGGCTGGACGCGGCGATGCGCGCGCACGACGGGCGGCGGGGCGGTTCCCCCGCGCTGCTGGCCCGGCTGGTGTCCGTGTTCGGTCCCGCCGAGGATCTGCCGGGGCTGCTCTACCCCCGCTCCGACCGGCCCGCCGTACTGGCCTCGTTCGCCCCGGAGGTGGCGGCGTGCGCCGGAGCGGATCCGGTTGCCGCGGGCATTCTGCGCGAGGCTGCCCGCCATATCGCTGAGGCGGCCGCGGCCGTGTGCCCGGGAGGCGGGGGCGCAGGCCAGGAGGAAGGCGACGGAGAGGACGACAGGGGTGGCGCCAGTAGCGGCAGCGGGAGTGAAGTGGCCCTGACCGGGGGCCTGTTCCGGATGGGTGAGCCCCTGATCGCACCGCTGCGCGAGGAGTTGGCCCAGCTGCTCCCCCGGGCCCGGGTGGATACGGGGACGGGTGACCCGCTCACCGGCGCACTCCGGATAGCGCGCGCCCTGGCCGAAGGCGATCTGCGGCTGCCGCGCCATCCGGCGATGCTCCGGGTGCCCACGGAGACATCGCAAGGCCCGAAGAACGAGGCGACAGACAGGGATACTTCGGCGGTACATCACTCATCGGACATAAGCGGATAGTTAACGCTCGACCGGACCCTCCCCGAACCGTGGGGCAGGCAAAACCAGTAGCATGCGGCGCCATGAGCACCCCCACTGGGCCCGCTTCCGGCCTGCCTGTACGAATGCCGCGACCTCGCCAGTCCGGACGGCACCGCCGCCCGGAGCCGGTGGTCGCGCCTGAGGGCGCTGCCGCGCTCGTTCTCGCCGTTCCCGGTACGCCTTCTCCGGCCACCCGCAGTCTGGCCGAAGAAGTGATCAGCATCGCCCGTTCCGAGCTGCCCGGGCTCAACGCCCGGATCGGTTACCTCGACGGCGACGACGCCGAGTACCCGACCCTCGCCACCGTTCTCACCCACACCGCCGCCGAGCGCGTCGCGCGCTACGAGCAGGCCACCGCCGCCGGTCGTGAGGTCCCCGAGCCCGCAGGTCCGTCCGCCGTCGTGGTCCCGCTGCTCGCGGGTCCCGACAACGCGCTGATCCGACGGATACGGCAGGCCGTGACGGACAGCGGTACACAGGTCGAGCTGACCGACGTGCTCGGCCCGCACCCGCTGCTCGCCGAGGCGCTGCACGTGCGGCTGTCGGAGGCGGGTCTCGCGCGCGCCGACCGCGCCCGGCTGTTCACCGTCGCGACCGCCGCCGACGGCATCGTGCTGGCCACGGTGGGCGGTGAGGAGGCCGTACAGGCGGCCGGGATCACCGGCATGCTGCTGGCCGCCCGCCTCGCCGTGCCGGTGATGGCCGCCGCGCTGGACGTGGAGGGCTCGGTCGCCTCGATCGCGGAGCAGCTCCAGGCCTCCGGCTCGGCGCAGCTCGCACTGGCGCCGTATCTGGTGGGCCCGGAGATCGACCCCGGCCTGCTGGACGCCGCCGCGAAGGAGGCGGGCTGCGCGACGGCCGAGCCGCTGGGCGCGTACCCGGCGATCGGCAAGCTCGTGCTGTCCCTGTACGCCACGACGCTGGGCATCACGCCCGCGACGCCGCAGGGGACGCAGGGCGTTCAGGCGCACTGACCGGGGGCTGTCGCCCTCGCGGCGGCCCGGGAAGCCGGACAGCACGGTGGGCCCGGACCGGGGCGATTGCCTCCGGTCCGGGCCCACTGTGCTGTCCGGCCCTCCGTGTCCGGGGCCGGACACCCCCGGTCAGGTCAGGACGACGCAGGAGGCCGCCGGGATCTCGACGGAGCCCGCGTGCTGCGGCACGCCCGTCTCGGCGTCCACGGCGAACCAGCTGACGTTCCCGGAGTGCTCATTGGCCGCGTACAGCCACTGGCCGCTCGGGTCGAGGGTCAGATCGCGGGGCCAGCGGCCCCCGCAGCCGACAGTGGCCACCAGGGAGACCTTCTCGCCGGTCTCGTCGAGGGTCAGCACCGAGATGCTGTCGTGGCCCCGGTTGGCGGTCCACAGGAAGCGTCCGTCGGGCGCGACGACCACCTCGGAGGGGTAGGCGCGCCCCTCGTCGCCGGCGCGCTCCTGCGCGTCCTCGTGCTCGGGCAGCACCGGCGTCTCCCCGAGTACGTCGAGCCGGCCCCCGGCCGCGTCCCAGCGGCAGACGGTGAGGGTCGCCTCCAGCTCGCCCAGGACGTAGGCGAGCCGGCCCGAGGGGTGGAAGGCCAGGTGGCGCGGTCCGGTGCCCGGGCGCAGCGCGGTCTCCGTGTGCGGCCGCAAGGCGCCGGTGGCGGGGTCGAGGGCGTGGGCCCGTACCGAGTCGGTGCCGAGGTCCACGCCCACCACCCAGCGCCCGGAGGGGTCGGCGAGGACCTGATGGGCATGCGGCGCCTCCTGGCGGGCGGTGTCCGGGCCGCTGCCCTCGTGGCGGAGGACCGAGGAGGCCGCGCCGAGCGTCCCGTCGGCGCGGACCGGCAGGGCGGTGACGCTGCCGGAGCCGTAGTTGGCGGTGATCAGGTGGCCCGACGCCAGGGCGAGGTGGGTGGGCGCGTCGGCCTCGACGGGCCGGACGGGGCCCAGGAGGGCCGGTACGTCGCCGCTGACGTCGAAGGCGGCGGCGACTCCCGGGGTGCTCTCCCCGACCGCGTACAGGGCCGCAGGGGCCCCCGCGGGGGCGAGCGCGAGGAACGAGGGATCGGGCACGGCGTCCGTGGACCCGAGCACGGTCAGCGCGCCGGTATCGCGGTCCACGGCGGCGGCGGTGATTCCCCTGCCGCCCGCCGAGGTGAACGACCCTATGAATGCCCGCCCGGCGCTGTTGCCGCTCATGGCCCTACCCCTCTTCACCGTCGCCGTGATCTTCCCGGCCGACGGTAGCAGGCAGCCCTTTGCGGTCTAGACCAACGCGCCGCCGGGAGGATCGGGGCGTAAGCGGCAGACGGATCGGGCCGGTTCCGGGGCAGCATCGGGCCGGTTCACGGAACGGCCGGAAGAAGTGAGAAGGCCGGAAGACCCGGAGAAGTGAAAGAGCAGCGGACTCCGGGTCCGCCCCCCGACGGAACCCCGTGGGTTCAGGCGCCCACGATCGGCGCCCGGCCGCCGCGCCCGCCGAGCGGTGCTGCCAGTGCGGCGAGCGCGCGTTCCAGGCCGTGCAGGTGGGCGAGGGCGGGGTCCGCGGCGCCGCCGGGCAGCTCGGCCGGGCGGAAGGCCCGTCGCCGCTGGCCCTCCGGCGCGGTGAGCGCCTCGACGGCGGCCTCCACGCGGGAGCACGCGGCCGAGAGCCGGGCGTCGTGAGAGGCGTCCGGGTCGGCGGCGATCGAGGCCAGGCCGCGGACCTCCCGTACGCAGTCGTCAAGCGACGCGAGCACCTGCCGGGCGCGCGCCTTGCGGGCCGCCAGCGGGCTCAGGGGGTGCACCAGCGGCGCGAGCGAGAGCCGGACCCGGCCGAGCAACGACTCCAGCTCGGCGACGCGGGGCCCGGGGTCGGCGACCGTCGAACCGGCGAGGCGGTCGGCGGCCTCGGCCGTGCAGGCGTGCACGCACCGCAGGGCCTTCTGGATCCACGCGTCGGTGATGGCATGGGTCGTGACGGGCAGGACGAGCAGCACGGCGATCACCGCGCCGAGCGACCCGACAGCCGTCTCCGCGACGCGCAGCCACAGCAGCGAGGCGTCCAGCACGCCCAGGACGCCGTAGAGCATGCCGACCATCACCGTCACGAAGAACATCATCCAGCTGTACGAGACCGCCGCCGTGTAGAAGATCCCGAAGACGCAGACCGCGACGATGGCGGCGGTCGGGGCGCCCGCGCCGTCGAGGGGAATGGCCACGGCGAATCCGGCGAGGATGCCGATGACCGTTCCCAGGACCCGCCGGAATCCCCGTACGAGCGTCTCCCCGCGCGAGGTGGTGTTGACGAAGACCCACCAGGTGGCGCCGACGGCCCAGTACCACCGCTGGTCCGACAGCACCTGCCCCAGCCCCAGCGCGAAGGCCCCGCCCAGTGTGGCCTGCACGGCCTGCCGGGTGGTGATCCGGGCCAGTCCGCGGCCCTCCGGGGGTGCGGGCGCCGCCGCGACGGGCAGCCGCCGCTCGTAGCACCACAGCCCGAACCGCACGGCGGAGGAGACACACAGGGACAGCACCACGGCGAGGTACAGCTCGGGCAGCTGTTCGGGGACGGTGTGCAGGAACTGGGCGGCGAAGAACGTCATGAACGCGAAGACGCCCAGCGCGTGCCCGCGCGGCCCCCAGCGCCGGGCGTACACGCCCACGCCCATGACGGTGAGGAAGGCCAGGTCACGGGCGACCGGCTGGTCGTGCAGCACAGCGGCCACGGCGAGGACGGGCAGGCCGACGAGGGGGAGCAGCACCGTGGTGGCCGCCTGCCCGCGCACCGTCGGGTCGGTGACGGTGAAGAGGGCGAGAAGCGCCGCGAGGCCACCCGTGATGGCCGCGGCGAGCGAGAGACCGGCGAGGCCGCACAGCGCGACCGCGAGGCCGATCCCGAGCACCGCCCGGGTGGCGAAGCGCAGCCGCACCCGCCCCGGGTCCGGCGCCACGAACACCCTCTTCAGCACGCTTTCGCCCCTTCCGCGTCGCCACAGAGCCCGCATGAAAAAGGCGCCGCGGAGATCCGCAGCGCCATCGACGTAGATATAAGAGCATCCTCCGGACCCATGGATCAAACGAGTCGGAACATGCTGTACCAATGGTCCATCCTGTGACCCGATTGGTCGGCCATCAGCAGACCAACGGACCACCAGGAGGAAGGACGGCCACCTCCCTGTCGACTACGCCTGGACGGCGGTCGCCATGGAGGGCCGGGCCGGGCCGGGCCGCGCCGCGATGCGGGTGACCTGGGTACAGTCGGGGTCGAAACGGCTGAAGCGGACGGGGACGGGGCGGAAGGGATCTGCGGATCATGGCGGTGGACGCGCTCGACACCCGGATCCTGCGGCTGCTGATCGAGCAGCCGCGCACCAGCGTCCGGGAGTACGCGCGCATCCTCGGTGTGGCCCGCGGCACGCTCCAGGCGCGGCTGGAGCGGCTGGAGCGCGACGGTGTGATCACCGGTACGGGCCCGACCCTCTCCCCCGCCGCCCTCGGCCACCCGGTGCTCGCCTTCGTCCACCTGGAGGTCACCCAGGGGCATCTGGTGGAGGTGGGCGACGCGCTGGCGGCCGTGCCCGAGATCATCGAGGCGTTCTCGACGACGGGCGGCGGTGATCTCCTGACCCGTGTCGTCGCCCGGGACAACGGGCACCTGGAGGACGTGATCCAGCGGCTGATCCAACTGCCGGGCGTCGTCAGGACGCGGACGGAGGTGGCGCTGCGCGAGCGGGTGGCACACCGGGTGCTGCCACTGGTGGAGTCCGTGGGACGCGCGGCGGGCGGCAGCCAGGGGCGCCCGGGGGCCCATCGCGAGTGACCGGCCCGGCCGCCCTTCCCGGCTGCGGCATGCTGGGGTCATGACGTCGCACCCCTCCGCCGCCCGTGCAGCCGTTCCCGCCTCCCCCGCCCCCGTCCACGTGGTCTTCGACCTCGACGGGACGCTGGTCGACAGCGAGCCGAACTACTACGAGGCGGGGCGGCGGCTGCTCGCCCGGTACGGGGTGCGGGACTTCGGCTGGGAGGAGCACACCCGGTTCATCGGGATCGGCACCCGCGAGACCCTGACCGCCCTGCGCGCGGAGTACGGGATCGACGCCCCGGTCGACGAACTGCTCGCCGGGAAGAACGCCCTGTATCTGGAGCTCGCCGGGGCCTCGACGGACGTCTTCCCGCAGATGCGGGCGTTCGTGGAACGCCTGCACGCCGCCGGGGTGCCGATGGCGGTGGCCTCCGGTTCGTCCCGGGCCGCGATCGGTGCGGTGCTCGCGGTCACGGGGCTGGACGCGTACATCCCGCTGTACGTCTCCGCCGAGGAGGTCCCCCGCGGCAAGCCCGAGCCGGACGTGTTCCTGGAGACGGCACGCAGGATGGGGGCGGAACCCGCCGACTGCGTGGTGCTGGAGGACGCCCCGCCGGGGGCGGCGGCCGCGCACGCGGCGGGCATGCGGTGCATCGCCGTGCCCTACGTGCCCAAGACCGCGTCCGACCCGGCCTTCAAGGCCGCCGACCTGCTGTTCACGGGCGGGCAGTCCGCGTTCACGGCCGAGGCCGCGTACACCTGGCTGATCGGCTGACCCGGGCCGGTGGCAGCCGCGCCGGGCCCCGGGGCGTGCCGGTCCGTCAGCCGTGCCCGGCGGAGGGGCCGTCGGGGGCACCCGGGGTCCCCGGACGGATATCCTGATCATGTCGTTCGCCCCACCGCCCCGGACGCCCCAGGCCCCAGGTGGGCCGACAGCCGGTACGGGCCGCCCTTCGAGATAGGTGTACAGGTGCTGGTAGCTGGTCGGTACCGATTGGTGTCCCCCATCGGGCGAGGCGGCATGGGCGAGGTGTGGCGCGCCACGGACGAGGTGCTGGGCCGGGCCGTGGCCGTGAAACTGCTGCTCGGCGACCAGGCGGACGCCTCGTCGACCGCCCGCTTCCGGCTGGAGGCGCAGACCGCTGCCCGGCTCAGCCACCCGCACCTGGTGGCCGTGTTCGACTTCGGCGCCTGGGAGGACCGGTTCTTCCTGGTGATGGAGCTGGTCGAGGGGCAGAGCCTCGGGGACCTGCTGGCCGCCCAGGAACGCGTCCACCCCGAGCAGGTCGCGCAGATCGCGGGGCAGGCGGCCGCCGGGCTCGCCGCCGCGCACCGGCAGGGCATCGTCCACCGGGACATCAAACCGGGCAACCTGATGCTGGACGCGGACGGTTCGGTGAAGATCGGCGACTTCGGCATCGCCCAGTTCGTCGACGATCCCTCGACCGCTCTGACGACGGCCGGTCAGATCGTGGGCACCAGCCTCTACTTGGCCCCCGAACGCGCCCTCGGCCGCACCGCCGACGCCGCCTCCGACATGTACTCCCTGGGCTGCGTCATCTACCAACTGCTGGTCGGACAGCCGCCGTTCCGCTCCGACACAGCGACCGCGACGCTCTATCAGCACGTCGACACCCCGCCGGTCCCGCTGCGGCAGCGGGGCGTGGAGATCTCCGCCGCCTTCGACGCGTATCTCCTGGGCCTGCTGGCCAAGCAGCCCGAGGAGCGGCCCACCGCACAGCAGGTCTCCGACTGGTTCCGCACCGACGCCTGGCGGGGACGGCCCGAGCCCCTCCCGATGCAGACGCCCGCGTCCCACCGCGCCTCCGGCCCGGCCCCCGCACGCTCGACGTCCCTCCCGGCAGCACCGCCCGCCGCCGCCCCCGTGGGCCCCACGACGTACCGGCTGCCGCAGCCGACCGGCCGAAGACGCAACACCTCGTCCCGGTCCGCCCCCGCGCGCCGCCGCAGCACGCGCGAGGCGATCCGTCGCCGCCCGAGGGTGGCCAGCGCCATCGCGGGGACGGCGACGTTCCTGGCCGCCGTGTATCTGGGGATGATCCTCTTCTCCCCGGACTCCAGCTCCGCCGGCACGCCGAGCCCGGCGCCGACGTCCTCCGGCCCGGCGGAGAACGTCAGCGACGGCGGCCACGGCGATGACGGTGGCAACGGCGCTGAACAGCAGCCGGGCCAGGAGCAGGATCAGCAACAGGACCAGCCGGGCGGCCAGCAGGACGGCCAGCAGGGCAGCGACCCGAACCAGGGCCGAGATCAGGATGCGGACCCCCAGAATGGGGACCGGGACGACGACGAGGACGACGAGCGGGACGACTGACTCCCGCCCGTCGCAAGGCTGTTCGGCGGCGGCCCGTTCAGCAGCGGTCGTTCAGAGGCAGCCGCTCACCATCGGCCGTGCACGTCCGCGCGGACAGACCGGTCGTACAGCTCCCGTACGGCGTCCAGCGTGCTCTGCGGCAACTGCGGCAGGGACGCGGCCGCCGCGTTGGCCCGGGCCTGTTCGGCCGAGCGCGCGCCGGGGATGACGGTGGTCACGCCGGGCTGCTGGATGATCCAGCGCAGCGCGGCCTGGGCCGGGGTGGCACCCTCGGGGGCCAGCTCGGCGAACTCGGCGGCAGCGGCGAGACCGGTCACGTAGTCGACACCGGAGAACGTCTCGCCCTGGTCGAAGGCCTCGCCGTGGCGGTTGTACGTTCGGTGGTCCTCGGGCGCGAAGACGGTGTCCTCGGTGTACCTGCCGGAGAGCAGACCGGAGGCCAGCGGGACCCTCGCGATGATCCCGACGCCCGCGGCGGCCGCCGCCGGGAGCACCTCGTCCAGGGGCTTGAGCCGGAACGGGTTGAGGATGATCTGCACGCTCGCGACGCCGGGGCGCGCGATGGCCGTGAGTGCCTCGGCGCAGGTCTCCACGCTCACGGCGTAGGCCGCGATCCGCTGTTCGGCGACCAGGGTGTCCAGCGCGTCGTAGACCGCGTCGGAGGAGTAGACGCCGGTGGGCGGACAGTGCAGCTGTACGAGGTCGAGCGTGTCGGTTCCCAGATTGGCCCGGGAACGGTCGTTCCAGACGCGGAAGTTGTCCAGGACGTAGTTCTCCGGCACCTGTTCGGCGCGCCGGCCCATCTTGGTGGCGACGAAGACGTCCGCGTCGGGACGGCTCGTGAGGTAGCGGCCGATGAGCTGTTCGCTTCGGCCGTCTCCGTACATGTCCGCCGTGTCGAAGAAGGTGACGCCGGATTCGACCGACGCGTCGAGGATGTCGAGGGCGTCGCCCTCCGCGACCTCGCCCCAATCGGCCCCCAGCTGCCAGGTGCCCAGTCCGACAGCCGACACGTCACGGCCGGTCCTGCCCAGTGTGCGTTGCTCCATGAAGATCATGCTATTCCGCTCTGCCCCGTAGCGGCAGGGGTGGCGGGCAGCCGCAGAGACGAACAGCGGCAGGAGCACCGCTGCCGCCGGCCACGGCGGAACCGGCCGGACCGTCGAACCGGTCCTCGAAGGCGACAGCCTGCGCCACCGGCCCTCACAGCACTGTCGTTGCGCATACGCACCTGAAGGCAGCGGGTCCGACGCGCGGTTCCCCCGGGGCGGCGGCAGAGTGGAGACACGCACCTGTGAACGTCCAGGCCGACGGAGGGAGCAGGCGGTGGGGACGGAGAGCGACGACACGGCACGGCCCCTTTTCGTCGTGCAGATCCATGACGCACGCCGTATGCACTTCGACTTCCGGCTGGAGGTCGACGGCGTACTCAAGTCGTGGGCGGTGCCCCGCGGCCCCTCGGAGAACCCCAGCGACCGCAGGCTCGCCGTGCCCACGGAGGATCATCCGCTGGAGTACCGCGAGTTCGAGGGGGTCATCCCCCGGGGCGAGTCCGGCAGCGGCACGGTCATCGTCTGGGACCAGGGGACCTACCGGCCGCTCGGACACGACGGGCAGGGCGGCTCCGTCCCCTTCGCCGAGTCGCTCGGCCTCGGGCATGCGACGTTCTGGCTGTACGGGAAGAAGCTGCACGGGGAGTTCGCGCTCACCCGCATCCGGAAGGGCGACGAGCCGGACAGCGGCGGCCACGAGGCCTGGCTGCTGATCAAGGCCAACGACCGCCTCGCCGTACGCGACAGACCCGGCTCACCGGACCCGTACCACGCCCGGTCAGCCCGTACGGGACGCACGCTGCACCAGGTCGCCGCGGCGGCGGCCCGGGCAGACGCGGGCTGAGCTGTGGGCTGGCCCATGATCCCTGGCGGGCGCACGAGGACGGCCACGGCAGTCGGCCGCGTTGCCGGAACGCCCGGACCCATCCCGTGTGCGGACACTCCTCCGCCGTGCGATGCGCCGCATCCGACGCCGCGTGCTGATCCGCCGGGGCTGACGGGACAGCCCTCAGGGGCGCTCTCGCCGATCAGGGCCGATCTCGCCCATCAGGGCCGGGGCCCGAGTCTGTGATCTCGGTGAGGACGTCGGTGTAGAGCGACCGCCGGTCGGGCCGGGCGTGCGCCTCGGCCCGCCGCAGGACGGGAACCGCCGTCGCCCCGAACCCGACGACAGCCTCCCGGGCCGCACCCCGGACCACGGGCCTGGCATGGCCGAGGAGCCGGACGAGGTCCGGCAGCGCAGGTTCCCAGGCGGCGCGGCCGAGCGTCCGGACGGCCATGCGCACCACGTCCGGCAGCGGGTCGGACAGCAGGAGCCCGGTGAGCCGGGCGTGGGTGGCCCGGTCGAACAGGGCCCGCGAGGTCCGGTGGGCGTGGAGCCGGACCCCGGCACGCGGGTGGCGGAGCAGCTCCTCGACCAGCTCGCGCAGGGCCTCGTCCGGTTCCGCCCCGGGCGGCGGTGCGTGCTCCTCGACGAGGCGGGTGAGCGTACGGCGGGTCTGCTCGGGCGTTCCCGTACGGGCGAGGTCGAGCAGCTCCGGCAGTGACGGGCGGGGCACCACCACCGCCGGGGCGGGGGCCGGGGTGCGCAGGACGTCCAGCACGGCGGCGTCCTCGCCGTCGGTGCCGGGTGCGCGCAGCGGACCGTCGACGAGGTTGAGGCCGTCTGCGACGCTGTCGCGGCCTTCGGTGCGCAGTCGGCCCAGGGCCCGGGTCAGCATCGGGGTCCGGAGCAGGGGGCGCCCGGTCAGCAGGTCCACGAGCCCGAGGTCGCCCGCGTCGATACGGGGTGCCAGCAGGTGGGCGAGGGCGTCGGCGGGTACCCGCCCCAACGCGGTGCGGGCGGCCGCGCGCCCGGCGGGCGGGCCGTGTTCCCACCACTTCAGGAGCAGGGGGACGAGCGGAGGCAGGTCGTCCTCGGGGAGCAGGCCCGTCCAGCGGAGGGCCCGTTCGGGCAGTACCCCGTCAGCGGCCAGGACCTGGTCGGCGGTCCACCCCGCGAGACCGGTCTGCTCCGCGCGGGCCGCCAGCCCGAACAGGTCGGCGGGGAAGAGGTCGACGCGGCCGTGCAGGAAGGCCCGTAGCAGGGCGAGCGACACCTCCGGCTCGGGCCAGGCCCGCAGGGCCCGCACGGCGGTGCTCCGGCGTTCCGGCTCCGGGGCCTCCAGCATGGCCAGCAAGCGGGCTCGCTGCGCGGCCGACCGGGGCTGGTCGAGATCGTCCGCACGCACCGGACGCGCTGGCACGGCGGCGGCCCGTACCACCGCCCTGGTCTCAGCGACGTTCCACGGCGGCGCGTCGAGCGGCTGGAGCTCGGCCATCCAGTCGACGAGCGGCCCCCGGACGTCCGGCCCGGCCGCCGGGTACGCGGTGACGAGGGCGGCCAGCAGATCCCTGGCCCCGGCCGCACCACCGGCGCCGCGCCCCCGGAACTCCGCCAGCGCCCCCTGCGTCCGTACCGCCTTCCTCAACTCCGCACGCCACGCCTCCGATACGCCGCCCCCGGCGTCCTCCGCCGCCGCCCCGGACGCCTCCTGCGGTCCCGGTACGCCGAACGCCTCACCGAGCACGGCGGGCGCGGCCTGCCAGGGGTCGGCGCCCAGGTGCGCGGAGTCCAGGGCCCGGTCGAGATCGGCGCGGACCAGCACCGCGCCCAGCTCCCGGAGCAGGGTCAGGGTGGCGGCGGCCGTCAGCGCCGGGGTCCCGTACCCGTCGGGCGCTTCACCGGCACCGGGCGGCAGGGTACGCAGCCCCTCGACGGCCATGAAGCGCTGGACACCGGACAACTCCGGTGCGACGGCGTGCAGTACGCCGGTCAGCTCCCCCGCGAACGATCCCTCGCCGGCCCTCGTCGCCTCGTCGAACGCGTCGGCCACCGTGCCGGCGTACCGGGCGAGGAGCGCCGTCTCGTCGGCGGACCAGGGCGCCGGGCACAGGCGCAGCGCGCACCGCAGGAGGCGGCTCGGCAGTCCGGCCTCGCGGGTGCTCTCGGCCAGGGCGAGCCATTTCTCCAACTGCGCCCGCGCTCGCGGGTCTTCGCGTACGGCGGTGGCGGCCGTCACGTCGGTGAGGTCCGGGGGCGCGGCCCGACGGGCGATCCGCAGGGCGAGCGCCGGGTCCCAGCCCGACCGCAGCAGCGCCGCGACCTCCGGATCGGGCACGCACGGCGGCGGGTTCGGGGCGACCGGGGGCGTCGGCACACCGTGCCGGGCCAGTGGTTCCGCCAGGTCCTCGACGGAACCGTCGGCGAAGCGGACGCCGCCGTCCGCCACGAGCGTCAGGAGCAGGGGGACGACCGGCGAAGCCTGCGCGTCGAGGGCGAGCACCGCACGCGCGGTCAGCTCCCCGTCGAGCGCGCTCAGCAGCAGGCGGCGGCCGCGCGCGTCCTGGCCCGCCTCGGCGGCGGCGAGGAGGGTGGCGGCGTAGGCACGGCCCACGACGGCCCGCAGTGCCCGGGTCAGCGCGGCCCGCAGTCCCGGATTGTCGTCGCGGCCGAGCCGCCCGAGGATTCGGGGCACGGAGGCGGGTGCGCCCGCGTGGGCCAGAGTCGCCGCCGCGGTCTTCCTGACGTTCATGTTCGGGTGGTCGAGGCACGCGGCGACCGCCTCGCCCGCCCAGACCGCCCGCGCCGCACCGAGGGCCAGCAGGGCCTGCCGTACGGTCCGGATGTCCGGGTCGGCCGTCAGGGGGACGAGCGTCGCCGACAGGGCCCGGGCGTCGCGTCCCGAAGTGTCGTGGGCCAGCAGGGCGATGACGTGCTTGCGCACCTGCGGGTCGCGGCTGCGCAGCAGCCGGTGCACGCGGGCGCGAGTGGCGAGGGTGGCGGGGGTCTGCGTCAACGCCTTGAGCAGCACGGTCTGTTCGCCGCCGGAGAGGCCCGGGCGCTCCAGCAGGTCGAGCAGCGTCGTGGACAGCAGAGCCTGGCCCGCTGCCGTACCGTCGGCGGTGTCCAGCAGGCAGACGGGCCTGATCCGTTCACGTGCGCGGAGTCGGCGCCCCAGGTCCCGCACGGCACTCAGCACCTCCTGCGGCAGCTCCGGTTCGGGGCCGGGCTCCCGGGGTGCGGCGAGATCGCGCACGATGCGCAGGATCAGATCCGCGACGACGGGCGGTGTCCGTCCTCCGGCGTTCCCCGCGATCCGGCACAGTGCGCCCACCGGGTCGTCGACGTCCACCCGGGAGCGCAGAACGGCCAGTTCCCGTTCGTCCGGGGCCCCGAGGTCGGCCTCGACGGCTCCCGGGAGGTCTTGGGGGTCGAGCCGCGAGAGGAGCCGCCGCCGCTGGACGGGCTCGTCGGTGAGGTGCCAGAGGAGTTCCAGGGCCCGGTCGCGTACGGGGCGCAGCTCGGGTGCGATGGCGGGCGCGGGCGCGCCGGCGGGGACGACACCGGAGGCCGCCGGAGGGCCCGCCACGTCCAGGCCCTGGGCGAGCGCCTCCCTCGTACGGGCTCCGCCGATGGCCTCCAGCGCACCCAGTGCGGCGCCGGGCGCCCTCGGCAGCAGGGCGAGCACGGCCTCCTCGGCGTCCGGCGGGCGCAGAGCACGGATCGCGTCGAGAAACGGGCGCGCGGCCGGAGCGGTGGGAAGGAGCCCGGTGACCGCCTCACCGATCGGCACGTCGGTGGCACCCTGCCCCGCCAGCGCGACGAGCAGCTCCAGACGGCGCGGCCAGTCCGGGGCGGTGGGCGGTGCGTCCACGAGGGCGTCGAACAGGGGCCGACGGCAGGTGTACAGGACCGTGGCGACATCGTCCGCCGGGAGCGTGTGGTCCCTCAGGGCCAGGGCGAGAAGCGGCCGGACGTCCGGGCCGGTGGGGAAGTGGCCGCGCCGGTGCAGTCCGAGCAGAGCGGTCAGTACGGGCCCCGCGAGCAGCAGGGGGTCCGGCGCGGCCACCGCCAACAGGCGGCCAGTGTCCGTGCGTTCGGCCGAATCGCCCAGCAGTTCCAGCGCCCGTCGGCGCAGGGCGGGGGGCGAGGCCGCGTCCTCCGCCGTCCGCCACAGCAGCTCCTGATGGCCGTGGCGGGCCGCCGCGAGGAGAGCGGCGTCGGCGACCGCCGAGCCCTCTCCCCCCGGCGTCCCCGGCCCGCTCACCAGCCGGGACAGCGGCAGCAGTTCCAGGGGTGTCACCGCCGCCCAGGGCTCGGCGAGTTCGCGCAGCGCCCCGATGGCGACCTCGTCGTCGGGCGCGTCGAGCAGCTGGGTCAGATGAGCGCGGGCGGACGCGGGCGCGAGCAGCCCGGCGTGCAGCCCTTCCCGGGCCAGCCGCAGCGCCTCGGCCCCCAGGACCGGGTCGCCGCTGCCGATGAGTTCGGCCACGAGCCGGTCGAGGCGGTCGGGCCGGTGCACGACGGCGGCGGCGATCGCGCCGACGGCCCGGTACAGGAGTTCGCCCGGTGGCTCCGTACGGACGGCGGCCGGGTCGCCGAGGAGTTCGGCCCGCAGCCAGGCGATCCGTACCCGCGCGGGCAGCTCCGCCGTACGCCAGTCCGGCAGCCGGTGCCCCGGCCGCTGCGCGCCGAGCCGCGCGTGGAGCTCCGCGAGCAGCAGCGACTCCTCGGGGGACGCGCCCGGCGATGCGGGCAACAGGCGCGCCAGGAGGCCCTGTTGCTCCGGCCCGCCGCCCGCTGCCGCCGGAGTGTCCGTGCGTTCGGTGAGGAGCAGGAGGCCGAGGTGGCGGAGCCGGGGGGCGGGGTGCCGGAGCAGCCGGGCGAGCAGCCCCGGCGGGCAGGTCCGGGCGTCGAGGTGCCGGGCGAGGAGTCCGGCGTCGGCGCGGTCGAGGGCGTCGTCGATCAGCGCGTCCGGTGGGGTGGCCATCGGGGGATCGTAGACGGACGGTCCGGTCTCCCGTCCCCTGGGCCGGGTATCGCTGCCGCCCGTCCTGGCCGATGATGTGGCCCGGGGCCCCACCGCCCCGGCAGGAGCAACGGCCGCGGAAGGAAGGGACTGTGATGCGGGATCTCTCACCACCGGACCTGGCGACGACGGACGTACGGGGGGTGTCCCGCTCGGGGGAGGACGCCCGGGTGATCGTGGTGGGCGCGGGACCGGCAGGCTCGTCGGCCGCCTACCACCTGGCCCGGGCCGGGGTCGACGTGATCCTGCTGGAGAAGGCCCGCTTCCCCCGGGAGAAGGTGTGCGGGGACGGCCTGACCCCGCACGCGGTGCATCAGCTGATCCGGATGGGCGTCGACGTCTCCGCGCCGGGCTGGACGCGTTCGCGCGGTATGCGCTGGGTCGCCGGGGAGCACCGGGTGCACATCGACTGGCCCGCGCTGGGCCGCTACCCGGACTTCGGCCTCTCCCGCAGCCGGCACGACTTCGACGACATTCTCGCGCGGCACGCCGTGGCGGCCGGCGCCCGGCTGTACAGCGGCTGGAAGGCGGAGCGGCCGCTGACCGACCGGGCGGGCCGGGTCATCGGGGTCGCCGCGACTTCGGACTCCCCGGACCTGCCGGAACCGGTCGACTTCCGCGCGCCGGTCGTCATCGCCGCCGACGGGGCCTCCGCGCGGCTGGCCCTGGCGATGGGCCTGGAGCGGGACCCCCGGCGGCAGATCGCGACTGCGGCCCGCCGCTACTACCGCAGCCCGGAGCGCTCCCGGGAGGACTATCTGGAGCTGTGGGCCGACCTTCGCTTCCCGGACGGCGGCCCGTATCTTCCGGGGTACGGCTGGATCTTCCCGATGGGCGACGGCCGGGTCAACGTCGGGCTCGGGGCGCTCCCCCACCGGCGGCACGGCAAGGCGGACCTGCGCGCCACGCTGGACCAGTGGCTGGCCCGTACCCCCGAGGAGTGGGGGCTGCGCGAGGAGAACGCGGAGGGCCCGGTCCGCAGCGCCGCGCTCCCCCTCGGCTTCAACCGGCATCCGCTGTACGCGCGGGGGCTGCTGCTCGTCGGTGACTCCGGCGGAATGGTCAGCCCCTGGAACGGTGAGGGCATCGCCCAGGCCATGGAGGCGGGCGAGGTCGCCGCCGAGAGCACGGCACTGGCCCTGGCCCATCCCGAGGGCCCGCGCCGCGAACAGGTGCTGCGCGGCTACCCGGTGGAGATGAACCGCCGCTGGGGCCGCTACTACCGGCTCGGCAACACCGCCGCCGACCTGCTCTTCAGCCGGTCGGGCTTCCAGCCAGTGCTCAACCGGTACGTCATGGGCTCGCCGTTCCTCCTCAACACACTGGCCCGGCTGCTCACCAACCTCACGGACACGCCCTCGCGCGATGTCGTCGACCATCTGCTCAACACCGCGTTCCGCCTGGTCCCGTCCCCGAAGCCGGGCGCTCGCGGCAGCGGCGCGCGGTCACGCTGACGGCCCGGTCCATTCCTCAGCGCTCAGGGCACGGCGTACGGCCTCGATCGGCCCTCACAGCAGGACGCGGAACGGGCGGCCGCGCCCGGCCCGGTCCGCGCGGTGGCGGGCGGCTCAGGAGAGGAGCCCGGCAAAGTACTCCCGGTCCCGTACGTCCTCGGGTCGCACGGCGTCGTAACCGTGCAGCGGCCACAGCGGGCGTCCGTCGATCCACGGCACGAGCAAGGGGCGCTCCGCGTCGTCCGGCAGGGCGCGCGTCCGTCCGCCGTCCGCCGTCGGCGTACCGTCGACGTCCCCGTACAGCTCCGCGATGCCGGTGGGGGCGGGCAGGCCACGCCACGGCTTGCGTGACGTGCCCGGCGGGAAGACCTCCAGGGAGCCTTCCGCCTGCGCCTCCGGGCCGCCGTCCAGCGGGAAGAAGATCAGGACCACCGTGTCGTCGTGGCCGCGCAGCAGGGCGTACCGCTTGCGTACGGGTCCGGGGTGGCGGGCTGCACGGACCAGTCCGCGGACGTTCGGTATCCCGTGGCGCAGGGCACGGTAGCCCAGCCGTACGGCATTGCAGGCCGCGAGGCCGCCGACCAGCAGGGGCGCCGGTTCGTCCAGCCACCACCACAAGGCGGTCGCGGCCAGCGACACGGCCAGGGAGCGCAGGGTCCCGAGCGTCGCCGAGAGCTCCAGCAGCGGTCCGATCCGCCACCAGGGCAGCTCCCGGGCTCCGGGCGGGAGCGGCGGCAGTGGTTCCGTGACGTGCGGGGCCCGGCGCTCGGCCGCCGCGGACACCACCGCGCAGGAGAGGCCGGGGCCCTGTTCCGCCGGGGCGCCCTTGACCAGGGAGACACGAGAGCGCGGCGGCGTCACGGGGGAGGCGTGGGCCGGGCCCTGCGCGAAGGAACGGCGGTCCCGTATCCGGCGTACGACGCGGATGGCGCCCCCGATCAGGGAGCCGAGGATCAGCAGCACACCCGCCAGCAACACCGCATCGTTCACCTCGTTGGCCGGGGTGCCCTCCCAGTCGGCGTTGTACAGGTCACCCTTCCACGGGCCGTAGGACACCACCCAGCCGATCTCCCAGTCGTGCAGGATCGGGGCCCGGTCGGGGTCGCAGCGGAACGGGCCTTCGCGCCGCTCGCCGCTCCAGGGGTCGGCCCAGCGCACGGTGCAGTCGCCGTCGGCCGACTCGCTGATCACGGTCAGCTCGGCCTTCGGGTCGTCCATGGCCGCCTGGGACGCGGCGATGCCCAGCCCCAGGACCGCACAACCCACGAGCAGGACCCAGCGCCAGCACGGCCGCCGGCGCGGCACCGCCGCCGGGGCCCTGTGCTCGGCTGTACCCGGCCCCGCCTGCGGCCGCTGACCGGGGATCCGCTCAGGATCGGGGCGGCCGTCGATGCCCGTCTCCCGCGCCCACGCGATGAGCCGGCTCCGCTTGGCCCCGGTCTCCGGGCGGGCCCAGAACAGGCCTTCCCCGCCGGGCCGTGACACGACACCGCCGCGCACCGGGTCGCCGCACCACCACACGATGCCGTCCCACCCGGTTTCGGCGAGGTGGGCGTTGGCCTGCGCGACGACGGCGCCGAGGCACACGAGGTCACCGGTGCGGGGGTCGCGGAGCACCAGGCGCGGTGCGCCGGTCACGGCCGAGACCGTCGACCGGGCGACGCAGGCCGTCCAGGGGGCCGCGGACAGCCGCCCGTGCATGCGGCGGGCGTTGAAGACGAGGACCAGGCCGACGAGGAGAGCGATGAGGCCCGCCACGGACAGCCACGCCGCGAGCGGCATGGCCCAGCCCGGACGGGCCCCGCCGCCCCCGGCGAGGAGGGCCGCCGCCGGACCGGCCACGAGAGCCCCGCCCCCGGCCGCACACCATGTGCCCGCCCGTCTCCGGTAGCGGGCGACGGCTCTCTCGGTGGCCGGGAGAGCGATCGCCGTCCCCTCCCGCTCCTTCGTGGAACTCACGCGCGCCCCCGCCTCTCCACCGGCCCGCCGACAGGCCTGAACTGCTGATATGACCGCTGATAGGACCACCAGTATCGCCTCCGCCCGGTCGGAGGCGGACAGCGGTGTCCGCAGACCGACCCGGATCAGTCGGTACGCGTACGGGGCGCGGACGCGTGTGCGGGTGCGAGTGCGACGGCCGTGTGCTCCACCGGGGCCGCTGCCAGGGCTCGTTCGAGGTCGTCCAGGGCCCGGCGGGCCGCGGCGACGCGTTCGCGCAGCACGGTGGCGTCGGCGGTGGGCAGGAGGGCGTCGGCCGGGCCGGGGCGGGCGGGCTCCGGTGATTCCGCCGGCTCCTCCATCGAACGGGCCTCGTCGAGCGAGGTGATGACGACCCCGATCAGGACGTTGACCAGGACGAAGGAGGCGAACAGGACGTACGAGGCGTAGTAGAGGATGCTCCACCGGGAGATCTCCAGGCCCGCGCGCACCGCGTCGCCCAGTCCGTCCAGGGTCATCAGCAGGAACAGGGTGAGGACCGCGCGGCCCAGGGAGCCGAAGTGTTCCGGGTCGCTGTCGGAGAAGCAGATCCAGCCGACCATGGCGTAGAGGTAGAGCAGCAGACCGCCGACGAGCAGGAAGCTGACGGTGCCGGGGAGGCTTCTGCCGACCGCGACCAGGACGACGCGCAGCTGGGGCAGGAAGCGTGCCGCACGCAGCACCCGGGCGAGGCGCAGGAGGCGCAGCACGGTGCCGTTCTCGCGGAGGAACGGCAGGAAGGCGAAGAGGACGACGGCGAGGTCGAAGATGTTCCACGGGTCACGGAAGAAGGCCGCGGGGCGTTCGGCGTGGGCGCCCGCGCGTAACAGGATCTCCACGGTGAACGCGGCGAGGAAGCTGTACTCGACGGTACGCAGGGCCAGGTGCCAGCGCTCGGCCAGTCCGGAGTACGTCTCGATGCCGAGCACCGCCGCGTTGGCGAGGATGAGGCAGAAGACCAGGGCGGCGAACCAGCGGGCCTCCGTGATCTCCCTGCACCGCCCGGCCACCGCCTGCCGTCGGCGCGGGGCGTGCGCCGCTGCGTCCGTCATCCCGCTTCCCTGGTCGTCCGCGGCCACCGAACACGACTGGCCTGAAAGGAGGTTGCTCCGGGCAGCCTGATCATGGAACCCGCGAACGGATACTCTACAGCCCTGTAGATTACCTACCGACGCAGATCGCACGAGAGAAAGCAGCAGCCATGTTGGGGTTCGGCGAGCTCACCCTTCTTCTTCTCGTGATCGTGGTGGTCCTGAGCATCAAAAGGCTGCCGGACCTGATGCGTTCGGCCGGCAAGGCCGCACGCATCCTCAAGAGCGAGAAGCGGGCCCTCAAGGAGCAGGACGCCCCGTACACCGACCCGCAGAACGTCCCGCAGGCCGGGGCCGCGCCCGGTGGGGCGGCCCCGGACGACGACGCCCGGCCGTCCCCTCGCGTGATCCGCGGGGAGGCGACCGAGCGCAAGGACCTGTAGCCGCTCGCGGCCCGGGCCGCGAGCGGTCTCTCAGGCGGCCGTCGGCGGGTGCAGCAGGCGGGCGAGGAGATCGTCCAGGCTGACCAGTCCGGTGAGCCTGCCCTCCGCGTCGCGGACCACGGCGATCGTGGCGCGCCGATCGCGCAGCTGCTCCACGGCGTGGGCGGCGGTCTCCTCCGGGGCCAGCTCCGGGACCGGGCGGGCCAGGTCGCGGGCGAGGACGGCCCGGCCGCCGGCGCGGGCGACCAGGGCGTCGCGGGCGTGCACCGATCCGAGGACCTGTTCCCCGTCCCGTACCAGCAGGCGGGTGCGGTCGGCCTCGGCCGCGGTGGCCAGGATCCGGTCGAGTCCGGCGTCCGCGGGGACGGTCGCGATCCGTTCGGCGGGGATCTGGAGGGTGGACACCGGGGCCTGCGGCTCGGTCAGGGACCGGGTCATCAGGCCGGAGTCGCCCTTGCTGATCAGCCCGAGCCGCTCCGACTCCTCGATGAGGTGGGTGAGCTGGTCCCGGTTGTGCACCGAGGTCAGTTCGTCGCGCGGGGTCACCTTGCAGAGCCGTACCAGGGCGTTGCTGATCGCGTTCAGCAGCCGGATCAGCGGGCGTACGGCGTTGACCAGGGCGCGGAAGGGCGGGCTCAGCAGCATCGCGGAGCGCTCCGGGTGGGCGATGGCCCAGGACTTGGGTGCCATTTCGCCGACGACCATGTGCAGGAAGACGACGACCGTCATCGCCAGCGCGAAGGCGATGCCGTAGCTGAGGGCCGCGGGCAGTCCGAGCCGCTCCAGCAGCGGGTCCAGCTCGTGCGAGATCGCGGGCTTGGACACGGAGCCGAGGCCCAGGGTGCAGATGGTGATGCCGAGCTGGGCGCCCGCGAGCATCAGGGACAGCTCGCGCATTCCGGCGAGCGCCGCCTTCGCCCCGCGCTGCCCGCGGGCGGCGGCCTGTTCCATGCGGTGGCGCTTGGAGGCGACCAGGGCGAATTCGGCGGCGACGAAGAATCCGCTGCCGATCAGCAGCAGGACGGTCACGAAGAGGGCCAGGGGGAAACTCATGCCTGCGGCTCCTGTTCGGTGCGTCCGGTGCCTTGGGTGCTTTCGATGCGCACGTACTCGGCGACATGCCGGTCGAGCGTACGGACCTCGATCCGGGCGCTGCCGGTGGTGAGCCGGTCCCCCACCGTCGGGAAGCGGCCGAGCCGGTCGATGATCAGTCCGGCCAGGGTGTCGTAGTCGTCGCTCTCCTGGGGCAGTTCGACGCCGGTGGCCTCCTGGATCTCGTCGGGACGGCGCCCCGCGTCGACGATCCAGCCGGTCCCGTCGGCCACCGCGAGTTCGACGACGGTGTCGCTCTCGTCCGCGATGTCCCCGACGAGCTCCTCGGCGATGTCCTCGTAGGTGACGATCCCGGCGAGGCCGCCGTGCTCGTCCAGGACGACGGCGAACTCGTCGTCACGCTCCCGCATCTGCGCGACGGCCGCGGGGAGTCTCAGAAGCTCGGGCAGCAGGAGGGGGCGGCGGGCCAGGGTGCCCACGGTGGTGCGGCCGACCTCGGCGGTCGAGAGGCGCATCAGCTCCCGTACGCCCAGGACTCCGGCGGGGTCGTCGGGGTGGTCCCCGAGCACGGGGTAGTTGGAGTGCCCGTGGCGGGCGATCAGCTCGACGGCCTCGGCGGCCATGGCGTCCCGGCGGACGAAGGCGACATCGGCGCGCGGGATCATCACCTCGCCGAGGGTGCGCTCGGAGAACTCCAGGGCGTGGTCCATCAGCTCGGCGGTCGCGGCGGGCAGCTGGCCCTGCTCGTGGGATTCGCCGATCAGATGGCCGAGCTCCTCCAGGGTGGCGCCGTGGTGGAGCTCCTCGACGGGTTCGATGCCGATCCGGCGCAGCAGCCGGTTGGCGGCGCTGTCGAAGACGCGGATCACCGGGCCGACGGCTCGGAGGTAGATCAGGGTGGAGGCGGCCAGGGACTTCGCCATCCGCTCGGGGATGGCGAGGGCGAGGTTCTTCGGGGCGAGTTCGCCCAGGACCATCTGGATGACGGTCGCCACCACGAAGGAGAGCGCCACGGAGATGCCCGACACCACTCCGTCGGGCACACCTGTGCCGCTCAGGGCGGGCCGCAGCAGGGTGGAGACGGACGGTTCGGCGAGGAAGCCGACGATCAGCCCCGTGACGGTGATGCCGAGCTGCGCGCCGGACAGCATGAACGAGAGTCGTTCCAGGACGTTCACGGCGCGGGCGGCCCGCTTGTCACCGGCCGCGGCCTCCCGGGAGAGGGTGAGGCGGTCGGCGGAGACGTAGGCGAACTCCTGGGCGACGAAGTAGCCGGTCCCGGCGGTGAGGACGAAGACGGCCAGGAGGCCGAGCAGCGCGGCGGTCATCGGGCACTCGCCCCACAGGAGCGGTGGCCCACCCGGTCCGGGGCCGCGGCGGCGGATCGGGTGCGGTGGAAGTCAGGCCCCGGAGGGCGGAGGTCAGGCCCCGAAGGGCCCGGACTGGCATACAACGCGTGGCTCCTGTCCGGCTGGGGGTCCAGCCCATGTCTGGAGGGGCAGCGCCCGCTCCGCCGCTGCCGGTGCGTTTCCGGCGGCGCCCACGATCGGGACCGCGGCCCACGAACTCTACAGCGGAGTAGACCGGGATCGGGGCGGCCTCCGTGGCGAGAACCTTTCGGTGCCGGGCACGGCCGGGAACTGACCGGCCGCCCTCCGCGGTTGTGCTGTCGGCCCCGACCGGGGCCACCCGCCGTCAAGGCGGGGCGACAAGCTCCCAGGAGGCAGCAGTGGCCCAGATCGACCTGGACAAGGTGCTCGACAAGGCTTACGCGGACAAGGACCTCAGCACGATTCTGGCGGCCCCGGTCTCGGCGCTGAAGGGCGTCTCGGACCGCGACGGCGAGCTGCTCCAGGAGGCGTTCAACGTCAAGACGGTGGCAGATCTGGCCAACCTGAAGTACGCCCGCTGGGCCCAGGCCCTCGCCGCGCTCGACGCCGGCCGGGCCTGACGTGCTCCGGTGCGGCCCGCCGGGCTCCTCCGGCGGGCCGCACCGCGCCCCCCTACAGAGGTGTCGCCGCTTCCAGGACGAGGAACAGCGCCACGGCCGCGTTGAGCGCCGACAGGGCCGAGACGGTCGTCCCGGCCGCGGCGACGAAGGCGGCGGCCCCGGCCGGGGTGAGGGCGGGCGGCCATCCCCGGTCCGGCGGCACGGGACCGAGGAGCGCGGCCACCCGGCGGGGCACCGGTCCCGTCGCGGCGAACGCGGCGAAGGCCGGGCGGCCGGGGGCCGGGCGGGAGACGAGCGCCGCCTTGCCGACCGCGCGAGCGGTCAGTCTGCGGTCGCCCGTGACCCGGGCCGCCTCCTCGTCCGCCCAGCGCTCCGTGCTGTAGACCAGGGCCGCGATCAGGGGCCGCAGGAGGGGGTTGACGCATCCCGCCAGCCGGGTCGCGAGCAGCAGCCGGTGGTGACGCCCCGCCAGGTGGGCCTGCTCGTGGGCGAACAGCGCCCGGCGCTCCGCCGGGTCCAGGGAGGCGAGCATCGCGGTGGAGACCAGCACCCGCCCCGGGGAACCGGGGAGCGCGTAGGCGTACGGCACGTCATCGGGGAGCACAGCGAGGTCACCGCCCGGCAGACCGGCCAGCGCCCGGTGCGCCCGGGCCCGGAAGAGGTAGTGGCGGTGGACGGTGAAACCGCAGGACACGGCTACCGCGACGAGCGCGACGATGGCGGCCTTGCCCGCGAACGCGTCGTGGGGCACGGCGTCGCGGACCTCGTCGTCGGACCAGCCGTCGGGCAGCGGATTGCCGGGCAGCTGGGCCGTGCCGACGACCACCAGCAGCCCGAGGCAGACCAGGCTGCACGAGGCGAGGATCACGGCGGCGGTGGCCAGCAGCCGCGCGGCCCTGCGGGGGTGGAGGTGCTGTTCGGCGAGCCGCGCGATCGGCAGGGCGGTCAGCGGGAGAACGAGAGGCAGGAAGACGAAGACGCCCATCGTCAGCGCTCCGGCCTGTCCGTGGGCTCATGCGGGTGGCCGGGACCGCTCTCCGCGAGCAGGGACCGCAGCAGCTCCTCGTCGTGGGAGGACAGGACGGAGACGAAGCTGGAGAGCACCGCGTCGCGGTCGCTCTGCTTGTCGAGCAGTCGGCGCATGCGCAGCGCGGCGAGGCCCGCCTCGTTCGCCACGGGCTGCCACAGGACGGGGCGTTTGGGCCCGGTGCGGGTGACGGCCTGCTTGGCGTGCAGCCGGGTGAGGATGGTGATGACGGTGCTGTACGAGAGGCCGCCGCCGAGCCGTTCCAGCACCCAGGCCGCGTTCACCGGCTCGCCGGCCTCGCCCAGCACCGACAGCACCTGGGCCTCCAGCTCGCCCTGGCCCCGTCTGCGGACAGGCACTTCCCGCTCGCCACCGGCTCCTTCGGCTTCCACGGCCCGACCCCCTGTTTCCGTCCGGCCCGGTTCCGGCCGTTCACCGGCCGGGCATCGGGAAATCGTATCCAGCCACCGGGAGGAGCGGCCACCGGCCGGGAGCGGCGGGAATCGTCCGTCTTCCGGCACGGCAAATCTACAGTGCTGTAGATTTGACCACCCGTCACCGTACAAGGGAGAACATCATGGGCGTGAGTCTGGCCAAGGGCGGAAATGTCTCGCTGAGCAAGGAAGCCCCCGGTCTGACCGCGATCCTCGTCGGTCTCGGCTGGGACGTCCGCACCACGACCGGCACCGACTACGACCTGGACGCGAGCGCGCTGCTCTGCGACGAGGCGGGCAAGGTCCTGTCGAACGAGCACTTCATCTTCTACAACAACCTGAAGAGCCCCGACGGCTCGGTCGAGCACACCGGGGACAACCTCACCGGTGAGGGCGAGGGCGACGACGAGATCGTCAAGGTCGACCTCTCCGCGGTGCCCGCGACCGTCGCGAAGATCGTGTTCCCGGTCTCCATCCACGAGGCGGAGGGCCGCGGGCAGAGCTTCGGCCAGGTCCGCAACGCCTACATTCGCGTGGTGAACCAGGCGGGCGGCGCGGAGATCGCCCGCTACGACCTCAGCGAGGACGCCTCCACCGAGACCGCCATGGTCTTCGGCGAGCTGTACCGGCACGGCGCGGAGTGGAAGTTCCGTGCGGTCGGGCAGGGTTACGCCTCCGGGCTCAGCGGCATCGTCGCCGACTTCGGCGTCAGTCTCTGAGCCGCCGGGCTCCGGACACGCACACCACACGAAGTCCAGCAACACAGGCATCAGCACCAGGCACCGAAGGCGGAACCATGACGATCAACCTCACCAAGGGCCAGCAGGTCAGTCTCACCAAGTCCGGAGGCGGCGAACTCGGCGTCGTACGGATGGGGCTGGGCTGGAAGTCCGCTCCCCGCAAGGGGTTCCTGGCCCGGCTGACCGCCCGCGACATCGATCTGGACGCCTCGGCGGTGCTCTTCGCGGACGGTCAGCCGCAGGACGTGGTCTTCTTCCAGCACCTGACCAGCGATGACGGTTCGGTCCAGCACACCGGGGACAACCGGGTCGGCGGAGCGGGTGAGGGCGGCGACGACGAGTCCATCGTCGTCGACCTGCGGCGTGTGCCCGCCCATGTGGACCAGATCGTCTTCACGGTGAACTCGTTCACCGGCCAGACCTTCGAGGAGGTCGAGGCCGCCTTCTGCCGGCTGGTCGACGAGAGCAACGGGCAGGAGCTGGCCCGCTACACCCTGACCGGGGGCGGACGGCACACCGCGCAGATCATGGCCAAGGTCCAGCGGGCGGGCGCGGGCTGGCAGATGACCGCCATCGGCGCGGCGGCGGACGGGCGCACGTTCCAGGACCTCATGCCCGCGGTCGCACAGCACCTGTAGTTCCACCGGCTTCACCGCGCCGGCCCGGAGGGCACCCACCGGGCCGGCGCACCGCTGTACAGCGACGTATCGATGTATCGACTGAGGGACAGTATGCGCAGGCCTTCCCGGTCCGGGGACTTCGAGGACGAGGACAGATCCGACTGCACGCGCGCGCTCGACGAGGTCATCGACTGCCCCGAGATCCAGCAGCTGCTCGAACGGTCGGGAGTGCCCGTCGGCCGACTGCGCGCCCTGGCGCTGGAGGCCGCCCCTTGCACGGCCGCCGCCGCGGACACCGAGTACCGCCGCTACGCGGCCCTGCGGCGGGAGGCCCTGGGCGCCCGGCAGGGCGTCGGGGCGGCGCCGCTGTCCGGGCCGGGCGACCAGGAGCGGCCGGGGGCCGGGGTGCTGGCGGTGCTCGGGGTCCTGACGCCGGTGCTCGCCGCCGTCGCCGCGGCCACGTTCCTGCTCCTCGGTTACGCGCTGCGCTTCGCCGAGAGCCTGCCCGCGCTGTCCGACACCCTCGTCGGCGTCGGCTGGATCAGCCTTTCGGTCGCGGCGGCCGCCTCTCTGATCAGCATCGTCGCCCTCTACCGCACGGCGGCGAGGCAGTCGGCGGAGGGGCCGTCGGCCGCTCCCGTCCGGGCGGACGCCCTGGACCGTGCCCGCGAAGCCTGGCTGGACGCCCTGCGGGACAAAGGCATCCGGCCGTTCCTCGTCGCGAAGTTGACCGAGGCGGCCCACTCCCCGTACCTCCCCGACACCCGCCGCTGACCGGTCGCGTCAGGAGACGGCGACCGCCACATCGGCGGGTGCTCCGGCACCCGGTGTGCGCGAGCCGCGGCGGGCCGCCTCGACCAGGGCCGTCATGACCCGGGTGTCCTCGCCCATCTCGGGGTGCCACTGGACGCCGAGCACCAGGCTTTCGTGGCCGGGGAGCTCCAGGGCCTCCACCGTTCCGTCCGGCGCGTGGGCGGAGGGGGCCAGGCCCGCGCCCAGGCGGTCGACCGCCTGGTGGTGGTACGCGGGCACCACGGCCGTCTCCGGTACGGCGTCCGCGTACGCCGTACCGGGTACCGGGGTCACCGGGTGGCGGCCGAAGACGCCGGGGCCGCCGGTGTGGTGGTCGAGGTGCTGGTGCAGGGTGCCGCCGCGGGCGACGTTCAGCAGCTGCATCCCGCGGCAGATGCCGAGCAGCGGGATGCGCTGCTCGATCGCGGCCCCGATCAGGGCCAGTTCCCAGGCGTCGCGTTCGCGGGCCGGGGGGCCTGTACGGGGGTCGGGGATCGCGCCGTAGCGGGCCGGTTCGACGTCCGCGCCGCCCGCGATGACCAGTCCGTCCAGGGCCGCGACGGTCTCCCGGGCCGCGTCCGCCGCGTCATCGGGCGGGAGCAGGACCGCGAGGCCGCCCGCCGCCCGGACGAGACGCGGATAAGCGGCGGGCAGCAGCACCGCGGGCATCTCCCACACACCCCAGCGGGCCGGGTCCTGGTAGGTGCTGATGCCGATGACGGGCCGGGACATGGAACGTACTCCTTCAGGTCGGGGGGATCGTGTCGACGGCCGCAGGGTGCGGACGGGTTCAGTGGCGGGCGAGTTCCGCCTCGGCCGCCGCGAGGGCGGCGAACTCCTCCTCCGGGGCTCCGGCGACCAGGCGGTGGCGGCTGTAGAAGGCGAAGTAGGCGAGCGCCACCGCATACACACCGAGCGCGATGAAGGCCGCGTCGCGGTCCACCAGGAAGGTCGCCACCAGCGCCGAGCATGCCAGAACGAAGGCGACCGAGGAGGTGAGCGCGCCGCCGGGGGTGCGGTAGGGGCGCGGCAGGCCGGGTTCGCGGCGGCGCAGCACGATGTGGGAGAGGGCCATGAGGGCGTAGCTGATGGTGGCGCCGAAGACGGCGACGTTCAGCATCCGGCCGCCGTTGCCGCTCCAGGCGGCGAGCGTGAACCCGATGACGCCGGGGATCAGCAGCCCGAGGTAGGGGGACTTGCGGTGGTTGGTCAGGGAGAGGAACCGGGGGAGGTAGCCCGCCCGGGAGAGGGCGAACAGCTGACGGGAGCCCGCGAAGATCAGGGAGAAGAAGGAGGCGACCAGGCCCGCGAGGCCCGCGTAGTTGACGAAGCGGCTCAGGACGGTCGGCTCGCCGCTGCCCTGGAGCGCGACCACCAGCGGGTTCCCGGCCTCCTTGATGGCGTTGGCGCCCTGGGCGCCGGTGGCTGAGACGAAGGTGATGAGGGCGAGGAAGACCAGCACGGCGAGCGAGATGGCCAGAGCCTTCGGCATCGAGCGGACCGGGTCCTTGGCCTCCTCGGCGGCGAGCGGCACGCCCTCCACGCCGAGGAAGAACCACATGCCGAAGGGGAAGGCGGCCCAGATGCCGAGGAGTCCGTACGGCAGCCACGAGGAGGAGCCGAAGGCGGAGGCGTCCGCCGGGATGTCGTTGAGGCGGCCCGCGTCGAACTCGGTGAACGCGCCGACGGCGAAGATGAGGAGGGCCGCCACCGCGATGGCGGTCACCACCAGGCTGAAGCGCAGCGCCTCGCCGACGCCCCAGAGGTGGATGCCGATGAAGATCGCGAAACAGGCGAGGTAGACGGGCCAGCCGGAGGTGAGCCCGAACAGGCCGAGCGACTCGACGTAGTCGCCGATGAAGAGGGAGATGGCGGCCGGGGCGAGGATGTACTCGATGAGGATGGCCGTACCGGTGAGGAAGCCGCCCCAGGTGCCGAGCGCACGCCGGGCGAATCCGTAACCGCCGCCCGCCGTGGGGAGGATGGCGGAGAGTTCGGCCAGGGCGAAGACGAGGCAGGCGTACATGACGCCCATGAGGAGTGTGGCGACGGCGAGTCCGCCGAAGCCGCCCTTGGAGAGGCCGATGTTCCAGCCGGAGAAATCGCCGGAGACGACATAGGCGACGCCGAGCCCGGTCAGCAGCAGCCATCCGGCGCTGCCCCGGCGCAGGGTCCGGCGGTGGAGATACGCGGTGGTGCCGGAGGCGTCGGCCGTTCCCGTACGCGCGCCGCCGGGTGGACCGGCGGGTGTTTCGGTTTCCTGAGCCATCAGGTGCTCCAGATGTGTGTCGACTTCACCGGTGGAACTGCGTCGATCAAAGGTTCGCCGGCACACCTTTGTAGAACATCGGGACGCATGGCAAGGGGCGTGCGTTAAAGAGCGGTTACGGATTCGCTTCCCGGGTCTCAGGCCAGGAAGCCTCGCAGCAGCGCCGCCGTACCGCCGCAGTGTTCGCGCATCATCTCGCGGGCCGCCTCCGCGTCCCGGTCGAGCACCGCCTCGACGACGGCCGCGTGCTGCTGCTGGGAGTGCTCCAGGTTGCGCACCAGCAGGGGGATGCAGTCGAGCAGTTCGTTGAGGGTCGCCCGGACGGAGGCGTACCGGGCCGCGAGCGAGCGGGAGCCGGAGAGCTCGGCGAGGGTGAGGTGGAGCAGGGTGTCCTGGCGGCGGTAGTCCTCCAGCCGGGCGCCCTGGGTGGCTTCGAGGGCCGCCCGCAGCCGGGCGGCCCCGTCCGTCGCGAGGCCGTCGGCGCAGAGCCCGGCGGCCCCGGTCTCCAGCACCTCGCGGAAGCGCAGGGTGTCCTCCACGTCGACGGCCGCCACCCGGCGCCGCAGTTCGTCGCTGCCGTCGGCGGCACTGGTGCGCGGCAGGACGAACGTCCCGCCGTAGCGGCCGCGCCGGCTCTCCACCATGCCCTGGTCCTGGAGGACCTTGAGCACCTCGCGCAGGGTCACCCGGCTGACGCCCAGGTGCTGGGCGAGTTCGCGCTCGGCGGGCAGCCGGTCGCCGGGCGGGACGAGGCCGAGGCGGAGCAGTTGCAGGACCTGCTCAAGGGTCTCCTCGAAGCCGTTGCCCGCGCGCACGGGCCGCAGGACGGAGGCCAGCGGGCCGGGGCCGCCCTCCGCCGCTCCCCCGCCCGCCACCAGGCCGCCGGCCCCGGGAGCGCCCTCCCCGGCCGCCGGACGGGTGTCGTCGGTTCTCCTTCTGGTGACCACTGGCGAATCCCCTTCCCAAGCAATGGTTCTCTGTCATACCTTATGGCTCCCGGTTCCCCCAAGGAGGCATCCCGTGGCAGACCGCACACCCCCGCTCGGCGTCGACGAGCTCCGCTCACGCGTCGCGGACGGGTCGATAGACACCGTGGTGCTGGCCTTCCCCGACATGCAGGGGCGGCTTCAGGGGAAGCGGTTCGCGGCCGGGTTCTTCCTGGACGAGGTGCTGGAGCACGGTACCGAGGGCTGCAACTACCTGCTGGCCGTGGACACCGAGATGCGGACCGTCGACGGCTATGCGATGTCCTCGTGGGAGAACGGCTACGGCGACTTCGGCATGGTCCCGGACACCGCCACCCTGCGCCCCGTCCCCTGGCACGAGGGCACGGCCCTGCTGATCGCTGATCTCGCCTGGCACGACGGCAGCCCGGTCGTGGCCGCGCCGCGCCAGATCCTGCGCCGCCAGCTCGACCGCCTCGCGGAGCTCGGCTACACGGCGCAGGTCGGCACGGAGCTGGAGTTCATCGTCTTCCGGGACAGTTACGAGGAGGCCTGGGACCGCGACTACCGCGGGCTGACCCCGGCCAACCAGTACAACATCGACTACTCGATCCTCGGCACCGGCCGCATCGAGCCGCTGCTGCGCCGCATCCGCAACGAGATGCAGGAGGCCGGACTGACCGTCGAGTCCGCCAAGGGCGAGTGCAATCCGGGCCAGCACGAGATCGTCTTCCGCTATGACGAGGCGCTGACCACCTGCGACCAGCACGCCGTCTACAAGACGGGCGCCAAGGAGATCGCGGCCCAGGAAGGCGTGTCGCTGACCTTCATGGCCAAGTACGACGAGCGCGAGGGCAACTCCTGCCACATCCACCTCTCGCTCACCGACGAGAACGGCGAGAACGCGATGGCGGGGGACGGTCCGGACGGCATGTCGGAACTGAT
The DNA here is from genome assembly GCF_055577965.1 of Streptomyces sp. NPDC033165. NCBI lineage: Bacteria > Bacillati > Actinomycetota > Actinomycetes > Kitasatosporales > Streptomycetaceae > Streptomyces > Streptomyces sp. NPDC033165. The sequence goes on from NZ_JBVIPK010000016.1 coordinate 51,420, forward strand.
GCGCCACTTCCTGGCCGGTCAGCTGGCCGCCCTGCGGGACTTCTCCCTCCTCTACGCGCCCAACATCAACTCCTACAAACGCTTCCAGCCCGGCTCCTTCGCCCCCACCGCCGTCGCCTGGGGCGTCGACAACCGCACCTGCGCCCTGCGGGTCGTCGGCCACGGGCGCTCGACGCGCTTCGAGAACCGGCTGCCCGGCGGCGACGTCAACCCGCACCTCGCGGTGGCCGGACTGGTCGCCGCCGGTCTGTACGGGGTCCAGCACCGGCTGCCGCTGCCCGAGGCCTGCACGGGCAACGCGTACACCGGGGACTACGACCAGGTGCCGACGACCCTGCGCGAGGCGGCCGAGCTGTGGGAGGCCAGCCCCATCGCCAAGGAGGCGTTCGGCGAGGAGGTCGTGGCGCACTACCTCAACATGGCCCGCGTCGAACTCGCCGCGTACGACGCGGCGGTGACCGACTGGGAGCTGCGCCGCTCCTTCGAACGCCTCTGACCCGCCCGCCGCCACGACCACTCCCGATCGAGGTCCGTACGTGTCCCAGCCCACCCTGGATGTCCTCAACCCGGCGACCGCCGAGGTCATCGCCACCGTCCCCGCCGCCTCCGCCGCCGACGTGGACGCGGCCGTCACCCGCGCCGCCGCTGCCCAGCGCCCCTGGGCGGCCGCCGCGCCCGCCGACCGGGCCCGGCTGCTGCGCCGCTTCGCCGCCGTCGTCGACGAACACATCGAGGAACTGGCCCGGTTGGAGGTCCGCGAGGCGGGCCACACCATCGGCAACGCCCGCTGGGAGGCGGGCAACGTCCGCGATCTCCTCGACTACAGCGCGGGCGGGGCGGAGCGGCTGCTCGGCCGGCAGATCCCGGTGGCGGGCGGCATCGACTTCACGGTCCTGGAGCCGCTGGGCGTCGTCGGCGTCATCGCCCCGTGGAACTTCCCGATGCCGATCGCCGCCTGGGGTCTGGCCCCGGCGCTCGCCGCGGGCAACGCCGTCCTCCTCAAGCCCGCCGAGACCACCCCGCTCACCGCTCTCCGGCTGGCCGAACTCGCCCTGGAGGCAGGCCTTCCCGAGGGTCTCTTCCAGGTGCTGCCCGGCGAGGGGCCGGTGGCCGGGAGCGCCCTGGTCGAGCACCCCGGCGTCGCGAAGATCGTCTTCACCGGCTCCACCCGGACCGGGAAGCACATCATGACCCGGTGCGCCGAGCGCGTGAAGCGGCTCACCCTGGAGCTGGGCGGCAAGAGTCCCAACGTCGTCTTCGCGGACGCCGACGTGGCGGCCGCGGCGGCCGCCGCCCCCATGTCCTTCCTGGACAACGCGGGCCAGGACTGCTGTGCCCGCACCCGCATCCTGGTCGAGCGGTCCGTGTACGACCGCTTCCTCGACCTGCTCGTCCCCGCCATGGCCGCCGTCGTGGTGGGCGACCCGGCCGACGAGAGGACCCGGATGGGCCCGCTGATCTCGGCCCTCCAGCGGGACCGGGTGGCGGGGTTCGTCGACGGCGGCCGGGGCGCCGACGGCGTACGGGCCTTCCTCGGCAAGGCGCCCGAGGGGCCCGGGTTCTGGTATCCGCCGACCGTCCTCGCCGGGGTCTCGCCCGATGCGCCGGTGGCCGTCGAGGAGGTCTTCGGGCCGGTCGCGGTGGTCCTGCCGTTCGAGGACGAACAGGACGCCGTGCGCCTCGCCAACGCCACCGACTACGGGCTGGCGGGCTCGGTCTGGACCCGGGACATCGGCCGCGCGCTCCGCGTCGGCCAGGCTCTGCGGGCGGGCAACCTGTCCGTCAACTCGCATTCCAGCGTGCGCTATTCGACCCCCTTCGGCGGTTTCAAGCAGTCGGGTCTGGGCCGTGAGCTCGGCCCCGACGCCCTGGCCGCCTTCACCGAAACCAAGAACGTCTTCATCAGCACGGAGGCCTGAGCACCATGACCGACACGTCTTCTGTCTGCCGCCGCCTGGTCGGCCGCACCGCCGTCGTGACCGGAGCCGGCAGCGGCATCGGACTGGCCACCGTGCGGCGACTGGCCGCCGAGGGCGCCCATGTGGTCTGCGCCGATGTGGACGAGGAGCGGGGCAAGGCCGCCGCCGAGGAGGCCGCCGGGCTCTTCGTCCGTACGGACGTCACCGACGCCGAGCAGGTGGACGCCCTGTTCAAGGCGGCGTTCGACACCTACGGCTCGGTGGACATCGCGTTCAACAACGCGGGGATCTCCCCGCCGGAGGACGACTCGATCCTGGAGACCGGCCTTGAGGCCTGGCGGCGGGTGCAGGAGGTCAACCTGACGTCCGTCTACCTCTGCTGCAAGGCGGCCATCCCCTACATGCGGACCCAGGGCAGGGGTTCCATCATCAACACGGCCTCGTTCGTGGCCCGGATGGGCGCGGCCACCTCGCAGATCTCGTACACCGCGTCCAAGGGCGGGGTGCTGGCGATGTCGCGCGAGCTGGGGGTGCAGTTCGCGCGCGACGGCATCCGCGTCAACGCGCTCTGCCCGGGGCCGGTCAACACCCCGCTGCTCCAGGAGCTGTTCGCCAAGGACCCGGAGCGGGCCGCGCGGCGTCTTGTGCACATCCCGGTGGGCCGGTTCGCCGAGCCGACCGAGATCGCCGCCGCTGTCGCCTTCCTGGCGAGCGACGACTCCTCGTTCGTGAACGCCACGGACTTCCTGGTCGACGGGGGGATCGCCGGGGCGTACGTCACCCCGGTCTGAGCCCAGGTCCGAGCCCCCGCGTCCGGGACCGCCGCGGTCCCGGACGCGGGGGCCGCGGCGGTCGCGGCCTCAGCCCTGGACGGGCGCCAGGTCGCCGCGCAGCCGCCGGGAGCGGAGCACGAGGAGCATCTCGAAGCGCTGGTCCGGTTCGTCGATCGCGTCGCCCCACAGCTCACGGATCTGCCGGAGCCGGTAGCGGGCCGTCTGGGGGTGGATGCCGAGCCGGGTGGCCACCTCGGGTGCGCCGCCGGGGGTCTCGATCCAGGCGAGCAGGGTCTCGGCCAGGCGCCGGGTCTGGGTCGGGCTGAGGCCGTCCAGCGGGGCGAGGCAGCGGCGGGCGGACGCGTCGGTCAGCTCCTGGGCGGGCAGCAGCACCAGTTCCTCCGTCCGCTCGGTGCAGTACAGCACCTCGCCCTGCGGCAGCAGGTCCTTCTTGATCAGCTGGACCGCCGTCTCCGCCCAGCGCAACGACGTCGCCGCGGACGCCAGCGGGACCGGCGGTCCGATCGCCCCGGACCAGCCGGCCGTGGCCCGTCGCAGGGTCTCCGCGCGGCCCGCCGTGTCCGGGTCCGGGATGACGATGCGCGGCTGCTCGCTCTCCATCTCCAGCAGGATGCCCTGGCCGACCGCCGGGGCCACCGCTTCCCGGGCGGGGCGGATGAGGACGCCCACCGCGATCGTCTCGGGAAGCTCCCAGCCGATCCGGGCGGCCCGCTCGGCCAGGGTCCGGGTCGATTCGGCCCGGTGCTCCATGAGCAGCATCTCGATCAGCTGGCGCTGGAGGCGGAGGCGTTCGCTGGCGCGCCGGGCCGCCGCCTCGGCGTAGCCCCGTACCGACTGTTCCACGAGTCCGTCCAGATACTCGAATCCCGATTCGGCGAGCTCGTACATGGCGGGTGCGGCGATGTCGATCTGCTGTCCGATCTCGGCGAACCTGCGCCAGGTGAGCCTCACACCGAGGCGGTAGATGGCCTGGAGCGAGTCGAGGCTGCGGCCCTCAAGCCCTTCGCCCCGCCCGAACTCCTGGAACATCTCCGGCGGCACCCGGGGGTGGGCGCCGGAGGTGAGGTTGTGGACGAAGCCCTCGATGGCGCGGCGGATGCCGACCAGGGCCAGGGGCTCCCCGGACTCGTCCTCGACCAGGTGGAGATAGGGGTAGTCCCTGCGGATCGCGTGCAGGATCGTCTGGGCGAGTTCCGGGGCCTCGGACAGGGCGATGGCGGCGAACCGGTCCAGTTTCGGCCGGGGCACCTCCTGCCAGGCCGTGCGCGTCATGGGGCGGCCGGTGCGGTGTCGTAGCTGATCAGCGGTGTATTGGGCTGGTCGGGGGTGGCGTCGAGCAGTGCCACGACACCGACCGCCGCACCTACGGCGAGCGTCGCGGCCGCCAGGACGGTGACAAGAGCGGCGATGAGTCTGCGCATAGTCGGGTCAGCTCCTTGCTGGAGGCAATCCCCACCCCGTGAGCCGGGCCCCTCCGGCTGGCACACAGTGTCGACAGGTCATTGACATCCGTCAAGGCCTTGCCTACCGTTCACGCCAATCAAGGGCTGACCGGCCCGGGGCCCGTGCACCTCCGCGAAGAGATTCGACCCAGGAGTGCCCGGATGCGCCGCAATACTTCACCCCTCTCGCTCGTCCTGCTGGGGGCGGGGGTCTTCCTTCTCGTGCTCGCTCCGCTGCTCGTCTGGTACGTCCAGCCGCAGGCCAAGCGCACCCCCATCGACATCGACACCACCACCGTCTTCACCGGGACCGGCAGCTTCTTCGACACCGGCGAGGTGGAGACGGTCGACGGCGAGACGATCACGATCACCCGGCAGGTGCGCGGGGACGTGGCCGACAGCGAGAAGAGCGGCAACGCCGTCTGGGACGTGTCCACCTCCGTGGACCACGACGGGACACTGCCCGCCGCCGATCCCCGCGACGCCCTCCAGTGGACGCTGGAACGCTGGGTGACCGACCGGACGACGAACGAGCCGGTGCACTGCTGCGAGGAGTCCCCGACATTCGACGGGGAGGCGTACCTGAAGTTTCCCTTCGACGTCGAGAAGCGCGCCTACCGCTGGTGGGACAGCACGCTCGGCGGGGTCGTGCGGCTCTCCTACGCGGGTGAGCAGGAGGTCCAGGGCTATTCGGGCTACCTCTTCAAGGGCCGGGTCGAGCCCACCAGGACCGGGGTGCGCCAGGTGCCCGGCGTGCTCGTGGGCCGGAAGAAGACGCCCCAGGTGCTGGCCGAGGAGTGGTATTCGAACAGCGGCATCGAGCTGGTCGTGGACCGGCGCACCGGCCGCATCATCAACGCGGCGATCGGGCCGAGGAAGACGCTGCGCGCACCGGGCTCGAAGAGGGACGCCGTGGTGCTGCTGGAGAGCAAGCGGGTGGAGTTCACCGAGGGGACCCAGAAGAAGCAGGTCGCGCTTGCCTCGGCGGACAGCGACCGGCTGGCGATGCTCGGTGAGACCGTGCCGATCGGGGCGGCCGGGCTCGGGGGCGTACTCACGGCGGCGGGGGTCGTCCTCGTCGTGCGGGGGCGGCGGACGGAGCCGGAAGCCCCGAGCACTCACATGATGACGAGTATGCACACCTGAGTTACTCGCAAGTTGTTGCGCCGGTGAGTAGCCGGTCGGTAACCCGTGCCGAAAACTGTCTATCCCCACCAGAGCACGGCCCCCCGGTCTCGCCCTTCCGTTCCGTCGTTCGCGTTCACCACCCCTTCTTCCCCGCCCTTTCTGGTTCGCCCCTCCCGCTTCTCCCCGTCCTTTCCGCGGTTCCCCTCCCCCCTCGTACCGCTCATCCCCGAGTCCCCGCACCCAGAGCCGAGTTGGAGCGCCCATGCCCCAGCACGTACCTCCCCCACTGCTCGACGCAGCCACGCGCCAGGGTCAGGGCCCGGCGCCCTCCAGGGTCCCGGCCGCTCCGAGACGCATCGTGTTCCTCGCCCACCGCGACCTGGGCAATCCGGCCGCCGGCGGCTCCGAGCTGCTGATCGACCGGCTTGCCCTGGGCCTCACCGAGGAGGGCCATGACGTGACGCTCCTGTGCGGCGGTCAGGCCCCCCGCAGGCCCTACCGGGTCGTCTCGGCGGGCAGCACGCTGGGGCACTACCTCGGTGCGCGTTCCGCGTTCGCCCGGCAGGTCGGCGACTGCGATCTGCTGGTCGAGGTCTGCAACGGCATGCCGTATCTGGCCCCCCTGTGGCATCGCGGGCCCACCGTGTGCCTCGTCAACCATGTGCACACCGAGCTGTGGGACATGCGTTTCCCCACGCCGGTGGCCCGTGCCGGGCGGCGGCTGGAGCACTGGGCGCTGTCCCGCGCCTACCGCGATCACCTGATGATCGCCGTGTCCCCGTCCACGGCGGGCGCCCTGCGCGAGCTGGGCGTGCCCGACCGGCGGATACGGGTGGTGCACAACGGTGTCGAGGAACCGAGCCCGCAGAGCGACCGGTCCGGGACCCCGCTCTTCCTGGCGCTGGGCCGACTCGTCGACTACAAGCGCATCGACCTGCTGCTCCAGCTGTGGGAGCGGGTCCGGCCGGTCACCGGCGGCCGTCTCGTCATCGTGGGCGACGGCCCCGAGCGCGCCCGGCTGGAACGGCTGGCCGGACCGGGTGTGGAGTTCGCCGGCCATGTCACCGAGGCCGAGAAGCACCGGCTGCTCTGCGCCGCGTGGATGCTGCTGCATCCGGCGGCCGTGGAGGGGTGGGGGCTGGTCGTCACGGAGGCCGGTGCGCGCTCCACCCCGACGCTGGGCTTCGACGTGCCGGGGCTGCGCGACTCCGTGGAGGACGGGGTCACCGGCATCCTGGCCCGGGGGGCGTCCTCCTTCGCCGCGGCCTGGTGCGCGCTGGCGCTGGACGACGAGCGGCGCGAGGCGATGGGTAAGGCGGCCCGGGAACGCGCGGCCGCGTTCCGGTGGACCTCCAGCGTGCGCCAGTTCATGGCGGTCGCCGCCGAGGCGACCAGCGGCGCGAACGCCCCGGCGATCGGTGCGAGCGCGTGAAAGACCCTTCCTTCCGGCGCTCGGCCGCCCTGTTCCGCGCCTTCCTGCGGGAACAGGGCGACCCGGCGACGGCGTACACCCTGCTGGCCCGCGATGCGGCGGACCAGGTGGAGCGGCACGGTCCGCTCCGGGGCAAGGTCGTCGTGGACATCGGCGGCGGCGACGGCTACTTCACCCGGGAGTTCCGGCGGCGCGGTGCGCACGGCTATCTCTTCGAGCCGGACGCCTCGGAGCTCGGCCCGGGGCAGCGCGCGGACACCGTCGTCGCCGACGGCTATCTGCTGCCGCTCGCCGACGGCGCGGCCGACGTCTGCTTCTCCTCCAATGTGCTGGAGCACGTCGCCGATCCGCACACCTTCCTCAGCGAGATGGCGCGGGTGACACGTCCCGGCGGGCTGATCTACGTGTCGTTCACCAACTGGCTCTCCCCCTGGGGCGGCCATGAGTGGGCGCCCTGGCACTATCTCGGAGCCGAGCGCGCCCGTGGCCGCTACGAGCGGCGCACCGGCTCCCCCGCCAAGCACCGGCTCGGCGAGAACCTCTTCCGGATCGGCGTCGGCGAGACGCTGCGCCATGTCCGGGCCCGTACCGATGTGTCCGTCGTCTCCGCGCGCTCGCGCTACTGGCCCGTCCTTCCCCAGCTCGTGCCGCGGATCCCCGTACTGCGGGAATTCGCCACCTGGAACCTCCTCCTCATCCTCCGGCGGTGTTCATGACCAGCGCTGTCCACCCACCCCGGCCCGCTGCCCCGGACGGCCCGGGTCCCGAGCCCTCCGTCCCCGCTGACGGCCTGCCGCAGCCGCGGTCGCGGCGCTGGCTCCTGGGGTTCTGGGCCGTCGTCCTCCTAGCGTTCCTGGCGGTGTCGCCCGGGCGGATGACGTTCGACACGAAGCTCGGCGTCGTCACGGCGCCCCGCCGGTTCCTCGGTGACCTGGGCGAGCTGTGGCACAGCCGGGCCGGGTTCGGCGGGATCGCCGACCAGTACATCGGCTATCTCGTCCCGATGCTGCCGTACTACGGGGCCGCGGACCTGCTGAAGGTGCCCACCTGGCTCGCGGAGCGGCTGTGGCTGTCGCTGATCGTGGCGACCGCCTTCTGGGGTGCGCTGCGGCTGGCGGAGCGGCTGCGGGTGGGCTCCTCGGCCACCCGGCTGCTGGGCGCCGTCGTCTACGCGCTGTGGCCGACGTACACCATCGTCGTGGGTTCGACGTCCGCGGCCGCGCTGCCGGGCGCGCTGCTGCCGTGGGTGCTGCTGCCGCTGACGGACCCGCGCCTTGCGCCGAGGATCGCGGCGGCCCGGTCCGCGCTGCTGATCCCGCTGATGGGCGGGGTCAACGCCGCCTCCACGCTGGCCTCGCTGCTGCCGGTCGGGCTGTATCTGCTGTCCCGGCCCCCCGGACCGCGCAAGCGCGCACTGCTCGCCTGGTGGATACCGGGCGTGGTCCTGGCGACCGCCTGGTGGATCGTTCCGCTGCTGCTGCTGGGGACCTTCGGCGAGAACTTCATGCCGTACGTGGAGTCCTCGTACACCACCACGACCACCATGTCGGCGACCGAAGCGCTGCGCGGCGCCGGCAACTGGGTGGGCTATCTGAACTTCGGCGAGGCCTGGCTCCCGGCCGGGTGGACCGTCGCGACCGCGACCCTCACCGTCCTGTGCTCGGCCCTCGCCGCCGCCCTGGGACTCGCGGGTCTTGCCCGGCGGGATCTGCCCGAGCGCCGCTGGCTGGTGCTGACCGTCCTGTCCGTCGCGCTCGTCACGCTCGCCGGGTACGGCGGTGCGCTGGGCGGGCTGTTCCACGCAACCGTGCAGGACTGGCTGGACACCTGGCTGGTGCCGTTCCGGAACATCTACAAGTTCCAGACGGGTCTGGCGCTGGCGCTGGCCCTGGGCCTGGCGCACATCACCGCCGTCGCCGCTCTGGCGGCCGCCCGCCGGGACCGCGACCCGGCCCGGATGCGCCGCCTCGCACCGGTGGTCGCCGCCGTGATCGTGCTGCCCGGTCTGGCCTGGCCGTACGTCAACGGCTCGATCCTGCAACCGGGTTCGTTCAAGGAGCTGCCCGACTACTGGGAGAAGACCGGTGGTTGGCTCAAGGACCATTCGCCCCATGACCGCGCCCTGGTCGTCCCGGCGACCGCGCACGGCATCTACACCTGGGGCTCCCCCATCGACCAGCCGCTGGACGTGCTGGCCAACTCGCCCTATGCACAGCGGGATTACGTCCCCTTCGGCACGCCGGGCAACCGGCGGGCGATGGACGCCGTCGAGCAGGCGCTGACCTCGGGGGGCGAGGTTCCCGGGCTCAGCGCGTACCTGAACCGGGCCGGGCTGCACTACGTGGTGGTCCGCAACGACCTGGACCCGGACCAGTTGGGGTACGTCCCCACCACTACGGTGAAACGCACCCTGGAGGCGTCCGGCTACCAGCGGGTGAAGGGCTACGGGCCGGTGATGACCGGCGGCCGGATCGCGGCGGACACCCCCGTGCAGGTCGAGGGCCTGTATCCGCGGCAGCAGGCGGTGGAGATCTACCGGCCGCCCGCCGGGACCGAGCGTCCGGGACGGGCGGAAGCGACCCCGGTCGCCTCGACGGCCGTGGTGAGCGGCGGTCCCGAGTCGCTGCTGCCGCTGTCGGCGACCGGTGCGCTGGACGGGCGGCCGACCGTGCTGGCCGGTGACGCACACCCGGGTCTGGGACGGCCGTCGTTGTACGCGGCGGGCGACGGGCTGCGCCGCGCCGACACCCGGTTCGGTCTGGTCAACTCCAACACCTCCTACACGTACACCGCCGATGAGCGCAACGCCGTGGACGCGGTGCAGGATCCGGGTCGCGAACCGCGGCAGATCCTGCCGACGTCCGGGGCGAAGCACCAGACGACGGCCGTGATCCGGGGCGCGAAGTCGGTCAGTGCGTCGTCGGTGGGCAACTGGCTGTTCCATCTGCCGCAGTACGACCCGGTCAACGCGTTCGACGGCAATCCGGAGACCGGCTGGGCGGAGGGGTCCCCCGGCTCTCCCGAGGGCGAGTGGGTGCGGGTCGACTTCGCCACCCCGACGGAGCTGCCGAGCTCGCTCCAGGTGACTCCGCTGCCCAGCGGGAACATGCGGGCCGCGGCGACCGTGATCCGGGTGCAGACCGACCGGGGCTTCAAGGACAGCCCGCTGCGGCCGGACGGTTCGGCTCAGCCGGTGGCCGCTCCCGCCGGGGAGGCGTCCTGGCTGAAGGTGACGATCCTGGAGTCCCAGCAGGGGCGCCCCGGACTCAGCGGCGCCGGGTTCACCGACATCGCCATCCCCGGCGTGCAGGTGACCCGGATGCTGGAGCTGCCGAACGACGCGCCGCGCGAGGGTGCGGAATCGACGATGTTCTCGCTGCGGCGGGGCAGCGACCCGGGCGGTCTGTCGTCCGTGGCCGCCGAGGTCGGGCTGAGCCGGCAGTTCACCGCCCGGGAGGCGGGCGAGTACACGGTCGCGGCGAGCGCGCTGCCGGTGCCCGGCGAGGCGCTCGACAAGCTGCTGTTCGAGCTGACCGGGGAGCGGGACAAGATCGAGGTGAGTGCCGACTCCACGGCCCGGCTCGGCACGAACCTCAGCCCCCGCAACCTGACCGACGGTGATCTGACCACGGCGTGGATCGCGGGCGAACGCCCCGTACTGCATCTGACCTGGCCGGAGAAGAGGCCGGTCGGCGAGATCGTCTTCGCGGCGGCCGGGGGGCTGTCCACCCGGCCCGAGCAGGTGCAGATCAGTTCGCCGGACGGTACGGCGGTGGCCTCGGTGGACGAGAACGGGATGGCCCGCTTCTCACCCATCAACACCGACCGGATGGATATCACCATCTCGCGCCAGGCGCCGCTGACCGTGCACAACCCGGTGGCCGGCAGCCAGTTGCAGCTGCCGGTCGGGCTGAGCGAGGTCTACATCCCGGCGCTGGAGGAGTTCCGTTCGCCGCAGCCGAAGCCGGACCAGGAGTTCAGCCTGCCGTGCGGCAGGGGGCCGGTCCTCTCCGTCGGCGGTACGTATCTGGAGACCCGGGCCGAGGGGCGGGTGCGGGATCTGACCCAGCGCCGGCCCATCCAGGTCTCGCTGTGCACCGAGGACAGCAAGGTGGAGCTGGCCGCCTCGTCCACCACGGTCCAGGCGGGCGACGCGGGCCCGCTGGCCATCACCGACGTCACCCTGAGCAACGGGTCCACCGAGGCCGCGGCGGCGGCACCGCGGACGGTGGACGTCGAGCAGGGCGAAGGCGACCGGCGCACGGTCTCCGTCGGTGCGGGCGAGGCCTCGTACCTCCAGATCCACGAGAACCACAACAAGGGCTGGAAGGCCACCCTGGACGGCAAGGAGCTGACGCCGCTGCGGATCGACGGCTGGCAGCAGGCCTGGCTGGTGCCCGGGGGCGAGGGCGGCACGGTCACCCTGGAGTACGAACCGGCCAAGATCTACCGGGCGGGCCTGATCGGTGCGGGCGTGCTGTTCCTGGCGCTCGTGGCGCTCGCTTTCGTACCGCGCCGGCGCTCCGGACCGTACGAGGCCGAGGAGCAGCCGGTCCCGCCGGGGCCGGGGCTGGTCCTGGGCACGGTCGCCCTCACCCTGGTGGGGGTGGTGATCGCGGGTCCCCTCGCCGTGGCTGTTCCGCTTCTCGCCGTGCTCGCGCACTTCCGGCCGAGGCTGATCGTTCCGGTCGCGTTCACGGCGATGGCCGCCGCGGGGGTCGTCGCGGCGGTGGGCACCGGGGAGAGTACGGCGATGGGTGAGGGCGCGTTCGGCGCCACCGCTCAACTCCTCGCCGTGATCGGGTTGTTCGCCGCACTGGTCACGGTGGGCCGGGAGCCGGTCGGCAGGCGGGCGGTCCGGGTCGGCCGGGGCGGGGATGAGCCGGTCCCGGCCGCCGGGGACGGGCGGACCCTCCAGCTTCCGGCGCAGCCCGCACCGCCCTCGGGCCGGACGCTGTCCGCCGACGGCAAGCACCCGGCGAAGGGAGGCGACACCTGATGGCGGCCACGCAGCACCAGCGGGCCCCGGGCGGCGGGCAGCCGCCCGGGAGGCTCGCCCGGGTGCCGTTCCCGGTCGTCGACGAGGTGGCCCGGCACTGCGCGCAGGACGCCGAGCCGAGCACGGTGCTCATCGAGATCCGGCTGCCGGGCCTGGTCGACGAGGAGCGGCTGCGCTCCGCGTTCGCCGCCTCGCTCGCCCGGCACCCCCGGGCGCTGATGCGGGAGCGGCCCCGGGGCCCGTTCGCCCGGCGTTACGAGTGGGAGCTGACCGAGGGGCCTGACACGGACCCGGTCTCCTTCCCGCCGTGCGCTCCCGGGGCACTGGAGCGGGCGCGGGCCGGGGCGCTGGAGCGGGCCCCGGCGCTGACGGCCTCGCCGCCGCTGCGGCTCGACGTGGTCCGGGAGCCGGACCGGGAGGGCTGTGTGCTGCTGTTCACCGTGCACCACACCGCCCTCGACGGCCCGGCGTGCCTGCGGCTGGCGGGGACGGCCGCGGAGATCTACGGCGCGTGTCCCACACCGCCGCCGCCCGCCCCGGCCCGCCCGCCGTCCGCGCCGCCGCCCCGGCAATCCCGGGCCCCGCTGCCGACCCGGCCCGCCCAGGTGGCGCCGGGCTCGCCGGGCCCCGCACCGGTGCCGGGCAACGCGCAGCTCCTGGCCGAACTCCCGGTGCCGCGAAGAGAGTCGGGCGCGCCCTACACGGTGAACGACCAGCTGATGGTGGCCACCGCCCTGACGGTCGCCGACTGGAACCGGGCGCAGGGCGCGCCGGGGGCCGACCGGCGGCCGCTGCGGATCACCATGCCGGTCGACGACCGCAGCCGGGGCCCCGAGATGCCGATCGGGAACGGCACCCGGCTGGTGGAGGTCCCCTTCAGCGCGTCCGAGGTGGCGCCCGGGGCGGACGTTGCGGCTCTGCTGCGGACGACGGCCGAGCGGACCCGGGCGCTCAAGGCGCGGCCGCGCCCCCAACTGGGCCGGGCCGCGTCCCTGTTGACCGCACCGCTGCTGCCCGTCGCGACCCGTGCCGCCCTCACCCGGGGGCTGCGGGTGGTGGCCGGCCCGTGGACCTCGACGACGCTGCTGAGCAACATCGGCCGGATTCCGTACCCGTTGGACTTCGGTGACGCGGGCCGGGCGACGGCCGTCTGGTTCTCGGCTCCCGCCCGGATGCCCCGGGGGCTGACCTTCACGACGGCGTCCACGGGCGGCCGGCTGCATCTGGCACTGCGCTGGTCGCGCACTTTGCTGGGCGACGAGGACGGCATACGGCTGCTGGACCTGTTCACCCGCCATCTGGCCGCGACGTCCTCGGAGGCCGAATGACCAGCACCGCTCCTCCCCCGCCCGGGCTGCGGGACTTCTACGAGAACCCGGCCGTCCCCGTCGCCTCGGGCGACGGGCGCAGCAGACGGCAGGCACGCCTGCTGGCCAACGCCCTGGACGCGCCGGGGCAGGTGATCGTCGACGTGGGGTGCGGCGACGGTACGGCGGCGGCCACGGCGGCCCCGATCCTCGCCGGGCACCGGCTGATCGGCGTCGACTGGTCGCAGGACGCGCTGCGCAGGGCCAGGCCCCGGATGGGCCTCGTGGTCCGCGGCGAACTGGAGCACGGCGGGCTGCCACTGGCCGACGGGTGCGCGGACGCCGTGCTGTTCAGCGAGATCCTGGAGCATCTGGTCGACCCGGACCAGGCGATGGACGAGCTGCGGCGGGTGCTGCGGCCCGGCGGCCATCTGATGCTGTCCACCCCGAACCTGGCCGCCTGGTACAACCGGGCGCTGCTGCTGGCCGGGGTGCAGCCGGTGTTCTCGGAGGTCAGCCTGCGCGGGATCCACGGCCGCCCGGGCTCCGAGGTGGTCGGCCATCTGCGGCTGTACACCGCCCGCGCCCTGCGCTCGTTCCTGACGGCGTCCGGTTTCGAGGACGTACGGATCACCGGTGCGCCCTTCCACGGGGTGCCGCGTGCGCTGCGGCTGCTGGACCGGGCGGCGTGTTCGGTGCCCGGGGCGGCCTCCATCCTGCTGGCCCACGCGCGGCGCGGGTAGCGCGATGTGGTGGGGTGTCGGCGCGGCGCTGGTGGCCAACGCGCTGTACAGCGTGGGGTTCGTGGTGGAGAAGCGGGCGCTCGGCTCGCTGCCCCCGCTCTCCGCCGGCCGACCGCTGCACGTGGTCCGGGTGCTGCTCACCAGCCCGCTGTGGATGGTCGGTGCGCTGGCGCTGGCGGCCGGGTTCGGGGCCCAGCTGATCGTGTATCGCGCGTTGCCGATCGCGGCCGCCCAGGGCATCTTCGTCTCGGGTCTGGTGCTGCTCCTGCTGCTGTCCTCGGCGGTGCTCGGCGAGGAGTCGTCGGGGCGCGAACGCTATGCGCTGGGCGGGGTCCTGCTCGCGCTGCTGATGGTGGTCGCCTCGGTGCGCGAGGGCGAGGACGTGGTGAGCGGCGGGGCCCCGTGGATGCTGGTGCTCCTGGTCTGCGTCCCGGCGCTCGCGGCGGGCGTCTGGCTCTACGTACGGGTGGAGAGCCGGGCGGCCAAGCGGCACCGGGTCCCGACCAGCGGCATCGGTTACGGGGTGGCGGTCGGGCTGCTCTACGGGGTCAGCTCCCTGGCGATCAAGGGCACGTCCAGCCGTTTGACCAGCACCGATCTCGGTGAGGCGGCGCTGTCGCTGCTGGGGTCGCCCTATCCGTATCTGCTGCTGTTCACCGCGGTCGCCGGTCTGGTGATGTCGCAGGCGGCGCTGCAACGCTGCCGGGCCTCGCTGATCGTGCCGGTGTGCACGACGGTGACGTGCCTGTTCACCGCGGTCCTCGGGACGCTGGCGTTCGGCGAGAGCCTGCCCGACGACCCGCTGCTGCTGACCCTGCGGGTGGCGGGGACGGCTCTGGCCCTGACCGTCCTGCTGGCCATGCCGCGCCACGATCCGCCGCCCGCCGCCTCACCGTCCTGACCCGCCCGTCCGCTCCCCTCCGCCCGCTCCCCTTCACCATGCGCCACTTCACCCTTCCCCCCTTCCACCCATTCGCCCTTCCACCCATTCGCCCTTCCCTTTCGCCCCGACGACACCGAGGAGCCGCTGATGCGTCCCGACGACCCGCTGCTGGCCATCCTGGCCTGCCCGCTCGACAAGGGGCCCCTGGCCCTGCTTCCGGAGGAGGAGGCGCTCTACAACCCGCGGCTGCACCTGAGTTACCCGATCGTGGACGGGATACCCCAGCTTCTGCCCTCCTCGGGCAGAAAGGTCGACGCCGACGACCACGAGCGGTTCCTGGCCTCGCTGAAGGCCTCGGCCACGTGAGCACGCTCGCCGCGGCGGTGGCGGCCAGACTGCCCGGGCGCCTGGTGGGCTCCGCCGCCGTCGCCCTGTATCCGCGCTTCGAGCCTGAGCTCCGGCGGCTCGCGGACTTCTGCCCGCCGGGCAGCGTCGCCCTCGATATCGGGGGCTGGTACGGCCCCTGGTCCCGGCGGCTCGCCGCGCGCTGCGCGGAGGTGGTCACCGTGGAGCCCGTGCCGCATCTGGCCGAGCATCTGCGGCGGACGCTGCCGTCGAACGTCCGGGTGGTCCAGGGTGCGGCGACGGACCGGGCGGGCACGGCGCAGCTGTGGTTCCCGGAGGGCGACCGGGGCGACCGGGGGGTGTCGTCGCTGGCCCGCCGTGACATCCACGCCCACTGCCTGGAGGTACCGTCGATCACCGTCGACAGCCTGGGGCTGCGCGGGGTCGGCTTCGTGAAGATGGACGTGGACGGCGGGGAGGCGGCCGCGCTGCTGGGCGCGGCGGAGCTGCTGCGCCGTGACCGTCCGGCGCTGCTGATCGAGCTGGAGAGCCGGCTCGGCCCGATCGAGCCGGTGGTCGGCACGCTCACCGGCCAGGGGTATACGGGCTGGCTCCTCGTCGACCGCGACTGGGTCCCGCTCGACGGGTTCGACCTGGTGGCCCATCAGAGCCGGACCGAGCACCTCGTGCACCGGGGCCTGCTGCACCGGGCCTTCGCACCGCGCCGGGAGCGGTACATCAACTCGGTTCTGTTCCTGCCGGACGGACGGAGTCCGGGGGCGCCCTGAGCGGCGCGGGCCCCGCGCGCCCTCGGCCGGAGGGCCGAGCGGGCCGGAGCGGACCGGGCGGAGGGTGGCGTACGCGGCGGGCAGCGGCGCAGGGCGGGACGGAACGCGACCGGGCGGTCCGGGGAGCGAGCGGGCGGCCGCCCCGGAGCGCACGCACCTCGCTCCCCGGACCACGCGCGCGACGCGGTCCGGCAGCGCATCGTCGACCGCCGCTACCCGCGGGGCGCCCGCCTCGTGGAGCGCGAGGCCGCCAAGGAGCCGCCGCGGAGGGCCGACAGGGGTACAGCGGCGCGATCGCCCCGTCGCCGGACTGGTCGCAGCGGGTACCCAGCCAGTCGGCCGGGGCACGTGACGCGTCGTCAGTTCTGCTTCGGCTCCTCGGCGTTGCGCCAGACCGTCAGGTCGATGCTGATGTAGCGGCTTGGGTCGTCGGCACCCGACTTGCCTCGGTAGGTCACCACGGCGATGTGCCCGGCGTCGCTGAGCACACAGACCTGCGAACCGGACGAGAGCTGGTCGAGGCCGATCTTCTCGGTGTAGCGGGTCTCGTTGCGGCAGACCTCCAACGAGCCCTTCTGCGTGTTCTTCAGCACGACCAGCTTGCCGTTGGCGCTGCCCACCTGCTCGTCGCCGAAGAGGGAGTCCCGGTAGTAGTAGAAGTCCGCGTCGCCGTAGATGACACGGCTGCCCGCGTTCGCCGTCGGCCGCGGCGGGTTGTCGGCGAGCATCAGCTCGTAGCTCGCCGTCAGGTCGATGCCCTCGTAGGAGACGGGCTCGGGATCGACCGGCTTGTCCTGGGACTTGTCCTGGGACTTGTCCTGGGACTTGTCCTGGGACTGGTCCGTGGAACCGCTGTCGCTCGCGCTTCCGCCGGAGGAGGACGACCGCGCCTTGTCGTCCCCCTTGCCGGACTTGTCGTCGTCCGGCAGCAGCGAGCCGATGGCGCCGAGGACGACCAGCGCGCCGACGACGGACGCGGCGACGATCAGGCCTGTCCGTCGCTTGGGGCGAGGGGCCTGAGGCTGGAACCCGGGCTGCTGGAAGCCGGGCTGCTGGAACCCCGGCTGCTGGAAGCCGGATGTGTGGTGCGGCGGCGGGGTGGCGTGCCCCTGGGGTGCGGCGTATCCCTGGGGCTGGGTGTGCTGCGACCAGGGGCCGGGCGCTCCGGGAGCGGGGGGTACTCCCGGTGCGGCCGGTCCGGTCTGCGTGGGCGCCGCGGCCACCGCGTAACCGGTCGGGGTGTAGTGGGCCCCTCCCGGCGGCGGGGTCGGAGGGTTCCCCGGGGAGAACTCGGTGGGGGTGGGCGCGACGGTCGGCTGCGGGGGCGGCGTCGGTGCGGGGGCGGGCATCCGGAGGCGCTCCGTGATCGACCCGGCGACCGCCTGCGGCAGCCAGTCCTCGCCCTGGCGCAGCGGTTCGGGCGAGATCTCGTGGCACAGCCGGATGACCTCGGTCAGGTCCGGGCGGTCGGCCGGGTCGCGGCTGAGGCACCGGCTGACCAGGGGCCGGAGCTCCTCGGGCAGCCTGCTGAGGTCGGGGTCCTCGTGGACGATCCGGTAGAGCACCGCGTGCGAGGGCCCATCGCCGAAGGCGGGCGCGCCGATCGCCGCGTAGGCCGCGATCTGGCCGAGGGCGAAGATGTCGGTGGCGGGGGTGACCGTGCCGAGCGCCGCCTGCTCGGGGGACATGAACGCCGGGGTGCCGACGCTGACACCGGTGCCGGTGAGGGCGGTGCTGTCGGCGGCGCGGGCGATGCCGAAGTCGATGACGCGGGGTCCGTCGGCGGCGAGGAGGACGTTGGCGGGCTTCAGGTCGCGGTGGACGATGCCCGCGCCGTGGATGACGCCGAGCGCCTCGGCGACGCCGACCGTCAGCAGCAGGACGCTGCGCAGCGGCAGCCCGCCGTGCCGGGACACGGCGTGCGCGAGCGAGGGGCCCGGCACATAGGCGGTGGCCAGCCAGGGCTGCGGGCCCTCCGTGTCCGAGTCGATGACGGGCGCGGTGTACAGGCCCTGGACGCGCTGGGCGGCCCGTACCTCCTGCTGGAGGCGCCGCCGGAACTCGGGGTCCTCGCTGAACTCGGCGCGGATCACCTTCAGGGCGAGGGGACGGCCGCCGGGCGTGTACGAGAGGTACACCTTGCCCATGCCGCCCGCGCCCAGCACAGCGGCCAGCCGGTATCCGCCGACGACCGCCGGGTCGTCGTCCCTCAGGGGCTGAAACGCCTCGGCCGAAGGTGTGTTGCTCACGGAACCATCCCCCTGATCTACGGTGACCGGGACAGGACCGCGCCCCGGAGTCCGTCGAGAGCGTACCGAATCCGCAAGCCCTCTCCCGCCACCTGTCGATCATCGCTGGTCCGCCGTACGGAGACCCGTTCGGGCCCTCCCGCCCGCCGGGAGACCGCGTTGCCGGTGGCCGGTACCGGGTCCATGCTGGG
This sequence comes from Streptomyces sp. NPDC033165, assembly GCF_055577965.1. NCBI lineage: Bacteria > Bacillati > Actinomycetota > Actinomycetes > Kitasatosporales > Streptomycetaceae > Streptomyces > Streptomyces sp. NPDC033165. Next base: position 69,640 of record NZ_JBVIPK010000016.1, read on the forward strand.
GGCATGGGTGACCAGGCCGGGCCCGAGCCCACCGTGTCCGTCCAGCAGGACCTCCGGTTGCTGGAGGCCGCAGGGGCGCACCCGGACGGTGCCTCCGTAGCGGAGCTGGCCCGGCAGGCCGGGCTGGCTGAGGCGACCGCCCGGCGGCTGCTGCACGAGCTGGCCCGGGACGGCTATCTGCGGGAGCTGGACGACGGCGCCTTCGCCCTCGCGACCCAGGAACCCGGCTGGGGTACCGACGACGGCCGGTCACTTCAGGAGCGCGTCCGCCCGCTGCTGTCCTCGCTGCGCGAGAGCGTCTCCGCCGCCGTCTATCTGACGCTGTACGACGAGGGGGAGATCCGGGTCGTGGAGATCGTCGACAGTCCGCGCACCCCGCGGGTGGACGTCTGGGTGGGCTTCGAGGACGCCGGGCACGCCACCGCGCTGGGCAAGAGCGTGCTGCGCGAGCTGAACGAGGAGGGGCGCGCCAGCTACCTGTCACGGCACGTCCTGTCCGACCTCACCCCCCGTACCATCACGCGCCGGGAGGAGCTGTTGCGGCAGCTCGACTCCTCGCCCACCGCGCCGCTCTCCCTGGACCGGGAGGAGTACTCCCGGGGGACGACCTGTGCGGCGGTTCCCGTGTACAGCGGTGGCCAGGTCGGCTCGCTCGGCATCTCCTTCCGGTCGGACCGGATGTACCGGACCACCGAGGTCAGGGCGCAACTGCTGGCGTCGGCGCGGCGCATCACGCGGAAGCTGACGCTCCCCGGGTGACCGCCCCGGGCGGCCACGGCCCATCGCCGGTTCAGCCGGTGACGATGCCCGCTGCCAGGTTGATCGTGGTGGCCACGATGCTCGCGCCGAAGACGGCATGAACACGCCGGAGAGTGCCGTCGCGGCGGCGGCGTGGCTCAGGTCCGAGTCGCCGATCAGGAGCAGCACCACGATGCCGACCAGTCCGCACAGGGCTGCCGCCACGACGACGAGTTCCTCGGCGACGGGCCGGAATCGCGCCGGGCGTTGCGGTGCGTGGTGGCGGCGTCCATGGGCCACAGGGCGATCCATCCCGCGACGGCGAAGAGGGTCTCGGCGGCGGCGATACCGGCGCCCTGGTTCTGGGCGACGGATTACTGACTCGGCTCGCCCCGACCCTCACCCGGCTCGCCCTGCCCCTCGCTCGCCTCGCCCTTGCGTACCGAGCAGTGGAGCGTGTCCTTCTGCACGTCGGCGACGATCGTGTCACCGGGGTCGGCCTCGCCGCCCAGGAGCAGGGAGGCCACGCGGTTGTCCAGCTCCGTCTGGATCGTGCGACGCAGCGGGCGGGCGCCGAACTCCGGCTGATAGCCGTGCGCGACCAGGAGCTTCTTCGCCGCTTCGGTGACCTCCAGGGTGAGGCCCTGCGCGTGCACGCGGCGCTTGCTGCGGTCCAGCAGGTGGTCGACGATCTCGGACAGGTCGTCCTCGGTGAGGCTGTGGAAGACGATGATGTCGTCGATGCGGTTGAGGAACTCTGGCAGGAACCGCCCTCGCAGTTCCCTCATCAGCTCGCCCTTGAGCTCGGCGGCGTCGCCCTCGTGGGCGAGGATGCGGTGGGCGCCGATGTTGGACGTCATGATGACGACGCAGTGCCGGAAGTCGACCGTGCGGCCCTGCCCGTCCGTGAGCCGGCCGTCGTCGAGGATCTGGAGCAGGGTGTTGAAGACGTCGGGGTGGGCCTTCTCCACTTCGTCGAACAGCACCACGCTGTAGGGCCGGCGCCGGACCTTCTCGGTGAGCTGCCCGGCCTCGTCGTAGCCGACGTATCCGGGAGGCGCGCCGACGAGCCGGGCGACGGTGTGCTTCTCCTGGAACTCGCTCATGTCGAACCGGATCATGCGGTCCTCCTCGCCGAACAGCAGCTCGGCGAGGGTCTTGGCGAGTTCGGTCTTGCCGACGCCGGTGGGGCCGAGGAAGAGGAACGAGCCGACGGGCCGGTTCGGGTCTCCCATGCCCGCACGGTTTCGGCGTACGGCTTGGGAGACCGCGGTGACCGCCTCGTCCTGGCCGACGATCCGGGCGTGCATCTCCGCCTCCAGCCTGAGGAGCTTCTCCTTCTCGCCCGCGGTGAGTTGGGAGACCGGGATGCCCGTGCGGCGGGAGACGACACCGGCGATGTCGGAGGCGGTGACCGAGACGACGCCCTCGCGGCGCTCCTCGATCCCGGCGAGTTCGCCCTCGGCCTCCGTGATCTCCCGTTTCAGCTCCGAGGCCTTCTCGAACTCCTCGCCCGCGACGGCCTCGTCCTTCTCGCGCCGCAGCTTCGCGAGGCGGTCCTCCCGGCTGACGACCTCGGTGGAGCGGTTGGCGCTGCGCAGCCGTACGCGCGCCCCGGCCTGGTCCATCAGGTCGATGGCCTTGTCGGGCAGGAAGCGGTCGCTGATGTAGCGGTCGGACAGCTCGGCGGCCGCGGTGAGCGCCCCGTCGGCGAAGCGGACCTGGTGGTGGGCCTCGTAGGCGTCCCGCAGCCCTTCGAGGATCAGTACCGTCTCCTCGACGGTGGGTTCCGGGATCAGGACGGGCTGGAAGCGGCGCTCCAGGGCGGCGTCCTTCTCGATGTGCTTGCGGTACTCGTCGATCGTGGTCGCGCCGACGACGTGGAGTTCCCCCCGGGCGAGGGCGGGCTTGAGCATGTTGCCCGCGTCCATCGAGCCTTCGCCGGTCGCGCCCGCGCCGACGACCGTGTGGAGTTCGTCGATGAAGAGGACGATCTCGCCGCTCGCCCCCTGGACGTCCTCGATGACCTTCTTCAGCCGTTCCTCGAACTGGCCCCGGTACTGGGCTCCGGCGACCATGCCGGACAGGTCGAGCGAGACGACCCGCTTGTCCTTGAGGGTGTCCGGCACCTCGCCCGCGACGATCCGCTGGGCGAGGCCTTCGACGATGGCGGTCTTGCCGACGCCGGGCTCCCCGATGAGGACGGGGTTGTTCTTGGAGCGGCGCGAAAGGATCTCGATGGTCTGCTCGATCTCCTCGGCCCGGCCGACCACGGGGTCCAGCCTGCCCGCCTTCGCCTCCTCGGTGAGGTCCCGGCCGTATTCGTCCAGGGCCGTGTCGGGCTGCTTGGCCGCGGCGGGAGCCCCGTCCGGGCGCGACGCCCCGTCCGTGGCGCCGCGCAGCTTCCCCATGTCCACCTCGTCCGCCCCCAGCAGCCGGGAGGCCCCGGAGCCCGCGTCGTCGATCAGCGCGCCGAGGATGTGCTCGGGGCCGATGTAGGACACCCCGGCCGCCTGTGAGCGGGCGTAGGCGCTGGTGAGGGTGCGCTTGGCGGCCGGGGTGAGCCCGGGCTCGGAGGAGGGTTCGCCGGACTCCCTGGGCAGCACGTCGTCCAGCTGCGCCGCCAGGGCGTCGGGATCCACCCCGGCCCGGGCCAGCACCCGGCGGGAGGGCTCGACCTGGGTGGCGGCCCACAGCAGGTGCTCCGTGTCGAGGTCGTCGGTCTTGTCCTCGGCCGCCTTGCGGGTGGCCAGGCCGAGGAGTTCCCGGGAGGACTCCGTCAGCAGGCGCCCGATGGGGACCCGCTGCACGGCGGGGGGCGACGAGGCCGGTGACATACCGAAGAACCGGCTCAGCAGGTCGTTGAAGGGATCGGACGGACCGAGGGGTGAACCGAACGCCATCGACATGTCAGCTCCAGGGACAAGAGGATCTCCCCCACTGAAACGCGATGTCCACCGGCCCGCAATCGGAGCGGGAGCGGCAGCGGAACCAGACAGACGGCGTCGGCATCAGGGACCGCCGGCCAGCATCAGCTGCCGTGCTGCCCGGCCAGCATCAGCTGCCGTGCTGCCCCCGCCGCCGGACCGGGCAGCAGCAGCCCGGTGTCGGCCTGAAGGATTCCCATGTGGGCTTCCTGGAGCTGCCGCCCCGGGTCCACCCCCAGCTTCTCGGCGAGTGTGCGCCGCAGTGTCGTATAGGCCGCCAGCGCCTCCGCCTGCCGGCCGGACCGGTAGAGGGCGAGCATCAGCTGAAGCCAGTGCGGCTCGTGCAGCGGGTCGGCGGCGGTCAGGGTGCGGAGCTCGCCGACGAGTTCCTGATGGCGGCCCAGGGCGAGGTCGGCGTCGATACGGGCCTGGACGGCCGTCGACCTGAGGCTTTCCAGTTCGCTGGTGCGCTGCATGACCGTCGCGGCGGCGTTGGCGTCCGCGTAGGGGTCCCCGCGCCACTGGGCGAGTGCGCGCCCGAGGGACTGGGCGGCGAGTTGCGGGGCGCCGGTGGCCAGGGCCGTCTTCCCCTCACGCACCAGGGACTCGGCCCGTACGGCGTCCAGATGGTCCGGGGGGATGTCCAGGACGTAACCGGAGGGACGGGTGAGCAGCCACCGGCCGTCGGGGTCGCCGAGGACGCGGCGGAGCCGCAGGACGGCCACGGCCACCGCCTTGCGGGCCGTGGCGGGCGGGTTGTCGGCCCAGACCTCCTTGAGGATGTGCTCGGTCGACATCACCTCTCCCAGCCGGACCGTTAACGCCGCAAGTAGTGTGCGTACGCGAATACCACCGACCGGCTCTCCTGGCACTCCCGGCGTGGAATTCTCGGACAGGCGTACTTCCAGGGGGCCCAGAACTCCCACCTGTGGCGGGATTCTCGGATGCGTATGTTGAATCCAATGAGGCATGTTCGACATTGCCCCTCCTCCGGGGTCACCTACATCCGGCAGGCCGGAATACGATGGCGTGTCAACATACTTGCACCGGCTCCCATCGCGATCAAGGGAGTTCCGAAACCGCGGGCCCTGTTGTGCGATAGATCACCCGGTCGCGGTTAGCCGCGGATCGGCTGTGTTTCGGCCGGATTTCGACGGGCGGCAGGACGGGGATCGCGCGGCACGGTCCCGCGGGGAACGGCGGAGGAAGTCCGTTCCCGCGCGGGCCGGATGGGCGGGGGCGATGCGGGGCGCGGGCACAAGGGCCGGGCCCGCCACCGCGGTTCGGTATGTCGCCGGTGTCGGGGCGCTCGGGTCACCCCCCGTCGCACGCGGCCAGCACGAGGTCGCTGACCTCGCGGAGTCGTCCGATGCCGGCACCGAACTCGGGCTGGAGGTTGGACAGGTAGGCGAGGACCAGATCGCGTTCGGGGTCGGCCCACACGACGCTGGAGGTGGTGCCGCAGTGCCCGAAGGCGGTCGCCGAACTCGCGCCGCCCATGACCTGGGCCAGGTCCTGCGGGTGTTCACCCGGGCCGCCGAGCATGAATCCGTGGGACCAGCGGACGGGACGTTTCAGGGAAGCATCGGTTCCGCCGTCATTGGACGGCTTCCGCGCCTCTTCGACCGTCTCCTGGCACAGCACCCGGACACCGTCGAGCACCCCGCCTTCCAAAAGCATCTGATAAAAGCTGGCGAACTGTGCGGCGGTGCCGGAAAGACCAGCCGACGGGATGACGGCCTGCCGGTATCGGCGACCGTTGCTCATCCACTGATTGATCAATTCGGACGGATGGTCAGCCTTTGCCGGAACATGTCGGGACCATGCATGATCGGGCAATCCCATGTGCAAATCATTGAGGCCGATCGGGGTGAAGAGCTCGGAGGTGACGAAATCGCGGAAGGACCGGCCGCTGACCCGCCGCACCAGCTCGCCGAGGATGAATCCGAAGCTCATGAAGTGGTAGGCGGCCACCTCGCCGCCCGGCCACTTGGGCCGGGCCTGTTCCAGGTCGCGCACGGAGCGCTCCCAGTCGCGGGCGGTCCGCATGGTCCGCACCATCCCCCGCCCGACCGGCACTCCCGCCCGGTGCTGAAGGACGTGCCGGACGGTCACCGCGTCCTTGCCGTGCTGGGCGAACTCCGGCCAGTACGAGGCGACCGGCCGGTCCAGTGCGATCTGGCCGCGCTCCGCGAGCGCGTGCACGGCGAGCGCGGCGATGGGCTTGGTCGCGGCGTACGCGAGGAAGAGCGAGTCGGGGGAACAGCCGAACGAGCGGTCCAGGACCACGGCGCCCCGCCGCAGGACGCACAGTTGCGCGGCTCCGCCCCGCGCCGCCACCACATCGGTGAGCCGCTGGAGCACCTCGGGGTCCATGCCTGTTTCCTTCGGGCCCTGTTCCCGTTCATGGGTGGCGGTCATCGGGGTCGTCCCACCTTTCTGCACCGGTGTCGGATGGTTGTCGGGGAGTCATGTGCGGTGCGCCTCACCAGGCGACCGGCATGGTGTGCATGCCGCGGACCATCAGTCCCGCCTTCCACGCGAGGCTCTCCTCCGGGACGGCCAGACGCAGCGCCGGGAAGCGTACGAACAGGGTCTTCAGCGTGATCTGGAGCTCCACGCGCGCCAGTTGGGCGCCCAGGCAGTGGTGCGGACCGGCTCCGAAGCCGAGGTGGGGGTTCGGGCGGCGGGTGGGATCCAGGGTGTCGGGGTCGGTGAAGATCTCCGGATCGCGGTTGGCGGCGCCCATCGACGGCACCACCGTCTCCCCGGCCGCGACGAGGACGCCGCCGAGTTCGACGTCCTCGGTGGCCGTGCGGGGGAAGCCGTCGACGGTGCCGATCGGAACGAAGCGCAGCAGTTCCTCGACGGCGTCGGGGATCAGGTCGTGATCGCCCCTCAGGCGCCCCAGAAGATCCGGGTTGCGGAACAGGAGGTAGAGGAAGTTGGGGATCTGGCTGGCCGAGGTCTCGTATCCGGCGATGAGGATCGCCTCGGCGAGCCGCACCAGCTCCCCTTCGGTGAGCTTGTCCTCCTCGTCCCGGGCGGTCACCAGGGACCCGATCAGGTCCTCGGTGGGCCGCACCCGGCGCTGGGCCACGAGCCCGCCGAGGTAGTCGTGCATCCGCATCATGTGGTCGCGCACCTCGGCGGGGGTGTGCGCGGTGGTCGTGAGCAGCGCGTCCGACCAGACGCAGAACCGCTTGCGGTCCTCGGGCGGTACACCGAGCAGTTCGCAGATCATCGTGACGGCGAACGGCAGCGAGAAGTCCTCGACCAGGTCCGCGGGCGGCCCGGTCTCCTCCATGGTGTCGAGCAGCCGGTCGGCGGTGGCCTGGATGAGAGGGCGCATGCCCTCCACCCGGCGTGGCGTGAAGACCTTGCCCACCAGGCGGCGCAGCCGGGCGTGGTCGGGTCCCTCCACGCTCAGCACCGCGTCGGGCGGCGGCTGGTGCGGCAGGAACCGGGGGGCGCCGGGGGCGACGGCCAGGGCCCGGGAGAACCTCCGGTCCGCGAAGACCTTGCGCACGTCCTCGTACCGGGTGGCGAGCCAGGCCTCACCGCCGTACGGCAACGTGACGCGCTGCAGGGGCTGTTCGCGGCGCAGCGGCTCCCAGTACGGGTCCGGCTCCAGCCGGTCGGGGGCGTGGAAGGGGTAGGCGGGGGCCGTGCCGGCGGCGAACGGGCAGGTCGGCGGGGCGTTCATCGGGCCTCGCCCCAGGTCACGGGGAGCTTGTACACGCCGTACACGATCTGGTCGTCGCGCCACGGGATGTCCTCGATCTCCGCCGCCATGCGCAGGTCGGGGAAGCGCTTGACCAGGCCGCGCCAGGCGCAGCGCATCTCGACGCGGGCCAGCTCCATGCCCAGGCACAGGTGGATGCCGTGGCCGAAGGCGAGGTGCGGGTTGTGCTCGCGGGTGATGTCGAGGCGGTCGGGGTCGGGGAAGACCTCGGGGTCGCGGTTGGCCGCGGGCAGCGAGGCGAGCAGGGTCTCGCCGGGCCTGACCGGGTGGTCCGCGATCTCCATGTCGGCGGTGACGCCCCGCGGCAGGCCCTGCTGCACGATGGTCTGGTGGCGCAGCAGTTCCTCGACGGCCTGGTCGATCAGGCCGATGTCGTTGCGCAGCAGGTCCCACTGGTCGGGGTTGCGCAGGAGGGTGTAGGTGCCGATGCCGAGCATGTTCGCGGAGGTCTCGTGGCCCGCGATCAGCATCAGCACGCCGATGCCCGCCACTTCCAGGTCGGTGAGGGCCGGCTGTGCGTCGGGGTCCTGGATGAGGTGGCTGAGCAGGTCGTCGCCGGGGTTCTTCCGCTTGGCGGCGCACAGGTCGACCATGAACTGGTTCATCCGGGCGCCGAGCGCCCCCAGTTCCTCGGGGGTGGCCTCCAGGTCCTGGAGCCGCAGCACCAGGTCCATGAACTCGACGCGGTCGTCGTAGCGGATGCCCATCAGCTCGCAGATGACGAGCAGCGGGATGGGCAGGGCGAACGACTGGACCAGGTCGGCCGGTCCGCCCTCGGCCTCCATCGCGTCGAGGGTGTCGGTGACGATCTGCTCGATGCGCGGCTCCAGCTTGCGGATCGCCCGCATGGTGAACCACTTGGTCAGCAGGCGGCGGTAGCGCGTGTGGTGGGGCGGGTCCATGAAGATGAGGAAGCCCGGCAGGTACTGCTCGGCACGCATCTCCGGGGCCAGGTTCCGCCAGGGCTGGGGGGTCTTGCCGGGGTGCGAGCTGACGTCGCGGGCGGCCAGCGCGGCGCGCACGTCGGCGTGCCGGGTCAGGAGCCAGCCCTCGGAGTCGTCGGCGAACCGCATCCGGCTGATGGGGTCGGACTCGCGCAGCTCCGCAAGCTCGGGCGGCGGCGAGAAGGGGCAGGTGCGCTGCCTGGGCAGCGTCGGCGGACGCTGCTCGGTGTCGGACACGGGAACTCCTCGGGACGTGGGGAGGGTCGGGGCTGGCCTGCCGGGCGGTCCGGCTCAGACCGAGGGGGCGTCCGGGCCGCTCAGCGGGAGCGCCTGGTAGCTGACGTCGGTGGTGTCGCGGCGGGACGGGTTGAAGCCGGCCTGGGCCTCGGCGGGGTCGAGCGGCACCTCCTGGACGAGGCTGAAGTCGTTCAGGACCACCCGGCGGGCGATCCTCCAGGCGCCGTCCCGCCGTTCGAAACGGTCGATGTAGCGTCCGGCGAACTGTTCGACGCGCTTGACGCCGTCGTTCTCGCGGTGGTGGTAGGCGGTGCAGTAGGTCTCCACGCCCGCGGTGTCGCCGTCGATCTCGATGGTGGTGCCGTGCAGGGTGTGCAGGGTGCCGGTGTAGGTGTCGCGCAGGATCGGGACGATCTGCTTGACGAAGTCGTGGGCGTTGCCGCGGAGGATGCCCCGGTCGTCGTGCGCGTCGTCGTGGTAGGCGGACTTGACCAGTTCCTCGTCGAGCCGGTCGAGGCCGCGGCAGTAGCGCTGGAGGACGTTGCGGATCTCTCGCTCGCTCCACAGGATGTCGAGCTGGTTGCGGTCCATGGGAAATCCTTCTTTCGTTGGGCTGTTCGTCGGGAGAGTCCGGCCGGTGCGGCCGGACTTCAGGAAAGCTCTGTCATTCCGGTGCGTGGCGCGTTGACCAGGACCGCCTGGTTTCCCTGCGGATGCTGGTTGTCGTGCATGAGCTGGTGCGCCTTGCCGATGTCGTCGAATTCACCGGTCCAGGACAGGCAGGGGTCGAGCTGCCCGGTGGAGACCAGGTGGATGACGTCGCGGCACTCCCGGAGATTGGCGAAGTGCGAACCCTGGAGGCGCTTCTGGCGCATCCACAGGAAACGGAGGTCGATATCGGCGTTGTAGCCGGTGGTGCCGCCGCAGATGACGACCATGCCCGCGGTGTCGCAGAGGTACATGGAGGTCGGGATGGTGTCCTGTCCGCTGTGCTCCAGGACGATCCGGGGGGCCCGGCGCTCCCCGAGCGCCTCCCAGAAAGCGCGGCCGAAGGCCCGTACGCCCTCGGTCCACCGGCCCATCGCCTCCTGGTCGCCGATGTCGGGCAGTCGGCCCCAGTGGTCGAAGCCGAGGCGGTTCACGGTGCCGACGGCGCCGAGGTCGCGGCAGTAGCGGGCCCGCTCCTCGTCGGAGACCACGGCGACGGGCAGACCGCCGCAGGCGCGGGTGATCTGGATGGCCATGGAGCCGAGACCGCCCGCCCCGCCCCAGATGAGGACGGGGTCGCCGGGGCGCACCTCATGGGGCGCCCAGCCGCGCAGCTGACGATAGGCGGTGGCCCCGGTGAGGAGGAAGCAGGCCGCTTCCTCCCAGGTCAGGCCAGGTGGCTTGGGGTGGCACTGGTAGTCGTCGACGAGGGCGAACTGGGCGAAGGAGCCGTAGTTGCTCTCGTATCCCCACACCGACTGGGAGGCCGAGGTCATGGGGTCGGCCCCGAGCCGGATGTCGGGCGAGGACTCGGTCCACCGGCAGCCGGACAGGATCACCTCGTCGCCGACGGCGACCTGGGTGACGCCCTCGCCGACGGCCCACACGACACCGGAGCCCTCGGAGCCGCCGATGTGGAAGTCCTCGCGCTCGCCCTGCTTCATACGGGACGAGATCACGTCGACGGGCCGTCCGAGGGACGCCCATACGTTGTTGTAGTTGATGCCCGCGGCCATGACGTAGACGAGGACCTGGCCGGGGCCGGCCTCCGGCACGTCCACGACCTCGTTGCGGAACGCCCGGTGGGGTGCTCCGTAACGCTCCCGGCGGATGACCGAGGCGTACATCTGCCGGGGCACGGTGCCGATCGGGGGTACGTCCCCCAGTTCGTAAAGAGAATCTCGCACGCGAAAACCGTCTCAATACCGTCAGGTGCCGGATGAAGGAAATAAAGGCGAAGGGAATGCGCGGGAAAGGAGCGCCGAGGAAAAGCGGCAGAGAGCCGACGCGAAGGCCGGGGCGCCCTCCGCAGAATGCGGCGGACCGAACGGAGAGGGGAACCCTCAGACGTCGGCCGGGCTAGGCATTCACCGAGATGGAAGGCGAATTACTGAGCCTATCGTACACATGATCGCCCACTTTCTGGAACTGATTCAGCAAATAGAAGTGGCCGCCCTCGAATACCGTCGTCGAGAAGGGGCCCGAGGTGTACGCGCCCCACTTCTCCACGTCGTCCACCGGGGCCATGGCGTCCGTCTCCCCCACCAGAGCGGTCACCGGGCACGGCAGCGGGGGGCCCGGCTCGTGGTGGTAGGTGCGGACCGCCCGGTAGTCGCTGCGGATCGCGGGCGCGACCATCCGCAGCACGTCCTCGTCGGCCAGCAGGGCGGGGTCCGTTCCGCCGAGGTCGCCGAGCGCCGAGACCATCGCGCGGTCGTCGAGCCGGTCGAGCGCGACCTCGACCTCGCGGGCCGGGTCGCCGCGTCCGGAGACGAACAGGTGGGCCAGCCGGACGCGTTCGTCCTCGGCGAGCAGCCGGGCCGTCTCGTAGGCGAGCAGCGCGCCCATGCTGTGACCGAACAGCGCGATCGGCCGGTCGGTCCACGGCACGAGCGCCTCCGCCAGGCCCTCCCGCAGCCGGGCGATGGAGTCCAGCAGCGGTTCGTCGCGCCGGTCCTGACGGCCCGGGTACTGGACGGCGAGCACCTCGACGCGGGGTGCGAGCGCCCGCGAGAGGGCGAAGTAGGCGCTGGCGGAGCCTCCGGCGTGCGGCAGGCACAGCAGCCGGACGGGGGCTTCGGGGGCCGGGTGGAACCGCCGTATCCACTGATCGCCGGGGACGTTCTCGGTGCGCGGGCTTCCCGCGGGGCCGTTCGTCATCGCCCGTCCGCCCCGGTGTCGGGGAGGCCTGCCAGCCAGGTGTTCACGGCGGCCGCGGTCTGCGGCGCGTAGTCGTCCATCATGCTGAAGTGATCGCCTTCCGTGTCGAGAACAGTGCTGTCGAAGGTCCAGCCGGGTTGCCATTCCTCGCCGTCGGCGACCCGGCCGAGCGGCTGTGACGCCCGCAGCAGCAGGGTCGGCACGCCCGGCTCGCGCGGCGTCCAGGCGGAGAAGAACCCGAAGTACTTGCCCATGGCCGTCAGCCGCACGTCCGTCATCGCCCCGAAGTCGTCCTCGCGGTCGAGGACGCCCTGGGCCAGTTCGCGCTCCATGCGGTGGAGTGCCGGGTCGTCGAGCAGGTAGGTGTCGAGGAGCACCACGGCCCGGGGCGGCCGCCCGGCCGCGGTGAGGTGGGCGGCCAGGCTGTGGGCGAACCAGCCTCCGGAGGAGTGCCCGAGGAGCACGACCGGCCGGTCGCCCGCCTGTCGGCGCACGCCCTCGGCCAGGAACTCCTGCATCGCCCCGAAGTCGGCGGGGAGCAGTTCGCCCGCCGTGAACCCGGGGGCGAGGAGCGCCGAGACACCGCGCGTGCCGCGGAACGCGGCGGCGAGCCGGGCGTACTGCTGCGCCCCGTACAGCGGCACGGGCGCGGGGCAGCAGATGAGGCCCGACCGGTCGGTCCCCCGGGTCAGCTCGACGGTGACCGGGTCCTGTCCGGCGTCGGCGAGTCCGTGGAAGACGGGGCGCAACCGCGAGGCCACCTTGGTGAGTTCGAGGGCGTCCTCGGGCCGGTCGAGGGCGTTGGCGTTGCGGTAGAGCGCTTCCAGGGAGTACGCCGAGGGGGCCTCGGCCCCGCGTGCCGCGGGTCCGGCGGCAATCTCCCGGGCGAGGAACGCGGCCAGTGCGGCGGGCGTCGGGTGGTCGAAGATCAGCGCGGGCGGCAGGTCGAGTGCGCAGTCCGCGGCGAGCGCGTGCCGCAGTTCGACGCCCATGAGGGAGTCGAACCCCAGCTCCAGGAAGGGCCGCTCTGGTTCGACCTCGGCGGTGTCGAGGCCGCCCATCACCCGGGCCGCCTGCTCCCGTACCAGTGCCAGGAGCAGTGCCTCCCGCTCCTGCGCGTCGGCCCGGGCGAGCCGCTGGGCGGACGGCGGGGTTTCCGGCCCGGTGTCCTTCTCCGGCTCCGCGGCGGCGGGCCCGACGGGCTGGCCGCCCGCACCGGCCATGCCCTCCAGCCAGTAGCGGCGGCGCCGGAAGGCGTACGTGGGCAGCTCGACGCGGGTGCGGGGTGCGGGCAGGACGCGGTCCCAGGCGGGGGACGCGCCGAGCGTGTGCAGCTGGGCCAGGGCCGTCAGCACGGCGTCCGGCTCGGCCGTGCGGCGGCGCAGCAGCGGTACGAACGCCTCGGCGTCCAGGTCGGGCAGGCAGTCGCGGCCTGCCGCGGTGAGCACTCCGCCGGGGCCGACCTCCAGGAACGCGGTGGCCCCGCGCTCGCGCAGGGTGCGCAGGGCGTCGTGGAAGCGGACGGTGCCGCGCACATGGCGGACCCAGTAGGCGGGGTCGGTCAGTTCGTCGGAGACCGGTGCGCCGGTGAGCGTGGAGACCACGGCGATGGAGGGCCTGCGGTAGCCGATCCCGGCGGCGATCCCGGCGAACTCCTCGGTCATGGCGTCCATGTGGGGCGAGTGGAAGGCGTGGCTGACCCGCAGCCGCTTGGTCTCGCGGCCCTGTCCGGCCCAGTGGCCGGCCAGGGCGGTGACGGCGGGTTCGTCGCCGGACAGCACGACGGAACGGGGCCCGTTGACGGCCGCCAGGTCCACACCGGCCGCCCCGTCGCCGAGTCGGCCCCGCACCTCGTCCTCGGTGGCCTGTACGGCGATCATGGCGCCGCCCGCCGGGAGGGCCTGGATCAGCCTGCCCCGGGCCGCGACCAGGGCGCACGCGTCGTCGAGGGACCAGACCCCGGCGGCGTACGCGGCTGACAGTTCGCCGATGGAGTGGCCCGCCACCAGGTCCGGGGCGAGGCCCTGCTCCGCGAGGAGTCGCAGGAGCGCGGTCTCGATGGCGAACAGCGCGGGCTGGGTGTAGGCCGTGGTGTCCAGGAGGGCGGCCTCGGGGGTGCCCTCGGCGGCGGACAGCACGGTGCGCAGGGGCGTTTCGAGGTGCCGGTCGAACGCGGCGCAGATCTCGTCGAGCGCTTCGGCGAACACCGGTGCGGCGGCGGCCAGTTCGCGCCCCATGCCGGGGTGCTGACTGCCCTGTCCGGTGAACAGGAACGCCGTGCGGCCGCCGGTGGGCGCGGCGCGGCCGGTGATGAGGCCCGGGGCGCGGCGGCCGGATGCCAGGGCGTCGAGACCGGCGAGCAGGTCCCCGCGGTCCCGGCCGACGACGGCGGCCCGGTGCTCGAAGGCGGCCCGCGCGGTGGCGAGCGGCCTCGCGAGGTCGGCCGGGGGTAGCTCGGGGCGGGCGGTCAGGTGGGCGGTGAGGCGTTCGGCCTGGGCGCGCAGGGCGTCCTCGGTCCGGCCGGACACGGTCCAGGCCAGCGGCCCTTCGAGCCCGGCGGCCGGGGCGGGGTCCGACTCCGCTTCGTCGGTGGGCGGGCTCTCCAGGATGACGTGGGCGTTCGTGCCGCTCACGCCGAAGGACGACACAGCGGCGCGGCGGGGCTCGTCGGTCTCGGGCCACTTGCGGGCCTCGGTGAGCAGCCGGACGTCTCCGGCGGACCAGTCGACGCGCCCGGTGGGTTCGGTGACGTGGAGGGTGCGGGGCAGGATGCCGTGGCGCATCGCCATGGCCATCTTGATGACGCCGCCGACACCGGCCGCGGACTGGGTGTGCCCGAGGTTCGACTTGAGCGAGCCGAGCCACAGCGGCCGGCCCTCGGCGCGCGCCCGCCCGTAGGTGGCGAGCAGTGCCTGTGCCTCGATCGGGTCGCCGAGCGGGGTGCCGGTGCCGTGCGCCTCGACGGCGTCGATACGGTCGGCCGTCAGGCGCGCGTCGGCCAGGGCCCGTCGGATGACCCGGCGCTGTGAGGGGCCGTTGGGCGCGGTGAGGCCCGCGCTGGCGCCGTCCTGGTTGACGGCGCTGCCGCGGATGACGGCATGGATCGGGCGGCCGAGGCGTCGGGCGTCGGAGAGCCGGGCCAGGAGCAGCACGGCCGCCCCCTCGGACCAGGTGGTTCCGTCGGCCGTGTCCGAAAAGGACTTGCAGCGGCCGTCGGGGGCGAGCCCCCGTTGTCGGCTGAACTCGATGAACGCGGTCGGTGTGGCGAGGACCGTCGCACCGCCCGCGAGCGCGAGGGAGCACTCCCCGCGGCGCAGGGACTGCGCGGCCAGGTGCACGGCGACGAGGGAGGACGAGCAGGCGGTGTCGATCGACACGGCGGGGCCCTCGAAGCCGAAGGTGTAGGCCACGCGGCCGGAGAGGATGCTCGCGGAGTTCCCGGTGCCGATGAACCCCTCGGCGGTGGCGCGCGCCTCCAGCACGTTCAGCAGGTAGTCGTTGCTGTTGGAGCCGGTGAAGACCCCGATCTCCTCGCCGCGCAGGGTACTGACGTCGAGTCCCGCGTACTCGAACGCCTCCCAGGAGACCTCCAGCATCTTGCGCTGCTGGGGGTCCATGGCGAGGGCCTCGCGGGGCGAGATCCCGAAGAACGCCGGGTCGAACTCGGCGGCGTCGGCCAGGAATCCGCCGTGCCGGGCGTAGGTCTTGCCCGGCGCGTCCGGGTCGGGGTCGTAGACGGCGTCGACGTCCCAGCCCCGGTCGGACGGGAACGCGGTGACGGCGTCACGTCCCTCGTCCACCAGCTCCCACAGGTCATCGGGCGAGGTGACGCCGCCGGGGAAGCGGCACCCCATGCCGACGACGGCGATCGGCTCGTGGGCGGCGTCCTCGGTCTCGGCGAGCCTGCGCCGGGTGCGGCGCAGATCGGCGGTGACGCGGCGCAGGTACTCGCGCAGCCGGTCCGCGTTGTCCCCGCCGCCCTCCTCGTTTCCGGCCAGGTGATCAGCCACGGCGGAGTTCCTCCTCGATCAGCGCGAACATCTCGTCGTCGGTGGCCGCGTCCAGCGTGTCCGGGTCCTCGCGGGAGGCCCCGGTCCCGGTGTTCCGGGCGGGTGAGGCGTGGGCCGCGAGCAGTGCTCTCAGCCGCTCCACGGCCGGGCCCCGGCCCGGGTCGTCGGCCGGCAGCCGGGCCAGGTCCGCCTCCAGCCGGTCGAGCTGGACCGGCAGGGACACGGCGGGCTGTGCGTCGGCGTCCGCCCCGGCGACCGCCTCGGTCAGCAGGAAGTCGGTGACGGCGGCGGGGGTGGGGTGGTCGAAGAGCAGGGTGGCGGGCAGGTCCCGGCCGACCGCTGCCGTGAGACGGTCGCGGAGTTTCACGGCCATGACGGAGTCGAAGCCGTGGTCGAGGAAGCCGCGCTCCGGCTCGACCGACGCCGGGGTGTCATGGCCCATCACGTCGGCGGCCTCGGTCCGTACGGTGTGCAGCACGGCGTCGTGCCGCTCGCCCGGGGGCAGGGCGCGCCACCGGGCCAGCCGGGCGGCGGCCCCGGTGCGCGGGTCGAGGCGGTCCCGGGCGGGCGCTTCCTCGGCCTCCCGGGCGGGTGCCGTCGGTGCGTCGACGGGCGCGGTCCCCCAGCCCGTGGGGCCCTGCGGCCAGTAGTGCTGCTTCTGGAAGGCGTACGTCGGCAGATCGGCAGCGAGCGGCCCGGGGCCGAACCACGCCCGCCAGTCGACGGCCGCGCCCCGGACGTGCAGCCCGGCCAGCCCCCGCAGCAGCGCTTCGGCCTCGGGGCGTCCGGCCTGCGAGGTGGACACCAGGACGGGCGTCCTGCGGCCCGGCTCGTCCGCCAGGCACCCCCGGCCCGCCGTGCTGAGCACCGTATCGGGGCCGACCTCGACGAAGGTGCCGACGCCATACCGCTGCAACCGCCGTATCTGGTCGTGGAAGCGCACCGTACGGCGGATGTGCGCCACCCAGTAGGCGGGATCGCGGGCCTCCCGGTCGCCGAGGAGCTCGCCGGTGACGTAGGAGACGACGGGGATGCGCGGCGCGGAGTACGTCAGCCGTGCCGCCACACGCCCGAACTCCTCGGCCATGGCGTCCATGTGCGGCGAGTGGAAGGCGTGGCTGACCTGAAGGCGGCTGCGTTTGCGGCCCCGCGCCGCCCAGGGTGCCGTGAGCTCCTCGACGGCGTCCGCGTCACCGGACAGGACCACCGATGCCGGGCCGTTCACCGCGGCGATGTCCACCACGCTCTCGCGGCCGGTGAGGGACGCGCGGATCTCCTCCTCGGTGGCCTGGACGGCGACCATCGCACCGCCGCCCGGCAGTGCGTGCATGATGCGGCCACGCGCGGCGACGAGCCCGGCCGCCTCGGGCAGCGGGAGCACCCCGGCCACGCAGGCGGCCGACAGTTCGCCGAGCGAGTGTCCGGCAAGGACGTCGGGGCGCACTCCCCAGTCCTCCAGCAGGCGGAACAGGGCGACTTCGTAAGCGAAGATCGCGGGCTGCGCGTAGTCGGTGCCGTCGAGAAGCCGGGCCCGGGGGTCGTCGGCGGGGGCGAACATCACCGGCAGGAGCGGCGTGCCGAGGTGGGGGTCGAGGTGCCCGGCGACCTCCTCCAGGGCCGCGGCGAAGACGGGGAAGGCCGCGTGGAGCTCGCGCCCCATGCCGGGCCGCTGGCTCCCCTGGCCGGTGAACAGGAACGCCGTCCGGCCCTTGCCCGGCCGCCCCGGGGCGACTCCGGTGACGGCCCGGTCCGCGTCCTCCTCCCCGGTGGCGAGGGCGTCGAGGCCGGCGAGGAGGGTGTCGGAGCGGTCGGCGAGGACGACGGCCCGGTGCTCGAACGCGGAACGCGTGGTGGCCAGCGCCCGGCCCAACGCCCGTACATCGCAGTCTTTTTGAGTCTCCACGTGCTCGCGCAGCTGTCGCGCCTGCGCCCTCAGCGCCTCTTCCGTACGGGCCGAGACCAGCACCGGCACCAGGCCGCCGTCCCGCGCGCCTTCCGCCTCCGGCTCAGCTTCGTCGGGGGCCTGCTCAAGGATCACGTGGGCGTTCGTGCCGCTGATCCCGAACGAGGACACACCTGCCCGGCGCGGGCGGCCCTCCGCTCTTTCCGGCCACGGGCGGGCCGCGTCCAGCAGTTTCACCGCACCGGCTTCCCAGTCCACCAATGGTGTCGGCTCGTCCGCGTGGAGGGTGCGGGGCAGCACACCGTGCCTCATCGCCATCACCATCTTGATGACCCCGCCCACACCCGCGGCCGTCTGCGTGTGCCCGAGGTTCGACTTCAACGAGCCGAGCCAGAGGGGCTGTTCGCGCTCGCGTCCCTGCCCGTACGTCGCCAGGAGCGCCTGCGCCTCGATGGGATCACCCAGCTTCGTGCCCGTGCCGTGCGCCTCCACCGCGTCGATCTGGTCGGCCGAGAGCCCCGCATGAACGAGGGCCTGACGGATGACCCGCTCCTGGGCCGGGCCGCTGGGAGCGGTCAGCCCGTTGCTCGCACCGTCCTGATTGACCGCCGACCCCTTCACCAGCGCCAGTACGCGATGCCCGTTGCGCCGCGCGTCCGACAACCGCTCCAGCACCAGCACACCGGCACCCTCGGACCAGCCGGTGCCGTCCGCACCGGCCCCGAACGCCCGGCACCGCCCGTCCGACGACAGCCCGCCCTGGCCGCTGAACTCCACGAACATGCCCTCGGTGGCCATGACCGTGGCCGCGCCCGCGAGGGCCAGGGAGCTCTCCCCCCGGCGCAGGGAGTCCGCCGCCAGGTGCAGGGCGACCAGAGCCGACGAGCACGCGGTGTCCAGCGTCATCGACGGCCCCGTGAGCCCGAGGACGTAACTGACCCGGCCGGAGGCCACGCTCACGCAGTTGCCGGACAGCTTGAACGCGTCGACGGCGGCCCCGGTCTGCTGAAGCCGGGCGAGGTACTCCTGATAGCTGGTGCTCAGGAACGCCCCGGTGCTGGTGCCCTTGAGGGAGAGCGGGTCGATGCCCGCCCGCTCCAGGGCTTCCCAGGAGGTCTCCAGGAGCAGCCGCTGCTGGGGGTCCATCGCCAGCGCCTCACGCGGCGAGATCCCGAAGAACCCCGGGTCGAACTCCGCCGCGTCATGCAGGAATCCGCCCTCGGCGACGTACGGGACATCGGCGGGATCGACGCTCCAGCCCCGGTCGTCGGGGAACGCCCCGACGGCGTCCTCGCCCGCCGCCAGCAGGTCCCACAGCCGCTCCGGGCCGTCGACACCGCCGGGGAAGCGGCAGGCCATGCCCACGATCGCGACGGGGTCGCCGCGGAGCGCCTCCGCCTCGCGCAACTTCTGCTGCGTCGACTCCAGTTCGGCGGTGAGCCGCCGCACGTAGTACCGGAGCTTCTCTTCGTCAGCCATGTCGGCCCCTCACACCCTTCACGCCCTTCACTGATGAACCGTCGGTCTGCGGTGCGGCAACCGAGCTACGAGATCCCGAACTTCTTGTCGATGAGGTCGAACATCTCCTCGTCGGAGGCCGTCCGGAGCTCGGCGGGGCCGTCCGTGGCCGGCCGGCCGGTCTCCCGGGCCTGCGTCCAGGTGGCCAGGAGGTTGCTGAGCCGTCGGCCGACGTCCTCGTTCTCCCTGGGGCCCGCGTCGAGTTCGGCGAGCGCGGCCTCCAGCTTGTCCAGGTGGCCGATGACCTCGGCGCGGGTGGCGGCGGACGGGTCGCTCAGCACGCCCGTGACCTCCGCCGCCAGGTGTTCGGCCAGGTCCTGCGGCGTGGGGCGGTCGAAGACCAGGCTGACGGGCAGGGTCAGGTCGAGAGCGGCGTTGAGCCGGTTGCGCAGTTCCACGGCGGTCAGCGAGTCGAACCCGAGTTCCTGGAACGGCCGGGTCAGGTCCATCTCCTCGGCGGAACCGTGGCCGAGGACCGCGGCGGCCTGCTCGCACACCAGGTTCACGAGGAACGCCTCGTGGTCCTCCAGCGGCAGTTCGGCGAGTTGGCGCAGCACCTGCCCGGCGGGGGCGGCGTGCTCCTCGGGCTCGGCGGCCGGGGCGCCGTGGGCCGTCGGGCCGGCGGGCAGGTGCGGCGCGGGCGCGGCGGGCAGCTCGTCCGGCCAGAACCTCCTGCGCTGGAAGGCGTAGGTCGGCAGGTCGACCCGTCGGGCGCCGGACAGCTGCGGCAGGCCCCGCAGGTCCAGGGGCAGGCCTCGTACGTGGGCCTCGGCCAGCGAGGTGAGGAAGCGCGCCGCACCGCCCTCGTCCCGGCGCAGGGTGCCCACGACGGTGGCGGCCGGGCCCGCCTGCTCGAAGGTCTCCTGGAGTCCGACGGTCAGCACGGGGTGCGGGCTGATCTCGATGAAGTGCCGGTGCTCGTCCGCCAGGAGGCGGCGCACGGTCTTCTCGAAGAGCACCGGTTCGCGCAGGTTGCGGTACCAGTACCCGGCGTCGAGCGTCGTGGTGTCGAGGACCTCCCCGGTCACCGTCGAGTGGAACGGGACGCGCGCCCGGTTCGGGGCGACCGCTCCGACGCCCGCGAGGAACTCCTCCCGCAACGCGTCCACCTGGGCCGAGTGCCCGGCCGCGGTCGCCCCGGGGACCTTCCGGGCCCGGACCCGCTCGGCCATGCAGATGGCCACCAGCTCTTCGACGGCGTCCGGCTCGCCGCACACGATGACCGAGGTGGGCCCGTTCACGGCGGCGATCGAGAGGCGGTCGCCGTACGGCTCGATGCGGCGCGCGACCTCGTCGGCGGAGAGCAGGAACGAGGCCATCGCGCCCTTGCCGGTGAGGCGGTCGAGCAGCTTGCTGCGGAGGGTGACGATGCGGGCCGCGTCGTCGAGGGAGAGGGCTCCCGCGACGTGGGCGGCCGCGATCTCTCCCTGCGAGTGGCCGACCACGGCGTCGGGCTCGACGCCGTGCGCACGCCACACCTCGGCGAGCGCCACCAGTACGGAGAACAGCACGGGCTGCACCACGTCCAGCCGGTCCAGCGAGGGCGCTCCGGGCTCCTCGCGGAGGACGTCCGTCAGCGACCAGTCCACGTAGCGGGAGAGTGCCTCGGCGCACGCCTCGACGCGTTCGCGGAACACGGCGGAGGAGGCGAGGAGGTCCCGGGCCATGGCGGGCCAGTGCGACCCCTGGCCGGGGAAGACGAACACGGTCTGGCCCGGTGCGGTGGCCACGCCCCGGACGAGGCGGTCGTCCTCGCGCGCGGCGGCCAGCGCGTCGAGCCCGGCCGTCAATTCGTCGAGGTCGCTGCCGACGACGACGGCACGGTGTTCGAAGGCGGTACGGCCCGCCAGGGACAGCGCCACGTCGGCGGGCGCGAGGCCGGGGTGCTCGCGCAGCCGCTCGGCGAGCCGTTCCGCCTGGGCGCGCAGGGCCTGGTCGCTGCGGCCGGAGACCGCCCAGGCGAAGGGGCCTGCGGGCTCGGCGGGCCGGGCGGGGAGGTCCGCGGCAGCCGGGGCCTGTTCGAGGACCGGGGCCTGTTCGACGATGACGTGCGCGTTGGTGCCGCTGATGCCGAACGAGGAGACCCCGGCGCGGCGCGGGCGACCGCGCTCCGGCCAGGCGACGGGCTCGGTGGCGACCCGTACCGTGCCCGTCTCCCAGTCCACGTGGGGCGACGGCTCGTCGACGTGGAGGGTCCTGGGCACCAGGCCGTGCCGCATGGCCAGGATCATCTTGATGACGCCGGCGATGCCCGCGGCGGCCTGGGTGTGTCCGATGTTGGACTTCACCGAGCCGAGCCACAGGGGGTGTTCGGCGGTGCGGTCCTTGCCGTAGGTGGCCAGCAGGGCTTCCGCCTCGATGGGGTCGCCGAGCTCGGTTCCGGTGCCGTGCGCCTCCAGCACGTCGACCTGGTCGGAGGGGACCCGGGCGTCGGCGAGGGCCTGGCGGATCACGCGCTGCTGGGCGCGGCCGTTGGGCGCGGTCAGGTTGCTGCTGGCCCCGTCCTGGTTGACGGCGCTGCCACGGATCAGGCCCTGGACGGGGTGGCCGTTGCGGCGGGCGTCGGAGAGCCGTTCCAGCAGGAACATGCCGACGCCCTCGGAGAACCCGGTGCCGTCGGCGGACCCGGCGAACGACTTGCAGCGCCCGTCCCTGGCGAGCACCCGCTGCCCGCTGTACTCGACGAAGCCCATCGGCGTGGACATCACGGTGACACCGCTCGCGAGCGCCAGGGAGCACTCGGACGCGCGCAGGGCCTGCGCCGCGAGGTGCAGGGCGACCAGCGAGGACGAGCAGGCCGTGTCGACCGTCACCGCGGGGCCCTCGAAGCCGAAGGTGTAGGCGAGCCGTCCGGAGAGCACCGCGGCCGCGTTGCCGGTGCCCACGTGTCCCTCGAACGCTCCGGGCGAGGCGAGCAGCAGGGACTGGTAGTCCTGGATGTTGGTGCCGGAGAAGACACCGACGTCCGAGCCGCGCAGTGCGGCCGGGTCGATGCCCGCCCGCTCGAAGGACTCCCAGCCGGTCTCCAGCAGCAGCCGCTGCTGCGGATCCATGGCCGTGGCCTCACGCGGGCTCACCCCGAAGAAGGCCGCGTCGAAGTCGGCGGCACGCTCGACGAAGCCGCCCTCCCGCACGTACAGGGTGCCCTTGCGCCGCTGTTCCGGGTCGTAGAGCCCGTCCATGTTCCAGCCCCGGTCGTCGGGGAAGGGGCCGATCGCGTCGCCGTCGTCGGCGACGAGCCGCCACAGCTCCTCGGGCGAGGTGATCCCGCCGGGGAAGCGGCACGCCATGCCGATGACGGCGATCGGCTCGTTGAGCGATTCCACGAGCTGCTGATGCTGCTGCTTCAGCCGCTCGGTCTCCTTGATCGACGCACGCAGCGCCTGTACGACGCGATCGTCGGTCGTGTCCATCAGCCAGCTCCTGAGGGTTGTTCAGACGTCGGTATTGATCGCCAGGTCGACGAGGCTGTCCAGGTCCATGGCGTCGATGGACTCCGGTGTCACGGCGTCCCCGGGCGCCCCGGCCCGGGCGTTCGCGGTGTCGTCGGCGGGCCCGCCGGCTGCCGGGGACACGCCGGGGGACGGGGCGTCTCCGTCGGGTACGCCGTCGAATCCGGTGAGCCGCAGCAGGGCGTCCAGGACGCCGACCTCCTTGAGGCGGGCGATCGGCAGGGCGGCCAGGGCGGTACGGAAGTCCGTCCCGTCGACCGTTCCGGGGGCGGCCCCGCCGGAGGCCGCGGGCTCGGGGGCGAGCCGTTCCCGGAGGTGCCGGGCCACCGCACGGGGCGTTGAGTGGTCGAACAGGGTCGCCGCGGAGAAGCGCAGGCCGGTGGCCCGGCTGAGCCGGTTGCGCAGTTCGACCACGGCCACCGAGCTGAACCCGGACTCCAGGAAGCCCCGGTCCGGGGCCACCGCGTCGGGGTCCGTGTGGCCGAGCACGGCGGCCACCTCGCCCCGCACCAGTGCCAGCAGGCTGCGCACCTGCTCGGCCTCGGTCAGCCCGGCCAGACTCCGCGTGAGCTGCTCGGCCGCCTTCGCCGGGGCCGCGGTGTCCTGCCGGACGGCGGGGGCCCGGGCGTCGAGCCGCCGTCGCGCGGGCGCCACCAGCTTCCGCAGCACGGCGGGCAGGGCGGCGTCGGCCCCGGCGAGGGAGGCCAGGTCCAGGCGGGCGGGCACGGTGAGTGCCCGGTCGTGGACGAGGACCGCGTCGAGGAGCGCGAGCCCCTCGTCGGCGGACATCGCGACCGCGCCTTCGCGCCGGATTCGCGCCAGATCGGCTTCGGTCACCTGGCCGCCCATGCCGCGCTCCTCCTCCCACAGCCCCCAGGCGGCGGAGACCGCAGGCAGTCCCCGGGCGCGCCGCTCGTGGGCCAGGGCGTCCAGGAAGGAGTTCGCGGCGGCGTAGTTCGCCCGTCCCGCCGCGCCGAACACTCCCGCCACGGAGGAGAACAGGACGAATGCCGACAGGTCGAGGTCGCGGGTCAGTTCGTGCAGGTGGAGTGCTGCCTCGGCCTTCGGCCGGAACACCCGGGCCAGCCGCTCGGCGTCCAGTGCGTCGATCACACCGTCGGCGACGACTCCCGCGCAGTGGACGACTCCCGTGAGCGGGCCGTCGTCCGGGAGGGCGGCGAGCAGTGCGGCGAGCCCGTCGCGGTCACCCACGTCGCAGGCCTCCACCCGGACGGCCGCCCCGGTCTTCTCGATCTCGGCGACCAGTTCGGTCACGCCCTCGGCGGCCGGGCCGCGGCGGGAGACGAGGAGCAGGCGACGTACGCCGTGCTCCGCTGCCAGGTGGCGGGCGACCAGTGCGCCCAGACCGCCGGTGCCGCCCGTCACGAGGACGGTTCCGTCACCGAACACCGGCAACTGGCCGCGCTGTTCCGACTGTTCCGGTTGAGCGGCCCGTTGGCGGGATGCGGTGGTACGGGACAGGCGCGGGACCAGGACCTTGCCGCCGCGCACCGCGGCCTGGGGTTCGGATGCACCCAGCGCGGCCCGCAGGGCGGCGGTCTCTACGGCCGGTTCGAGGCCGGGCTCGACGTCGACGAGGAGCAGTCGGTCGGGGTGCTCGAACTGGGCCGCGCGGACCAGCCCCCACACCGGGGCCGCGGCGAGATCGGCGATCCCCTCCCCGGGGTCCACGCCGACCGCGCCGCGCGTGACCACGGCCAGCCGGGTGTCCACGTACCGCTCGTCCGCGAGGAAGTCGCGCAGGACGGTCACCGCACGTTCCGTCGCCGCCGTCGGGTCCTCGCCGGGACCGCCGGTGTGACGCCGGACGAGGAGCGCGGGCGTCTCCGTACCCGCCCCGGGCGTACTGCGCTCGTCCCACTCTCCCCAGGAGGACGGCGACGCGGGGCCGCCTGCCCGTACCGGGACCCAGTCCACATCGAACAGGGCGTCATGCAACTCACCTGCCGTGGAGCGCATTTCCTCCCGTGTGACCGGCCGGGTGGTCAGGCGGCCGACCGAGAGGACCGGCTCGCCGGTCTCGTCGGTGACGGAGATCGAGACGCTGCCGTCGTCCGACGGCAGGACGCTCACCCGGACGAACGCGCCTCCCACTGCGGTGAGTTCCACGTGCGACCACTGCTCGGGCACGAGCGTGTCACCGGTCGCGTCGGGTGCCGCCACGCGGGCGACCGCGTCGAGGAGGACGGGGTGCATGCCGTACGCCCCCGCCTCGTCGGCCATGGCTCCGGGCAGCGCCACTTCGGCGTACGTCGCACCGTCCCGCCGCCAGAGCGCCCGTACGGCGTGGAGTGCGGGCCCGAGCCCGACGCCGGACCGGGCCGCCCGCTCGTACAAGGCGTCGGCCGACTGAGGAATCGCCCTGGAGGGCGGCCACTCCGCCTGGACGTCCGGGGACTTCGCCGTCCCGTCGGCCGTACGTGTCAGCGTGCCGGAGGCGTACCGGGTCCAGGGTGCGGAGCCCGCCGTGTCACCGGCGCGTGCGAAGACCTCCACCGCGCTCCGGCCCGCCTCGTCCGCGTCCGCCACCAGGACCTGGACGGACACGGCGTCGGACGACAGCGCCAGGGGCCGGTGGCAGGTCAGCTCCGCGAGGCGCGGGGTGCCCGCGTGCTCGCCCGCGTGAAGGGCGAGCTCGACCAGGGTGGAGGCGGGCACGACGGTGCGGCCGTGCACGGTGTGGTCGGCCAGCCACGGCTGCTCGGCGACGGAGAGCCGGCCGGTCCACAGGGTGCCGCGACCGTCCGGGAGGGGTACCACGGCGCCCAGCAGCGGGTGCCCGGCCGTTTCGAGCCCGAGCCCCGCCGCATCACCGTGGGGGGACGGCGGGTTCAGCCAGTAACGCTCACGCTGGAACGCGTACGTCGGCAGATCCCGGGCAACCGGGCCGCTCCCCAGCACCGCCGCCCAGTCCACCAACCCACCCCGCACATACACCTGGGCAAGGGCCTCAAGAACCGCACGCGACTCCGGAACCTCCGCACCACGCAGCGCCGAGACGAACACCGCCGGATCCTCCACATCGTCGGCGATCAGACAGTCGGGCCCAAGAGCGGAAAGCACCGCATCCGGACCCAACTCCAAATACACCGAAACACCCTCCGCCTCCAACACCCGTACCCCGTCCAGAAAACGCACCGGACGACGCACATGACGCACCCAGTAATCCGCAGAGCACACCTCACCCGCATCAGCCACAGCACCCGTCACGTTCGAGACAAGCGGAATACTCGGCACCCGATAATCCACCGTCTCCGCGACCCGACGGAAGTCATCCAGCATCCCGTCCATATGACGCGAATGAAACGCATGACTCACCGCAAGCCGCTTCGCACGACGACCCCGCGACCGCCACTCGACAACAAACTCCTCCACAGCGTCCACATCACCCGAAACCACCACCGACGAAGCACTATTGACCGCCGCGATCTCCACACACCCAGCGAAAACACCACCAACAAGAGCCGACAGAACCTCCTCCTCCGTCCCCTCCACCGCCGCCATACCACCCGCAAGCCCAACGCCCTGCATCAACCGCCCACGAGCCGCCACCAACCGCACCGCATCCGGCAACGAGAACACCCCCGCCACATGAGCAGCCGCGATCTCCCCCACCGAATGACCCATCACGAAATCCGGACGCACACCCCACGAACCCACCAACCGGAACAGCGCCACCTCCACAGCGAAAATCGCCGCCTGCGCATACACCGTCCGATCCAACACACCACCCAAATCCCCCGACATCACCTCACCCAACGAACACTCGAACTCACCCTCAAAACACCCCAGAACCTCATCCAAAGCCCCCGCGAACACCGGAAACTCCGCAGCCAACTCCCGCCCCACACCAACACGCTGACTCCCCTGCCCCGTAAACAACACCGCAGAACGGGCGGCGCCTTCGGACACACCGCGCACCGCTCCCGCACCACTCTCATCCGCCGCGAGGGCGTCGAGGCCGGCGAGGAGGGTGTCGGAGCGGTCGGCGAGGACGACGGCCCGGTGCTCGAACGCGGAACGCGTGGTGACCAGCGCCCGACCCAACGCCCGTACGTCCACACCTTCCTGTCCCGTCACGTGCTCCCGCAGCTGTCGCGCCTGCGCCCTCAGCGCCTCTTCCGTACGGGCCGAGACCAGCACCGGCACCAGGCCGCCGTCCCGCGCGCCTTCCGCCTCCGGCTCAGCTTCGTCGGGGGCCTGCTCAAGGATCACGTGGGCGTTCGTGCCGCTGATCCCGAACGAGGACACACCCGCCCGACGCGGACGGCCCTCCGCCCTTTCCGGCCACGGGCGGGCCGCGTCCAGCAGCTTCACCGCACCGGCTTCCCAGTCCACCAACGGCGTTCGCTCCGCGGCATGGAGAGTCTGCGGCAGCACTCCGTGGTGCATCGCCATCACCATCTTGATGACCCCGCCCACACCCGCCGCAGCCTGCGTGTGCCCGAGATTCGACTTCAACGAGCCAAGCCAAAGCGGCTGTTCGGGCTCACGCCCCTGCCCGTACGCCGCCAGCAGAGCCTGCGCCTCGATCGGATCACCCAGCTTCGTGCCCGTGCCGTGCGCCTCCACCGCGTCGATCTGGTCGGCCGAGAGCCCCGCATGAACGAGGGCCTGACGGATGACCCGCTCCTGCGCCGGGCCGCTGGGAGCGGTCAGCCCGTTGCTCGCACCGTCCTGATTGACCGCCGACCCCTTCACCAGCGCCAGTACGCGATGCCCGTTGCGCCGCGCGTCCGACAACCGCTCCAGCACCAGCACACCAACACCCTCGGACCAGCCGGTGCCGTCCGCACCGGCCCCGAACGCCCGGCACCGCCCGTCCGACGACAGCCCGCCCTGACGGCTGAACTCCACGAAGGCTCCGGGTGACGCCATCACGGTCACGCCGCCCGCCAGGGCGAGATCGCTCTCCCCCCGGCGCAGGGAGTCCGCCGCCAGGTGCAGAGCCACCAACGAGGACGAGCAAGCGGTGTCCAGCGTCATCGACGGACCCGAGAGCCCGAGCGAGTAGGACAGCCGGCCGGACGCCACGCTGCCCGCGGAGCCGTAGCCGAGGAGGCCTTCCAGGCCCTCCGGAATGTCCGGCAGACGCGCGGCGTAGTCGTGGTACATGACACCCGCGAACACACCGGTCCGCGTGTCCATGAGCGACTTGGGGTCCATGCCGGACCGTTCCACCGCCTCCCAGGAGGTTTCGAGCAACAGCCGCTGCTGGGGGTCCATCGCCAGCGCCTCACGCGGCGAGATCCCGAAGAACCCCGGGTCGAACTCCGCCGCGTCGTGCAGGAATCCGCCCTGCGCGGCGAACCCCCCGTCGGCGATCTCGGGGCCCCAGCCCCGGTCGTCGGGGAAAGGGCCGATCGCGTCACGGCCGTCGCGTACGAGCTGCCACAGTTCGTCGGGGGTACGTACACCTCCGGGATAGCGGCAGGCCATTCCCACGATGACGATCGGGTCGTCCGTGGCGGGCGTGGCGGCCACGGCGGAGGCAGGCTGCCGGTCCGACCGGCCACCGAGTTCACGCGTCAGGTGTTCGGCGATGCGCTTGGGCGTGGGGTGGTCGAAGACGAGCGAGGCCGCGAGGTGCAGACCGGTGGCGCGGTTGAGGCGGTTGCGCAACTCGACGGACATCAGCGAGTCGAAGCCCAGGTCCTTGAACGGGGTTTCGGTGCCGACGAGTTGGCGGGGCCCGTAGCCCAGTACCTCGCTCGCGACGGCACGGACGGTGTCCAGGACGGCGCGGAGCCGCTCGTGGTCCGCCAGACCGGCCACCCGGGCCGCGAGGCTCGCGCCGCCGCCCGTCCCCCCGGTGCGCCCACCGCGCCGCGTCCCGCCGGGCACCAGCGACCTGAGCACGGGCGGCACACCGTCCGCTCCGCGCCGCCGCAGTGCGGCCGGGTCGAAGAACGCAGGGACCACCAGCGCACGGTCGGCCGCCAGGCTCGCATCGAAGAGGGCGAGCCCTTCCTCGGCCGACATGGCCGTCAGTCCGAGAGCGGAGAGGCGGCTCCGGTCGACGTCGGACAGGTCTTCGGTGAGGCCGCCGTCGGAGCCCCACCAGCCCCAGGCCAGGGCGACGGCGGGCAGCCCCTGGGCCCGCCGGTCGTGTGCGAGAGCGTCGAGGAAGGTGTTCGCGGCGGCGTAGCCGGCCTGTCCGGCACCGCCCAGCGTCCCTGCGAGGGACGAGAACAGGACGAACGCCGACAGGTCGAGGTGTGCCGTCAGTTCGTGCAGGTGCAGTGCCGCGTCGGCCTTGGGCCGCATGACACCGGCCAGCCGGTCGGCAGTCAGCGTCTCGACCACACCGTCGTCAAGCACAGCGGCACTGTGCACCACACCCGTGAGCGGGCGGTCATCCGGGATCGACGACAACAAAGCCGCCACCGCCTCACGGTCACCCACATCACACGCCTCGACACGGACACGCGCACCCGCCGCCTCAAGCTCCCCGACCAGGCCACCCACCCCCTCAGCCGCCGCACCGCGCCGCGAGACCAACAACAGATCCCGGACCCCGTACACAGCGACAAGCCGACGCGCCACCAACGCACCCAGACCACTCGTGCCACCCGTCACAAGCACCGTGCCACCCGAACCGAACACCACCGGCCGCTCAGCCCCCGAAACAACCCCGAGCCGCACAAGACCAGGAACAAACGGCACCCCGCCCCGCACCGCAACCTGAGGCTCCCCCGTACCCAGCGCCGTACGCACCGCGGCCTCCTCCGCAACCCCATCAAGACCCCCCTCCACATCCACCAACACCAACCGCCCCGGATGCTCCGCCTGCGCCGAACGCACCAGACCCCACACCGAAGCCGCCCCCAGACCCCGGACACGCTCACCGGCAACCACACCCACAGCACCCCGCGTCACCACCACCAACCGCCCATCAGCAAACCGCTCATCCGCCAGGAAGGCGCGGACGACATCCAGGGCGCGGGCGGCAATGGCCGAGGCGTCGTGGGGTGCTCCCGGGCCGCTGTCGCAGGACCAGACGACCAGTTCGGGGGTTTCACGGCCCTCGACGAGGGCATCCCACACGCCCAGGGTCGCCGGGAGCTCAGAGGTGGCGTGGACGGGGCTCCACACGACGTCGAACAGTCCGTCACGCGACGCCCCGCCCACCGCCCGCAGCTGCTCGCGCGCCACGGGGCGGGCGAGCAGCCGGTCGACCGACAGGACCGGTGCGCCGGACTCGTCCGTCACCCGTACGGACAGCTCACCGCCCGGGGAGCCAGTGAGGCGGACCCGTGCGGCGGTCGCGCCGGTCCGGGCCAGTTCGACGCCGGACCACACGAACGGCAGGCGCACTTCGTCGTCGGCCGGGTCGATCGAGGCGTGGAAGACGGCATCGAGGAGGGCCGGATGGACGCCGTAGGCGCCTCCGTCGGCCACCGCCTCGGGGAGCGCGACCTCGGCGAGCAGTTCGTCGCCCAGCCGCCAGGCACGGCGCAGGCCCCGGAAGACCGGACCGTACGCGTAGCCCCGGTCGGCCAGCCGCTCGTAGAAGTCGTCGCCCAGGTCGATCTCCTCGGCGCCGTGCGGTGGCCACACCGCCGGAGCTACGGAAGCCGGAGGTTCGGTGGCGGGCCCCAACTGGCCGGAGGCGTGCAGGGTCCACACCTCAGCGCCGGGCAGAGCGGCCCCGGCGGCTCCGCCGTCGACCGGGCAGGAGTGCACGGTCACGGCGCGCCGTCCGGTGTCGTCGGGACCGGCGACGGAGACCTGAAGCCGCGCCCCGGAGGTTCCGGCGAACACCAGGGGCTGTTGGAGGGTCAGCTCCTCGATACGGCCGCATCCGGCGCGTTCTCCGGTCTGGAGGGCCAGCTCCACCAGCACCGCACCGGGCAGCACCGTCGAACCGTGGACCGCGTGGTCGGCCAGCCACGGCTGTTCGGCCGGGGAGAGTCGGCCGGTCCATACGACACCCCGGTCGTCCGGGAGGGATACCACGGCGCCCAGCAGCGGGTGCCCGGCCGTTTCGAGCCCCAGCCCCGCCGCATCACCGTGGGGGGACGGCGGGTTCAGCCAGTAACGCTCACGCTGGAACGCGTACGTCGGTAGATCCCGGGCAACCGGGCCGCTCCCCAGCACCGCCGCCCAGTCCACCGACCCACCCCGCACATACACCTGGGCAAGGGCCTCAAGAACCGCACGCGACTCCGGAACCTCCGCACCACGCAGCGCCGAGACGAACACCGCCGGGCTCTCCACATCGTCGGTGATCAGACAGTCGGGCCCAAGAGCGGAAAGCACCGCATCCGGACCCAACTCCAAATACACCGAAACGCCCTCCGCCTCCAACACCCGCACCCCGTCCAGAAAACGCACCGGACGACGCACATGACGCACCCAGTAATCCGCAGAGCACACCTCGCCCGCATCAGCCACAGCACCCGTCACATTCGAGACAAGCGGAATACTCGGCACCCGATAATCCACCGTCTCCGCAACCCGACGAAAGTCATCCAGCATCCCGTCCATATGACGCGAATGAAACGCATGACTCACCGCAAGCCGCTTCGCACGACGACCCCGCGACCGCCACTCGACAACAAACTCCTCCACAGCGTCCACATCACCCGAAACCACCACCGACGACGCACTATTGACCGCCGCAACCTCCACACACCCCGCGAAAACACCACCAACAAGAGCCGACAGAACCTCCTCCTCCGTCCCCTCCACCGCCGCCATACCACCCGCAAGCCCAACGCCCTGCATCAACCGCCCACGAGCCGCCACCAACCGCACCGCATCCGGCAACGAGAACACCCCCGCCACATGAGCAGCCGCGATCTCCCCCACCGAATGACCCATCACAAAATCCGGACGCACACCCCACGAACCCACCAACCGGAACAGCGCCACCTCCACAGCGAAAATCGCCGCCTGCGCATACACCGTCCGATCCAACACACCACCCAAATCCCCCGACATCACCTCACCCAACGAACACTCGAACTCACCCTCAAAACACCCCAGAACCTCATCCAAAGCCCCCGCGAACACCGGAAACTCCGCAGCCAACTCCCGCCCCACACCAACACGCTGACTCCCCTGCCCCGTAAACAACACCGCAGAAAGGGCAGTTCCCCCGGACACACCGCGCACCACACCCCTGGCGCCCTCGCCCGTCGCCACACCGGTGAGACCGGCGAGAAGGTCTCCCCTGGTCTCGCCCAGGACGACGGCCCGGCTCTCGAACGCCGAGCGCGTGGTGGCCAGCGCCCGGCCCAACGCCCGTACATCCGAACCGTCCTGGGTGCTCACGCGATCCCGCAGCCGCTCCGCCTGCGCCCGCAGCGCCTCCTCCGTGCGGCCGGACAGCACCCACGGCACCAGGCCTCCCGGGGCCTCCGGCTCGGGTGCGGTCTCCGGCTGAGGTTCCTCGGGGGCCTGCTCAAGAATCACGTGCGCGTTCGTACCGCTGATCCCGAACGAGGACACACCCGCCCGACGCGGACGGCCCTCCGATCCGCCCGGCCACCGGCGCGCCTCCGCCAGTACCTCCACCGCACCGGCTTCCCAGTCCACCAATGGCGTCGGCTCGTCCGCGTGGAGGGTGCGGGGCAGCACACCGTGCCTCATCGCCATCACCATCTTGATGACCCCGCCCACACCCGCCGCAGCCTGTGCATGGCCCAGGTTGGACTTCAACGAGCCGAGCCAGAGCGGCTGTTCGCGCTCGCGTCCCTGCCCGTACGTCGCCAGCAGAGCCTGCGCCTCGATCGGATCACCCAGCTTCGTGCCCGTGCCGTGCGCCTCCACCGCGTCCACACCGTCCGCCGGCACGTCCGCGTCGGCCAGGGCCTCGCGGATGACCCGCTCCTGGGCCGGGCCGCTGGGAGCGGTCAGCCCGTTGCTCGCACCGTCCTGATTGACCGCCGACCCCTTCACCAGCGCCAGTACGCGATGCCCGTTGCGCCGCGCGTCCGACAACCGCTCCAGCACCAGCACACCAACACCCTCGGACCAGCCGGTGCCGTCCGCACCGGCCCCGAACGCCCGGCACCGCCCGTCGACCGACAGTCCGCCCTGGCGGCTGAACTCGGCGAACATGACGGGGCTCGACATGACGGACACGCCTGCGGCGAGTGCGAGGGAGCACTCGTCGCGGCGGAGCGCCTGTACGGCCAGGTGGAGGGCGACGAGCGACGACGAGCACGCGGTGTCGACGGTGATGGCGGGGCCCGTGAGGCCGAGGGTGTAGGGAATCCGGCCGGAGACGACGCTGGCGGCCGTTCCGGTGCCGTAGTACCCCTCGATTTCCTCTGGGACGGTCGACAGACCCGCCGCGTAATCGTGGTACATGACGCCCGCGTAGACGCCCGTGCGGCTGCCCTTCAGCGACCTGGGGTCCATGCCGGACCGTTCCACCGCCTCCCAGGAGGTTTCGAGCAGCAGCCGCTGCTGGGGGTCCATCGCCAGCGCCTCACGCGGCGAGATCCCGAAGAACCCCGGGTCGAACTCCGCCGCGTCGTAGAGGAATCCGCCCTTGCGGGTCGCGCTCCTGCCGGGCCGGTCGGGGTCCGGGTCGAAGAGGGCGTCGGTGTCCCAGCCCCGGTCCTCGGGGAAGTCGGACACCACGTCCCCGCCCCGGTCCACCAGCTCCCACAGGTCCTCGGGAGAGCCGACGCCACCCGGGTAGCGGCAGGCCATGCCGACGATCGCGATCGGCTCCCGCCCGCGCCGCTCCGCGTCCTGGAGCAGTCCACGGGTCCGGTGCAGTTCCCGAGCAGCCCACTTCAACTTGTCCAGCAGGTTCTTGTCGTCGCTCATGTGAGGTAACTCCGCAGCGTGCGTTCGGGTGGGGCCGGGGGAAAAGGTGCCGGTAGGGGGCGGTCGGGGCAGGTCAGGAACTGCCGAACTCCTTCTCGATGACGTCGAGAATCTCGTCCGGTGTCGCCGCGTCCAGCTGGTCGGCGAAGGCAGTGCCGTCGTCGAAGGCGGTGTCGTCATCGGCGAAAGCCGTACCGTCATCGGAGCCCGACAGGGCCAGCAGGCTCATCAGGCGGTCGGTGACGCGCTGTCGGGCGTCACCGCCGAGGGCCGCTCCGGTCAGTGCCTGCTCGATCCGTGCGAGGTCCGCGAGGATCGGTGCGGCGCTGCTGTCGCCCGCCGGGCCGGCGGCGGTGTCCTGGCCGAGCCGGGAGTCCACGTACCGGCTGAGTTCCTCGACGGTCGGGTGGTCGAAGACGAGGGTGGCGGGCAGGCGCAGGCCGATCGCGCCGCTGAGTCGGTTGCGCAGCTCGACCGCCATCAGCGAGTCGAAGCCGAGCGCCTTGAACTGCTTGTCCACGTCGACCTGTTGGCCTGGACCGTAGCCGAGCACCCCGCTCACGTGCCCGCGTACGACGTCGAGGACGACGCGCCGGCGTTCGGTTTCGTCCAGGCTCGTCACGCGTGCCGCGAGTCCCTCGGTGGTGCTCGCGGACCCGCCGCCGGGCCGGGGGCGCGGTGCTGCGTCACCGACCAGGGGGCGCAGCACCGCCGGGACGTCCGCCGGGCCGCGTCGCCGCAGGCCGGGGAGGTCGAGCAGGGCGGGGACGACCGTGGCGCGGTCGGCCCCCAGGGCCGCGTCGAAGAGGGCGAGCCCTTCCTCGCCGGACATCCGGGCGAGGCCGAGGGCGGCGAGCCGGTCCCGGTCCACTCGGGACAGTCCTTCGGTGAGGCCGCCGTCGGAGCCCCACCAGCCCCAGGCCAGGGCGACGGCGGGCAGCCCCTGGGCCCGCCGGTCGTGTGCGAGGGCGTCCAGGAGGACGTTGGCGGCGGCGTAGCCCGCCTGGCCCGGGCTGCCGACCACTCCGGCGAAGGACGAGAACAGGACGAACGCCGACAGGTCGAGGTGTGCCGTCAGTTCGTGCAGGTGCAGTGCCGCGTCGGCCTTGGGCCGCATAACACCGGCCAGCCGGTCCGCAGTCAGCGTCTCGACCACACCGTCGTCAAGCACAGCGGCACTGTGCACCACACCCGTGAGCGGGCGGTCATCCGGGATCGACGACAACAAAGCCGCCACCGCCTCACGGTCACCCACATCACACGCCTCGACACGGACACGCGCACCCGCCGCCTCAAGCTCCCCGACCAGGCCACCCACACCCTCAGCCGCCGCACCGCGCCGCGAGACCAACAACAGATCCCGGACCCCGTACACAGCGACAAGCCGACGCGCCACCAACGCACCCAGACCACTCGTGCCACCCGTCACAAGCACCGTGCCACCCGAACCGAACACCACCGGACGGTCAGCCCCCGGAACAACCCCGAGCCGCACAAGACCAGGAACAAACGGCACCCCGCCCCGCACCGCAACCTGAGGCTCCGCCGTACCCAGCGCCGTACGCACCGCGGCCTCCTCCGCAACCCCATCAAGACCCCCCTCCACATCCACCAGCACCAACCGCCCCGGATGCTCCGCCTGCGCCGAACGCACCAGACCCCACACCGAAGCCGCCCCCAGACCCCGGACACGCTCACCGGCAACCACACCCACAGCACCCCGCGTCACCACCACCAACCGCCCATCAGCAAACCGCTCATCCGCCAGGAACTCCTGAACAGCCTTGAGTGCGTGGACTGTTGTCGCCTCAACGGCGTCGTCGGGGCCGGGGGCCCCGGCGCGCCACAGCAGCACGTCGGAGGTGGTCCCTTCCGCGTCGGGGGCGCCCCACTCGGCCCAGTCGGGGACGGGCGACGGGGAGCCGCCGCGTACCGCAGTCCACTCCACGGTGAACAGCGCGTCCCGTGCCGCCTCGGACTCCGAGCGCAGCTGTTCCCGTTCCACCGGGCGGGTGACCAGCCGGTCCACGGCGAGCACAGGCGTGCCCGTCTCGTCCACCACCCTGACGGACAGGTCACCGTCCGCCGAGGGCGCGAAGGCCGCCCGCAGCACACCGGACGCGCCCGCGCCGGACACCTCGACCCCGGACCATACGAACGGCAGGCGCACCTCGTCGGCGGCCGGGTCGATCGACGGGTGGAAGACGGCGTCCAGCAGGGCGGGGTGCACCCCGAATCCGGCGGTCGGGACGTCCGGCGCGGCGGGCGGCGCGATCTCGGCGTAGATCTCCGCGCCGCGCCGCCAGACGGCCCGCACGCCCTGGAAGGCCGGGCCGTAGGCGTAACCCTGGTCGGCCAGCCGGTCGTACAGGTCGCTCACATCGGTCTTCTCTGCGTCGCGCGGCGGCCATGCGGCCAGGTCGGCGGCGGCGAACGGCCCTTCGGCGGCGGTCAGGACGCCGGTGGCGTGCAGGGCCCAGGTCTCGTCGCCGAGCAGCCCGCCGCCGGTGTCCGTACCCTCGGCGTCGGGGCAGGAGTGCACGGTGACCGCGCGTCGGCCGCTCTCGTCGGGGCCGGCCACCGCTATCTGGAGGCGTACGCCCGCCGTCTCGCCCAGCACCAGCGGTTTGCGCAGGGCCAGTTCCTCCAGGCGTCCGCACCCGAGTCGGCCACCGGCCTGGAGGGCCAGTTCGACGAGGACCGCGCCGGGCAGCACGGGGAGTCCGAAGACCGCGTGGTCGGCGAGCCACGGCTGTTCCGCCAGGGAGAGCCTGCCGGTCCACACCGCGCCCCGGTCGTCCGGCAGGGTCACCACCGCGCCCAGCAGGGGGTGTTCGGCGGCCAGCAGACCCAGGCCCGTCACATCGCCACGCCGGGACGGGGGCGCGTCCAGCCAGTAGCGCTCCCGCTGGAACGCGTATGTCGGCAGGTCGACGATGCGGCCGCCGGTTCCGGCGAACACCGCGTCCCAGTCGACGGGCAGACCGCGGACGTGTCCTTCGGCGAGGGAGGTCAGGAACCGCTGCCGGTCGCCCTCGTCGCGGCGCAGGGTGCCCAGGGCCACGGCGGAGGAACCGGTGTCCTCGAAGATCTCCTCCAGGCCCACGGTGAGGACCGGGCGGGCGCTCGACTCGATGAAGATCCCGAATCCGTCCGCCAGCAGGGCGCGTACGGCCGCGTCGAACCGGACCTCCTGGCGCAGGTTCGTGTACCAGTACGCGGCATCGAGGCCGGAGGTGTCGAACAGACCGCCGGTGACCGTCGAGTAGAACGGGACCGCGCCGCGTCGCGGTGTGATGTCCGCGAGGTCGGTGAGGATCTGCTCGCGGATGGTCTCCACCTGAGCGGAGTGCGAGGCGTAGTCCACCGGGATGCGCCGTGCCCGTACGCCGTCGGCCTCACAGGCGGTCAACAGCTCGCCCAGGGCGTCCGGTTCACCGGAGACGAC
The DNA here is from genome assembly GCF_055577965.1 of Streptomyces sp. NPDC033165. Lineage (NCBI taxonomy): Bacteria > Bacillati > Actinomycetota > Actinomycetes > Kitasatosporales > Streptomycetaceae > Streptomyces > Streptomyces sp. NPDC033165. Next base: position 106,239 of record NZ_JBVIPK010000016.1, read on the forward strand.
GGTGGTTCCGGGGCCGTTGACGGACGCGACGGAGATCCGCCCGTCCCAGCGGACGAGCCGCTCGCGGACCTCGTCGGCGGGCAGCGGGACGGACACCATGCCGCCCCGGCCCGACAGCGTCGCGGCGATGGCCCGGGCCCGCAGCGCGAGCACCTTGGCGGCGTCCTCCAGGGACAGTGCGCCGGACACGACGGCTGCGGCTATCTCCCCCTGGCTGTGTCCGACGACCGCGGCGGGCCGCACTCCCACCGACTCCCACAGGGCCGCGAGGGACACCATGACGGCCCACAGCGCGCACTGCACGACCACGACGTCGTCCAGTGACGGGGCGCCCTCGTCGCCGCGCACGGCATCGGTGACGGACCAGCCGACGTACGGGCGGAGCGCGGCGTCGCACGCGGCGAGCCGGGCGGCGAACACGGGTGAGCTGTCGAGGAGTCCGGCCGCCATGCCGGGCCACTGCGAGCCCTGGCCGGGGAAGACGAACACGGTCCTGCCCGGCTCCTCGGGGGCGGTGCCGGTGATCACTCCGGGGGCGGGCAGCCCGTCGGCCAGGGCGGTGAGGGCCGCGAGGGCGGCGGTGCGGTCCGCGGCGAGCACGACGCCCCGGTGTTCGAGATGGGCGCGGGTCGTGGCAAGGGAGATGCCGATGTCGGGCGCCCGCAGGGCGATGTCGGCCTCCGTGAAGGCGGCGAGCCGTTCGGCCTGGGCGCGGAGGGCGGCCTCGGTGCGGCCGGAGAGGGTCCAGGGCAGCGGGGCGGCCGGGCCGGTGCCGGCAGTGGCGTCGAGCCGCTCCTCCTCCGGGGCCTCCGTGGGGACCTGGCCCTCCTCGGGGGCCTCTTCGAGGATCACGTGCGCGTTGGTTCCACTGATGCCGAAGGAGGAGACGCCCGCCCTGCGGGGGCGGCCGCCGGTGGTCCACGGGGTCGGCTCGGTGAGCAGTTCGACCGCGCCGGCGCTCCAGTCGACGTGCGGGGACGGTTCGTCCGCGTGCAGGGTGGGCGGCAGCACCCCGTGCCGCATGGCCTGCACCATCTTGACCACGCCCGCCACGCCCGCGGCGGCCTGGGCGTGCCCGATGTTGGACTTGACGGAGCCGAGCCGCAGCGGCCGGTCGGCGGGACGGTCCTGGCCGTAGGTGGCCAGGAGCGCCTGTGCCTCGATGGGGTCGCCGAGGGTGGTGCCGGTGCCGTGGGCCTCGACGGCATCGACGTCGGCGGACGACAGCCCGGCGCCGGCCAGGGCGGTCCGGATCACCTGCTGCTGGGCGGGGCCGTTGGGCGCGGTGAGGCCGTTGCTCGCGCCGTCCTGGTTGACGGCGCTGCCCCGGATCACGGCGAGGACCTGATGGCCGTTGCGGCGGGCGTCGGAGAGCCGTTCCACCAGCAGCACGCCGACGCCCTCGGACCAGCCCGCGCCGTCCGCCGCCGCCGAGAAGGCCTTGCAGCGGCCGTCCGGGGCCATGCCCCGCTGCCTGCTGAACTCGACGAACAACCAGGGCGTCGCCATGACCGCCACCCCGCCCGCGAGTGCCAGGGAGCACTCACCCGAGCGCAGTGCCTGCACGGCCAGGTGCAGAGCGACCAGCGAGGAGGAGCAGGCCGTGTCGACGGTGACGGCGGGACCTTCGAGGCCGAAGGTGTAGGCGACGCGGCCGGAGGCGACGCTGCCCTGGGTGCTGGTGACCGCGTAGCCCTCCAGGCCCTCGGGGGTCTCGGATTCGGCCCCGTAGTCGTGGTGCATGACCCCGGTGAACACGCCCGTGGGGCTGCCCTTCAGCGTCCTCGGGTCGATCCCGGACCGTTCCACCGCCTCCCAGGAGGTCTCCAGGAGCAGCCTCTGCTGCGGGTCCATCGCCAGCGCCTCGCGCGGCGAGATCCCGAAGAAGCCCGCGTCGAAGTCGCCCGCCTCGTGCAGGAATCCGCCCTCGCGTGCGTACGTCTTGCCGGTCGCCGCGGGGTCCGGGTCGTAGAGGTCCCGGTCCCAGCCCCGGTCGGTGGGGAAGAAGGACACCGCGTCGCCGCCCTGCTCGACGAGGCGCCACAGGTCCTCCGGGGAGGCGACACCGCCGGGATAGCGGCAGGCCATGCCGACGATCGCGATCGGTTCGGCGGTGTCCGCCGCAGTCCGCTCCGCCGTGGGGGCCGCGGTCGCCACGCCGAGGACCTCGGTCCGCAGGTATTCGGCGAGCAGCGCGGGGGTGGGGCGGTCGAAGACGAGTGTGGCGGGCAGCCGCTGTCCGGTGGCCGCGTTGAGGCGGTTGCGCAGTTCGACGGCGGTGAGCGAGTCGAAGCCGAGTTCCTGGAACGGGCGGGACGCGGCGACCGCCGCAGCGTCGGCGTGGCCGAGGACGGTCGCGACCTGCGCGCGGACGAGGTCGAGGAGCGTGCGGCGCTGTTCGTCCTCGCCGAGGCGGGACAGCTGCCGGGCGAGGCCGGTGCCGCCCATGGCGTCGGCGGGGGCCGCGGTCCTGCGAGCCGGGGTCCGCACGAGGCCGCGGAAGAGGGGCCGCAGCATTCCGGCGGCGGCCTCGGTGCGCAGCGTGGCCATGTCCAGGCGTACGGGAACCAGATGGGCGTCGTCCCGGGTGACCGCTTCGTCGAGCAGGGCCAGGCCCAGGTCGGCGGGCAGCGGCTGGATTCCGGCACGCCGCATCCAGGCCAGGTCGTCGTCGGCGAGGTGGCCGAGCATGTCCCCGGAGTCGGCCCACAGGCCCCAGGCCAGAGCATGGGCGGGCAGTCCGTGGGCGCGGCGGTGCTGGGCGAGGGCGTCCAGGAAGGCGTTGGCGGCCGCGTAGTTGGCCTGTCCCGGGTTGCCGAAGGTGCCCGCGACCGAGGAGAACAGGACGAACGCCGACAGGTCGAGGTCGCGGGTCAGCTCGTGCAGGTTGAGCGCGGCGTCGACCTTCGGGCGCAGCACCGGCAACAGGCGTTCGGGGGTCAGGGAGGTCAGTAGTCCGTCGTCGAGGACTCCGGCGGCGTGGATCACACCGGTCAGCGGGCGGTCGGCCGGGACGGTGTCGAGCAGGGCGGCCAGTGCCCGGCGGTCGGCCGCGTCGCACGCGGCGATGCGCACGTGCTCGGCTCCCGCCTCGGTGAGCGCCGCGACGAGTGCGTCCGCTCCCGGTGCGTCCTTGCCGCGTCGGCTGGTCAGCAGCAGGTTCCGTACGCCGTGCTCGGTGACCAGGTGGCGGGCGAGCAGGCTTCCGAGGGCTCCGGTGCCGCCGGTGATCAGGACGGTGCCGTGCGGGCCGAACGGTGTCCGGGTGGTGTCCGGCCGGTCCGCCGCCCGGCTCAGGCGCGGTGTCAGGGCCGTGCCCTCACGCACGGCGATCTGCGGTTCCTGCGCGGCGACCGCCGCCGCGACCGCTGCGGGCAGGGCGTCGTCGGAGGCGTCGAGGCCGTCGGTGTCCACCAGGACGAAGCGGCCGGGGTGCTCCGACTGGGCCGAGCGCAGCAGGCCCCACACCGGGGCGTGCGCCAGGTCCGCGGGGTCCTCGCCGGGGCCTGCGCAGAGGGCTTTCCGGGTGACGACGGCGAGCAGGGAGTCGGCGGTGCGCTCGTCGGCGAGCCAGTCCCGGGCGAGGGCCAGCGCCTCGGTGGTCGCCGTATGCGCGGCGGCGGCGAGCGGGGCGTCCGCGTCGGCCGGGGCGAGCGGGGCGATGACGACCGGCGGCAGGTCGCCGTCCCCGGCCAGGGCCGCCAGGCCGAGGGCGTGGCGGGCCGTGTCGGACCATCCGGCCTCCGGCGTGCCGAGCACCGCGAAGCCGCCCGGGTCAGGCGTGGTGTCGCCGACGGGCAGGGCGGTCCACTCGGTGCGGAACAGCGCGTTGCGCGTGACGTCCCCCGTGGCCGCCGCGAGCCGCCCGCCCGTGACCTCGCGCAGCGTCAGGGACGCGACCGAGGCGACCGGCGCGCCGGAGGCGTCGGCGACGGCCACGGCCACCGTGTCCTCGCCGACCGGGGACACCCGTACGCGTACGGTGTCGGCGCCGGTGGCGTACAGGGTGACGCCGCTCCAGGCGAACGGCAGCCGCAGCCGGGCGTCGGCCGCGTCGATGCCGTCCAGCAGCGCGGGGTGCAGCGCGGCGTCGAGCAGGGCCGGGTGGATACCGAACTCGCCTGCCGCCGAGGCCTGTTCCTCGGGCAGGGCGATCTCTGCGCAGATGTCGTCACCGACGCGCCAGGCGGCCCGCAGGCCCTGGAAGGCGGGGCCGTAGCCGTAGCCCGCTCCGCCCGCCCGCTCGTAGAAGGAGTCGACGTCGATCCGGTCGGCGCCCGGCGGGGGCCAGGCGTCCTGCCCGGCGGGGGCCGTCGCGTCCGGCAGGCCCAGCAGGCCGGTGGCGTGCAGGGTCCACGGCTCGTCGAGGGCGTCGTCCTGGTCCGTGCCGGGCCTCGCGTACACCGCCACCTGGCTGCGCCCGTCGACGTCGGGGCGTGTGACGGCCACCTGCACCTGGGAGCTACCGCGTGACGGCAGCAACAGGGGTGCCTGGAGCGTGAGTTCCTCGATCCGCTCGCAGCCCACCGCGTCCCCCGCCCGCAGGGCGAGCTCCACGAACGCGGTGCCGGGCAGCAGCGGGACGCCGCTCGCCGTGTGGTCGGCGAGCCAGGGGTGGGTGTGCAGGGACAGGCGGCCCGTGAGGAGGACGCCGCCGTCGGACGCGGAGTGCGCGAGCGCTCCCAGCAGTGGGTGGTCCACCGCGCCGAGGCCGAGGCCGGCGGGGTCGCCGGCCCCCGTGCCGGTGGGCTCCAGCCAGTGGCGGGTGCGCTGGAAGGCGTACGTGGGCAGCTCGCCGAGCCGCGCCCCGGTGCCCGCGAAGAGGGCCTTGCGGTCGACGCCGGGCAGACCGCGTACATAGCCCTGGGCGAGGGAGGTGAGGAAGCGGTCGCGGCCGCCCTCGTCACGGCGCAGCGATCCGATCGCGACCGCTTCGGTCTCCGCCTCCTCGGCGGTCGCCTCCACGCCGGTGGTCAGCACGGGGTGCGCGCTGACCTCGACGAAGAACCGGAAGCCGTCGGCGAGCAGCGCCCGTACGGTGTCCTCGAAGTCGACCGGCTGCCTGGCGTTGTCGAACCAGTACGCGGCCGTCAGCTCGGCGTGGTCGCGGCGGGTGGCGGTGACCGTGGAGTAGAAGGGCACGTCACCCCTCATCGGGGTGATGTCGGCGAAGAGGGTGAGGATCTCCTCGCGCAGCGGGTCGACCTGGGCGCAGTGCGAGGCGACGGTCGATCCCACGATCCGCGCCCGTACGTCGTCCTGGTGGCAGGCGGCGACGAACTCCTCCAGGGCCGGGACGTCCCCGGCCACGGTCGAGGCGCGAGGACCGTTGCGCCCGGCGACCGCCAGCCGCCCGTGCCACGGTGCGAGCCGCTGCGCCACATCAGCGGCGGGCAGCGCCACCGAGGCGACCGCGCCGCGGCCCGCCAGCTCACGGGCGAACAGGGCACTGCGGTGCACGACGAGCCGGGCCGCGTCGCGCAGGGACAGCGCCCCGGCGACGTACGCGGCGGCGATCTCGCCCTGGCTGTGGCCCACCACCGCGTCGGGCCGCACACCGGAGGCCCGCCACACGGCGGCCAGTGCCACGTTCACCGCGAACAGCACCGGCTGGAGGATCTCGATGCGCTCGGCGGAGGGGGCGGCCGGGTCCTGGCGCAGGACGTCGGCGACCGACCAGTCCACGAACTCGCCCAGTGCCGCGTCGACTTCGGTGAGCGTGTCCGCGAAGACCGCTGATTGGCCGCGGAGTTCGGCGGCCATCCCGGCCCACTGGGAGCCCTGGCCGGGGAAGACGAACACGGTCCGGCCGCGTACGTCCGCCGTGCCGGAGACGACGCCCGGGGCGGGGAGTCCCTCGGCCAGCGCGGTCAGGCCGCCCAGGCCGGCCGCCCGGTCCGGGACCAGCAGCACGGCGCGGGAGTCGTGTACGGCACGCGACGCGGCCAGCGACCAGCCCACGTCCAGCGGCGACAGCAGGGGCGTCGCCTCGGTGAACTCGCCCAGCCGACGTGCCTGTTCGCGCAGGGCCTGCGGCGAGGAGCCGGAGAGCACCCACGGCACCGGGCTTCCGGCGGCGCCGTCGACGAGTCCCGGGCCGCCGTGCGTGCCCGCCGGCTCCGGCCGCAGGTCGGTGAAGTCCGGATCGCCGCTGCCGGTGGGGGCTTCTTCGAGGATCAGGTGGGCGTTGGTGCCGCTGATACCGAACGACGACACGCCCGCCCGGCGCGGACGCCCGTCCGGGGTCCACGGCTCGGGGGCGGTGAGCAGCTCCATCGAGCCCGCCGACCAGTCGATGTGCGGCGACGGCTCGGCCACGTGCAGGGTGCGGGGCAGCAGACCGTGCCGCATCGCGAGCACCGTTTTGATCACCCCGGCCGCGCCCGCCGCCGCCTGGGTGTGACCGATGTTGGACTTGACGGAGCCGAGCCGCAGCGGCCGGTCGGCGGGGCGGTCCTGGCCGTACGCGGCGAGCAGAGCCTGCGCTTCGATGGGGTCGCCCAGCTTGGTGCCGGTGCCGTGGGCCTCCACCGCGTCGACATCACCGGGTGTCAGGCCCGCGTCGGCCAGGGCGGCGCGGATGACGCGCTGCTGGGCGGGGCCGTGCGGGGCGGTGAGGCCGTTGCTCGCGCCGTCCTGGTTGACGGCGCTGCCCCGGATCACGGCGAGGACCTGATGGCCGTTGCGGCGGGCGTCGGAGAGGCGTTCCACCAGCAGCACGCCGACGCCCTCGGACCAGCCGGTACCGTCGGCGGTCGACGAGAACGCCTTGCAGCGCCCGTCGGGCGACAGCGCGCCCTGGCGGCTGAGCTCCACGAACATGCCCGGTGTCGGCATGACCGTCACACCGCCCGCCAGGGCCATCGAGCACTCCCCCGAGCGCAGTGAGCGCACCGCCCAGTGCAGGGCGACCAGGGAGGAGGAGCAGGCCGTGTCCACGGTGACGGCGGGACCTTCGAGCCCGAGGGTGTACGCGACGCGACCGGAGGCCACGCTGATCGTGCCGCCCGTCAGCCGGTGCCCGTCGACGCCCTCGGCACCGTCCTGAAGGAGGGGCCCGTACTCCTGGTACATCGCGCCGAAGAACACACCCGTCCTGCTGCCGCGCACCGACGCCGGGTCCAGGCCCGCGCGTTCCACGGCCTCCCAGGAGGTCTCCAGGAGCAGCCTCTGCTGCGGGTCCATCGCCAGCGCCTCGCGCGGCGAGATCCCGAAGAAGTCCGGGTCGAAGTCGACGGCGTCACGGAGGAAGCCGCCGTGCCGCACATAGCTGGTACCGCGCCGCTCCGACTGCGGGTCGTACAGCTTCTCCAGGTCCCAGCCGCGGTTGTCCGGGAAGTCACCGATCACGTCCCGCTCGGCGGCGATCAGGTCCCACAGGTCCTCGGGGCTCGTCACGCCGCCGGGGAAGCGGCAGGCCATGGAGACGATCGCGATCGGCTCGTCGTCGGCCGTCGTCCGCACGGGTGCGGCGTCCGCCGCCCGCACGGGCGTCCCGTCACCGCCGCGCAGCCTGCTCTCCAGGTGCGCGGCCGTCGCGGCGGGCGTCGGGTGGTCGAAGAGGGCCGTGGTGGTGAGGTTGACGGCGGTCGCCGTCCGCAGGCGGCCGCGCAGATCGACCATGGCGACGGAGTCGAAGCCGAGGGCCTTGAACGTGCGGTCCATGTCGATGTCGTGGGGCGCGGGGTGGCCGAGGACGGCGGCCACCTCATCGCGTACGACATCCAGGAGGGGCACGTCGTCGGGGAGCCGGCCGCCGGGGGCCGGGGGCCGCTCGCCGGGGGCGGGCGGCTGTATGCCCTGGGTGGAGGCGCGTACGCCGGCGGGGAGCGGTTCGTCGTCCTCGGCCCGCCCGGTGGCGGCGGATGCGGTCTGCGGGGCCGGTGCGGTCACCGCGTCCAGCCAGTGGCCGCGCCGCTGGAACGCGTACGTCGGCAGCCCGTCGGCCCTCGGTCCGGGGCCGGCCAGCGCGGTCCAGTCGATGTCGACGCCGTGGGTCCAGGCCTCGGCGGCCGACAGCAGGAAGCGGTCCCAGCCGCCCTCGCCCCGGCGGAGTGTGCCGACGGCCAGTCCGTGTTCGTCCGCGCCCGCCGCTTCCAGGGTCTCCTCAACCCCGGCGACCAGGACCGGGTGGGGGCTGACCTCGACAAAGCGGGTGTGCCCGTCCGCGACGGCGGCCCGCACGTTCTGCTCGAAGCGCACGGTGCGGCGCAGGTTCTCGTACCAGTAGGCGGCGTCCAGCTCGTGTCCGGTCAGAGTGGTGCCGGTGACGCCCGAGTGGAACGGCACGTGGGCCGCGCCGGGCCGGACACCGGCCAGGGCGGTCAGCACCTCGTCCCGGACCGCCTCGACCTCGGCGCAGTGCGAGGCGTAGTCCACCGGGACCCGGCGGGCCCGTATCCCCTCGGCCTCGCAGTGGGCCGTCAGCTCGTCCAGTGCGGCGGGGGCGCCGGACACCACGGTCGCCGAGGGGCTGTTGACCGCGGCGACGGAGAGCCGGCCGCCGAATCCGTCGATCAGCCGCCCGGCCGCCGCCTCGCCCAGCGCGAGGGCGACCATGCCTCCGCGCCGCGACAGCCCGTCGCGGATCACCGCGCTGCGCAGGGCCACGACGCGCGCCCCGTCCTCCAGGGTCAGGGCTCCGGCGACCACCGCGGCCGCGATCTCGCCCTGCGAGTGCCCCAGCACCGCCGACGGCCGCACGCCCGCCGCACGCCACACCTCGGCGAGGGACACCATGACGGCCCACAGCGCGGGCTGGACCACATCGACGCGGTCCAGCGGGTTGTCGTCGGCCGTGTCGCGGACGACGTCGGTGAGCGACCAGTCGACGTAGGGAGCGAGGGCCTGTTCGCACTGCGCCATCCGCTCGGCGAACACCGTGGAGCCGTCCAGGAGCCGGGCAGCCATGCCCTGCCACTGCGAGCCCTGCCCGGGGAAGATGAAGACCGCTTCGGGCGACGCGTCACCGCGGACGGTGCCGCGGACCACCTGGGCCGCGCCCGTGCCCGCGGCGAGCATCCCGAGTCCGGTGCGCAGGGCACTGGCGTCCTTGCCGACGGCGACGGCACGGTGTTCCAGGGACGCCCGGCCTGTGGCCAACGCGCGGGCTACGGCGGCGGGTTCGGCCTCCGGGTGCCGGTCCGCGTACGTCTCCAGCCGTTCCGCCTGGGCGCGCACCGCCGCCGCGCCACGGGCCGAGAGGGGCCAGGCGTGCGCGCCGCGACCCGGCCTCGGTCCCGGTCCGGCGGCCTTCGGCGGGGCGGGGGCGTCGCCGATGATGACGTGACAGTTGGTGCCGCCGAGGCCGAAGGAGGAGACCCCGGCGAGCAGCCGCCCGTTCTCCCCCTCCCAGGGCTCGTGCTCGGTCTGCACGCTCAGGTTCCACCGGTCGAGGGGGATGTCCGGGTGCGGCTCCTGCTGGTGGAGCGTCGGTACGAGCGCACGGCGGCTGACGCACGAGACGACCTTCAGCAGTCCGGCGATGCCGGCCGCCCCTTCCAGGTGGCCGATGTTGGTCTTCACGGAGCCGACGCGTACGGGGCTGGCGCCGGGGCGCTGCGCACCGAGGGCGCGGCCGAGGGCTTCGGCCTCCAGGGGGTCGCCGACGCGGGTGCCGGTGCCGTGCAGTTCTACGCACTGGACGGCGGAGGGCGCGATACCGGCCGAGGCACACGCCGAATGGATCAGTTCGCTCTGGGCGTCGGCGCTCGGGACGGTCAGTCCGTCACCCCCGCCGTCGTTGTTGACAGCGCTGCCCTCGATCACGGCGAGCACGCGGTCGCCGTCGGCGAGGGCCCGCTCCAGGGGCTTCAGGAGGACGAGGCCGCCGCCCTCGCCGCGCGCGTACCCGTTGGCGCGGGTGTCGAAGGTGTAGCAGCGGCCGTCGGGCGAGAGCGCACCGAAGCGCTCCAGGCGGCTGGTGCTGTCCTCGGAGAGGATGAGGTTGACCCCGCCCGCGAGCACGAGGTCGGACTCGCCGCGCAGCAGGCTCTGTACGCCGAGGTGCACGGCGACGAGCGAGGAGGACTGCCCGCTGTCCACCAGGACGCTGGGCCCGCGCAGGCCCAGGCGGTAGGAGATGCGGTTGGCGATGAAGCTGCGCTGCGTGCCGGTCAGGGTGTGCCGGGTGATCGCGTCGTCGCCGCCGCGGCGCAGGAGGGACGCGTAGTCGTCGTTGATCGCGCCGATGAAGACGCCGGTCCTGGTGGAGCGCAGGGAGTCGGGGGCGACCTGGCCGTTCTCCAGCGCCTCCCAGCTCAGCTCCAGCGCCAGCCGCTGCTGGGGGTCCATCGCGGCCGCTTCGGCGGGCGACACCTCGAAGAAGTCCGCGTCGAAGCCGTCCACCGTATCCAGGTAGCCGCCGGGCAGACCCGACGCGCGGCCGGGCCGCCCGGCGGGAAACTCCCCGAGCCCGGACCGGCCGTTGCTGAGCATTTCCCACAATTCCTCGGGGCTCGCCGCTCCGGGAAACCGGCAGGAGAATCCCACGATCGCAACCCGCGCACCGGAGTCCTGGCCGTTGCGCCCAGAAATACTCGTCCCACTCACGGCGAAACCTTTCCAATAAGCAGCCAGAACAACGTGCACGAACACGACGGGATGGCAGGCCGGAACAGCCTTCGGAAGAACAGGGAAGGCACGCGTCGAATACCACGCACCGAATGTCGCCGTCGGCGCCTGCCAAAAGAGCAGTGAATACCGACGGGAAGCAACAGGGAACACCTTCGGATGAAAATCCGTCAAGGCGTGAAAAAATCGGGCGAACGGCGCATCGCGCCACCGGTGAAGCTCGGGAAAGCAGGGACGCAACTCCAGCCCCGCCAGGGACGCCACCCCAGCCGATGGAGACTCAGGAAGCGCATCTCCAGGGGAGCCACGGGCCAGGGCGGCATCTGCTCCGCACCGCTCTCCGCATCACCACACGCATACCCATTCCCCCGTTGCAATCGATCACGTTCGTCGCGAGGAGAGAGCATCCGGCAGACCTCGCGATAACACGCGACTTCCAGCCGATCCCCTCGGTTACCGGCAAGTATGGCACGGTGCGGTTTCAGCACGGTTTCAGCAGCCGGATCAGCTCGCCCCGGGCAGCGGAAAGGGCAACTCCGGGCGATTATGGGCCGGACAGGAGAGCGATCAGATAGTACGGTCGGTCCGCAATGACCCGCTCGGAACGTCGACGGAAGTGCGTTCCCAGCGAAATCCTCCCGATATCCTCCCGATCCGGGAATCTCAGCCGAGGGAAGACCGCATGGCTCATCGGAAACGCACCATGAAACTCGGGGCCATCATCGACGGCCCGGGGTCGCACATAGCCGCCTGGCGGCACCCGTCCACCCCGCTCGACGCCCAGCTCGACTTCGCCTTCCACCTCGCCTGCGCCCGCACGCTCGAACGGGGCCGGTTCGACTGTCTCTTCGTGCCCGACGTGGTGGCCGTCTGGGGCACCGACGTCCAGCACATCAGCCGGACCGCACGCAACGAGCACCTCGAACCGCTGGGCCTGCTGGCCGCCTACGCCACCGGGACCGAGCACATCGGACTCGCGTCGACGGCGACCACGACCTACAACGAGCCGTACGACATCGCCCGCCGGTTCACCTCCCTGGACCGGATCAGCGGCGGCCGGGCGGGGTGGAACGTCGTCACCTCCGCCGCGCCGTGGGAGTCCCGCAACTTCGGCTTCCCCGATCACATGGAGCACGACCGGCGCTATGTTCGCGCCGAGGAGTTCATCGGCGTGACCAAACGCCTCTGGGAGGCGGGCGGCAAGGGACTGAAGGAGTCCGCGCGCGGCGAGTTCTTCGACGTCCGGGGCCCGTTGAACCTGCCGCGCTCCCCTCAGGGGCGTCCCGTGATCTTCCAGGCCGGGGCCTCCCCGGTGGGCCGGGAGTTCGCGGCACGGCACGCCGAGGTGATCTTCACCCGGCACACCCGGCTGTCGGACGGTCAGGAGACCTACGCCGACCTGAAGCGGCGGGTGGCCGCGCACGGCAGGGACCCGGAGGGGACCCAGATCTGGCCGGGAGTCCAGCCGCTGGTGGCGAGCACCGAGGAGGAGGCGCGCCGGCTCATCGGTGAGCTGCACGAGCTGGTGCCCGACATCGTCGCTGTCAGGGCGCTTCAGGAGCAGCTGGGCGATCTGGACCTGACGCGCTACCCGCTCGACGGGCCCGTTCCGGACATCCCGTCGTCCAACCGCTCGTCCAGCACGGCCGCCATGTGGACGTCACTCGCCCACCGGGAAAATCTGACGCTACGCCAGCTTGCTCTGCGGCAGGTCGCCGACTTCTTCGCGGGGACGCCCGAGCAGGTGGCGGACCACATGGAGCGCGGGTTCACCGAGCGCGCGGCCGACGGCTACATCGTGGACTTCCCGCACCTCCCGAGCTCCCTGGACGCCTTCGTCGACCATGTCGTACCGGAGCTGCGGCGCCGCGGGCTGGTGGACGAGGAGTACGCCGAGGGCACGCTCCGCGAGAAGCTGGGGCTGCCCGCCCCGTCCCGCTACGACACAACGACCGACGCGACGACGACCGACGCGACGGCACACGAGGCAGGTGCCGCATGACCCAGCACGATGGCCGCATCACCCTGTTCGCCCCGCTCATCACTGCCACGGACACGGGAGACACCGACCGGCGGGACACCGCGGACAGCTCGTTCACGGAGGTACGCGGCCGCGCCGGGAAGGCGGAGGCCGCCGGGATCGACGCCCTGCTGCTCCACGACAGCCAGTCGGGCGGGCGGACGCACTTCGAGGCGGGCACACTGGCGAGCGCCCTGGCGGTCTGCACCCGGACCGTGGGGCTCGTCGCCGCCATCTCCACGGAGCACGCGCTCCCCTACCACGTGGCCCGCGTCCTGGCCACGGTCGACCACCTCACCGCGGGGCGCGCCGGCTGGCAGCCGATGACCGGAGGCGATCCGGACGCGGCGGCCAACTACCACGGGAACGGCAGCGGTTCGGCGTCGGCGCGGCGATCGCGAGCCGCGGAGTTCACCACCGTACTGACGGGCCTGTGGGACAGCTTCGACGACGACGCGTTCGTCAGGGACCGGGACTCGGCCGTCTACTTCACCCCCGAGAAGCTGCACCCGCTCGACCACCGGGGCGAGCATTTCGACGTCGCAGGCCCCTTGAACATCGCCCGGCCGCCGCAGGGACACCCCCTCCTGGTCCACCGCGTGACGGACACCTCCGACAGCGACGACCTCGCGCTCGCCGCACGCTTCGCCGATGTCGTCCTCCTCCCGGCACAGAACGTCCAGGAGGCCGCCCGGGTCCGCGAGGCCGTGCGCGAGCGGGCCCGGGCGGCCGGACGGAGCACCGGCGGCATCGCCGTACTGCTCGACTGGCCGGTCGAGGGCGGGCCGGAGGAGGCCGCACGGCTGACGCGCCTGTACGACGCGGGCGCGACCGACGGCTTCACCCTCATCGCCCCGGCCGGTGCGGCGGGCCCGGCGCACAAGGCCGTCCTGGCTCTCGCGGCCGACGTCCGGGCGAAGGAGGCCCCCACCCGGCCGGGGGTCCGGCCCGGCGCCACCCTGCGCGAGCGCCTGAACCTGCCCCGCCCGGCAAGCCGCTACGGGACGACGCCTCAGGCAGTGCTGGAAGCGCAGGAAACGTCCGGCAATCCCTGAGGGCTGTCCCGCGATCCCTGGTGGATCAGCGCGCGGCGGCAGATGCGGTGCATCGCAAGGCGGCTGAGTCAGCGAGCGGCTCCGCCGTGGGCGGCCGGGCCAAGGAGTCCATCCAGGTCGTGGACGTCTCCCAGCTCCTCCTGGAGTCCGTGAAGACCCCCAGCGACCCGACCGGCGACCCGGAACAGGTGGACGCACCGGAGCCCGAACCGGCCGAGCACTCCTCCTGACGGCTACTGGCGAACCGTCAGGAGGGTCGATACGTAAGGGGGTTGCTGGTTACTGCGCCATCTCGTAGGCCCCGGACAGCGACTCCACGCGCTCCCAGATCCGCGCCGAGCGGGCTGCGTCGACGACGGGGCGGCGCACCGCGCCCAGCGCCCAGTTCTGCTGGTCCTCGGTGGCGGAGTCCTTGCCGTGCAGCTCGACGGCGTGCGCGGAGAAATCACGTACGAGGACGGCGAACAGCTCGTCCAGCAGGTCCTGGTCCAGGCCGGTCAGCCGGGCCTGCTCCAGGATCAGCTGGCCGTGGACGACGAGGGCGAACAGCTGCCCGACGGCGAGGAGGAGGTCCAGGTCACGGCTCTGCTCCTCGTCGGGGGCGGCCGTCTCGACGAACGTGCACAGGGCGTCCGCCTGCTCACGGAAGCGGGCGACGTTGGGCACCTCGGCGTAGGCGTCGAAGGCGGTGCGCCAGTCGTGGAAGCGTACGGAGCCGAGGCCGCGCGCCGGCCCCTGCCGGAACAGGAAGTCGTCGTCGGCCGCGTCGAGGCGGGTGGGGACGGCGGGGTAGTCGACCGGGTTCAGCAGGTGGTTCCGCATGAACTTCAGGATCAGCGCGAGGTTGACGTGGACCGTCCCCTCCAGCTTGGGCAGACTCCGGATCTCGATGGCGGCCTGGGCGAAGTAGTTGTCCTTCTCGAAGCCCTTGGCTGCGATGACGTCCCACATCAGGTCGATGACCTTCTCGCCCTCCGTGGTCACCTTCATCTTCGTCATCGGGTTGAAGAGGAGGTAGCGGCGGTCGTCGGGACCGGCGGAGCGGAAGTAGTCGACGGCGCGGTCGCTGAACAGCTTCATCCCGACGAGCCGGACGTACGCGTCGGTCAGCTCTCGGCGCACGTGCGGGAAGGCGGTGACGGGGCGGCCGTAGAGGATGCGGTTGCTGGCGTGGGTGACGGCCTCGTACATCGCGTGCTCGCAGATGCCGATCGAGGCGGTGCAGAGGTTGAACTTGCCGACGTTGACGGTGTTGAGCGCGGCGTCGAAGGCGGCGCGACCGGTGTGCAGGATGTCGGCGGGGGCCACCGGATAGTCGTCCAGGCGGAATTCGCTGACGAACTTGGAGGAGTCGACGACGTTCTTCACCAGGTGGTACGCCTCGTGGCGGCTGTCGGCCGCGAAGAAGACGTAACCGTCGGGGCCCTCGACGTCGGTGCGTCGGCCGAAGACGGAGACGAGCCCTGCGGCGTTGCCGTTGCCGATGTAGTACTTGGAGCCGGAGGCCAGGAAGCCGCCGCCGCCGTCGCTGTCCGGCGTCAGCAGCATGTCGGTGGAGTAGATGTCGGCGCCGTGCGTCTTCTCGGACAGGCCGAACGCGAACACCTCGCCCTGGGAGAGGAGTTCGGCCGCCCGGGCGCGCGCCTCCTCGTTGTCGCTCTGCCACACCGGCCCGAGGCCGAGGATGGTGACCTGCCAGGCGTACCAGTAATCGAGCCCGTAGAAGCCGAAGATCTCGTTGAGGGCGGCGATCCGGGCGGTGTCCCAGCGCTGCTCCTTGTCGCCCGCAGCGGAGAGCGGGGTGAGGAAGGTGGCGAACAGCCCCTCCTTGGCCGAGAAGGCCAGGAAGTCGCCCAGCCAGGCGCGGGAGCGGTAGTCCTCGATCAGCCGGCGCTTGCCCCGCTCCTCGAACCAGTCGACGGTGGCGCGCAGCAGCCTGCGGGTCTCCGGGTCGAAGTGCTGCGGGTCGTAGGTGCGCGGGTTGAACAGCAAGGACGCGGACTCAGCCATGGAGGATGCCTTCCGGGAGGGTGAGGGTCTTCTTCGGTGGTACGGAGGTGGCGGGCGGCGCGCCGTTCAGGCGCCCGGGCCCGCGGCTCCGAGGCGGTGCAGGGTGTCGAGTACGTCGTCGAGCCAGGCGATCGTCATGCGCTCGTACGCGATGCCGCCGCGCAGTACGACGTGCTGGAGTTCCTGACCGGCGTCCCGCGGTGCGGGCGCCTCGGGCCCGGTGAAGTCACGCGACTCCCCCGCGAGGTAGTGCGCGAGCCGGTCCCGGTGCACCTGTCGGTGCCGCCCGACCTCGTCGATCAGGGCGGCCGGATCGTCGAAGGCGGCGCCCCGGATCTTCACGGCGAGGTCGTGCCGGAGGCTCTCCGGTTCGATCGGCTTGTGCAGCCACTCGGCGAGCACGGCGCGGCCGGGGCCGGTGACCGAGTACTCCTTCTTGTCCGGCCTGCCCTGTTGCGGCACCTCGCGGACGAGGAGCAGACCATCGGATTCCATGCGCCCCAGGACCCGGTAGATCTGCTGGTGGGTGGCGGTCCAGAAGTACCCGATGGACCGCTCGAAGCGCCGGGCCAGCTCATAGCCGGAGCCCGGCTTCTCCAGCAGGGAGACGAGGATCGCGTGGTCGAGGGCCATACCGTGAATCCTTCTATGCAACTCGTTTCATAGACAAGTCGTGGAGCCCGGGTGAGACACGGCTCACCCGGGCTCCCACCGCAGGGGCATGAGCATCCCGGCTGGACCTCGGGGGCCCTTCTCGGCTCCGACGTGCCCCACAGGGCAACCATGTGCACTCGATGCGCAGATGACAGCACGTGTACCCGGTACACACAGATACATCGCGTGTACGCAATGCACCCGGGCACCATCGTGTGTGCGCGATGCACCCCGACGGCCTGAGGCGGTTCGGCATGTTTAGCGGCTGCTCCCTGGGTACTCCTGGTGGCAGGTATCCGGCCTACGCGGAAACTCGGGCGCCGACCGGTTGGGAGAACAGCCATCGGCGCCGCACCCCTTCCCTCCCTCACCCCCATCCCCCTCGGACCAGAGCCAAGGAGCACCACATGCCGACTGGATCGAACAAGAAGCGCGAGCGGCAGTACGAGCACATCAAGGAGAGCCAGGAGGAGCGGGGCGCCTCCGAGCGTCGGGCGAAGGAGATCGCCGCCAGGACCGTGAACAAGGAGCGCGCCCGGTCCGGCGAGTCGAAGACGGCGAGCAAGACCTCGACGCAGGACAAGAAGTCCGCCTATCAGCGGGGCGGCGAACGCTCCCACCGAGGCGCGCAGGGCCCCACGAAGGACCAGCTCTACGAAGAGGCCAAGAAGAAGAACATCGACGGCCGTTCCTCGATGAACAAGGACGAGCTCAAGAAGGCTCTGGGGCGCTGACACCCGGCGTGTCCGCCCCGGCCGCCCACGGCAGCAGAGAGGAGCACGGCATGCCCGCAGACGCACGCGGCGACGACGTCTACCAGCCGCAGGTCGACGGCCAGGACCCACCCGACGACAATCTCGACCTGGAGAACACGCTGGACGAACAGGATCTGGACGATCAACTGGACGAGGGCTACTCCCCTCCCGAACGTCCGCTGGGCGTGAACAAGTTCGGTACGACGGGAGCGGAGGAACGCCGGGGAGAGTCCCTGGACCAACGGCTCGCCCAGGAGGCAGACGACGTGGAGCCGCCCGACGGCGACGGCATCGGCGACCTAGCCGACGGCGAGGGCGAACCGCTGGAGCGTACCGGCCGCGAGCCTCGCGCCGGCCGGCTCAGCGCGGCGGACGACGCGACCGGGCGACAGAGCGACGTCTTCGCCGACGACGTGGGCATCGACGGGGGCGCCGCTTCCGCCGAGGAGGCCGCCGTCCATGTCACGGACGAGGGGGACGGCCGGGGGCGGCGCGCTTGAGGGTCCGGTGCGCACGGCGCCGGAAACCGTACGGCCGGCTCTGCGGCCGGCCGGTGTCCGTGCGGTGGGGCTGGTGTCGGGCGGGAGGACGGGAGGGCGGAACCGGTCGAGCCCGTACGGCGAGACGGCGAGACGGCGACTCCCTCGTCGCCCTCAGAGCCCGGCCCCCGACGTTCGGCGGGAGGGCTCGCGGGCCGCGTCCTCACGGATCCGGCGACAGGACTCTCTGATCAGACGGGACACATGCATCTGGGAGACACCGAGTTCGGCGGCGATGGCGCTCTGCGTCATCCCGGCGAAGAAGCGCAGGTAGAGCACCCGTTTCTCACGCTCCGCCAGGTTCCGGATCCCCGGCCTGACCGCCTCGCGGTCGAGCACCAGGTCGTAGGCCCCGTCCACGGTGCCCAGACTGTCGCAGAGCAGCACGTCGCTGCCGCCGACGGACGCCTCGGCGTCGATGGACAGGGCGCTGAAGCCGTGGAGCGCCTCGCTCCCCTGCCGCACCTCCGCCTCGGTCAGTCCGGTGTGCTCGGCGATCCGGGCCAGTGACGGCTGGGTGCCCGCGGCGGCCAGTTCGGCGGTGGCGCGGCGTACGACGTTACGGAGGTCCTGGACGCGGCGGGGGACGTGCACGGACCACATGCGATCCCGGAAGTGACGTTTGATCTCGCCGGTGATGGTGGGTACGGCGAAGGACGCGAAGGCCCGGGTGCGCTCGGGGTCGTAGCGGTCGACGGCGTTGACGAGACCGACGGCCGCGACCTGCCGCAGGTCCTCCAGCGTCTCACCGCGGTCGCGGTAGCGGGCGGCCAGCCGGTGGGCCATGGGGAGCCAGGCGCAGATGATCTCCCCGCGCAGGCGCTCCCGCCCGGGCCCCTCGGGCAGCTCGACGAGCCGGCGGAAGAGTGCCGCGGTGTCGGTGTCGTCGGCACAACGGCTTTCCAGGGCCATGGGGGCGTTCAGCTCCTCGCCGTACGGGGTCTCTGTCGCCGGGAGGGTGGCGCGGCGGGGCGCGCCGAGTGTCCGTGATGACCCGCGACGCCTCCGTCGCCGGGGCGTGGCTCACCTCCGAAGCACCCCCTGGCCTTTCCGTGCGGGAGCAGCGGTGAAACCCGGGATGCGGCGCGACCATACGACCGGCCGACAGGGGGCGGGGAGGCCGAGCTGCGCGGCTGAGGGTCTTAGGGCCTGGGGGCCTGGGGGGGGCCGGGGGCCTGGGGGCCTGGGGGGCCTGAAGGCGCCGACCGGCCGACCCGCGCCCTCGGACCCTCAGCCCTTCAGCGGTGTGCGCAGTGCCGTACGCCCCTCGCGCCACGCCGACAGCAAGTGGTCGGCGAGGCGGTCCTCCAGATGCCCGGTGGCCGCGACGCCCAGGACGATGTCAGCCGCGAGCTCGGGTTCGTCCGCCAGCAGCCCGCCGATCACGTCACGTCGCACCACCTGTTCGTGGACCGCGTCGGCTTCCACGTGCTCGTCGTAGAACCGCTGCGCTGCGGGGCCCGCGCCCGCCCGGCGCAGCGCCGCCGCCATCCTCCGGGAGCCGGGGGACGAGGTGATCTCCACGGCGGCGAAGTGCCCGACCAGCGCGCCCCGCAGCCTCCGGTGGAGCCCGAAGAGGGACATCACGTTCACCGTCGCCAGGGCCTGGGCGGGCGCGGCATCGAGGTAGCGCCCGTACTGCGGATCGAGGCCGAGGTCGGCCATGAGGTCGGCGTAGAGCTGTGCGTGGATGTCCTCGGCCCGCCCCGCCCCGAACTCGTCGAACTCCACCGCCACCATCGCCGCCTTCGCCCGCCCGCGGAGCCGGGGGACCACCCACAGATGCGGATCGGCCTCCTTGAGGTGGTACAGAGAGCGCACGGCGGCGTACTCGCGCAGGTGCCACAGCTGCCCTTCCCGCTGGAGGTGGTGGCTGACGCTGCGCCCGTCGTCGCCCACGGGCTCCACCAGCAGCGCGTCGACCGCTTCCGCCACGCCCTGCCCGCCCGTCTCGCTGCCACGGCGCAGGGCGTCCATGAAGACGTCCTCGGCGGCGGCGCGTACGGCGAGGAGGGCGGGGTCCCACTCCAGGCGCTCGTCCGTACCGGCGAACCCCCGGTAGTGGAGCTCGTAGAGGACGTACAGGAGCAGGTGCAGGTCGTCGCCGTACGGGTCGGCGCGGCGTACCGTCCCCGCGTCGGGCAGCCGGGCTCCGCGGCCTGCCAGCACGGCGAGGACGCTCCCGCTCAGGGGCCCGCGCGCCTGCGGGAGCGGCGGGGGCGCGGCGGGACTCCGTTGGGCGGGGGTGGTGGTGGCCGGGGTCGTCATGGTCGGGTTTCCTCCTCGCCCTCCTGGGGATCTCGGTCGCTTTCCCGGGGGTCGCGGCTGCCTTCCCGGGGGTCTCGGTCACCCTCTCCGGGGTCCCGGTCGCCCTCTTGGGGGTCGCGGTCCTCCGCGCCGGAGTTTCCGTCGTCCGGGTGGGGCCTGGGCGGCCCGGCGGGCCGGCGACGGCGGTGGCTGGTGTCGCACCAGGGGTAAGTGCGGCTGCGACGGCAGGTGCAGATCGCGGCGACGAAACGGTCGGACCTGGTCGTCGTACCGTCGTCGTTCACCACGACGACCGGCCCCTCGACCAGGATCGGGCCGTCCCGGCCCGCCACCACCCGCCGAGGCCTCTCATTCCTTCCGGGCACGGATCACCACCAGCTCCTCCCTGTCCAGGCGGGCCGGCAGCAGTCCGCGGGCCCGCAGCCAGGCCGAGCGGCCCCGGGTGACAGGACCGAGCGGAATCATCACCCGGTCGGTCACCGAGACATGGAGTCCGGCACCGGACAACCGGTTCACGGTCTCCCCGGGGCGGCTCAGCCCCGACTGGACCAGCAGAAGCAGGCCACCGGGGCGCAGCGCGGCGCCGGCGTCGGCGCAGATGCGGTCGAGGATCAGCCGGCCGTCGAGGCCCGCGTCCCAGGAGCGGCCCGCCCGGTGCCGGGGCACCGCGAGACCGGGGGCGGGCACGTACGGGGGGTTGCTGACGACGGCGTCGAACGTACGCCCCGGCAGCGCACGGAGCAGGTCGCCCCGGCGCACCGTCACGGGCAGCCCGGCGAGCGCGGTGTTCAGCCGCGTCGACACCACAGCACGGCGGCTGATGTCGACGGCCGTGACGCGGGCGCCCAGCCGGGCGGCGTGCAGGGCCAGCGCGCCGCTTCCGGTGCACAGGTCCAGCACGTCCATCCCCGCGCGGATTCCCTCGCGTCGCATGGCGGTGGCCAGCAGAAGTGTGTCGGCCTGGGGGCGGTACACCCCGGGCAGGCACACCAGTCTGCGAGGCCGTGGGGCTTCACCGAGTGTGTCCGGCGGCGCCTGCCGCGTCATGGGGCCGCCTTCGTCCCCGGGCAGCCGCGCCCCTGGCTCGCTCAACGGCCGGAGGACGCGTCGGGCCGCCCATGCTCCTGCTCCTGGCGGCTCTGCTGCTCGTTCCGGCTCTCCTGCTCCTGCTCCTGCTCCTGCCGACGCGCTTCAGCCTGCTGGCGGCGGCCGTCGTCCTTGCGGACCGGGTCGTCCAGTGCCTTGCCGTCGGACTCCTTGACCAGCCCCCGGACCTTGAGGACCTTGGCGCGCAAGAGCCTGCCTACGTCACGCATCGTGTCCTCCTGTGCGGTCATCAGTTGTTCCACGGTTGAGCGGTTCATCTCTCCTCGTCCGGAAGGGCTCCCCGGCTGCCGTTCGACCGGGGTCTGCGTGGCCCCCACCTCGGCTCTGGTCCAGCGGTTGCGGGCCCTCGGAGAAGGCGTGCGCTGCGGGCAGCGGTGACCGAGAGCGTCGTACGCCGACGCCGCGTCACGGGCGTCCGTACGGAGCCGGGGCTCGTCCGAGCCCTTGACGGTCTTGCCGGTACGGCCGCCTGCCGCATCGACTTGGTGGACGACCAGGTCGACGCCCGTTTCGTGGCCCGCAGCCGGAGGGTAGGTCCAGATGCCGTCCGTCACGGCCCGTCTCCTTTCCGGTCGGGAAGGATTTTCCGACATCATTGGAGATACCCAGCATTACGGACTTTTCACACGAACATCGAGACAGTGCAGCCGCCACGGCGGAACAGGCACTGGCTCGCGGGCCGGCGCTGCGGCCCGATGTCGCGGTGCTCGGCACCCGACTGTCCGACGGGGACGGCGTCACCGTCCGCCGTGAGCTGCGTTCCCGGATGCCGGGGCCGGCCTGTCTGCTGCCGACGTCGTCCGACGACGAGGGCGCGCTGCTCGATGCGGTCATGGCCGGGGCGACCGGGTATGTGCTCAAGCGGGTCAACGGTTCGGACCTGGTGTCCGCCGTGAGAACCGTGGCGACGGTCCGGTCGACGCTCGATCCCGCGACCGCCTCCCGGCTCATGCGCTCACTGCGGGCCTCCGGGGCCGACGGGCCCGCGAAGCTCGGGATGGAGCGGCGGATGCAGGCGGCCGTCCTTGCGGAGGAGGTACGGGAACACCGGCAGGACGGTGACGCGTCACCCGCATACAGGGGTGGTCAAGCACGTGCATCAATCCATTGCTGAGCGCGCGCAGAGAACTCAGCCCCCCTCAGGCCGGGCCGCGCAGCGGGCTCAGTCGGTGTCGCCCGGGGCGTCGGGCACGATGATCTTGCGTCCGGTGACCCGCCGAGGCGTGAGGATCATGACGTGTTCGCGCCCCTCCCCGGCCCACGGAGTCGCGTACGCCGCCTCCCTGAGCCCCCGCGCGTCCTCTTCGTCCGCCACGGCACGGACGGGGCCGACGAGCAGCACGCTCCACCCCTTGCTGAAGGCGTCGTCGATGTGGTCGGTCTCAAGGGCGATCTCCGTGCCGACGGCTGTGGCCAGCGGGGAGTCCTCACCCGTGCTGAAAACGACCTCGCCGTCGAGCACCTGGTAGTTCACGGGCAGTACGACCGGCCCGCCCTCGTGGGTCAGCGCCACCCGTCCGACGCCGTGGTCACCCAGCAGCACCCAGCACATGGCGACGTCGAGTTCGACCAGCCGGGCTCGGCGCGCTCCCCGACCGAGGCCCGGCGGCAGCTCGCCCGTTCCTCCCGACAGCTCCTGGACCGTGGTTTCGAGCGCGTCGGCCAGCCGGAGCAGGAAGCCGATGCCCGGCGTCGCGGACTGCTCCTCCACGTACTCGATATAGCCGGGTGCGGCGCCCGCCCGCAGCGCCACGTCCTGCCGGGACAGCCCGAGCTGCAAGCGCCGCGCCACGATGCGCCGGCCCATGTCGCCTCTGGCCGGTTTCGGTGATGCGGGCATCGCTGTGCTCCTTGCTCATCGAGGCGGGTCCTACGACCCACGCTAACCAGCGCCGGGAACGGGCGCAGCGCGGAAGCGGCACCCGTGGGAGCTGCTGGGGCCTTACGAGACGGGGGCTACCGGGCGGCCCTCGGCCGCGTGACGCCCGCGCACGGAGCATGCCGCCGGCTGTCCGTGCGCCCCGCCGGGGTCAGCCCGACTTCGGAGGCCTCCGGGTGTCGAAGGCGAAGAGCGTGTTCGCGTCCGCGGCCACGAACAGCACACGCCCTGCGACGGTCACGCGCGGGCTCGCCCCCTGTTCGCCCGTCAGCCCGTCGGCCTGCGGATCTGTTGTCCACAGCGATTCGCCGTCGTCCGGCGACAGCGCGACCACCCGGCCGGTGGCCGAGCTGAAGTACAGCGCGCCCTCATCCGCCGCCGGACCCGACGCTCCCTCCACACCCGTCTGCCGCGACCACTTCTCCCGACCGGTAGCGGGGTCGAGCGCGGTGACGACTCCGGCCTGCCCGCTCACGTAGACGGTGCCGTCCGCCATGCCGGGCGTCCCCTCGTACGTCTTGCCGAGCCGTGAGTACGTGACCTTCCGTGAGACCGGGTCGACCAGGACCACTCCGTCGTACCCGGCCCGTGCCGCCCCCTCCAGGTGCCTGGAGAGGAGTACGAGCCTGCCGCCTGCCGCACCCGTCGGCACGGCGGGGCCGTTGACCGCGATGGGCCTGCCCAGTGCCCCGGACGCGAGGTCCACGGTGTGCAGGGTGAGGTGGCGCACCTCCGTGGCGTCCAACTCCGCCTCCGTCGCGCACATCGCGAGGAGCTGCCGGCCCACCGGGACGGGCGCACACTGGGTGCCGGCTGGGAACGACGCTGTCCAGGCGACCTCACCGCCATGCGCGTCCCGGGCCTCGAAGCGGGAGTTGGAGGCGTCGACCGTCACCACGGCGGTGCCGGCCACGACGGCGTCCTGGCTCCGGCCGGTGACAGCGGTCGACTGGGCGCCGGACGGTACGGACCACAGCTCCCGGCCGGTCTTCGCGTCGATGGCCACCACCTCGCTGTGGGGGTCCCGCGGGGCGTCCTGGGCGGCGAAGCGGTAGCCGAGCACCGTGTCGTCGGTGGCGCCCACCAGGTGCATGCCCTGGACGGGGACGCCCGGGCTCTTCACCGTCCACACCCGCGAGCCGTCCTGGGCCCTGATACGGGTCGCGACGACACCGCCGCCCCCGCAGAACAGCGCGTCGCCACGCGTGACGCACCGCAGCTCGTCGGGAATGTCCGCACGACCGCCCCGCACGGTCCGGCGCCACGGCTCGAAGCCGTCCGGAAGCGCGGGCCCCGGCGCCGCGACGCTGTTTCCCCTGCCGTTCCCCTCGTCGCCGCCGCTGTGCCCCCCGGAGCCGCCCGTCTTCAGCACGGCGACCCCGCCGCCGATCGCGACCACCGCGACCGCCGCCGCGAGCACGGGCCGCCACCGGCTGCGCAGACGGCGGCCGACGGGAGAGCCGGAGCTCCCCGTCCCGGTACCGGCCGGGGCGGTCGGCTCGGAGGCGGCCCGCGCCGCGAGGTCATGCTCGGTGACCATGTCGCGGGTACGGCCCGCTCCGGCCCCGTCGGCGCCCGTCCCGCCGAGTTCGGTCGGCAGGTCCCGCAGCAGTACGAGGAGTTCGTCCGCCGAGGGGCGTCCCCCGGGCTCCTTGTCCAGGCACGGCTCGACGACCGCGCGCAGAGCCTCCGGTACGGCGCCCAGCGAGGGTTCCTCGTGCACCACCTGGTAAGCCGTCAGGTACGGGCTGTCCGCGTCGAAGGGACCACGGCCCGTCGCCGCGTACACCAGCAGCGTCCCCAGCGAGAAGACATCGGACGCCGGTCCCACACCGCGCGGCGCCTGCAACTGCTCCGGCGACATGAACGGCGGCGTACCGATGATCCGCCCGGTCATCGTCAGCGTCTGCTGGTCCACGGCGCGCGAGATGCCGAAATCGATGACGCGTGGCCCCTCGGGCGAGAGCACGACGTTCGAGGGCTTCAGGTCACGGTGGACGACCCCCGCTCGGTGGATGTCGCGCAACGCCTCCGCGAGCCCGATGGCGAGCCGCCTCAGCTCCGCTCCGTCCAGCGGGCCCCGCACGGTGATGCGCTGGGCGAGCGTGTGCCCCTCGATATAGGTCGTCGCCATCCACGGCTGTTCGGCCTCGGGAGCGGCGTCGACCACGGCGGCGGTGAACGCGCCGCTCACCCGCCTCGCGGCCGCAACCTCCTGCCGGAAACGGATACGGAACTCGTCGTCCCCCGCGAACTGCTGGTGGATCAGCTTGATCGCGACAGCCCGCCCCGAACTCGTACGGGCCAGGTAGACCGTGCCCATGCCGCCCGAGCCGAGCCGTGCTTCCAGGGGATAGCCGCCGATCTCGGCCGGATCACCTCCGCGCAGCGACACTCTTCCGACCTCCCGTTCCCCGTGCTCCTGCGCCATCACTCGCCTGCCTGCCCGTCCTGCCTGCCTGGCCTGGCCTGCCTGGCCTGGCCCTCCTGGCCTGCACACAAACTAGCCGCAGGTCGGTACGGCGGAGCCAGGCGGGTGCCGCACGGGGAGCTCAACCGGGCACACCCCCTTACAGGCCCCGACGGGACTCCCGCACCAGCAGTACCAGCAGATACGCCCCGCCGACGCACACCGTGACCGCGCCGGTCGGCAGTATCACGCCCGGAATCGCGTGCTGTGCCGCGATGTCGGCGCCGAGCAGCAGGACCGCGCCGACGAGCGCCGAGCCGACGAGGTCGACGGAGGTGCCGCGCCCGGTGAGGCGGCGGGCGATCTGCGGCGCCGCCAGGGCGACGAAGGCGATGGGGCCCGCCGCCGCGGTCACCGCCGCCGTCGCCGTCACGCCGAGGACGACCAGCAGCAGCTTGGTGCGCTCGACGGGCACTCCCAGCATCGTCGCCGTGTCGTCGCCCAGTTCGAGCCGGCGCATCCGGCGTTGGGCCACCGGAGCCGCCAGGGCGACGCCCGTGGTCAGGGCGGCGGCCATCATGACGGCGGGCCACCCGATGGCGCTCAGGGAGCCGGCGCCCCAGACCGCGGCCCTCAGGGCGGTGTCCACATCGGCCTTCACCGAGAACCACGTATTGACGGAGGACAGCAGCGCACCGACCGCGATGCCCACGATGATGAGCCGGAAGCCGCGGACACCCCGGCGGAACGCCAGCAGATACACGACGAGGGCCGTGACGAGTCCGCCGGCGAGCGCGCCCGCCGCGAGCGCCGGGTAACTGCTCGCGCCCACGAGCAGCATGACGACGACACCGGTGTAGGAGCCGGTGGTGAAGCCGATGACGTCCGGACTGCCGAGCGGGTTGCGGGTCAGCGACTGGAAGATCGCGCCGCCGACGGCGAGGGCGGCGCCGAACAGTACGGCCGCGACGATGCGCGGCGCACGCCACTCCAGGACGACGGTGCGGACACTGTTCCTGGCCGTGCCCGACATCACCGCGGTCAGGTCGCCGAGACTCAGTGGGTAGCTGCCGAGGGTGAAGGCCCACAGGGCCAGCGCGACCAGCGTGATCCCCAGCAGCCCGCACACGACGACCGCGCGGCGCGTCACTCTCAGGCTCAGGGGCCCCGCCCTGAGGACGAACACCCCGTTCACAGCGACCTCACCCGGCTTCCGCGCACCAGCAGGATCAGCACGGGCGCGCCGATGAGGGGCATCATGACGCCGACCGGCAGCTCGGCGGGGTTCACGATCAGCCGGCCCAGCACATCGGCGACCAGCACGATCACCGGGGCGAGGACGGCGGAGTAGGCGACGATCCAGCGCCAGTCGGGCCCGGTGAGCCAGCGCACGGCGTGCGGCACCATGAGGCCGACGAACATCAGCGGGCCCGCGGCGGCCGTCGCCGCACCGCACAGCAGGGCCACCGCGATCACCACACCGCACCGGGTGGCGCCGACCCGCAGCCCGACCGCCCGCGCGGCGTCGTCGCCGAGCGCGATCGCGTTGAGCGGGCGCGCACAGCACGCAGCGGCCAGCAGGCCCGCCAGCACGAAGGGCACGATGTCACCGGCGGTGCCTGTCGGACGGTCGGTGATGGTGCCCGCTCCCCAGAACCTCATCCGGTCGAAGGTCTCCGTGTCGATCAGGGCGAGGGTGTGGGAAACCCCGGCCAGCACCGCCGTGAAGGCCACCCCGACGAGAGTGAGCCGCAGCGGGGAGGGCCCGCCGCGTCCGCCGCTGGCGGCGAGGTAGACCACCGCCGAACCGGCGACAGCGCCGACGAAGGCGAAGGGCAGGTACTGCTCGATGCGGGTGAGGCCGAAGACGGCCACGCCCAGAGTGACGGCGAATCCCGCGCCCGCGTTGACGCCGAGGACACCCGGGTCGGCCAACGGGTTGCGGGTCAGGGCCTGCATGAGCGCTCCCGCCACACCCAGGGAGACGCCGACGACGATGCCGAGCAGCGTACGGTCCACGCGGGCTTCGCTGACCGTGGCGTGCGAGGCGGAGCCGTCGGGGGCGGTCAGCGCCTGCCACACCACGTCGAGGGGAAGCATCGCCGAGCCGATCGCGACGCTGAGCACCACCGCCACCAGGAGCGCGCCGACGGCGATGCCCAGGCCGAGGAGCCGGTGCGTCCTGCGACGCGACGACCACGACGACGCGGTGGGCGGTGGGGGCGCGGTCGTCGTCGCGAGCGCCTGTGGCATCGAACCTCCCTGAGCGATCCGCCACCGGACAGCCGGAAGTGCCGTGCGTGATCGACGTACATGAACTGCTTGAACTGCCTGGGCGGCTCGGACCGACTGCCCGGCCGCCGGTTCAGCGGCCGCCGAGCGCCCCCACCGCGTCCGTGGTGAGCGCGCTCACCGGCACCCCGGACTCGCGGCTCAGCGCGCGCAGCAGTCCGGCCCGGGTCGCGTATCCGGCCGCTCTGGCCGCCGCCGTCAGCTCACCTCCGCCGCGGAGGTGTTCGACGGCGGCGTTCATCCTGGCCCGGTTGCGCCACCGTGTGAAGGGCAGTCCGGTCTCGTCGAGGAAGACGCGCTGCACCTGGCGGGCGCTCATCCGGTGCTGTGCGGCGAGCTCCTCCAGTGTCACGGCGGGGGTGCGCAGGGCCTCGCGGGCGAGTGCGCGCACGGCGGGATGGGCGGGCAGCACGACGGGGAAGTACTGCCGGGAGATGCCCCTCAGCACACGCCCCAGCGCCTGGCGGAACGGCCCGACCTGCTCCGCCGTGGTCGGCGCGGCCCCGAGTGTGGTGGTCATGACCTCGACGATCGCGGGGACCGCCCCGAGCGGCTGCACCCGGCGTCGTGGCTGGTCAGAGGCGTTGAGCAAGGGGCCGAGCGCCATACCGCCCGGCTCGATCCGCAGCGCGTGCGGCACCCGGGGAGCCAGCCAGAGGGCCTCGTGGCGTCCGAGCCGCCACTCCTCACCGTCGGCGGACAGGCGCGCGTTGCCGCTGACCACGTAGACGAGGTGCGGCTCGTCGTGCTGATGTGTGTCGTGGCCGAGGAAGCGGATGGCGTTCTCGGCGACCACGGTGCCGAGGGATGTCATCGGCAAGCCTGCCTCCCGTTGTGTGCGATGCGTCGTGTCCGTCACCGGTGATGTCGCACTCGGATGAACACAGCGGAACCAGCGAGGTTAGCCTCACCTTACCAATACAGCTCGAACGTCGAGCCTGCCCAGTCACATGAGGTCCCATGTCTGCTCCTGCCCGTCTTCTCGCCGTCGCGCTCGTCGCCACGCTCGCCCTCACCGGATGCTCGGCCTCCGGCCCGTCGGACGACGGGGACAAGGGGTCCGCCGCCAAGACCCGTACCGTCACGACCGACTACGGCAAGGTGAAGGTGCCGACCGCGCCCAAGCGCGTGGTCGTGCTGAACCACGCTCTCGCCGGGTATCTCTACGACCTCGACGTGCCGGTGCGCGCCACGATCCCCGAGGACGCCGACGGGAAGGGCGAGTTCTCCCCGTACTGGGAGAAGGAGGCGAAGGAGGACGGCACGACCTTCCTGCCGTGGAGCGTCGACGGCTTCGACCTGGAGGCGATCCTCGCCCTGGAGCCCGACCTCATCGTCGGCGGCGGCATCGGCTTCCCGCTGTTCCAGGCGGAGAAGGTGTACGACGACCTCTCCGGCATCGCTCCCACCGTGCTCGTGGGCAAGAAGCTCGGCGACTGGCGGAGCCAGTTCTCCTTCCTCGCCGACGACGTGTTCGGCAAGGCCGACGTCTACGAGAAGCACCTGGCCGCGTACGACAAGCGGATCACCGAGGTGAAGGAGTCGATCACCCCGCCGCCCGGTCCCGTGTCGTTCCTCGCCCTCACCGGCGACGGCACCGCCTACGGCCTGGTGGAGAGCGTGGGCCTGCCCACCGAGTTGAAGAAGGTCGGCATCGAGCCGGCGCCCGTCTTCGCGAAGGGCGGTTTCAAGGTGTACGGGCAGGGCGGTGACATGTTCGAACTGTCGACGGAGAAGGTGGGTCAGACGATCACCCAGCCGTCCGTGTTCGTCATGGGCTTCAACGCCGACACGACCGACGTCGCCACGCTGAGGAAGAACCCCGTCTACAGCGCGCTGCCCGCCTTCAAGACGAACCACGCCCATGACCTGCCGTACTGGGTGCTGCGCGGCGACTACGACGAGTCGATGGCCCTGCTCGACGTCATCGAGAAGAAGTTCTCCTGATGGCCGCCCAGCGTGCGTACACGACGCACCCTCTCGTCCTGCGCCGGGTCACCGTCCGCCGTGTCCACGAGGTGACCCCCCGAATGCGGCGCGTCGTCCTCGGCGGCGATGACCTCGCCGCCTTCACCCGCGACGGAACCGACCACCCCGCCTTCGCCGCGCCCGGGTTCGACGACCACATCAAGCTGATCCTCGCTGCCGACGGGAACGTCCACGCGGCGCTCCCCGCCCAGTTGCCGCACGGCATCGAGTGGACCCCGGCCGAACACCGGCTGACCCGCGACTACACGCCCCGGCGGGTGGACCAGCGGGCCGGAGAGCTGCACCTCGACTTCGTGGTGCACGGCGAAGGGCCCGCGGAGGCCTGGGCCGCGTCGGCGCGGGAGGGCGACGAGCTGTGGTTCGTGGGGCCCAAGTCGTCGCTCCGGCTGCCGGAACGGCTGGACTGGATTCTCCTCATCGGGGACGAGACGGCACTGCCCGCGATCGGCCGCTTCCTCGACGAGCGTCCGCTCGACGCCCCGGCCCACGTCCTGGTCACCGTCTCGGACGACTCGGCCCGCCAGGAGCTGGCCCTGCGCGACGGCGACACGGTCACCTGGGTGGTCGCGGAGCCGGGGGACGCGGCGGCACTGGACGCCGCGGTCCGCGCGCTGCCGGTGCCGGCGGGTGAGGGGTACGCCTGGGCCGCGGCGGAGAGCCGGGCGCTGCTTCCCGTACGCCGGTACCTCCAGCGCGAACGGAAGCTCCCGAAGGACCGCCTGAACATCACGGGTTACTGGCACCGCGAGGAGGCGACCACGCCGGAGGCGGAGGGCGCGGCCGACGCGGGCACGCAGGTCGCCGCCGCCGGTCCGATCCCCTCGCCGCTGCCGTGGCTGGTCGCTCGGACCGCCCTGCACATCGGTCTCGTCGACGCGGTGGCCGACACGCCGGGCCTTTCGCCCGCCGTACTCGCGACCCGCCTGGGCGTGCCGGAAGCGGGGGTCGACGTACTGCTTCCGCTGCTCGCCTCGTACGACGTGGTCGTCGGCGCCGACGACGAGACGGGGCTGCGCCTCGGCGCGGCGGGTGAGGAACTGCTCGACGACCACGAGCGCGAGGAGTACACCGGCCACGAGGCCGAGCTGCTGCTCGCCCTCACCCACCTCGCCCCCTCGCTCCGGAACGCCACGTCCCCCTGGCGGCTCGCCTCGGGCGCCACCCTGCACGACGCGGTGACCCGCGACGCGGAGCGCTACGGCGAACTGGTCGGGGAGTGCGAACAGTTGGTCTTCCTGCTGAACGGCCTCACGGCGGACCCGCTCTGGGAGGGCGTCGGGAGCTGCCTCCTGACCGGTCCCGGCAGCGCCTCGGTGGTCGCCGCTCTCGACGACGCCGGACTGCGGCCTCGGCTGCGCGTCGTGGAGGACGGCACACCGGCGGCGGTGCTGCGCGGACACGTCTCCGCGCCGGAACGGATCGACTGGACGGCAGGGCCCGCCGATGTCGCCGTCGCCGCGAAGGCGCTGGCCCACCGCACCGACGAGGAGGCCGCACAACTCCTCACCCGGCTCGCCGACTGGACCCGGACGGTGGTCCTCGTCGAGGCCTCCCGCCCCGACGGCCTGAGCCCGCACGCGGCCGAGGCGGCGCTGCTCGCGTACGCCGCGACCGGCAGCCCGCTGCGCGACTCGGCCGCGATCGCCGCCCTCGCGGAACGGTCGGGCTGGGAGGTCGAGCGGACCGTCGCACTCGGCTGGGGCACGGAGGCCACGGTGCTGAGGCGGGGCTGACCCGGACGGGCGGCCCGGAACCCGCCGGGGGGGGGGCAGTCCGACGGGGGCGCGGGCGGTCAGCTCTTCGGTACGTAGTGCTGCCCCAGCCCGCGCCGCCCTTCGGGCGGCAGGTTCCGGGCGGGCGTCTCCACAGGGCCCGTCGCCGGTCGGCCCCGCTCGCGGTCCCAGCCCGCACGGGCGCGCGGGTGGAAGCGGCGACGCTCGGGAACGCATCGCCAGGCGTGATGCACCAGCCGGCCCAGCGCGCGCAGCAGCCGTTCGTCCAGGGGCGTCCAGCGGAGCCCGAGGCGTTCCCGTACGGCTTGCGGATACATG
Organism: Streptomyces sp. NPDC033165; assembly: GCF_055577965.1. Lineage (NCBI taxonomy): Bacteria > Bacillati > Actinomycetota > Actinomycetes > Kitasatosporales > Streptomycetaceae > Streptomyces > Streptomyces sp. NPDC033165. Next base: position 137,840 of record NZ_JBVIPK010000016.1, read on the forward strand.
CCGATCGTCATCCACAGCGCCAGCCGGACCGTCGGGACGCGGACGAGGGCCCACAACGGCGACGGCAGCCACCGCAGGAGGGGCGGCCGGGAGATGCGGCGCATGTTCAGGACGTCGCGGGCGGGCCGGTTGTCCTCCAGGACGTCGGCGCACATGTGGTCCCAGTACCGCTGGAACTCCTCCCAGCTTCGAGGAACGGGCTTCATGGAGAGGCCGTACAGCGCGTACCAGCGGACGTGCTCGTCGAAGAGCGTGTGCCGCTGCGCCTCGGTGAGCCCGCCGCCGAAGCGCTCGGCCACCTGCACGGTCAGCATGAAGAACGTGGCGTGCGCCCAGTAGAACGTGCCCGGGTTGAGCGCGTGATACGGGCGGCCGCGCTCGTCGACCCCGCTGATCGAGGCGTGGTAGCCGCGCACTTCACGGGCCGTACGGGCGGCGAGCGGGCCGTCGTAGACCACTCCGCCGATCGGGTACAGCGAGCGGAAGAGGCGTTCCCAGCGCTCCTCGAAGAACCGCGAGTGCTCGGCGACGCCCGCGCCGAGCTCGGGGTGCATGTTCTGCATCGATCCGGCCCAGGGGGCGAGGAGGAGGCCCCTCCAGTCGCCGAACCAGCGCCAGGTGAGGGAGTCGGGGCCGAGGGGTTCGACGGCTCCCGGGCCGTTCGGTTCGGCTGGTTCGGTCGGGTAGGTCGGGTCCGGTCCGTGAGCTGGCACTGTCCCGTGCACCTCCAATACTGAGGACACCTGTCATCAGGTTAAAATCCGCGGACGGCTGTCGTCAATCGGCCGGCGGGAAGGGTCACCGGAAATCGGGCGACGGAGAGCGGGAGGGCCGGAGTTGACGGAACGGAGCTGGGGCGGGACGAAACTCGCCGATCGTCGCGCGGCCCGCCGCCAGATCCTGCTGGACACCGCCGAGCGCCTGGCCGGCGAGGAGGGCTGCGCGGCCGTCACGGTCCGGTCCGTGTGCAGGCGGGCACGCCTGACGGACCGCTACTTCTACGAGAGCTTCACCGGACGCGACGACTTGCTCCTCGCCGCCTTCGAGCGGGTCGCCGAGGAGGCCAGGCGAGCCCTGGAGGAAGCCGTGGCGCTCAGTGGGCCACGGCGCGACGTCCGGGCCCGGGCCGCTGTCTCCGCCTTCGTCGCCCTGGTCCTGGACGCGCCGCACAAGGGCCGCCTGCTGCTCCTGGAACCCTTCGCCGACCCGGTCCTCGGGGCCCGCAGCCATCGGCTCGTGCCGGTGTTCACCGACCTCGTCGGCGGTCAGCTCTCCGGTACGGGGGACGGCATAGAACGCCGTATGGCCGCGCACGCCCTGGTCGGCGGCCTGGCGAATCTCTTCGCGGGGTGGCTGCACGGCACGCTCGACGTGCCGCGCGAACGGCTGGAGGCGTACTGCGTGGCACTGGTGCTCAGGACGACGGCGTCCCCGGAGGAGCCCTCCCCGGCAGGCGGTGCGGACAGCGCGGGCGCCTCGCCCTCACCGGAAGCGAACACGGTGAAAGACTGATCGACGACCCTCTCGACCGGTTTCCTCATCGAGTGCGGTACGTGACCTGATGTCCGGTTGGTGCTTGGGATCGGGTGAGGAGTGCTGGTCGGCGGGGCGGACTGGTACTCAGGTGCGGGGCTGAGCGAGCAGGCCGGGTTCGGGTTCGGTGAGAATGCCCGTGTGACCAGGCGTTTCAGATTGGACCGCATGCCTTCGGTGATTCTTCGCGAGGATCGGCAGGTCGAGTGCCTGGTGGCCGAGCTCGGCCTGGAGAATCATGCGTGTCCGGCAGCTCCGTGCCTGTGCGTCAGCTCTCGCACCCCGCGCACTAACCGGTCTATGTGTTCCCTGGTGGTGCCCGCGCCGAAGCTTGCCCGCACGGCGTTCAGCGGCGCCGTGCGGCAGTTGCCCGGTGCCGTTCCGTTGCCGGTCGGCGTGGTGCCGCCGTCGTCAGGTGCCGGGTACGTCGCTGTTCCGAGGGCGTTCAGCAGCTGGTGCATCAGGGGGTGGGCGCAGAACAGACCGGCCCGGACTCCGATGCCGTACTCCCATGACAGGCGGTCGGCGAGGGTGAGGCCGTGGATCCCGTCCGCGGTGAACGACGTCACGGGCGCGCGGTCAGCCCCGCCGGGGAACAGGCTCAGCCGCCTGAGTCCGGGCACGGCGTCGAGACCCGCGTGCAGCCGGTGCATCAGCTGTTCCTCGTGTGCGCGCAGCGCGGCGAAGCCGACGCCGTTCAGAGCCCGGCACGCCGCCGCGATCGCGTGGGCCCCGATGACGTTCGGTGTACCCGCCTCGTGCCGGGCGGCCCCCAGGTCCCACTCCACCTCCAGGCGGTCTCCGCGGACGCGTCGCACGGAGCGTGAGGCGCCGCCGCCTGCCAGGTAGGGCTCCGCCCGTAGGGGCCAGTCCCACCGTCCGGCCAGGACGCCCGCGCCGAACGGGGCATAGAGCTTGTGCCCGGAGAACGCCACCCAGTCCACGCCGAGGTCGCGCACGGAAACCGGCCGGTGCGCGACCAGTTGGGCCGCGTCCAACACGATCCTCGCGCCGTGCGTGTGTGCCACGGCGGCGAGTTCCCGCACAGGCCACAGCTCGCCCGTCACGTTGGACGCGCCGGTGACGCACACCAGGGCGTCCGTGAGTGGGGCGTGCTTGCGCAGTGCCTCGTCCAGGAGCTCCACCGCGCACCGCGGCGAGTCCGGGGCGTCGAGCAGGACCATGTCGTGGCGGCGCCACGGGAGCAGCACCGCGTGGTGGTCGGTGTCGAACGCATACACCGAACCGCGTTCCGGCAGCCACTGGGCGAGCATGTTCAGCGAATCGGTGGTGGACCGCGTGAACACCACGCGGTCGTCGGCCCGCAGATCGAGGAAGCGCGCCACCTCCTCGCGGGAGGATTCGAACACCGACGTCGAGTATCGCGACAGCTGGCCCGATCCGCGGTGGACGCTTCCGTACTGCGGTACGAATGCTGCCACCTCCCGCCAGACCTGGGACAGAACGGGAGTGGAGGCCGCGTAGTCCAGTGCGGCATAGGTCATCTCGCCGCGCGCGGTGGGGACGGTTACGTCCCGGCTGAGTACCGCAAGGAGCGGTGCGCAGCCGGGAAACGCCGGCCCGGGGTAGGGGTTCAACGACAGCCTCCCGCCACCCCCGGGACGATGGACACCTCGGCGCCGTCCGGGACGAGCGTATCGAGGTTGTCCTTGAAGCGGATGTCGTTGTCGTTGACGTAGATGTTGACGTAGCGGCGCATGACGCCGCTCTCGTCCAGGATGCGCTGGGAGATGCCGGGATGGTTCTCCTCCAGGTGGGCGACGACCTCGGCGACAGTGCTCCCCTCGGCCGTCACCCGTGCCTGGTCGTCGGTGTAAGGACGCAGGATGTTGGGAACGCGGACGGAGATGGTCATGGATCTTCCTCCAGGTTGACGTGCTGGTGGGTGGTGCGGTCGGTGGTCGGCAGGGAGTGTGTCCCGCTCTGCCGGGCCGGAGGGGCCGGGTCTCAGGGGCCGAGCGGCGTCAGCACCGCCTGCAGGCACTCCATCCGGATCCGAGTGGATCCGGTGCCGCTACCGGCCTCGCTGAACTGTGAGAAGAGAGTGAACAGCGACTGTCGAATCTCCTCGGCGGCCGCGACGTCGACCTCCTCCATGGCCAGTCGTACCGGCCCGAAGTTCTGGCACAGGATGTCCGTCCACTTCCCCACGGAGGGAACGTCGACGTACACGTACGATTCCTCTGCCTCGATGGCCGCTCTGCCCTCGAACAGCTGGCGAATCCCGGCTGCCGTTCCCCACGCGGTCGAGCGGGGGACGATGCTGTCCACCAGCGGGCACACCGCGTGCAGGATCTCGAACATGATCGTGATCGGGGACGCGGGCCCCCAACTGCCGACCACGATCCGTCCTGTCGGCCGGCACACTCGCAGCAGTTCGGCTGCGCACGCCTCCGGGTCCGGCGCGAACTGCACGCCTCCCGCCGAGATCACGGCATCGAACAGACCGGCGGGGAATGGCATGTTCTGGGCGTCGTAGTTCCGCAAGGTCAGGTGGAGGTTCTTCTCCAGCGCCCGCCGCTGCGCGACGCCCAGCATGTGCAGATCGGTGTCGATCGCCGTCACCTGGCACCCGCGTGCGGCCGCTGCCAGCGCGGCGTTGCCGGTCGCGGTGGCCACGTCGAGCACGCGTTCCCGCGCCCGCAGGGCCGCACGGTCGCACAGGGCGGTGCTCAGCGGGAACAGCCGGTTGGCCACCTGCTGATAGCGGTCGGCGGCCCAGTAGCGCTCCTGGAGGGGAGGGTTGACCGCCGTCACGAGATCCTCCAAGGGGGTGCGACGTGGATTCCGTGGTCGTAGCGCAGCCACGACGGGTCGAGCGGGTCCTCGATGACGTCGTCCATGGTGCGTACGCGGGTGGCGGCCAGCCCCTCCACCCGCAACTGCTCCTCCCAGTCCTGGTCCGTCCTGGCACGCAGCACTCGCACGAAGTCCTCCCTTTCGGCATCGAAGGACAGACCCAGCCGCTTCCTCAGGAAGCGGGTGTCATCCACGGCGAGATAGCCGGACTGCGTGGGCAGCGGATGGAACGCGGGGCCCATCTGCGGCCGGGTGAACGTCATCAGGACGTGCGCCGCATGCCGCAGGGACGATTCCACGTAACATCCGAAACCGGTGTGCTGCCGCTGCATCAGCCCCGTCAGAATGCCTTCCGCACAGAGCAGGCCACCCAACGGATCGAGCATGGTCATCTGGCTGACGGCAGGCTGCTCGCCGTCACAGCGCACAGCACGTCCCATGCCGGTCGCAGCCTGGATCGACCAGTCCGACGCCGTGTGCGGCCATCTCTCGTCGTCCGGGGGGCTGCCTGTCGCATGCGCGTAGACCAGGGACGGGTTGACGCGACGCAGGGTCGTGTAGTCCAGGTGCGCGGGCCCCAGCTTGCCCGGTGACCAGTTCGTCAGGAACACCGACGCCCTCGACACCACCTCGTGCACACGGCGACGGCCCCGTGGACTGCCGAGGTCGACACACAGCGCTTCCTTGCCGCGGTGCAGAGCACGGAAGGACACCGAGCAGCCAGCGCGTACCGGCTCCACGCCGCGTGCAGGATCACCCTCCGGCGGCTCGACCCGCCACACCTGAGCACCCAAGCACGCGAGGATCCGCCCCGCGTAGGACCCCTGCAGGTAGTGCGTCGCCTCGACGACCTGCATCCCAGCCAGGGGGAGCCAGCGCGGGGGCAGCGCTCCTTCGTCGAGGTTCTCCACAGGGGGAGGCCCACTCCACGGAGACGGTGACAACAGCCAGGGTTCGATCAGGTCGTCATCGATCGGGTTGGAGACGTCGGACACGCAGACGTTCTCCGCGTGCGCGGCGGCCATGATGGCCTTCAGCGGGATGTGCGCTGCCTGGTGGACGGACTTCGGCACCCGGAAGCAAGCCGTCCACTGCCGTGCCTCGTGCGACCGCCACGAGACCATCGCATCGTGGCCGTCGACACCGAGCCGCTTCCAGAAGGCGGCCCACCGATCGGCCCGGAACGTCTCCACCTCGACCCAGTGCCCGTCGGAGGTCAGGAAGGGCGGCGGCTTGCCCGCGCCGAGCGTCTCCGGCACCGGACCGAGCGCGGTCAGTTCCACATGATGCGACTGCGAGAACAGCAGAGCAGAGCCGACGTTGACCTCCACCTGCGTCACATCCGCACTGCCGCGGGCCTGCGCGACCAAAGCCGCCATGATGCCCTGACCGGCGGCCACAGCACCACACACCGAGGCGAAGGGAACCGACGTACGACGGGGCCCCTCTCCCTCGCGGCGACCGAACAGACTCATCAGCCCACACGCCGCCTGCAAGGTCGGCTCACCGAGCATGAACTGCCCGAACGGCGCCTTCAGACTCAGGATCAGCGGCGGATGCCGATAGGCGATGGAATTGACCTGCCACTTACCCGGAGAGCCTTTCACCGGCACCAAATTCACACCCAGATGCGCGAAATGTCTTTTCCAGTCGCGAGCGACGAACGACAACTCCATAATCAGCCCTCACACCTCATGCGCACTGCCGTGACCCGGCGGAAACTCTATGCTCGCGAGAACCGCGAAAAAGGGGGAGACGAACGCTCCGCAGTTCGATCCAGCTGTTTGCACATTCCACCTGGGAAAGCACAAGGCACAAGAGCTCGCAGACAGCGCGAAGTAGCTCCATCTCCCGTGCGGCACGCCACCGGCGCGCAGCACATCGACCGGAGCACCGGGAAAGAGCCCGGCCAGGCTGTTCGCTCCCTCGTAGCGGAACCCCACCGGTGGTTCCCTGTCAGCAGGTCAGACACAAGCGCCGCAGCCATCTCCCCTTCCACGGCATTCCGGGCGCACCGGCCGCACCACGGGCTCAACCTTCCCGCAAATCAATCGCGCCACAGATGTGTGACCATTCCCGTAGCCCTGTGGAGGTTCCGTTGATCGACCAGGAAGCCTACTGGTCCGCCCACCGATACCAGGCCGTCGCCGGCAAACTGTCGGGCATCAGCCTCCGACTCGTGCAGGAAGCGGGCATCAAGCCGGCCCACCGCGTCCTTGACGTGGCATGCGCCACCGGAAACGCGGCGCTTTACGCGGCCCGCCGCAGCGCTTCCGTGACCGGACTGGACTTCGACCCCGTCATGATCGAAGCCGCCCGCAGACGGCAGAGCGACCTGCGCATGTCGGTGGACTTCCGTATCGGCGACGCGGCCAAGATGCCCTTCGCCGACGCCTCGTTCGACTGCGTCCTGTCGACCTACGGGTCGATGTTCGCCCCCGACGCCGAAGCCGCCGCCCAGGAGATGCTCCGGGTGTGCCGCCCCACCGGCGCGATCCAGATGGCGAACTGGAACCCCGGCGGCGTGATCACCGCCATGTTCCAGACGCTCCACGACCTCCACCCCGTGGCAGAGTCGATCCAGGGCATCGCCCAGCAGTGGGGCACCGCCGCCGGACTGCGCCGCCTCTTCGGGCCGGCCCCGCGCATCCACAGCAGCATCAGCCACCACCACGTCCCGGCAACGGCCGCCGAACTGGCCTCGGTTTTCGCCGACCACTTCGGGCCGGCCTTGTGCGTAGTAGAACAACTCGGCGAACCGGCACGCGAACTGATCCGTGAAAAGCTGACCACCCTGTTCGCCCGCCACACCGTGGCCGGACCCGACGGAACCTGGGTCTGCGTCGACTACCTGTACGCCAAGATAACCCTGCGGTGAAAGGACAGCCCCCGGACGCACAGACGCGGGCGGCCACCGCATCCGCCGTGCGCGCGCTGGACCTCGGACTGTTCGGCTCTCTCACGCTCCAGCAGCTGCAACGACGCTCCTATTACCTCTACACCGCCGAAGGCCCCCACGGGAAGGCATGGCAGATAGCCGTCGACGCCCTCTGCGCCGCCCGCTACAGCGGGGACACCTACCACGACTACCGCCGCCACCAGCAGCGATGGCGCCTGTGGCAGCCGGACCCCCTACAGGTCGCGCAGGCGCGCGCCTACGCCCTCACCAAGGGCTGCCGTGTACGTGTCCTGGGCGCCCCACTGACCGGCACCGTCGTCGACCTGCGCTTCCTCACCGAGAGCACAGGACCCCACCCCGCCCCGTGGTACGTCGTCTCCTACGGCCGGCTTCAGATCTGCCGCGCCCACGGCTGCGATGAACTGGAACCGGAACCGCTCCCGTGATGCGTGAGCGCGACATCCGCGACGTCACCCCGCGCAAGAGGCGTTCGCCGGCCCGACCGGATGCGAAGGCGAAGCCGGCCCCGTGCCTAATCGGCCGCGACTTCCACTCCGAGCGGCCCGGGACCAGGCTGGTCGGCAACATCACCTACCTGCCCACCACCGAGGGCTGGCTCTACCTCGCCTGCTGGCCGGACCTGGCCGCCCGCGAGGTCGTCGGCTACGCCAGGGCCACCACCGCGCCGCACTCGTCGTCGACGCGCTCGACACATCCCACGGCCAGGGTGGACTGGCACCCGGCTGCGTGATCCACGGGACGGGAAGACGTTCGGCTCTGTCTCACATCCGGTGGTAACGGAGGGGAGGGTTCAATGATCGGCGGATCCGGTGATCAAGGAGACGCTGATGAGTGACACCACCATCGAGGACCTCACCGCCCGCCTCGGCGAACTCGACGCGGAGACCGAGAACCTGCGCATCACCCGCAAGACCATCCTGAACATCCCGGCGCCCGAGCCCGCCGACGATCCGCCGCGGCCCGAGGCCCCGGACCGCCACGCCTACCAGCAGATCCTCGCGGCCTTCACCGACACCGGTCAGCCGATGCGGGCCCGCGACCTGTGCGAGGCACTCGACCTGCCGATCCTCCCGAAGAACACCGAAGGCACCCGGTCCAAGCTGAAACACCTGGTCACACGGGCATTCTCACCGAACCCGAACCCGGCCTGCTCGCTCAGCCCCGCACCTGAGTACCAGTCCGCCCCGCCGACCAGCACTCCTCACCCGATCCCAAGCACCAACCGGACATCAGGTCACGTACCGCACTCTCAGCACGGTTGGCGGCCCATGAGTCCCCGCCGCCCGCGCGCGCCGGAGCCGCCGGCTGGTGGTGCCGCTCGTACCGCCCTCCCGGGCCCGGGGCCACGGCCGCCGCCGTGTTCCGGGTCAGCCCACCAGGTCCGGAGCCCGCAGCATGACGGCCGGGACACCCCAGGCGTCGACGAGGGCGCCCGCGAGGGGCCGGACCTTGCGGCAGAGGTCGTTCACCTCACGGGTGATCGCCTTGGAGCGCTGGACGGTCAGCCGGCCGTGTTCCATGAACCACGCCCGGTCCGCCTCGATCGTCGACAGGGCGAACAGGTCGCACAGCAGGCCCAGCGCGACCTTGTTGCCGCCCTCGGGCAGCGTACGCACCTTCTCGACGAAGGCCTCCAGCACCAGCCGCTCGACATGGGCGTGGGCGACGGCGATGACATGGTCCTGCACCTCGGAGAAGACAGCGCCCGCATCGCGCTTCCGGTCGATCCCGCTCTTGAGCCTGCGGGCCACTCCCGCGAGCAGGTGCTCCTCGCGGTAGCGGACCATGGCGAGCTGGTACTCCGAGTCGAGCAGGCCCGCTTCCTGGTCCCACGCGTCGCCGCCGGGCAGCAGATCACGTACCCGTTCGAGCAGTTTGTGGGCCGACGTCTTCTCGATGACCGTCTCGACGGCGAGGTTGGTGACGTAGCGGACCATGCCGAGCTGGTCCAGGTCCTCGAACTCGCTCGCGTAGTCGGTGAGCAGGCCCTTGGCGACGAGCTGGAGCAGGACGTGGTTGTCGCCCTCGAAGGTGGTGAAGATGTCGCTGTCGGCCTTGAGAGCGGCGAACCGGTTGACGGCGAGATAGCCGGCGCCGCCGCACGCCTCGCGGCACTCCTGGATCACCCGGGTGGCGTGCCAGGTGCCGAGCGCCTTGGTTCCGGCGGCCCGTGACTCCAGGCGGCGCCGCGCCTGCGGGTCGTCCTCGATGCCGGAGAAGACGTCGTGCAGCTGCGTACGTACGACGTCCTGCGCGAAGTGCAGTGCGTACGTACGCGCGACGAGCGGCAGCAGGCGGCGCTGATGCAGGCCGTAGTCGAGCAGCAGCTGCTCCTCCCCCTGTGAGCTCGTCGCGAACTGGCGGCGCCGCAGGGCGTACTTCGTGGCGACCGCCAGGGCGACCTTCGCGGTGCCGACCCCGGCGCCGCCGACGCTGACCCGCCCCTGGACCAGGGTTCCGAGCATGGTGAAGAAGCGGCGGTCCGGGTTGTCGATCGTGCTCCGGTAGACGCCTTCCGGAGTGACGTCGGCGAACCGGTTGAGCAGCGCCTCGCGGGGCACCCGCACACCGTCGAACCGGATGCGCCCGTTGTCCACGCCGTTGAGGCCCATCTTGCGGCCGTCGTCCTCGATGCCGACGCCGGGCGCCACCTCGCCGCCGACCCGGATCGGCACGACGAACGCGTGCACGCCCTCGGCCGCCCCGCCCACCTCCAGCTGGGCGAAGACGACCGCCAGTTCGCCGTGGCGGGCCGCGTTGCCGATGTAGTCCTTGCGCGCCTGGTCGCCCTCGGTGGTGATGACGAACTCCTGCGCGGCGGCGTCGTACCGCGCGACCGTGCCGAGCGCCTGCACGTTCGAGCCGTGCCCGGTCTCGGTCATCGCGAAGCATCCCATCAGCTTCCCGGTGATCAGGTCCGGCAGATAGGCGTCGTGGTGGCGTTCGGTGCCCAGATGGAGGATCGCGCCGCCGAAGAGCCCGAACTGCACACCGACCTTCACCAGCACCGACAGATCGCCGAAGGCGAGCGTCTCGAACGCGGCGATCGAGGCCCCGACGTCGCCGCCCCCGCCGTACTGCCTCGGGAAGCCCATACCGGTCTGCCCCGTCGCCGCCATCTCGACCACGAGTTCGCGCACCCGCTCGCGGTACGCGTCGATGCCGAGCTCGTCGGCCTCGTCGAGAACCGAGGCGTGCGTCACCAGGTTGCTCCGGACCAGGTCGCGGACCTCGGCGTACTCGCCGTCGAGTAGCTCGGTCAGCGCCCGGACGTCGAGCTCCGGCCGGGTGTAGCCGCCGGGAGCGGGAGAGGTTTCGTCAGTGGTCATACCGCTTCGCTACCCCGTCCGGGAACGATCAAGCGACACCACCCTCGTGGGCAGGGCGGACGTGCACACTGACGGCGTAACCGCAGCCCGGGACGTAGGGGTCGCCGCTCCAGGTCGCGTAGCGCTGCCGCAGGGTCAGCCCGGCCCGCCCACACCACTCGTCGAAGTCCGCGAGAGCGAAGGGCGCTTCGGCAAGCGGCAGGTGGGCGGCGTCCAGTCCCATGCCCGTGACCAGCAGCCCGCCGGGCCGCAGCAGGGCGGACAGCTGCCCGATGACAGCCGCTTCGGTGCCTGCGGCCAGGAGAGGGATGACGTTCCCGGCGGCGAGCACCAGGTCGAAGTCCGGCTCCAGCCCGAGGGAGTCCGTGCGGGCCAGGTCCCCGAGCAGCCACTCCTGCGCGGGAGCCTCGCGGCGGGCGACGGCGAGCATCGAGGAGTCGACGTCCACGCCGGTGCAGCGGTGGCCCAGTTCGGCGAGCCGGATCGCCACCCTTCCGGTGCCGCAGCCGGCGTCGAGCACCCGGGCGGCAGGCTCCAGCAACGCGTCGCAGAACGCGGCCTCGCCGTGGATGTCGTGCCCCGATTCGGCAAGCCGCGCGAAACGCCGGGCGTACTCCTCTCCGGCCTGTCCCCCGGTCAGTTCCGCCCAGCGGTCGCGTTTCCCGGTCATGTCAGCGTGCCTCCGGTCAGCCCCGCCCCACGAGGGCGGGAACGTGCTTCAGGGGGAATGTGTGGACCCCTGGATCATCGCAGTTGTCGGCCCCACCGGCACGCCACCCTCCCAGCGATGGCCACGTCGACGGGCAGGGGTACGGGTTTGGGACCGGCTGGACGGCTACCGCTGCCGGTGCCACTGCGCTACGGCTGGACGGCAGCGGGCGCGGGCTCAAGGGGCCGCGCTCACCGCCGTCTTCACCAGTGCCCGTATCTGGCGCACGATGTCCGAGCGGTTGCGCTCGAAGTCCGGGTCGGTGACACCGCCCGTCGCCGGGTTCTCGTTCCCCACTCCGAAGGTCAGGACCGGCGTGTGCAGATGACCGCCGGGCAGCTTCGAGAGCCCCATCCGGTCGCGCAGCAGGGTGGCCCGGTAGGCGATCTCGTTGGAAAGGTAGTCGCCCCCGCCCCCGGCCCGCGCGGTGGAACCGGGAGTGGGCCCTTCCCGCCTGGTCACCGGCTGGGTCGCGCCCGCCGGGATCTCGGTGACCTCGGTATTGTCGTACACCGGGAACCGGCCCGTGTCCGCCTCGGTGAGCCGGCGGTACGGGAGGGTGGTGGAGGTCCACTGCGGCTGCGACGCCGGGTCGGTGACGGGGACGGTCCCGGTGCGGGCGAGGTTCTCGTTGTCCGGGAAGCCACCGCGCCAGGCGCCGTTGGTGCGCTCCACGTCGAATCGGCCCGGGCGGCCCTGGCTGATGGTGGTGAAGGCGTCCAGGTGCGGCAGGTGCCGGGCGAGGGCCCGTTCGACCGCCCCTTCGGCGAAGTCCGTCCAGCGCACCGGGAAGACGACAGCCTCTATCCGGGCCGGGCCCTTGGCGGTGTGCACCAGGGTGCCGTCCAGCGCCAGTGCGCTCGCGCCCGAGGGATTGCCGATCCGGACGTCCCTGTCCAACGTGAACGGATCGAAGCCGGTGATGAGGACCCGCTTCACCTGACGGCCCGGATGGCGGATGTCCTCCTCGCCGCGCGAAGAGGTCTCCAGCACGGTGAGCAGGGCCTTGCGCTGCTGGTCGTCCAGCCCGAACCGAGGCGTCCATGTACGCAGTTCGCGGCTGAGGGCGAGTCGTGCCCAGTACAACGGGCGGTCATCGCCGCGGCTCAGGTCGCCCGTGGCGGGCCCGCGGCCCTGGGCCCGGTCCACGGCCCGCCGCCACAGCGCCGATGCGTGGCGCGCCACCAGCCGCTCCGTCCGCGCGTAACTGCGGGCGCCCTCCAGAGCACGGGCGAAACGCGGGGCGAGGACGTCGAATCCGCTGCGCCGCAGGATCTCCTGCGGGGCGGCCCGGTCGAGGCGCTGCTCCTCGACGGTGGGCTGCGCGGTGCTGCGGGCGGTGCCGGCGGGGTTCGCCGTGGCGGGCGACGCCGTGGCAGGCAGGGCGGAGCCGGCGAGAACGAGCAGGAGCGTCACGCCGCCGAGGCCGAGCCGGGTGATTGCGGGAATCCGGTGCGTCACGTGGGCCCTTTCGAGAGATTCGACAGAACGATTGGGCCCGCAGTATCGCGGCACTGCCGGAGGTGACGCCATGGGGCAGGACTCCCGGCACGTCGGCCAGGGCCGACACCTCGCGCACGCCCGGGCGTGCGTGACAGCCTGCGTCATGCACCCCCGGCCGCGCGGGCGGGGGGAGCGGGAGCGGCGGCCCTCCGCAACGACAGGACGAAGGCGCGGCTGGTGACTGCGGAGAGGGCGAGGTGGCCGAGCCCCAGGAGGGCGAATCCGTAGGCGCCCGCTTCGAGGGGCCGCACGGGGTCTGCCCGGGCGGAGGGGCGGGATGCCACCACACTGTTCATGGTTGCTCCTTGGTGTCGGCGGGTGGGTGCGTGGCGGAGCCGGGATCGGCGGGGGGCTGCCAGCCGAGGACCGTGTCCAGAGCCCTCGCCGTGACCGCCCCCGGCGTGGCACGTACGGCGAGGTTCCGGACGGACACGGCAAGGGGGTGGGAGAGTCGGACGAGTCCACCGATGCGTCGGGAGCGGCGGCTGATACGGGTGGTGCGCCGGTGCCTGGCCTTCGTGTAGGCGGCGAGCGCGGTCGGTACGTCGGCGTCGTCGGCCAGGGTGTGCGCCACGACGACCGCGTCCTCGATGGCCTGGCAGCCGCCCTGGCCCATGTTGGGCGTCATCGCGTGGGCGGCGTCACCGAGCAGAGCCACCCGGCCCGAGTGGAATCGGGGAAGAGGTGAGGCCAGTTCGTGAAAGTGGTGGTGCAGTACGCCGAAGGGCTCGCGGTTCCGCCGGTCCAGCCGGTCCAGCAGTGCGGGTATCGGATCGTGCCACGCGCCGAAGCGCCGGGTCAGCTCCGCATGATGGTCGGCAGGCTTCGTACCGGGGCCGGTGGCGGCGGTGGCGTAGACATAGATCCGCCCGTCGGCGAGGGGGACGACGCCGAACCGTTCCCCCCTCCCCCAGGTCTCGGCCGCCGACTGCGCAGGCAGGTCGGCGCCGGACAGCACCGCCCGCCATCCGGCCTCACCGGCGTGACGCAGACCGGAGTGCCGGGGGAAGAGCTGCCCACGGAGCACGCTGCGCATACCGTCGGCCGCCACGACGACGTCGGCGCGCAGATCGCCCGATGACGTACGCGCGACCACCGCGCTCCCGGCATCGTCCACACCGCTCACCGACACGCCGAGGCGCAGGGCGCCGGGCGGCAGGGCGGCGGCGAGGGCGTCGATGAGGAAGGCGCGGTGTACGGCGCGAGCGGGAAGCCCGTAGCGGGAGGACGCGGCGCCGGTGCCGGTTCGGCTCAGCCATGTGCCGTCGGGGGTACGCAGCCCGACCTGACCGGCGAGGGCTTCACCCGCCCGCACCTCGGGGCCCAGGCCGATCGAGTCCAGGGCGCGCAGGGCGTTGGGGGCGAGGACGATGCCGGCGCCGACAGCCGAGAGGACGGGAGCCCGTTCGCACACGGTCACGCGCCACCCACGGCGGCTCAGGGCCACCGCCGCGGCCAGGCCCCCGATCCCACCTCCGGCTACGACAGCATGACGAACACCCATATCGACCGCCTCCCTCACGAACCCCCTGGCCTCTACACCTGTAGAGGCCGACGCTCCGCACTCTACACCTGTAGAGTTCGAGGTGTGCCCCTCCCTGACCGCCGAGCCCTGATCGCCGACGCCGCCATCGCCACCGTGAGCTCCGCCGGCCTGCGCGGCCTGACCCATCGCGCGGTGGACACCGCCGCCGGGCTGCCCGCAGGCAGCACGTCGTACTACTTCCGCACCCGGAGCGCCCTGATCGGCGCCTGCTTCCACCGCCTGGCCGAACTGTCGGCCGCCGACGTGGACCGGTGGGAAGCCCAGCACGGGACCCCTGACCCGGACTCCGCCGCCGAGGCGCTGGCCGCGCTGCTGCACCACTGGCTGACCGTGGAGCGGGGCCGCCAGCTCGCCCGCTTCGAGCTCAGCCTGGAGGCGACCCGCCGCCCGGAGCTGCGCGCCGACCTGGAAACCGCCGGCCTCACCGCCCGCTCCAGGGCCACCACCCTGCTGGCGGCACTCGGCGCACCCCGTCCCGCGGAGGCGGCAGACCTGCTCGTCGCCTGGACCGACGGCCTGCTGTACGACCGACTCGCCGGCGCACGGGCCGCGAGCCGCCCGGCGCCCGACATGGCCGAACTGACCCTGGTCGTCCGACGGATGCTGGCCGCCGTACTCTCCCCTTGAAACGCAAGGACTACGGGGACGCGAGGACCGAGTGGGCGGGTGCAATGCAGGCCGCCCGGCGGCCACCCGAGAGCTGCCCGAGCGCCCGAATACTGTCGGCACTTTCGGCTGTCAGCACTGCCACGCTGTCGATGCCGGAGCGCAGCCGGGCCCTCCTGGGGGCCTGACCCCGCCGCGGTCAGGCGCAGGCCGGGCACAAGCCGCGATAGGTGATCTCCACCGAGCCGACGGCGAACCCGAACCGCTCGGCCTCGGGCAGGTCACCGATGGCATCGCCGGACGGGTGGACATCGCGCACCGTGCCGCAGCCGGAGCACACCAGGTGCTGGTGGGGGCGGCGCGCGTTCGGGTCGTAGCGCTTGGCCCGGCCCACGGTGGAGACCTCCAGCACCTCACCGAGCGCGACGAGCTCCCCCAGCGTGTTGTAGACGGTCGCGCGGGAGATCTCGGGCAGTCGCGCGGCGGCCCGCAGGTGCACCTCGTCCGCCGTCAGGTGTACGTGGTCGCCGTCGAGGACCTCCGCGACGACACGCCGCTGCGAGGTCAGCCGCCAGCCACGGCCGCGCAGCCGCTGGAGGAGGTCGCTCATCTCGTTTCACCTGCTTCGCTTCGCTGGAGACGCCTGGAGACACGCCCGCCCGCCGGAAGGATCCGGTGACGCCACGCTCCAGTCGCTATGGTTTTAGCGCACTTCTTGACTTGGACGAAGTCCATTGTAGGATCGATCTCGGCGACATCCAAGAGATAGAGACAGGAAGACTCCGGTACGGCAGCAGAGACACGTGACGGGAGACCGCCGGTCGAGCACCGCCCTCGTCGCACGGCCGCGACCGTCCGGTCCGGTGGTCCGCGAGGCACTCTGACGGCCCGCGCGAGATCCTGGAAAGCGTGCCCCACCTGCACGGCCCGAATCCTCCTCCCCCGTTCAGCGCCCCCACGACCCGCCGGGTCCGGAAGGATTTCCCATGACCGACAATCACGAGTCGCATGTCTTCGATCCCGTCACCCCGGATTCGCCCGAGACGGCCATCCCGGAGGTGCCCGAGGCGCAGGCCGTCGGCTGCCCCGTGGCCCACGGCCGTGCGGCGCACCCCACTCAGGGCGGGGGGAACCGCCAGTGGTGGCCGGACCGCCTCAATCTGAAGATCCTTGCCAAGAACCCCGCCGTGGCGAACCCGCTCGGTGCGGACTTCGACTACGCGGCCGCGTTCCAGGCGCTCGACCTGCCCGCGGTGAAGCGGGACATCGCCGAGGTGCTCACCACGTCGCAGGACTGGTGGCCGGCCGACTTCGGCAACTACGGACCGCTGATGATCCGGATGGCCTGGCACAGCGCGGGCACGTACCGCATCAGCGACGGCCGCGGCGGCGCGGGCGCCGGTCAGCAGCGCTTCGCCCCGCTGAACAGCTGGCCGGACAACGGCAACCTCGACAAGGCCCGCCGTCTGCTGTGGCCGGTCAAGAAGAAGTACGGCCAGGCGCTGTCCTGGGCCGACCTGCTGATCCTCACCGGCAACGTCGCCCTGGAGACCATGGGCTTCAAGACCTTCGGCTTCGCCGGTGGCCGCGAGGACGTCTGGGAGTCGGAGGAGGACGTCTACTGGGGCCCGGAGACCACCTGGCTCGACGACGAGCGCTACACCGGCGACCGTGAGCTGGAGAACCCGCTCGGGGCGGTCCAGATGGGCCTGATCTACGTCAACCCCGAAGGCCCCAACGGAAACCCGGACCCGATCGCGGCCGCCCGCGACATCCGCGAGACCTTCCGCCGGATGGCGATGAACGACGAGGAGACCGTCGCCCTCATCGCCGGTGGCCACACCTTCGGCAAGACGCACGGCGCGGGCCCGGCCGAGAGCGTCGGCGCGGACCCCGAGGGCGCTCCGATGGAGGAGCAGGGCCTGGGCTGGCGCAGCTCGTACAAGTCGGGCAAGGGCGGGGACGCCATCACCAGCGGTCTGGAGGTGACCTGGACCAGCACCCCGACGAAGTGGGGCAACGAGTTCTTCCACAACCTCTTCGCCTACGAGTACGAGCTGACCAAGTCCCCGGCCGGTGCGCACCAGTGGGTCGCCAAGGACGCGGAGGCGACCATCCCGGACGCGCACGACGCGTCGAAGAAGCACAAGCCGCAGATGCTCACCACCGACCTGTCGCTGCGCTTCGACCCGGCCTACGAGCAGATCTCGCGCCGCTTCCACGAGAACCCGGACGAGTTCGCGGACGCCTTCGCCCGCGCCTGGTACAAGCTGACGCACCGCGACATGGGCCCGATCCAGCGCTACCTGGGCGCGGAGGTGCCTTCCGAGGTGCTGCTGTGGCAGGACCCCCTGCCCGCGCGCACCGAGGAGCCGCTGGACGCCACGGAGATCACCGCGCTCAAGGAGCAGGTGCTCGCCACGGACCTGACTGTGGCGCAGCTGGTCTCGGCGGCCTGGGCCTCGGCCGCGTCCTTCCGCGGCAGCGACAAGCGCGGCGGCGCCAACGGCGCACGGGTCCGTCTGGAGCCGCAGCGTGGCTGGGAGGCGAACGACCCGGACGAGCTGGCCCAGGTCCTGCGTGTCCTGGAAGGTCTCCAGGAGTCCTTCAACGCCAAGGGCGGAAAGCAGGTCTCGCTGGCCGACCTGATCGTCCTCGCGGGCAACGCGGCCGTCGAGCAGGCGGCCAAGGACGCCGGAGTCGACGTACAGGTGCCGTTCACCGCGGGCCGGGTCGACGCCACGCAGGAGCAGACGGACATCGAGTCCTTCTCCGCCCTGGAACCCGCGTACGACGGCTTCCGCAACTACGTCGGCAAGGGCACCCGCCTGCCTGCCGAGTACCTGCTGCTCGACCGGGCCAACCTGCTGACGCTGAGCGCCCCGGAGACCACCGTCCTGGTCGGCGGTCTGCGCGTGCTGGGCGCCAACACCGGCGGCTCGAAGCACGGCGTCCTCACCGACCGCCCGGGCACGCTGACCAACGACTTCTTCGTGAACCTGCTCGACCTGGGCATCACCTGGAAGTCGACGTCGTCGGCGCAGGACGAGTTCGAGGCCCGCGACGCGACCGGCAAGGTCAAGTGGACCGGCACCCGCGCCGACCTGGTCTTCGGCTCCAACTCCGAACTCCGTGCCCTCGCCGAGGTCTACGCGAGCGACGACGCGCGGCAGAAGTTCGTGACGGACTTCGTCGCCGCCTGGGCCAAGGTCATGGACCTCGACCGGTTCGACCTGAACTGACCTGCTCAACCTGCACACTCCGGCTGTGGGGGGGGGGGGGGGGAGAAAAAAAAAACCACCAAAAAAAAAAAAAAAGGGGGGGGGGGAGGGGAGTGGCTTTTGGGGGTGGAGCCATTAACAACCTTTCCCCCCACAAAAAAAAAAA
>NZ_JBVIPK010000017.1:0-137175 GCF_055577965.1 Streptomyces sp. NPDC033165
ATTCCGAACCCGGAAGCTAAGCCTTTCAGCGCCGATGGTACTGCAGGGGGGACCCTGTGGGAGAGTAGGACGCCGCCGAACAATTTTTCCGGGAAGGCCCCGTACCGCAAGGTACGGGGCTTTTCTGCGTTCCGGGGAGGGTAATGCCCCTGGCCCGTGGACTCCCTCCGCCTCCCTCTCCCAGACGAGAGAGGGAGGCCACGCCGCGCAGCAGCGCGAAGGTTTTCCGAGTCTTCTAGAGACGCCCTGCGGACTTCAGCGCCAGATAGGCATCGGCAAGTGCGGGAGCAAGACTGTCCGGAGTGGCATCCACGACCGTCACGCCGTGGCGCCGGAGCCTGTCCGCCGTGCGCCGGCGGTCGGCCTGGGCCTGACGTGCGGCGGCGGCTTCGTACACGGCCTCCACTGTCCCCCGGCCTTCCGCCATGTCCTCGACCCGGGGGTCGGACACCGCGGCCAGGAGGACCGTGTGGCGCTGGGTGAGCTGGGGCAGCACCGGGAGGAGGCCCTCCTCGATGGGGGCGGCCTCCAGCGTCGTCAGGAGCACGATCAGGGAGCCGCGGGGGGCGTCCGTGAGGGCTGCGGTGCTGAGGCCTCGGGAGTCCGTTTCGACGAGCTCCGGCTCCAAGGTTGCCAGGGAGTTGACTACGGTCGCCAGGACGTCGCCCGCCGCGGTACGGCCCTGCACCCGGGCTCGGACGCGGCGGTCGTAGGCGAGCAGGTTCACACGGTCGCCTGCTCGGGTCGCGAGTGCGGTGAGCAGGAGGGTGGCGTCCATCGAGGCGTCGAGCCGGGGGATGTCGCCCACCCGGCCTGCGGATGTGCGCCCGGTGTCGAGGACGATCAGGATGTGGCGGTCGCGTTCGGGACGCCAGGTTCGCACTGCGACGGCGGACTGGCGCGCGGTGGCCCGCCAGTCGATGGACCGGGTGTCGTCCCCGGGCACGTAGGCCCGGAGGCTGTCGAACTCTGTGCCCTCACCACGTGTCAGAACGCTGGTGCGACCGTCGAGTTCCCGCAGCCGGGCCAGTCTGGACGGCAGGTGCTTGCGGCTGGTGAACGGTGGCAGGACCCGTACGGTCCACGGGGCTCGGTGATGGCCCTGGCGTGCGGCGAGGCCCAGCGGGCCGTACGAGCGGACCGTGATGCGTTCGGCCTGGCGGTCGCCGCGACGCGTGGGACGTAGAGCGGTGGTCAGGCGGCGCTGTTCTCCGGCGGGGACCGTCAGCGTGTGACGGGAAGCGGTGCGGTCGGTGCCCGTGGGCCAGCTGCTGGGGGGCCAGGCGTCCCTCAGCTGGGCGCGGAGGCGTCGTCGCGAGCTGTTGGTCACGGTGAGTTGCACCTCGGCCTCGTCGCCGAGTCGAACGGATGTGTCACCGGATCGGGTGAATCGGAGCGTTCGCACTGGTGCTGCCAGGGCGTAGTCGCACAGAATCGCTAGTGAGAGCGGTGCGTTGACCGCGACCATCCCCATCCAGCTCGGGGCGAGGATGCCTACGGGGAGTGACCCCAGGGCGGCAAGCAGTGCGGTACGTCCGGTGAGGGCCATGGTCACCGCCTCATCGGGGTACGGGGACGTGAGCGAGCACCGAGGTGATGACGGAGTCAGCAGTGACTCCCTCCATCTCAGCCTCGGGCCGCAGGTGGATGCGATGACGGAGTGTGGGGAGCGCGAGGGCCTTCACATCGTCCGGGATGACGTAATCCCGGCCGGTGAGCCAGGCCCAGGCGCGGGAGGTCGACAGCAGTGCGGTGGCACCTCGGGGGGAGACGCCGAGGGCGAGTGAGGGGGAATCGCGCGTGGCACGGCAGATATCCACGACGTAACCGGCGATCTCGGGGGAGACGGTCGTCTTCGCGACGGCTTCTCGTGCTGCTTCCAGGTCCGCGGGACCGGCGACCGGCCGTATCCCGGCGGCCTTGAGGTCGCGCGGGTTGAAGCCGTCGGCATGACGGGTGAGCACGTCGATCTCGTCCTGCCGCGAAGGGAGAGGGACCGTCAGCTTGAGCAGGAACCGGTCGAGTTGGGCCTCCGGCAGAGGATAGGTGCCTTCGTACTCGACGGGGTTCTGGGTCGCGGCGACAAGGAAGGGGTCCGGCAGCGGCCGGGGCGTTCCGTCAACGGTGACCTGGCGTTCCTCCATGGCCTCCAGGAGGGACGACTGGGTCTTGGGAGGGGTGCGGTTGATCTCGTCGGCGAGCAGCAGGTGAGTGAAGACGGGTCCCGGCTGGAAGGAGAACTCGGCGGTGCGTGCGTCATAGACCAATGAGCCCGTGACATCGCTCGGCATCAGGTCGGGAGTGAACTGGACGCGCTTGGTGTCGAGTTCAAGGGAGGCGGCGAGCGCGCGCACCAGGAGGGTCTTGGCGACGCCGGGCACGCCTTCGAGCAGCACGTGACCTCGGCAGAGCAGTGCCACGACGAGTCCGGTGACTGCGGGGTCCTGGCCGACGACCGCCTTCGCGATCTCGGAGCGGAGGGCTTCGAGGGACGCGCGGGCGCTGTCAGACGGCTCCGGTTCCGCGGGAGCCATGAGGCCGGTGGGGGCCACCGGGGGCTCGGTCGGCTCGGGGGTCGGGGCGCTCATGAAGTGCGTACCTCTCTTTCGAGGGCGTCGAGTTGATCGGCAAGAAGGACAAGGGCCGCGTCGGTGGCCGGAGCCGGACCGAAGAGCAGGGTGCTCAGGTCGTGGTCCGGGTCGGGGATGCGTGCGGACACGGCAGGGAGGAGGGCGACGGAGGTGTGGGCGTCACGGGCGGGCACACCGGTGAGGGAAGCGATGCGGGCGCGGGTGGCGGATCGGAAGGCCTCGGCGGCTCGGTCGCGGGCGTTGGCCTTGCGGTAGAGGAGAGCGCGGCCTTCGGTGGATTCGGACGCGCGGATGGCTACGGGCAGTCCTTCCGTCACCAGGGGGCCGAGGCGTCGGGCCCGCCAGACGGCCGCGAGGACTGCGGCGAGGAAGAGCTGAAGGGTTCCCCACAGCCAGCCGGAGGGGATGAGGTCGAGGAAGTTGCTCTCGCCGCCTGTGTCTTCTCGCGCCTGCTCCCCGTCCCTGTCGCCGGAAGCGCCGTCGTCGGCCGTGGCCGAAGGATCAGCCAGAGAGGGGAGGTACCAGACGAGATGCGGTCGGGATCCGAGGAGTTGGAGAGCGAGCGAGGCGTTGCCCTGCTGGTCGAGGCGCTCGTTGTGGAGGAAGTCGGGGGAGCCGAGGACGACGGTGTCGCCGTCCTGCCCGTCCGGGAGTACGACCAGGGTGGGAAGACCGCCGCTCGGATAGCAGGCGATGGCTGTGGTGTTCCGTGTCGTGTAGCGGATGCCGCCCATGTCCGCTGTGCCTGCCCTGCGAGCGGTGGGCAGGTCGCATGCCGGGGCGAGGGCGCTCACCGGGTGGTGGGGCTCGGCGCGTACGCCGGGGGCCAGGCGGGAGACTGCGCGTACACCGGGGGCGATCAGGAGGGTGCGTCCGGCGGAGCTGGATGTGGCCTCGGTCAGGCGGTGTTGCTGCCTGGGAGTGAGGAGGTTGGGGCCTGCGACGAGCAGAGTGGTGTCGGGGCCTGTCGCGCCGGTCGCTTCGTCGAGGGTGGTGGCGACGGTGACGGATATGCCGCGCGCCTTGAGGAGTTCGGCGACGGCTCGGCTGCCCTTGGGGTCTGCGGAGCGGGGGTCGAGCTGTCCGTGGTTCCCGCCGGAGCGTACGGCGGCGAAGGTGATGCCGGCGATGACGAGGACGAGGACGACGATCAGGACGCCTCTGGCACGGGCCCAGACCTGGTGCGCGGTGGGCGCTGTCGAGGTGGGGGAAGGGGTGGTCGCCGCGGTCATCCGGTGGCTCCTCGGACGGTGCCGGGCAGCAGGGGCTTGGCCTCGTCGAGTTCGAGGTCGAGGGCGCGCAGGGACAGATATGCCGACTGGTCCGCCGTGCGGCCGCCGTATGTGACGTCGTCGAAGTTCCGGGCGGCGGCCCGGAGCCGGGCGGTGTGCTCGGGCAGAGTGCGCCCTGCCTCGGCTGCGGCTTCGTCCGCGGTGCGGCCCGGGCGGGGGTCGAGCAGGGCTCGTTCCTCCAGGGAGCGGACGATGGCGCGCATGCGTTCCTGCACGGCTTCGGTCCAGCGCAGGGCTGCGGCGTGTGCCTCGGCGGCGGCGCGGTGCTGGGCCGCGCTGCGGGGGCCGTCGCTGTCGAAGAGGGCGTCCGGGGCGCGGGGGGTGCGCTTCGGGGTGCCGAGCCGCCACCAGAGGGCGGCGGCCAGGCCGATGACGATGACGATCAGGATCACGAGACCCGCCGGGCCGCCGGGGGCGGCGCCGGCGGCGGCGTCGAACAGGCCGGAGACCCAGTCCCAGAACTGGTTCAGGGCACGCTGGAGGAAGCTCGGGTCGTTCTCGTGGTACATCGGTTTGGACAGCTCGCTCTCGGCTGCCTCCCGGGCGGGCACCCGCGGAGTGTCCACGGGTATGTCGCCCGCTCCGGTGCCCGACCGTGCTGCTGTGGTGCCCCCCGCCCCCGACACCGCATCAGCTCCTGGGGTTGTCGACGTCGTAGCCGGGCAGGCCCGCGGCCCGTGCGAGGTCGAGGTCGAGCGCTTCACGGCGGATGCGCTGGTCCATGTAGAGCAGGGCCATCACGCCTGCGATGAACGGGTAGACCAGCGTCGAGATGATCACTTCACCGATGCCCGAGACGATCAGGAAGGGCCAGCCGAAGGACGGGGGGTTGCTGCTGAAGAACTCGCTGAGGTCGGTTCCGTCGGCGATCACCGCGATGACGCCGAACGGGATGGAGATGAGGAAGGCCATCACGAAGGTCATCAGCCAGGTCAGGGCCAGGATTCCGAAGGTGCGCCACCAGGCGCCGCGGACGAGCTTGGCGGACCTGCGCAGTGCGGCGACGATGCTCTGGCGTTCCAGCATCAGGGCGGGGGCGGAGAGGGCGAAGCTGACGTGCAGCCAGAGGATCACGATGCAGGCGGCGGCGAAGCCGAGGATGGCGAGCGCGGCACCGGCCTCGGAGCCCAGCAGCAGGCCGGGACCGATACCGACGGCCATGATCACGACCATGAGCAGGGCCAGCAGCACGGTCAGTCCGAGCAGCGGGAGGATCCGCGGGCGGGCCTCGGCCCAGGCGTCGGCGAGCGAGGTGGGGCGGCCCAGTACCGAGCGGCTGATCACCACGGTCACGACGGACGCCGTGAAGAGTGTCGCGATCATCGTGATGAGCGTGGCCGGGGCGAGGGAGAACAGCGTCGACCGGGCGGACTCGGAGGCCTGTCGGATGGCTTCGGCACCGGTGGCGTTCGGGTCGACGGTGGTCGGTTCCGGCAGGAGGTAGCGCTGCAGGAGGATGATGGCGATCTGGGCGATCACGGAGACCGCGAGGCTGAAGCCGAGCGCGGTGCGCCAGTGCGCGCGGAGCGCGGAGACGGAGCCGTCCAGGATCTCCCCGAGGTTCAGGGGGCGCAGCGGGATGACGCCGGGCTTCGCGGCGGGCGGCGGTCCTGCCCAGCCCTGCCGCTGGGGGCCGCCTCCCCACCCGGAGGCGGGCGGCGGCGCGCCGGGGCCGCTGCCGGGGGTGCTCGGTGGGGACCACTGCCCGGCAGGCGGGTGCTCGGGGGACCACTGTCCCGTCGAGCCGCTTCCGTCCTGGGGGTCGGAGGGGCGGGGAATCGCCGTCTCCTTGCCGTCGGAGGGGGCAGATCCGGGCGAAGCCCAGCCCGGAGAGTCGTTCATTCTCGCTCCTTCACCGTCCTGACCGCTCATCGGGGCGACAGGTTGGCAGCCATCGTGCCACGCGACGGCCCGCTAGGGATCAGCCGCTCTATCTCCTACGCACCTTCATTTGTGGGCGGCTCACCGGGCAGACTGGGCAGATGGCTGATCAGGACGCGCAATCGCCGGTGGGCAACGAGCCTCCCGCGCTTCCCGTACTCCGCTGGGACGAACCTCCCGAAGGCCCTGTTCTGGTGCTCCTCGACCAGACTCGGTTGCCCGCCGAGGAGGTCGAGCTGGTGTGCACCGATGTACCCGCGCTGGTGCGCGCGATCCGGACGCTGGCGGTGCGAGGGGCTCCGCTGCTCGGGATCGCCGGGGGGTACGGGGTGGCGCTCGCGGCGGCGCGGGGCTACGACGTGGCGGAGGCCGCCGGTCTGCTGGAGCGGGCGCGGCCCACCGCGGTGAATCTCGGCTACGGGGTGCGACGGGTGGCCCAGGCCTACTGGACGGTCGCGGAGAAGGGCGGCGGTGCGGAGGCCGCTGCCGCAGCGGCGCTGTCCGAAGCGCGGGCGCTGCACCGGGAGGACGCGCAGGCCAGCAGGCGTATGGCGGAGTACGGGGTGGCGTTGCTGGACGAGCTGCTACCGGGTGGCGGGCACCAGCTGCTCACCCACTGCAACACCGGGGCGCTGGTCTCCGGGGGCGAGGGGACGGCCTTCGCGGTGGCGTTGAGGGTGCACCGGCAGGGGCGGCTGCGGCGGCTGTGGGTCGACGAGACGCGGCCGCTGCTCCAGGGGGCGCGG
This sequence comes from Streptomyces sp. NPDC033165, assembly GCF_055577965.1. Lineage (NCBI taxonomy): Bacteria > Bacillati > Actinomycetota > Actinomycetes > Kitasatosporales > Streptomycetaceae > Streptomyces > Streptomyces sp. NPDC033165. The sequence goes on from NZ_JBVIPK010000017.1 coordinate 6,511, forward strand.
CTGACCGCGTACGAGGCGGCGCGCAACGGGTTGGCGTACAGCCTGCTCACGGACAATGCGGCGGGCTCGCTGTTCGCCGCCGGGGAGGTGGATGCCGTGCTCATCGGTGCGGACCGCATCGCCGCGGACGGCTCGGTGGCCAACAAGGTGGGGAGCTATCCGTTGGCCGTGCTCGCGAAGTACCACCACGTTCCCTTCATCGTGGTGGCGCCGACGACGACCGTGGATTTGGAGACCCCGGGCGGCACATCGATCATCGTCGAGCAGCGTTCCGGGCAAGAAGTGACGGAGCTCACATCGCTGAATGGTGTAGCGGCGGGCGGAGGAGGCGGGATGGTCGTCGCGCCCCTCGGAGCCCCGGCGTACAACCCGGCCTTCGACATCACACCGCCGGAATTGATCACGGCGATCGTCACCGAGGAGGGTGTCATTTCCCCGGTCACGGGGGTCGGACTGGCAGAGCTGTGTGCCAGGTCATCGCAGGTAACGATTAGCTAATGGGATGATGTCGATTATGAAGGGACGCGTCCTTGTCGTCGACGACGACACCGCACTGGCCGAGATGCTCGGGATTGTGCTGCGTGGAGAAGGTTTCGAGCCGTCGTTCGTAGCGGACGGCGACAAGGCACTGGCTGCATTTCGTGAGGCCAAGCCGGACCTGGTGCTGCTCGACCTCATGCTGCCCGGAAGGGACGGCATCGAGGTGTGCAGGCTGATCAGGGCCGAGTCCGGTGTGCCGATCGTCATGCTCACTGCCAAGAGCGACACCGTCGATGTCGTGGTCGGCCTGGAGTCAGGTGCCGACGACTACATCGTCAAGCCGTTCAAACCTAAGGAGCTGGTGGCCCGGATCAGGGCACGTCTGCGGCGGTCCGAAGAGCCCGCCCCGGAGCAGCTGACCATCGGTGACCTGGTCATCGACGTGGCAGGGCACTCCGTGAAGCGGGAGGGGCAGTCCATCGCCCTGACCCCGCTGGAGTTCGACCTGCTGGTCGCGCTCGCCCGTAAGCCGTGGCAGGTCTTCACCCGTGAAGTCCTGCTGGAGCAGGTATGGGGTTACCGCCACGCGGCCGACACCCGCCTGGTGAATGTGCATGTTCAGCGTCTGCGTTCCAAGGTCGAGAAGGACCCGGAGCGGCCGGAGATCGTGGTGACGGTCCGAGGCGTCGGCTACAAGGCCGGACCGAGCTGAGATGGCCCGAGGCAGCGCTGCTCCGGGACCCGGGGAGCCGGGAGTCCGTACGGAGCGGGCTGCCGCCCCGGGACGGAAGGCATCTCGTATGAGCCGTTTCCTGCGGGGCGGCCGGTTGTTCGAGGACCGGACGCCCGGCGGGCCGGTGCCGCGCTTGCTGATGCGGTGGGTCCGCCGTCCGCTGCTGCCCGCCGTCCGGTTGTGGCGGCGCAATCTGCAGCTCCGCGTCGTCGCGGGGACCCTGCTGATGTCGATGGCTGTCGTGCTGCTGCTCGGGTTCGTCGTGATCGGGCAGGTGCGCAACGGGCTGCTCGATGCGAAGGGCAAGGCCGCCCAGACCCAGGCCGCCGGTGGTTTCGCCGCGGCCCAGGAGAAGGCCAATGCCTCCCTCGCCCCCGACGGGCAGGGGAGCGGCGACACCGACGGTGTGACCGGCAGCACCTCCTGGCGTACCGAGCTCGTCGACCAGCTCGCCAGCGGAGGCAAGAACGCGTTCAACGTGGTGGCGCTCAGTGCCGACTCCGTGAACGAAGGCGCGAGCAACCGCGCGCCGCGCGGTTCGGGCAGCGTCGAGGCCTCCAGCGTGCCCGAGCGCCTGCGCCAGGACGTCGGCAAGGGCCAGGGCGCGTTCCAGACGTACTCCGAGATCCGGTATTCGTACGGCAAGGAGCCGCAGCCGGGGCTCGTCGTCGGTAAGCGGCTCTACGACATCGATCAGCACCCCTACGAGCTCTACTACCTCTTCCCGCTCACGCAGGAGGAGAAGTCGCTGTCGCTGGTCAAGACAACGCTGGCGACCGCCGGGGTGTTCGTCGTCGTGCTCCTCGGGGCCATCGCCTGGTTCGTGGTGCGGCAGGTCGTCACGCCGGTGCGGATGGCCGCCGGAATCGCCGAGCGGCTCTCGGCGGGCAAACTCCAGGAACGGATGAAGGTCACCGGCGAGGACGACATCGCCCGGCTCGGTGAGGCCTTCAACAAGATGGCCCAGAGCCTCCAGCTGAAGATCCAGCAGCTGGAGGAGCTCTCCCGGATGCAGCGGCGCTTCGTCTCGGACGTCTCGCACGAACTGCGGACCCCGCTCACGACCGTACGGATGGCGGCCGACGTCATCCATGAGGCGCGTGTCGACTTCGACCCCGTCACCGCACGCTCCGCCGAACTCCTGGGCGACCAGCTCGACCGATTCGAGTCGCTGCTCTCCGACCTGCTGGAGATCAGCCGTTTCGACGCGGGCGCGGCGGCCCTGGAGGCCGAGCCGATAGACCTGCGGACCGTGGTCCACCGGGTGATCGGCGGCGCCGAGCCGCTCGCCGAGCGCAAGGGCAGCCGGATCCTGGTCATCGGGGACGACCAGCCGGTGATAGCCGAGGCGGACGCCCGTCGGGTGGAGCGCGTCCTGCGTAACCTCGTGGTCAACGCCGTCGAGCACGGTGAGGGCCGGGACGTCGTGGTGCGGATGGGCGTGGCGCAGGGCGCTGTTGCCGTAGCCGTCCGCGACTACGGGGTCGGGCTCAAGCCCGGCGAGGCGACCCGGGTCTTCAACCGCTTCTGGCGTGCCGACCCGGCGCGGGCCCGGACGACCGGCGGGACCGGTCTTGGCCTGTCGATCGCTGTCGAGGACGCCCGGCTGCACGGCGGCTGGCTCCAGGCCTGGGGCGAGCCCGGCGGCGGGTCCCAGTTCCGGCTGACCCTGCCGCGCACGGCGGACGAGCCGCTGCGCGGTTCGCCGATACCGCTGGAGCCCGAGGACTCCCGGCGCAACCGGGAGAACCGGGAGCGCGACGAGGCCACGCCGGCGGGGACGGGCGATCACCGTCTGATGTCCGTGCCGAACCAGCCCGGCACCGGTGAGCGCTCGCCGTTGCCGGTGCCTGGGTGCCGCCCCGCGGTCGGGAACCCGGCGCCCGCGTCGGTGCACCCCGCGGCCCTGCCCGGCAGCGGAGCACGTGTCGTCGCGCGCCCGGCTCCCAAAGGTTCCGGTGGGCGCGCGGTCAACGGCGTACTGAATTCCGACCAGGAGGACACCACTCGTGGGTACTGACCGCTTTCAGCGCGGCCACGGACGCGCGGTGCGGCTGTCCGCGCTGATCGGCTGCGCCATCGTCGTGCTGGCCGGGTGCGGGTCGATGCCGACGACGGGGGACGTCAAAGCGGTCGACGCCTCGCAGCCGGACGACTCCCAGGTGCAGGTGTACGCCGTGGCGCCCCGGGAGGGTGCGCCGCCCAGCGAGATCGTCGACGGTTTCCTGGAGTCGATGACCAGTGACGATCCCGCGTTCGCGACCACGCGGAAGTACCTGAGCACCGGCGCCCAGCGCACCTGGCAGCCCAGCGGGGGCATCACGGTCCTCGCCCAGGCTCCCCACCGCAGCGGCCCCCTCCTCCACGACGAGGCCAGCCGGGCCACCCGGGACACGGAGACGGCCTACACGCTGACCGGCCAGAAGGTCGCGGCGGTAGACGTCCAGAGCTCCTACCGGCCGCTCGCGCCCACCGACTACTCCCAGACCCTCCATTTGGTGCTGGAGAAGGGGCCGGACGGGGAGCAGGAATGGCGCATCGACGTCGTGCCGGACGGTCTGGTCCTCGGGCAGTCCGACTTCAAGCGGCTCTACCGTTCCGTGAACAAGTACTACTTCGCCACCGGGCGGACGGGCGGGCAGCGGATGCTCGTCGCCGACCCCGTCCACGTACGCAACGGCACCGATCCGGTCACGCGCATGAGCACGGCCACACAGACCGTCACGACGCTGCTCGCCGGGCCGACGAACTGGCTGCGGCCGGTGGTCGACTCCCGGTTCCCGACCGGGACCGCGCTGCGCAAGGGCGTCACCGCGCTGGCCCCGGACGACCAGAACATCCTGAAAGTGCCGCTCAACGAGAAGGCCGACAAGGCCGACCGAAGCTCCTGCCGGATGATGGCCGCCCAGGTGCTCTACACCCTCGGGGACCTGACCTCGGCGCGGGTCGAGCGGGTGGAGCTGGAGGGCGGCCGCGGCAAGCTCTGCTCGCTGGACGCCGACGACGCCGAGGTGTTCTCCGCCGACAACGGCTCCGGAGGGCCGGACAGCCAGTACTTCATCAACGACAAGGGCCAGGTGGAGCGGCTTCCCGGCGCCGCCGAGGGCGACGTGACGCCCGAGCCGCTGGTCGGCCCCTTCGGTCTGGGCACGGTGCCGATGGGCTCGGTCGGGGTGTCCCGGGACGAGCGGCGGGCCGCCGCGGTGTCGGCCAACGGGGAGAACCTGTACGTGACCTCCCTGGATTCGGCGGACGAGCTGGCCGCGCCCCTGGTCACCAGCACCGCGAAGAAGGCCGCCGACCGGCTGTCCCCGCCGAGCTGGGACGGTCACGGGGACCTGTGGGTCGCCGACCGGAATCCGGCCGGCCCCCGGCTGCTGCGGCTGGCCGGAGGAGCGGGGGAGCCCCAGGAGGTCCGGGTTCCGGGCCTGGACGGCAGCCGGATCGAAGCGCTCCGTATGTCGGCGGACGGGGTGCGGATCGCGCTGCTGCTCTCGAAGGACGGGCACACGACGCTGAAGATCGGCCGGGTCGAGCGTCGCGGGTCCGCGGTGTCGCCCGAGATCTCGGTCGAGGATCTCCGTCAGGCCGCACCGCAGCTCGCGGACGTGACGGCCATTTCCTGGTCCGGCCGCAGCCGTCTGGTGGTGGTCGGCAAGGAAGAGGGCGGCGTCCAGCAGGTGCGGTACGTGCAGGCGGACGGTTCCACGTCGTCCTCGGGTGCGCTGCCCGGCGTCAACCAGGTCGAGTCGGTCGCCGCGGCGGACGACGAGCTGCTTCCCCTGATGGCGGAGACGGTGGACGACGGCATAGTGAGGCTCTCGCGCGGGGACAACTGGCAGACGGTCCTCAAGGAGGGCACGTCGCTGGTATACCCGGGCTGATCCCCTCCGATCCCGGCTGATCAAGGCCAGGGGCAAGGGCTGGGGCTGGCCCAGGCCGGGCTGCGGCCGGAGTTGTCCACAGGGGTGGTCCGGCTGCCCGGGGCCCGGCATAGTGGGCTCATGCGGGGCGTGTGGCGGGAGCTGTCCGATCTGGTCCTGCCGGTGTCCTGCGCGGGCTGCGGCAGACCGCGCACCGCGCTGTGCGCGGCCTGCGGAGCCGCCCTGCACGGTGCCCCGGCCCGCCGTGTTCGCCCCTCGCCCCGGCCCCCGGGGCTTCCGCCGGTGTACGCGGCGGCGCCGTACGAGAACGCCGTACGCGCGGTTCTGCTGGCCCACAAGGAGCGAGGGGCACTCGGGCTCGCGGGGGCGCTCGGGCGGGCCCTGGCGGGTTGTGTACCGGCCGGGACGGGCAGGCCGGGCGGTTCGGGCCCCCTCCTGCTCATCCCCGTGCCGTCGGCGCGCTCCGCGACGGCTGCGCGCGGTCACGATCCGGTGCGCAGGATCGCGGCGGCGGCCGCCCGGGACCTGCGCCGCACGGGTCTGCCCGCCCGGCTGGTCCCGGTGCTGCGCCAGCGGCGCACGGTCCTGGACCAGGCGGGGCTCGGGGCCCGTCGGCGGAGGGCGAATCTGGCCGGTGCACTGGAGCTCACGGCAGGGGGCGAGCGGCTGATCCGGCACGGCAGGGTGATCCTGGTGGACGATCTGTTGACGACCGGTTCGACCCTGGCGGAGGCGGCGCGGGCCGTCGGCGAGGGGCTCGCCGCCGACCGGGGGGCCGCCCGGCACGCGACGTGCCGAGCGGTGGTCGTCGCAGCTTCTCCGTCCGCCTTCGAAACAAACCGGAACTGACCGAGAACTTGCATCGTTGCAGGTATTGAGAGGGCAATACCCCCTGAACGGAGGTACGTGCCAGTAGCGGGTGCCGAGACCCTGGTGTGCAGGCTATGTTCGGTTGTGAGGAACGGTGAATGCCGGACCTCGATGAATGCACCACCAGGTTTCGGGCAGGTAACTCACCGGTAGGAGAAGCACGCGAGTCGGTGGGGTTGCGACCCTTCCGGCGGGGGAGGAGGAGGCGAAAGCCACCGAGTCCGAGGCCCTGGTGATCGCCGGGGCCTGGTGCAAAAGGGAGATGCTCCGCCGCTGAGCGGAGCGATCCGGGAACGGAGTTCTGCGTGGACATCGTCGTCAAGGGCCGCAAGACCGAGGTGCCCGAGCGGTTCCGCAAGCACGTGGCCGAGAAGCTGAAGCTGGACAAGATCCAGAAGTTCGACGGCAAGGTGATCAGCCTCGACGTCGAGGTGTCCAAGGAGCCGAACCCCCGCCAGGCCGACCGTTCCGACCGGGTGGAGATCACGCTCCGCTCCCGGGGGCCGGTCATCCGGGCGGAAGCGGCAGCGGGCGACCCTTACGCAGCGCTCGACCTGGCCACCGGAAAGCTGGAGGCCCGGCTGCGCAAGCAGCACGACAAGCGCTACAGCCGCCGTGGCAACGGACGACTGTCGGCTGCCGAGGTCGGGGACGTGGTTCCCGGCGTCGCCTCGTTCGACGAGGACGGCGAGTTGGTCGGCGACCAGTCGTCGGCGCCTGTCCCCACCACGATGGTCGGTTCGCTCGAAGTGCAGGGCGAAGGGCCGCTCGTGATGCGCGAGAAGACCCACACCGCCGCACCGATGTCGCTCGATCAGGCGCTCTACGAGATGGAACTGGTCGGGCACGACTTCTACTTGTTCGTCGACTCCGAGACGAAGGAGCCCAGTGTCGTCTACCGGCGACACGCCTACGACTACGGCGTCATCCACCTGAGGACCGACCCGCTCGCCGCGGACGAAGCCGGCGGCGCGGGCGGCGCGCTCGGCGGCTGACGCCACGTTCGACGGTGTGCCCCTGGGGCGTTTTCCCGCCACCGGGGGCACCCGCGTACGAGCCCACGATCACCGTGGTCGCGCCTGGGCATGGAATCATGGCGGCCCGAGCCAATCGGTGCTCCGCGAAGTGCCGTTGGCGAACGAGCGAGACAGGCCGTGGCCTTCAGGGGGAGGAACGATGGCGGACACCTTCGGGCCCGTGCGCGATGCGCATCACTCCGACGACGACGCCGGTGCGTATGCCGGCGCGGACGCGGACGCCGCTTCACGCAAGGAGCCCATCCGGGTCCTCGTGGTCGATGACCACGCGCTCTTCCGCAGGGGTCTGGAGATCGTCCTCGCGCAGGAGGAGGACATCCAGGTCATCGGCGAGGCCGGAGACGGCTCCGAGGCCGTCGACAAGGCCGCCGACCTGCTGCCCGACATCGTTCTGATGGATGTCAGGATGCCCAAACGCGGTGGCATCGAGGCCTGCACCGCCATCAAGGAGGTGGCCCCCAGCGCGAAGATCATCATGCTGACGATCAGCGACGAGGAGGCCGACCTCTACGACGCGATCAAGGCGGGCGCCACCGGATACCTCCTCAAGGAGATCTCCACCGACGAGGTGGCCACGGCCATTCGCGCGGTCGCTGACGGACAGTCCCAGATCAGCCCTTCCATGGCCTCCAAGCTGCTCACCGAATTCAAATCGATGATCCAGCGCACCGACGAGCGACGGCTCGTTCCGGCGCCCCGGCTCACCGAACGGGAGCTGGAAGTGCTGAAGCTCGTGGCGACCGGCATGAACAACCGGGATATCGCCAAGGAGTTGTTCATTTCCGAGAACACGGTGAAGAACCACGTCCGCAATATCCTGGAGAAACTGCAGCTCCACTCCCGGATGGAAGCCGTGGTCTATGCCATGCGCGAGAAGATTCTTGAGATCAGGTAGCGGTCCCGCTTCTCCTCTACGGGGCAGCCCTTAGGACCCGGTGAGGCTCCGGTCAGCGGTAGGCGCGTTGCAGGGCCTGACCGATCTCCGTCCTGAGCGGGTCGCGCAGCTCGGGGGCGTCGACCCGGTCCACCCGGATGTCCGTGCAGCCCACCCAGCCCGCAGCCTCGACCAGAGCCTCGGCCATCGGGGCCACGGCCTTGGGACCGGCCAGGGACGCCTGCCGGGCGACCAGCGTGGTGCCCTCGCGCGCCGGGTCGACCCGGCCCTGGAGCTTGCCGCCCGCCAGCAACGGCATCGCGAAATAGCCGTGGATCCGCTTCTGCTTGGGGACGTACGCCTCCAGCCGGTGGGTGAAGCCGAAGATCCGCTCCGTGCGCGCCCGCTCCCAGATCAGGGAGTCGAACGGTGACAGCAGCGTCGTACGGTGACGTCCGCGCGGCTCCTTGGCCAGCGCCTCCGGATCCGCCCAGGCCGGTTTCGCCCAGCCCTCCACCACGACCGGCACCAGGCCCGAATCCGCCACCACGGCGTCGAACTCCTCGCCCTTCAGCCGGTGGTAGTCCGCGATGTCACTGCGCGTGCCGACGCCCAGCGACTTGCCCGCCAGCGCGACCAGCCGCCGCCCGCACTCCGTGTCGCTCAGATCGTCGTGGAGCACAGCATCCGGAATGGCCCGCTCGGCCAGATCGTAGACCCGCTTCCAGCCGCGCCGCTCGGTGCACACCACCTCGCCGTACATCAGGGCCCGTTCGACGGCGACCTTGGACGCCGACCAGTCCCACCACTCCCCGCCGTTCTTCGCACCGCCCAACTCGGTCGCCGTCAACGGACCCTCGGTGCGCAGCTGCTTGATCACCGTGTCATAGGCGCCGTCGGGAAGATCGTGGTGCCAGTGCGGCCGGGAGCGGTAGGCGCGGCGGCGGAACGCGAAGTGCGGCCACTCCTCGACCGGCAGGATGCACGCGGCATGCGACCAGTACTCGAAGGAGCGGCCGCCCGACCAGTACGCCTCCTCCACCGTGCGGCGGCCCACCGCGCCGAGCCGGGCGTACGGAACCAGCTCGTGCGAGCGGGCCAGCACCGAGATGGTGTCCAGCTGGACGGCCCCGAGGTGGCGCAGCACCCCCGGCACCCCCGCCCGGCGGTCCGGAGCCCCCAGGAAGCCCTGGGCGCGCAGCGCGATACGGCGGGCCTGGTCGGCGGAGAGTTCGACTGCGGGAGGAGGCACAGGCGTCATACGTCGAACCCTAGACGGCACCACTGACAGCACGGTCCGGATGCCCGCTCACCGCACGGCACCCGGCGCCCCGCCGGGCCGCGGGGCTTCGCGCCCGGGGAGGTACGGATGGGCGCCGGGCAGTCCCAGGTCGCAGGGGAGGAGGGCGGCCGTCCACACATCGCGCCGCACTCCCTTGTTGAGCAGCCCGGACCGCTGCTCGCCCTCCATCCGGAAGCCCGCGCGCAGGGCCACCGCGCGGGAGGCGGTGTTGCCGACCTCGGCGCGCCACTCCAGCCGGTCCGCCCCGAGCGAGGTGAAGGCCCACCGGGCGGAGCCGAGCACGGCTTCGCAGACGTATCCGCGACCGCGGTGGTCCGGGGCTCCCCAGTAGCCGATCTCGTACGTTCCCGGGCGGCTGCGGCGGTGCACGCCGAGCGCGCCGACCAGGGCTTCGGAGCTCCGCAGGACGAGGGCGAAGCTGTAGACGGAGTCGTCCTGCCAGCCCGCCGGGGAGAGTTTCGCGGTGAACAGTTCCGCGTCGGTGAGGCGGTAAGGGGAAGGGAGCACCGTCCAGCGCTGGATGTCCGGGTCCTGGCAGGCGGTGTGCACCCGGTACGTGTCCTGCGGGCCGAAGGGCCGCAGAATCAGGCGTTCCGTGGTGAGGGTGATCGGCTCCATGGATCGATTCTGGTGAGCCGGCCGCCTCGATGCGAGCACTTTCGGGGCTTCCCGGCACCTTCCGCGCCTCTGGACCGTTGTCCTATAAGGGTGCGGCGAGGTCCACGCGACGGCAGCCCTCCCGACGCGGTGGTGTCCTCGCTTACGATGGCCGTTGCGGTGGGGCCCACCTGCCGTGCCCGCGCCAGAGTCCATTACACGACCCAGTGCCAGGCCCGACCGGCAAGGAGACCAGCCTCAGTGTCCGTCTTCAACAAGCTCATGCGTGCAGGCGAAGGCAAGATCCTGCGCAAACTGCACCGCATCGCGGACCAGGTCAGCTCCATCGAAGAGGACTTCGTCAACCTCTCCGACGCCGAGCTGCGGGCGCTCACCGACGAGTACAAGGAACGGTACGCGGACGGCGAGAGCCTGGACGACCTGCTTCCCGAAGCGTTCGCCACGATCCGCGAGGCCGCCAAGCGTGTCCTCGGGCAGCGCCATTACGACGTACAGATCATGGGTGGAGCCGCCCTGCACCTCGGCTATGTGGCCGAGATGAAGACCGGTGAGGGCAAGACCCTCGTCGGTACCCTGCCCACGTATCTGAATGCGCTCTCCGGCAAGGGCGTGCATCTGATCACGGTGAACGACTACCTCGCCCAGCGTGACTCCGAGCTGATGGGCCGGGTCCACAAGTTCCTGGGTCTGTCCGTCGGCTGCATCGTCGCCAACATGACCCCGGCCCAGCGCCGCGAGCAGTACGCCTGTGACATCACGTACGGCACGAACAACGAGTTCGGCTTCGACTACCTCCGCGACAACATGGCGTGGTCCAAGGACGAGCTCGTCCAGCGCGGCCACAACTTCGCCGTGGTCGACGAGGTCGACTCGATCCTGGTCGACGAGGCCCGTACGCCGCTGATCATCTCCGGCCCGGCCGACCAGGCCACCAAGTGGTACGGCGACTTCGCCAAGCTGGTCACGCGCCTCACCAAGGGTGAGGCGGGCAACCAGCTCAAGGGCATCGAGGAGACCGGCGACTACGAGGTCGACGAGAAGAAGCGGACCGTGGCCATCCACGAGTCCGGTGTCGCCAAGGTCGAGGACTGGCTCGGTATCGACAACCTCTACGAGTCGGTGAACACCCCGCTCGTCGGTTATCTGAACAACGCCATCAAGGCCAAGGAACTGTTCAAGAAGGACAAGGACTACGTCGTCATCGACGGCGAAGTCATGATCGTCGACGAGCACACCGGCCGTATCCTCGCCGGCCGCCGCTACAACGAGGGCATGCACCAGGCGATCGAGGCGAAGGAAGGGGTGGACATCAAGGACGAGAACCAGACCCTCGCCACGATCACCCTGCAGAACTTCTTCCGCCTCTACGACAAGCTCTCCGGCATGACCGGTACGGCGATGACCGAGGCCGCCGAGTTCCACCAGATCTACAAGCTCGGCGTGGTGCCGATCCCGACGAACCGGCCGATGGTCCGCGCCGACCAGTCGGACCTGATCTACCGCACCGAGGTCGCCAAGTTCGCCGCGGTCGTCGACGACATCGCCGAGAAGCACGAGAAGGGCCAGCCGATCCTGGTCGGCACCACCTCGGTCGAGAAGTCCGAGTACCTCTCGCAGCAGCTCTCCAAGCGCGGCGTCCAGCACGAGGTCCTCAACGCCAAGCAGCACGACCGGGAGGCGACGATCGTCGCCCAGGCGGGCCGCAAGGGCGCCGTCACCGTCGCGACGAACATGGCCGGCCGAGGCACCGACATCAAGCTCGGCGGCAACCCGGACGACCTCGCCGAGGCGGAGCTGCGCCAGCGCGGCCTCGACCCGGTGGAGAACGTCGAGGAGTGGGCGGCCGCGCTGCCCGCCGCGCTGGAGGCGGCCGAGCAGGCCGTGAAGGCGGAGTTCGAAGAGGTCAAGGAGCTCGGCGGGCTGTATGTGCTCGGCACGGAGCGTCACGAGTCGCGCCGTATCGACAACCAGCTGCGCGGTCGTTCCGGCCGTCAGGGCGACCCGGGTGAGTCCCGTTTCTACCTGTCGCTGGGCGACGACCTGATGCGCCTGTTCAAGGCCCAGATGGTCGAGCGCGTCATGTCGATGGCGAACGTCCCCGACGACGTCCCGATCGAGAACAAGATGGTCACCCGTGCCATCGCCTCCGCCCAGTCGCAGGTCGAGCAGCAGAACTTCGAGACGCGTAAGAACGTCCTGAAGTACGACGAGGTGCTCAACCGGCAGCGCGAGGTCATCTACGGCGAGCGCCGCCGCGTTCTGGAGGGCGAGGACCTCCAGGACCAGATCCGGCACTTCATGGACGACACGATCGACGACTACATCCGGCAGGAGACCGCCGAGGGCTTCGCCGAGGAGTGGGACCTGGACCGGCTGTGGGGCGCCTTCAAGCAGCTCTACCCGGTGAAGGTCACCGTGGAGGAGCTGGAGGAGGCGGCCGGGGACCTGGCGGGCGTCACCGCCGAGTTCATCGCGGAGTCCATCAAGAACGACATCCACGAGCAGTACGAGGAGCGCGAGAAGACGCTCGGCTCCGACATCATGCGTGAGCTGGAGCGGCGCGTCGTCCTCTCGGTCCTCGACCGCAAGTGGCGCGAGCACCTCTACGAGATGGACTACCTCCAGGAGGGCATCGGCCTGCGGGCCATGGCGCAGAAGGACCCCCTGGTCGAGTACCAGCGCGAGGGCTTCGACATGTTCAACGCCATGATGGAGGGCATCAAGGAGGAGTCCGTCGGCTATCTGTTCAACCTGGAGGTCCAGGTCGAGCAGCAGGTCGAGGAGGTTCCGGTGCAGGACGCCGCCGAGCGCACCTCGCTCGACAAGGAGGCCGCGCCCGCCGGGGCCGTCCCGCGTCCGGAGATCCGTGCCAAGGGCCTGGAGGCCCCGCAGCGTCCGGACCGGCTCCACTTCTCCGCTCCCACGGTGGACGGCGAGGGCGGTGTCGTCGAGGGCGACTTCGCCACCGACGGTGACGGTGCGCGGTCCGGTTCGTCGGACGGCATGACGCGTGCGGAGCGCCGCAAGGCGCAGAAGAGCAGCGGCGGCGGCGGAGGCCGTCGTCGCAAGAAGTAGTACCGGCAGGACAACCGCGGCAGGGGCCGGACACCACAGGGTGTCCGGCCCCTGCCTCAATTGCGGCCTCACCGCGGGCCGGGGCGGCCGGCGGCGAGGCGTTCGCCGCCCAGTTCCACGGCGGCGCAGCGCCAGCGCTGGTCGGCGCCCTGCTCCAGGCGGAAGGCCATGGCCTGCACCCGGTCGCCCGCCGTGATGCTGGCGAACGCCTCGACCACGCCGGTGGCGGGCTGGGCGCCGTGGCAGTGGCGAAGGACCGGGCGGCTGCCGCGGGAGGCCCCGAGCGGGCTGCTGGGGGCCAGTTCGGCGAGCTGGTCGTAGGCCTCGCCGATGGTGTGGCCGAGCATCCAGTGCACCGGGCGCTGGCCGCTGAGGACCGCGAGCAGCCGTTCGGCGAACCACTGGTGGGGCCGCGGCGGCCGGTGCGGCTGCCGCCGGGACCGCTGCGGAGGTACGACCCGAGGCCTGCGCTGGTCGCGTCGGCCGGTGGGCCGCGTGCTGTCCATGCTCATGTTCATCGCCCCCGTGAACCGGGCCCGGTGAAATACCGGGCAGTAACTTGTGCTGGGGATCTTCTACGGGGACGGCCGTCAGCGCCGCAAGGGGCCTCCCGGTGTGTACCGGCCCCGGGGCAGGTTCACCTATCAGTGGCTCGGTCCTTGCGCGACAAGGGGTAGCGGGAGGGTGACGGGCCGTCCGTGGTGGACGGACGCCCCCAGTTGCCGAAACTCGAAAGGGGACGGCTCCCACGTATCCTGAGGACGGTTTCCCCTACGAAAGCGGCCTGCCATGCGCGTGTACGTCCCCCTGACCCTCTCCGGTCTCGCAGCGGCGCACGGTGCGGGCGAGGTCGGCCCCGGGCCGCTGACGGCGTACGCGGTGACCCCCGGGCTGCGTGAGTGGTACGTCTCCGACGACATCGAGGAGCTGGAGTACGCGGCGCTCAACCGGGCTGCCGCGGCCTCGCTCCGGATGATCGCCGGGAACCCGGACGAGGCGCGGCGCAGGGTCGTCGTCGCCGTCGACGTACCGGACGGGGCCGCGACCGCCGACCCCGGGCAGGGGCTGAGCGCCGCGTCGATCGGTGAGGTGCGCCTCGTCGGCGCGCTTCCGCTGGCCAAGGCGGCCGCGGTGCACGTGGACGCGGACGACGCCGAGAAGGACGTGGCCGCCGCGGCGGCGGCGCTGGGGGCGGCCGACCTCGGGGACGATGACGCGCAGTTCACGGTGGACGGCGCCGAGGACCATGAGCTGCTGTGGTTCGGGGTTCAGGAGATCGGCCAGCTGATCAGCTGAGCAGTCGGGGTTTCCGCAGGTCAGCGGCGACAGGGGTGGGGTTGTCAGACCTTGCGGGTACTTTTTCTTCATGGCATCCGGGAAGACACGCACGCATCTGGTCTGGGACTGGAACGGCACACTGCTCGACGACATCCACGCCGTCATCCACGCGACGAACGCCGCGTTCGCCGAGGTCGGGGTGGCGCCGGTCACGCTGGAGCAGTACCGGGAGATGTACTGCGTGCCCATACCCCGCTTCTACGAGCGGCTCATGGGCCGGATGCCCACCGAGGCCGAGTGGGAGCGGATGGACGAGAGCTTCCACCGGCACTACACGGAGCGGCGGGTGGCCTGCGGGCTCGCCGCCGGGGTCGAGGAGCTGCTGACCGGCTGGCAGCGCGCCGGGCGCAGCCAGTCGCTGCTGAGCATGTACGGGCACGAGCAGCTGGTCCCGGTGGTGCGCGGGTACGGCATTGAGCCGCGGTTCGTCCGCGTCGACGGGCGCACGGGGCCGTCCGGCGGGAGCAAGGCGCTCCACATGGAGCGGCACTTCGCGGCACTGGCCGGGGTGGACGGCATAGCCCCGGAGCATTCGGTGGTCATCGGGGACGCGCTGGACGACGCGGTGGCGGCGGCGCATGTGGGGGCTCGGGCGGTGCTGTACACCGGGGGGTCGCACAGTCGGAGCAGCCTGGAGGCGGCGGGGGTGCCGGTGGTGGACAGCCTGGGGGAGGCGGTGGCGGTGGCGTTGGCCGAGGCGATGGTGGGGTGAGCGGGGAGGGGGCCTGGTTCCGTGACGGGGCGGGCGGTCGTGGCGCGGGAATCCGGGGCGCTGCCCCGGGCCCCCGGTTCTCAAGCGCCGGACGGGCTGGAAGATCGTTCTCCGGTGCCGGATGGGCTGGAAGCTGCCCTCCAACGCGGACGGGCCGACAGGGCCCCTCAGGCGCCGGAGAGGCTGGAAGGTCATTCTTCAGCGCCGGACGGGCTTGCGTCTGCCTCGGATGGGCCTCGAAGAGTGCGTAGCACTTTCAGGAACTCCCGCATCCATGCCGCGTGGTCCGGCCACGCCCTCGATGAGACCAGGGTGCCGTCCACCACCGCTTCCGTGTCCTGGAACGTCGCTCCCGCGCTCTGCATGTCGGGCTCCAGGGCGGGGTAGGCCGTGACGCGGCGACCGCTGAGGTTGCCGGTGGCGGCGGTGATCAGGGGGCCGTGGCAGATCTGGGCCACCGGGCGGTCCGCGGAGAAGAAGGCGCCGACGATCTTCCGCAGTTCGGCGTTGTTGCGGAGGTACTCGGGAGCACGGCCGCCGGGGATCACCAGGGCGATGTAGCCCCCGGGGTCCACCTCGGAGAACGACAGGTCGGCGGGCCAGGTGTAGCCGGGCTTCTCGGTGTACGTGTCGAAGCCGGGTTCGAAGTCGTGGACCACGAAACGCAGCGTCTTGCGTTCAGGGGCCGCGATGTCGACCTCGTACCCCTCCTCCAGCAGCCGCTGGTACGGGTAGAGGACTTCAAGCGACTCGGCGGCGTCGCCGGTGACGATGAGGATCTTCTGCGGCACGGCGGGCTCCTCGGGGCCGGTCGGCCCGCGGCGGACGGTGTCGGCCTGCCGGTGGCCTGGTTTCCTGCTGTACGGACAGACTGCCCCGGTTCCGGGAGTTCGCCAAGGCGGCGCGGCGCACTGTCCAGAGTGTCAAAGTTCGGGGGGTTCTTTTGTGCACAAGCAGCCCATGACGGGGTGGGGTGCGGGGGCGATAGCCTGGTGCCGTGATCAGCGCGATACGCCTCGGGGGCAGTGAAGCCCCCGACCGCCGCCCGGAGTGCCACCGCGCCCGGGCGATCCGCGATCTCCCGACCCCGGACCGGCTGTCAAAAATGGCCCATGTGGTCCCGGGGAACTCTCGAAGCGGCATAGCGTCGACCCAGACCGGAAACCCCGTGTCGTGGCGGTACGTCGTTTTTCTCACCTACGTCACGCAACGGCGCGCGACAGGAGCCAGAGGACATGCAGACCAAGCTGGACGAAGCCAAGGCCGAGCTGCTCGCACGGGCTGCCCAGGTAGCTGACAACAGCCCGGGCGGTGGTGTCGGTGGCCCGGGCGGTACCCCCCGGGCACGGGTCGCCGCCGCCGGGGCGGACGAGGACGCTCGTCCGGGGCGGGACACGGTGCTCGCCTACCTTCAGCGGTACTACCTGCATACGGCTCCCGAAGACCTCAGCGGCCGGGACCCGGTCGACGTCTACGGCGCCGCCGCCTCCCACTACCGGCTGGCCGAGAACCGCCCGCAGGGCACCGCCAACGTCCGCGTGCATACTCCGACGGTCGAGGAGAACGGCTGGACGTGCAGCCACTCCGTCGTCGAGGTCGTCACCGACGACATGCCCTTCCTCGTGGACTCCGTCACCAACGAGCTGTCCCGGCAGGGGCGCGGCATCCACGTCGTGATCCACCCGCAGGTCACCGTCCGCCGCGATGTCACCGGCAAGCTGATCGAGGTTCTCTCCGGCGGCCCCGGCACCCCGAAGGCCTTCCCGGCTCCCCAGGGCACCCGAAGCGCCCAGGAGAGGGCCAAGGACGGTAGGGCCGAGCTGCCGCACGACGCGCTCGTCGAGTCCTGGATCCACGTCGAGATCGACCGCGAGACGGACCGCGCCGACCTCCAGCAGATCACCGCCGACCTGCTGCGCGTCCTGTCCGACGTCCGCGAGACCGTCGAGGACTGGGGGAAGATGCGCGACGCCGCCCTCCGGATCGCCGACGACCTGCCCGGCGAACCGCTGGACGACCTCGCCGACGAGGAGGTCGAGGAGGCCCGCGAGCTGCTGCGCTGGCTGGCCGCCGACCACTTCACCTTCCTCGGCTACCGCGAGTACGAACTCAAGGACAGCGACGCCCTCGCCGCCGTGCCCGGCACCGGACTCGGCATCCTGCGCTCCGACCCGCAGCACAGCGCGGACGAGGCCCACCCCGTCAGCCCGTCCTTCGACCGCCTGCCCGCCGACGTCCGCGCCAAGGCCCGCGAGCACAAGCTCCTCGTCCTGACCAAGGCCAACAGCCGGGCCACCGTGCACCGCCCCAGCTACCTCGACTACGTCGGCGTGAAGAAGTTCGACGCCAAGGGCAATGTCGTCGGGGAGCGCCGCTTCCTCGGGCTGTTCTCCTCCGCCGCCTACACGGAGTCCGTGCGCCGGGTGCCCGTCATCCGCCGCAAGGTCGCCGAGGTCGTCGAGGGCGCGGGCTTCTCGTACAACAGCCACGACGGCCGTGACCTGCTCCAGATCCTGGAGACCTACCCGCGTGACGAGCTGTTCCAGACGCCCGTCGACCAGCTCCGCTCCATCGTCACCTCCGTCCTCTACCTCCAGGAGCGCCGCCGGCTGCGGCTCTACCTGCGTCAGGACGAGTACGGGCGCTACTACTCCGCGATCGTCTACCTCCCACGCGACCGCTACACCACCGGTGTGCGCCTGCGGCTGATCGACATCCTCAAGGAGGAGCTCGGCGGCACCAGCGTCGACTTCACCGCCTGGAACACCGAGTCGATCCTCTCCCGGCTGCACTTCGTCATCCGGGTCCCGGCGGGCAGCGAGCTGCCGCATCTCACCGACGCCGACGCCGACCGCATCGAAGCCCGCCTCGTCGAGGCCGCCCGCTCCTGGGCCGACGGCTTCCAGGAGGCCCTCACCGCCGAGCTGGGCGAGGAGCGCGCCGCCGAGCTGCTGCGCCTGTACGGCCACTCCTTCCCCGAGGGCTACAAGGCCGACCACTCGCCGCGCGCCGCCGTGTCCGACCTGGTCCACCTGGAGACCCTCAAGGAGGGCGAGAAGGACTTCGCCCTCAGCCTGTACGAGCCGGTCGGCGCGGCCCCCGGCGAGCGCCGCTTCAAGATCTACCGCACGGGTGAGCAGGTCTCCCTCTCCGCCGTCCTCCCCGCGCTCCAGCAGCTCGGCGTCGAGGTCGTCGACGAGCGCCCGTACGAGCTGCGCTGCGCGGACCGTACCCACGCCTGGATCTACGACTTCGGGCTGCGGATGCCCCTGGTCAACGGCAGTGGCGGCTACCTCGCCGACGACGCCCGCACCCGCTTCCAGGAGGCCTTCGCCGCCGTCTGGAAGGGCGAGGCGGAGAACGACGGCTTCAACGCGCTGGTCCTCGGCGCCGGGCTGAACTGGCGCCAGGCCATGGTCCTGCGCGCCTACGCGAAGTACCTGCGGCAGGCCGGTTCGACCTTCAGCCAGGACTACATGGAGTCCACGCTCCGCAACAACGTCCACACCACCCGGCTGCTCGTCTCGCTCTTCGAGGCCCGTATGTCGCCCGGCCGCCAGAGCGCGGGCACGGAGCTGACCGACGGCCTCCTCGAAGAGCTCGACGGGGCCCTCGACCAGGTCGCCTCGCTGGACGAGGACCGCATCCTGCGGTCCTTCCTCACCGTCATCAAGGCCACCCTGCGCACCAACTTCTTCCAGCACACGGAGGACGGCACGCCGCACTCCTACGTCTCGATGAAGTTCGACCCGCAGGCCATTCCGGACCTGCCCGCGCCCCGCCCGGCGTACGAGATCTGGGTCTACTCGCCCCGGGTGGAGGGCGTGCACCTGCGCTTCGGCAAGGTCGCCCGCGGTGGTCTGCGCTGGTCGGACCGGCGGGAGGACTTCCGTACGGAGGTCCTCGGCCTGGTCAAGGCGCAGATGGTGAAGAACACCGTCATCGTGCCCGTCGGCGCCAAGGGCGGCTTCGTCGCCAAGCAGCTCCCGGACCCGTCCGTCGACCGGGACGCCTGGTTCGCCGAGGGGATCGCCGCCTACCGGACGTTCATCTCCGCGCTGCTCGACATCACCGACAACATGGTCGCCGGGGAGGTCGTGCCGCCCGCCGACGTCGTCCGCCACGACGAGGACGACACCTACCTCGTCGTCGCCGCCGACAAGGGCACCGCGAGCTTCTCCGACATCGCCAACGAGGTCGCCGTCGCGTACGGCTTCTGGCTCGGTGACGCGTTCGCCTCCGGCGGTTCGGCCGGCTACGACCACAAGGGCATGGGCATCACCGCCCGGGGAGCCTGGGAGTCCGTCAAGCGGCACTTCCGGGAGCTGGGCCACGACACCCAGACCCAGGACTTCACCGTCGTCGGCGTCGGGGACATGTCCGGTGACGTGTTCGGCAACGGCATGCTGCTCTCCGAGCACATCCGCCTGGTCGCCGCCTTCGACCACCGGCACATCTTCATCGACCCGAACCCGGACTCCGCGACCTCGTACGCCGAGCGGCGCCGCCTGTTCGACCTGCCGCGCAGCTCCTGGGCCGACTACAACACCGAGCTGCTCTCCGCGGGCGGCGGAATCCACCCGCGCAGCGCCAAGTCGATCCCGCTGAACAACCACATCCGCGAGGCGCTCGGCATCGACGCGTCGGTGAGCAAGATGACGCCGGCCGACCTGATGCGGGCCATTCTCCAGGCCCCCGTCGACCTGCTGTGGAACGGCGGCATCGGCACGTACGTCAAGGCCGTCTCCGAGTCGAACGCCGACGTCGGCGACAAGGCCAACGACGCGATCCGCGTCAACGGCGAGGACCTGCGGGCCAAGGTCGTCGGCGAGGGCGGCAACCTCGGTGCCACCCAGCTCGGCCGGATCGAGTTCGCGCGCAACGGCGGCCGGATCAACACCGACGCGATCGACAACAGCGCCGGTGTGGACACCTCCGACCACGAGGTGAACATCAAGATCCTGCTCAACGGCCTTGTCCGGGACGGCGACCTGACCGTCAAGCAGCGCAACAAGCTGCTCGCCGACATGACCGACGAGGTCGGCGCGCTCGTCCTGCGCAACAACTACGCGCAGAACGTCGCGCTCTCCAACGCCTGCGCCCAGGCCCCGTCCCTGCTCCACGCCCAGCAGCGCTTCATGCGTCGACTGGAGCGCGACGGTGCTCTGGACCGCGCGCTGGAGTTCCTGCCCGCCGACCGGCACATCCGCGAGCTGCTGAGCAACGGCAAGGGGCTCAGCCAGCCCGAGCTGGCGGTCCTGCTCGCCTACACCAAGATCACGGCGGCCGACGAGCTGATCTCCACCGTCCTCCCGGACGACCCGCACCTTCAGAAGCTGGTGCACGCCTACTTCCCCAGCAAGCTGCGCGAGCGGTTCCCCGAGGCGGTCGACGGGCACGCGCTGCGCCGCGAGATCATCACGACCGTCCTGGTCAATGACACGGTCAACACCGCCGGTTCGACCTTCCTGCACCGGCTGCGGGAGGAGACCGGGGCGTCGATCGAGGAGATCGTGCGGGCCCAGTTCACGGCCCGCGAGATCTTCGGGCTCTCCCAGGTGTGGGACGCCGTCGAGGCGCTCGACAACAAGGTCGCCGCCGATGTCCAGACCCGTATCCGGCTGCACTCGCGGCGCCTGGTCGAGCGCGGTTCGCGCTGGCTGCTGGGCAACCGGCCGCAGCCCGTCGCCATCGCCGAGACCATCGAGATGTTCCGGGACGGCGTCGAGCAGGTCTGGAACGAGCTGCCCAAGCTGGTCAGGGGCGCGGACCTGGAGTGGTACCACTCGATCCTGGACGAGCTGACGGCCGCCGGGGTCCCGGACGAGCTGGCGGCGCGGGTGGCCGGGTTCTCGTCCGCCTTCCCGGCGCTGGACATCGTCGCCATCGCCGACCGTACGGGCAAGGAGCCGCTGGAGGTCGCCGAGGTGTACTACGACCTCGCGGACCGGCTGCGGATCACCCAGCTGATGGACCGGATCATCGAGCTGCCGCGGGCCGACCGCTGGCAGTCCATGGCCCGCGCCTCCATCCGCGAGGACCTGTACGCGGCGCACGCGGCGCTCACGGCGGACGTGCTGAGCGTGGGCAACGGGACGTCCACCCCGGAGGAGCGGTTCCGGGCGTGGGAGGAGAAGAACGCGGCGATCCTGGCGCGGTCGCGGTCGACGCTGGAGGAGATCCAGGGCTCGGACGCGTTCGACCTGGCGAATCTGTCGGTGGCCATGCGGACGATGCGGACGTTGTTGCGTACGCACGCGTAGGCGTTGCCGTACGGGGGTGAGGGGGCCGGTGCCTGTCAGGGGCGCCGACCCCCTCGGCGTGGGGCTCGACGGGCTGGAGGATGTCGGCTGAAAGGTGTCCTCAAAGCGCCGGACGGGCCGGATGCGCCAGGAGAAGTGGGCAGGGCTGATCCGACGGCTACTTGCGGTTCGTGAACGCCTCGTATGCCGCTACGACTTCCTTCGCCGGGCCGTCCATCCTCAGCGTGCCCGCCTCCAGCCACAGTGCCCGGTCGCAGGTTTCGGTGATCGACTTGTTGCTGTGGCTGACCAGGAAGACCGTGCCCGCCTCGGCGCGCAGCTCCTTGATCCGGTCCTTGCTGCGGCGCTGGAACTTCGCGTCGCCCGTGGACAGCGCCTCGTCGATCAGGAGTACGTCGTGGCTCTTGGCGGCCGCGATGGAGAAGCGGAGCCGGGCGCCCATCCCGGAGGAGTACGTGCGCATCGGCAGCGTGATGAAGTCGCCCTTCTCGTTGATGCCGGAGAAGTCGACGATCTCGTCGTAGCGTTCGCGGATCTGCTCGCGCGTCATCCCCATCGCGAGCCCGCCCAGCACCACATTGCGCTCGCCGGTCAGGTCGCCCATCAGGGCCGCGTTCACCCCGAGCAGCGAGGGCTGCCCCTGGGTGTGGACCTTGCCCCGGCTCGGCGGGAGCAGCCCCGCGATCGCCTTGAGCAGCGTCGACTTGCCGGAGCCGTTGGAACCGATCAGGCCGATCGCCTCGCCCTTGTACGCGGCGAAGCTCACCCCCTTCACGGCGTGCACCTGGCGTGCGCCGGGGGTGCGGCGGCGCGAAGTGAGCCGGCTGAGCGCCGAGGTCGCGCTTCCCCTGCCCGTACGGGCGCCGTTGACCGTGTACGTGATGTGGACGTCGTCCACCACGACGGTGGGGACGCCCGGGTCTGCGGAAACCTTGAGCTCAGCCACGTCCGTACGTCTCCTCGGCCTTCCAGAAGTACACGAATCCCGCCGCGCCGCACAGCAGCGCCCAGCCGGCCGCGGCCGCCCACGCATAGGGCGGCAGCTGCGTCGCGCTGTAGCTGTCGATGAGCGCGTACCGCACGAGGTTGATGTAGAGCGCCGCCGGGTTGTACTCCAGCAGCACCATCACCGCGTGCGGCACCCGGTCGCCGGCGAGCAGGTGGTCCAGGCTCCACATCACGCCGGAGGAGTACATCCAGGTCCGCAGCACGAACGGCGTCAGCTGCGCGATGTCCGGGGTCTTCGCCGTCAGCCGGGCCACGGCCATCGACACCCCGGTGTTGAACAGCGCCTGGAGGGCGAGCGCCGGGATGGCGAGCAGCCAGGACGGGCGCGGGTACTGGCCGAACACCAGCAGGATCAGGGTCAGCGCGCCCAGCGAGAACAGCAGCTGCTGCAACTGTTGCAGCGCGAGCGCCACCGGCAGCGAGGCGCGCGGGAAGTGCAGGGCCCGCACCAGCCCGATGTTGCCGCTGATCGCCCGGGTGCCCGCCGTGATCGAACTGCTGGTGAAGGTCCAGATGAAGACCCCCGTGACCAGGAACGGGACAAAGTCCTCCACCCCGCGCTTGGTGTCCATCAGGACGCCGAAGATGAAGTAGTAGACCGTCGCGTTCAGCAGCGGCGTCATGATCTGCCAGATCTGGCCCAGCTTCGCCTGGCTGTACTGGGCCGTCAGCTTGGCCGTCGCGAACGCGGCGATGAAGTGCCGCCGCCCCCAGAGCTGCCGGATGTACGCGGGCAGCGACGGCCGCGCCCCGCTGACCGTCAGGCCGTGCCGGGCGGCCAGGGCGGCCAGCTCACCGGGGGCGTGGACGGGGGCGCTCACCTGGGATGGCGGGGCTGCTGTCTGGCTTGCCACGAACGGTCACCTTCGACGGAAGCGGGAGGGGTGGAAAGGAGCGGAACGGTACGGTCCCGTAGGGACGCCATCGTTGGGACGGGACCGTATCGTCGTAACGCCGAGAGTAGGACGTTCTTACGTCGCAACGCAACCGTTTCGTCGTGGCCGACTATCATGCGGGCCATGACCACCGAACGGGGAACCCGCCGCCGAGCCCCCGCGGGCGCCGCCGTCCTGCGCGAGGACGTGACGGATGCCATCCGCGCCGCCGTCTTCGAGGAGCTCGCGGCGGTGGGGTTCGCCCGGATGTCCATCGAGGGCATCGCGCGGCGGGCCGGGGTCGGCAAGACCGCCGTCTACCGCCGCTGGAAGTCCAAGCTCGCCCTCGTCCTCGACCTGGTCGCGGTCGTCGCCGCGCAGGGGATGCCCGCCCCGGCCACCGGTTCGCTGTACGGGGATGTGCGCGCCGTCCTCGAACTGGCCGCCTACGCCCTGCGCCACCCGATCGCCTCGCAGGTCATCCCGGACCTGCTGGTCGAGGCGGCCCGCAATCCGGAGATCTCCGAGACGATCAAGGCCGCCCTGCTGGACCAGCAGCAGGGCATCGCCGCCGTCGTCGTGCGGGAGGCGGTGGCCCGGGGCGAACTGCCCGAGGGCAGCGATCCGGACCGGGCGCTCGACCTCATCGTCGGGCCGCTCTACTGGCGGCTCGTCGTCGTCCGCGGCGAGCTCCCCACGGGCTACCTGGACGACCTGGCCGCCTCGGCGGTCGCCGCGCTGAAGCAGGCCTGAGCGCTGAAGCAGGCCCGAGCGGAGACCGGGGAGTTCTCGGCGACCGCTGAGGCGGCCGAGGGCACCGCCTCAGCGCCCCGGCACCCGCGCCAGTACCTCGCCCGTGCGCGTACTGAACGCCAGCACCGTCGCGTTCTCCGGCAGCCGCTGGAAGCGGGTCAGCAGCAGCCACCGCACGCCGTACCGGGCGGTGATCCGGTCCCGCCGGGCCTGCGGGGTCGACGCGTCCAGGTAAGCGGCGACCGCCCGGCTCCGTTCGCGCCGCTCCGTGGCCGCGAGTCCCGCGTCCGGCAGCGCGTCGGCCAGTACGTACGCCCCGTGCCCGGCCAGCGCGTACATCGCGGGGCGGCTGTCCGTCAGGACCACCTCGCCCGCCGGGACGTACGCGGTCGCCCAGGAGTACGGCTCCCCGGCCGCCCGCACCCCCTCGGCCGCCGGCGGGGACGTGGTCCGGCCGCCGGGCGGGGTGGGCGGGGCGGTGAGCCCGTTGTAGTACGGCCACAGCGCCGCCACGGCCACCGCGCACACCGCCGCGCACGCCCACCGCCGCAGGGTCGGCCGGACCCGGGTCCGCGTCCGGACCGCGATCAGGGCGACGCACCCCAGTGCCGCGCCGATCGCCGTCGGGGGGTGGACCAGCAGGACGAGCCCGAGCAGTACGCCGATGCCCGCCGCCTCGCCCCACCGGGGCACCCGGCCCGGTTTCGGAGCGCCCGGGCGGGGAACGCGGGCCGCCGTGCGACCGGTCCACGCCCACAGGTGCAGGGTGACCGCGACCGCGAACGTGCTCGGCGCGCTCCACCGGGCCGGGTCCGCCCAGTGGATCAGGGCAACCGGCACCAGCAGGAGGACCGGCACCCAGCGGTTCGGTGTCAGCAGCCGGGTGAGCCGCCCGATCCCGGTGAGCAGGAGCAGCAGGTTGACCGAGGCGACCAGCGCCACGACGGACGCCCCGGAGAATCCGGCGGCGCGGGCGGCCAGCCCCTGGACGAGCGCGTACGGGGAGTAGTGCGAGCTCGCCACCGCGGGCAGGTCCGTCATCGGGAACGCCGGGTGCAGCAGGTTCACCCGCAGGCGTTCGACGACCGCCGCCTGGAGCCCCGCCTCGCAGCACAGCGGCGCCTGCCAGGCGGCGGCCGACAGCACGGCCCAGAGCAGACCGCCCAGCAGCAGATACGGCGAAAGCCACACGGGAGGCCGGGCCGCGGTGTCGCCGTCGGGTGCGGCGGAGGGCGGGAGGCCGGACGGGGCGGAGGCCGTGGGGGAGAGGGACACATCTGATGGGTTCCGTGCGGCGGGCCCGCTCTCCCCGCCGCCACTCGTCCGAGGGATTCCGGGTGCCGGTTCCCGAGGGAAAGTGTCTGACGAGAAGTGTCCAAGGGCTGCCCCGCAATTCCCGGCGGGCGCGCGACGACAGCGACGACAGCTACGGCACCTCGCCGCGTTGCCGGAATGCCCGCACACATCCCGTACGCGCACGTCCCTCCGGCCGTGCGATGCACCGGATCCGACGCCGTGCGCTGATCCACCGGGTGCGGCGGGACAGTCCGTGATCCACCAGGGACGACGGGACAGCCCTCAGTCCGCCAGCAGCCGGTCCGCCACCCTGGCCGCCGCGCCCCCGTCGTCCAGGTCGCAGTAGTCGCGGCGGAAGCTCTCGTACGCGTCGGCGTGCCGGGCCGCCAGCGACCCGGTGTCGCGCAGCGCCTGCGCCACCTCGTCCGTCGTGACCAGCAGCGGCCCGGGAGCCCGGGTCTCGAAGTCCAGGCAGAATCCGCGCACCGTGTCCCGGTAGTGCTCCAGGTCGTACGCGTGGAAGAGCATCGGGCGGCCCGTCAGGGCGAAGTCGAACATCAGCCCCGCGTAGTCCGTGACCAGGACATCGGCGACGAGGAGCAGCCCGGCGGCCCCCGGGTGCCCGGAGACGTCGAGCACGCCGGGCCCGTCCTGCGCGGCACCGGTGACCCGGGGGTGCCGGCGGACCAGCACGGTGTGCCCGGGGCCGAGCGCCCGCGCCAGGGCGTGCGGGTCGAGCGCCGGGTCCCAGCGGTAGGGGCCGGGGGCCGTGCGGTCGGGCGACGCGGACGGGGGGTGGGCCAGCTGGTCGCGGTAGGTCGGGGCGTACAGCACGACGCGGTGCTCGGCCGGGATGCCGAGCCCCCGCCGTACCTCCTCGGCGGCCTTGTCCCGGTCCGGCGGGAACAGCACGTCGTTGGCGGGCGAACCGGCCTCCAGCACCTCGCCCCCGTACGCGAGCGACCGGCGCAGCCACGGGGTGGCGAAGCGGCTCGGGGAGACCAGCACCGACCACTGGGCCGAACGGTGGGCCAGGGTGGCGAGATACTGGTGGTCGGCGTACAGGGTGTCCGCCAGGCCGGTGCCGAAGCGGCCGAGCGGGGTGCCGTGCCAGGTCTGGACGACGGTCTGCCCCGTGCGCCGCTCGAACCACACGGGCAGCTGTTCGTCCGTGACGATCCGGCGTGAGCGCGCCAGCGCCTCGTACCAGGCGGGGCTGTGCACGGGGACGGCGGTCGCGCCCGGCGGGACGTGCGTGATGCGGCCGGGCGCGGTCCCGGTGACCCACAGGTGCTCGGCGTCCGTGCCCCGGCGCACCAGCTCGGCGTGGACGGCGCGCGGGGAGTCGCCGCCCGCGTAGAGGACCGTGTCGCGGAGGGGCGCGGTGCGCCGGTCGCGGTAGCGCGCGGCGCGCAGGAGCCGCCTGCCGTACGCGCCCCGCTCGGCGCCCTGGAGCGCGGGGCCCGCGACGACGGTCAGCCGGTCGCCGTGCCGCCGCTCCAGGGCGAGGGCCCCGTCACCGAGCGGGAGGCGCGCGGCGAGCGAGGTGAGGACGCGCACGGGATGACCGTCCAGCCGGAGGCCCCAGCGGCCCTCGGGGAGCGGCGGGACGATCAGCGCGAAGAACCGGCCCGTCGCGCGGTCCACGGCCGCTTCCGCGACCGGGACCGTCTCGTGCAGCGTCTCGTGGCAGAGGAGGAGACGGGCGGGGCCGGTGCCGTGGACACCGCCGTACGTCCCCGAGACGCGCACCGCCCCTGACGTGCCGGGCATCGCTCCGCGCGCGTCCGGTACCGCCCCTGACACGTCAGGCATCGCTTCCCGCGCGCCACCCACCACCGCTCCCCGCGCATCACCCACCACCTCCACCCGGTCCGCGACCGGTACCCCCGCCGTATCCAGCACCAGGTTCCCCGCCGCGTCCGCGCACGCGGGCGGCGGCAGGTCCGGAGCGGCGGGCAGCGGCACGCGGGTGCCGTCGGCGAGCAGCAGCCGGGCCCGCCAGCGCGCCCCGGTCTCCGCCTCGACCTCGCGGGGGGCGCGGTGCGGGGCGGGCGGTACGGCGGCGAGTCCGGCGAGCGGAACGCGGACCGTGAACCTCCCGTCGGCCCCAGCCGCCGCAGCCACCCGTTCCGCCCCGCACCCCACGGGCAAGGAACGCTCCTTGGCCCCGCACTCCACCGGGAACGAACGCTCCTTGGCCCCCTCGCGCGCCAGCAGCAGCGCCGTGGGGGAGGCCGCCCCGCCGAAGACCCGGACGACGAGCTCCAGCGTGCCCGCCCCCTCCGCCGAACCGTGCGCCTCCACCGCGCCGTGTGCCTCCGCCAGCGCCCGCAGCCGCGACACCGTCAGCCGCAGCCGGCCGCCCCGGTAGTCGAGCACCGCCCGCCGCCCGTCACCCAGGTCGTGCACGAGCGGTTGGTCCGCGCCCGCGTCCGGGGCGCGCACCGCCACCCGGCGGACCGTCCCGCCCCCCGCGAGCACCAGGCCGACCAGCCAGCCGCCCTCCGCCGTCGCGGGCAGCCGGTCCGGGTCGAGGACCATCTCGAAGCCCGCGTGGTCGTAACTGTGCAGCTCCTGACCGGAGTTCACCGTCGCCTCGGGCTCACGAACGGACCGTGTCGGCACCGCGCGCACCTGACGGCCCCCGCCCGCCGCCCGGACCATCCCCACCGTGACCCGCTGCCGCGCCGGCCCGGCCGGGAGGTTGCGCAGATACGCGTACCCGCGCAGTCGCAGCTTCCCGTCCGCGCCCCAGCGCGCCTCCAGCAGCCGGGCCACCGCCGGGATGTCCGTACGCGCGAGCCGGGCGCTCGCGCCGCGCACGCCGGGGTACACCGCCCTCCGTCGTCCCGGCAGGCCCTTCACGGCGAACACGCCTGCCCCGTTGGACCGTTCGAAGGCGAGCACCGCCAGCAGATCGTCCAGCCGCCGCTCGCGCACCAGGGACCACTTGATGCGCAGCTCCACCGGCAGCCCCTCCAGCACCCCGTTCCCCGCCCGGTCCAGGAACGCCCCGGCCCCCTCCAGGAACGCCGCCCGGTACGCGTGGCCGCCCATCGGCAGGCCGTCCAGGAAGTACCCGAAGTCGTCGCGCAGACAGGACGCGTCGTACGCCTGCCGCTGCGCCGCGTCCCGGCCGCCCAGGAACGCGCTGACCTGCTCGCACGCCGCGATCCGGTCCCGTACGCCGGTGACGTCCGTACGCCGCCGGGTGATCGAGCCCTCCCGCACCCGCCAGTAGTAGACGTGCTCGTGCAGGACGTCCACGGAACCGGCGAGATAGTGCGCGGGGATCATCACGGGGGTGTCCTCGTACAGCTTGCCGTCGGGGAAGGCGAAGGCGTGCGCGTCCCAGAAGGACCGCCGGAACACCTTGTTCCACGCCACCCGGTCGGCCAGCAGGCGCGGGTCCCGGGTGATGTGGGTACGGGGGCGGGGGGCGGTCAGCCAGCGGTACTGCCAGGCCTGCTGCCGCCCCTGCCCGGTCAGCCGCCACACATTGCCGGTCACCAGATCGGAGCCGGTCGACTCCAGCGAGGCCGTCATCCGCTCGTACGCGTCGTGCACGACGATGTCGTCGCTGTCCGCGAACGCCAGGTAGGGCACGGTGGGGGCGGTGTGCCGGACGCCGGTGTTGCGGGCCGCGCTCAGGCCCGCGTTCTCCTGCCGGACCAGCCGGAAGCGGTCGTCCCGGGCGGCGAACTCCGCCGCGATCCGTGCGCTGCCGTCCGTCGAACCGTCGTCGACCATGACCACCTCGATCGCTTCGAGGCTCTGTTCCGCCACCGAGCGCAGGCAGTCCTCCAAGTAGTCCTCGACGTTGTGGACGGGGACGACGACGCTGAGGAGTGGTGGCTTCATGTCCTGGTCAACCGAGGGTGGGCCCCGGGGTCACCGGCGCTGCCCCGAACGGGTGAACGCGGGCGGCCGGGCGCGCCGGGGCGCGGCTACCCTCGGCTCCCATGCCCCGTCGTGCGCCTGCCCTGTCCGCCGCGTCCGCGAAGCGGTTCGTCCGTCGCCAGGCGATGCGGGCCGCCTACCGCACCGACCTTCACCGCCCGCTCGACCCGAACCTCGCCGTCTACGGGGCGTACTGGAACCGGGGCGTCGCCTGCAACCCCGCCGCGATCCACGCCCGGGCCCGCGAACTCGCCCCGCACATCGAGGGGTTGTGGGTGGTCTCCTCCCGGCACCGCGACCGGATGCCGCCGGGTGTGCCGTACGTCATCGAGGGCTCGCGCCCCTACTGGCGGGCGATGGCCACCGCCACCTACCTGGTCAACAACTCCAGCTTCCCCGGCGGCTTCACCAAGCGCCCCGGTCAGCGCTACCTCCAGACCCACCACGGGACCCCGCTGAAGACCATGGGTCTGGACCAGCGCGCCTACCCCGCCCTCGCCCGGAAGGCCGACTTCGGCAAGATCCTCGCCCATGTCGCCCAGTGGGACTTCAGCCTCTCCGCCAACCCGCACAGCACCGAGGTCTGGGACCGGGTCTACCCGGCCCCGGGCGACGCCTCCTACGAACACCTCGACCTCGGCTACCCCCGTAACGACGTCTACTTCACCGCCACCGCCGAGGACATCGCGCAGATCCGCGCCGGACTCGGCATCGAGGAGGGGCAGACCGCGCTGCTCTACGCCCCGACCCACCGCGACTACCGCGACGGCTTCGTACCCGACCTCGACCCTGAACGGCTGGCACGCGAACTGGGGCCGGAATACGTGCTGTTGGTCCGCGCCCACTACTTCTACGGACGGACGGCCGGGATCGGCGGGCCGGAAGGGGGCCGGGCCGTCGACGTCACCTCCCACCCCCGCGTCGAGGAACTCTGCCTGGCCGCAGACGCGTTGATCACCGACTACTCGTCCCTGACGTTCGACTACGCCTGCCTGGACCGCCCGATCGTCGTCCACGCCCCCGACTGGGACGCCTACCGGACCACGCGCGGTACGTACTTCGACCTGCTCTCCGGCCGGCCCGGCGACACCCCCGGCACCGTCACCACCACCTACGGCCGGCTGGCCGAGGTGTTCCGGACGGGGGAGTGGCGCTCGCCCGCGTCGGCCGCGCTGCGCACCGCGTTCCGGGAGCGGTTCTGCCCGTACGACGACGGGCGCGCGGCCGAACGCGTGGTACGGCGGTTCTTCGCGCCGCTCGGGTGACGAGGGGCCCGCCACCCGAACGGCTCAAGGCCTGCTCCCCGCGCCGGTTCCTCTGCCTCGCGTGGTCGTTGTGCCCAACAGTTCGCTCACCCCGCCATGTTGGGAGACGTCCATGCACCGGTCCGCCTACGAGCAGATGGAACTCTGCATCAAGGAGTACCTGCCTGTCGAAGGGCCTGCCGGAGGGGCTGCCGAAGGGGCCGCGTCCGGCACCTACCGGGTCGTCGACCTCGGCTCCCGCATCTCCGGCAAGCAGACCCGCACCCACCGGGCTCTGCTGGCCGGGCACTCCATCGACTACTTCGGGGTCGATGTGCAGGACGGGCCCAACGTGGACGCCGTGATGAAGAAGCCGTACCGCATCCCCGCCCCGTCCAACAGTGCCGACGTCGTGCTCTCCGGGCAGGCGTTCGAGCACATCCCGTTCTTCTGGGCGTCGATGCTGGAGATCGCCCGGGTTCTGAAGCCGGGCGGTCACGCGTTCATCACCGCCCCCTCGCGCGGCCACGTCCACGACGCGCAGGACTGCTGGCGCTACTACCCCGACGGGTTCCGCGCGCTCGCCGCTCACTCCCGGCTCGAACTGCGCGAGGCCTACACCGACTTCCCGCCGAACAAGGGCATCTGGCACGACTACCGGGCCATCGACAGGAAGGCCGCCTACTGGGGCGACTCCGTCGGCGTCTTCCGCAAGCCGCAGCGCTATCCCCGGCTGACGATGTTCGCCGTGCGGGAGCTGGCGGTCTGGTGGGCGAACCGGGTCGGCGGCGTGGACGCCGTCCCGCTGCCCCGCCCTTTGGACGGCCGCGAGCGTTGCGGCAGGACCGAGGCCGCCCCCGTAACCGCCGGAACCCAGGAGGCCGCGCCCGTCCCCGAACAGGCCCCCGCAGCCGAACAGGCGCCGGAACAGGGATCAATGGCAGGTTGACGAAAAATGACATGTCGCGCAAACCGCGCGTACTGTCCCGGGGCATGGCTTGGCGCAACGCCGTCAACGGCGTCCTTCAGCAGCTCACCGGATATCAGCTCAGGCGAGTCACGGTGCCCGCCGCCCGTACGGCCCCGGACGACCCGGCCCCGGTCCCGGCCGACCCCCTCCCGGCCCCGGCCCCGAAGCCCAAGGCGAAGAAGCCGGACCTCGCGTTCCCGGAGGACTACGACGACGAGGCCAAGGACATCATCCGGGCGGTCAAGCCCTACTCGATGACCTCGCCGGAGCGGCTCAACGCCTTCATCCTCGCCACCCGGCACATCGCCCGCCACAACATCCCCGGCGCCGTCGTCGAGTGCGGGGTCTGGCGCGGCGGTTCCATGCAGGCCTGCGCCCGGACCCTGCTGTCCGTCGGCGAGACCGAGCGCGAGCTGTACCTCTTCGACACGTACGAGGGCATGACCCCGCCCACCGCCGAGGACCTGCGCCGCGACGGCCGCCCGGCCCAGGAGCTGCTGGACGCCCAGGGCAAGGACCGGCCGATCTGGGCCGTCGCGTCCCTGGACGACGTCAAGGAGGGCTTCGGTCATGTGCCCTACCCCGAGGAGCGCATCCACTACGTGCAGGGGCGGGTCGAGGACACCGTCCCCGAGCAGGCCCCCGAACAGATCGCGATTCTGCGCCTGGACACCGACTGGTACGCCTCCACCAAGCACGAACTGGAGCACCTGTACTCCCGGTTGGTCAGCGGCGGCGTCCTCCTGATCGACGACTACGGCTACTGGCAGGGATCGCGCCAGGCAGTCGACGAGTTCCTCGACAAGACCGGCGAGCGGCTGTTGCTGCTGCGCATGGACGAGGGCCGGATCGCCGTCAAACCCTGAGGCCGGACCCCACGGCAGCACCGAGCCCCGTGCCCCTCCCGGCACGGGGCTCGAACACGTCACCGGCGCGCCCCCGTACGCGTGACCCCGCCCTCGCGGTCACCCGAATGGACCCCCTCGGGTGACCGGTCCCCCCGGTGCGGGTTGTACCCCATGGCCCCTCAACGCCCCTCGACCGGCACCCCCTGATGCCGTCCGCCCGAAAGGATCGTGCGCTGCGATGGCACCCCGTCTCACCGTCGTCGTCCCCCTCTACAACGTCGAGGACTACCTCGGTGCCTGCCTGTCCTCGCTCGCCGAACAGAGCATGGAGGACCTGGAGGTCGTCCTCGTCGACGACGGCTCCACCGACAACGGGCCTGTCCTCGCCCAGGAGTTCGTGGACCGGGACCCCCGGTTCCGGCTGGTCCGGCAGGAGAACGCCGGGCTCGGCGCGGCCCGCAACGCCGGGGTCCGCGAGGCCGATCCCGAGGCGGAGTTCCTGACGTTCGTCGACAGCGACGACCTCGTCCCGCCCGGCGCCTACACCCGGATGCTGGCCGAACTCGACTGCTCCGGATCCGACTTCGCCACCGGCAACGTGCTCAGGCTGCGGGCCGACGGGGAGCTGGAGCAGTCCCCGATGTACCGCAGGCCGATGGAGAAGGCCCGCTCGGCCACCCATGTCACCCGGGACTGGGTGCTGCTGGGCGACCGCATCGCCTGCAACAAGGTCTTCCGCCGGTCCTTCTGGGACGAACACGCCTTCGCCTTCCCGACCGGGGTGCTGTACGAGGACATCGCCGTCGTCCTGCCCGCCCACTTCCTGGCCCGCTCGGTCGACGTCGTCGAGGAGCCCGTCTACCACTGGCGGGACCGGGACGGCTCGATCACCACCCGGCGGGCCGTCCCCAAGGGCATCCGGGACCGGGTCACCGCCGTCACCACCGTCAGCCGATTCCTCGCCGAACGGCCGGGCGCGGCAGGGGCCGCCGAGGCCAAGCGGCGCTACGACGCCCACGCGCTCTCCGGGGACCTGTGGCTGTTCATCGAGGCCCTGCCGGAGGGCGACGCGGAGTTCCACGAGGCCTTCCTCGACCACGCGGGCGCCTTCGCCGCCACCGTCGAGCCCGGCGTCCTCACCGGACTGCCCCTGCATCTCAGGGTCAAATGGCAGCTCATCCGCGAACGCCGCCTCGCCGAACTCCTCGCCCTCCTCGCCGACGAGAAGAAGGACCGGGACACCTTCCATGTACGCGGGCTGCTCCGCCCCCGCGCCCACCACCCGGCCGTCCAGGCCCCGTTGCCGCCCGCCACGACCGCGCTGGCCCCCGCCGACCTCCCCGTCCACGCCCACCTCACCGAGGCCGTGTGGCGGGACGGGCTGCTCCGTCTGACCGGATACGCCTACGTGCGCAACGCCCCCGGCGGCCCGGTGCGGCTCGGGTGGCTGCGGTCCGGGAAGCGGATGATCCCGCTGCGGACGCGCCCGGTCCCGGGCGACGAGGCCACGGCCCGCTCCGGCCGCTCCCTCCACCGCTACGACCGCGCCGGGTTCGAGGCCGTCGTCGACCCGCGCAGGCTCGCCGCCAAGGGCACGGGCGGCGGTGGGCGTACGACGTGGAAGCCGGAGGTCGTCGTCATCGGCGCGGGCCGTCCGCGCCGGGGCCCCATGCGGCTCGTCGGCACCCCCGCGCCGCCCGCCGTGACGTACACCGACGAGCGGACCCGTATCGTCCCCGTCCTGTCCGGCAACAAGCTGGAGCTGCGCACCGAACGCGTCGCCGCCGTCCTGACCGGGCAGTCGGCGGTCGAGGACGCCGTACGGCTGGAGGTGAAGGTCCTCGGCGACGCCGGGCCCGTAGCCCTGCGGCTCACCGAGTGGCGCACCAAGGAGACCCGGGAGTTCGCCCTGCGCGGCTCGCTCGGCTCCCGGGCGGCGGACATCCCGCTCAGCGTCTTCCGTGGCGAGGAGGACATCTGGGGCGTCCAACTCGTCGGCGAGGAAAAGCCGTTGACCGTTGCCGCCCGGACCGACGGCGAGGACGGGTGCTACCCGCTGCCCGGCGGCCGTGAGCTGTACGCGGCCCCCAACCCCTCCGGCGACCTGGTGCTCACCGACCGGGCCGTGCAGCCCGTCGTCACCGGCGTGGAGTGGGACGAGGCGTCGCTGACCCTCACCGGCACGTTTCCCGAGCCCACGGGCGGCCCCCGCGAACTGGTCCTGCGCCACAGCGGCCACCACGAGGAGGTCGTCATCGCGCTGGAGCGGGGGGAGGGCGACCGCTTCCGGGCCGTGTTCGCACCCGCCGCCGTCGAAGGACCCGGCGGACCGCTGCCGCTGGCCGAGGGGCGGTGGTATCCGTTCCTGCGGAAGCCGGGGGAGCGGGATGCGGAAGCCTACCGGCCGCTGCGGCTGAGGACCTCCCTGCACCACACTCTGCCCCGGCAACAGCACGCCCACAGCCGGGACTTCACTCTCCAGCGGCGCTATCACGACCGGCTCGTCCTGGAGTCCGGCAGCGCGCTGGCGGCCGAGGAGAGAGGGGCCTACGGGCAGCGCGTGCAGCGCGAGCGGTACGCCGCACTGCGCGTCACCGCAGCCGACCGACTGCGCCCGGCCGTCCTCTACTCCAGCTTCGACGGACGGCAGTACTCCGACTCGCCCCGCGCCATCCACCGCGAACTGGCCGACCGGAGAACGGGCATCGAGCATCTGTGGGCCGTACGCGACCAGCAGACGGCCGTTCCCGACGGGGTCCGCCCCGTCGGGCTGCACAGCGCGGAGTGGCACGAGGCGCTGGCCCGCAGCCGGTGGATCGTCACCAACACCCACCTCCCCGAGTGGTTCGAGCGGGCCGAGGGCCAGTGCGTCGTCCAGACCTGGCACGGCACCCCGCTCAAGCGCATCGGCCGCGACCTCGCGGGCACCCCCTACGCCGACACCGCCTACATGGCCTCCATGGAACACCGGGCCGCCCAGTGGAGCGTGCTCGTCTCGCCGAACAGCTTCTCCACCCCCGTCCTGCGCCGCGCCTTCGGCCACACCGGCGAGGTCCTGGAGTGCGGCTACCCGCGCAACGACCTCCTGCACGCCCCCGACCGGGCCAAGATCGCCGCCGCCGTACGGGAACGCCTCGCGATCCCCGAGGGGCGGCGGGTGATCCTCTACGCCCCCACCTGGCGCGAGGACCGGCCCAAGCAGGGCGGCCGCTACGGGCTCGACCTCCGGCTCGACCTGGAGGAGGCCCGCCAGGCCCTCGGGGACGATCACGTCCTGCTGGTGCGCCGCCACTACCTCGTCGGCGGCAGCGTCCCGGACACCGGCTTCGTCCGCGATGTCTCGCGCCACTCGGACGTCGCCGAACTGCTCCTGATCAGCGACGTCCTGGTCACCGACTACTCCTCGATCCTGTTCGACTTCGCGCAGACCGGCCGCCCGATGCTCTTCCACACCTACGACCTGGCGCACTATCGCGACACCCTGCGCGGCTTCTGCTTCGACTTCGAGCACCGCGCCCCCGGCCCCCTGATCCCTGACTCCGCCGGGATCGTGGCCGCCCTGCGCGAGCCGGAGGCCGCCACCGCCGGGCACCGGGAGGCGTACGAACGGTTCCGGGAGGCGTTCTGCGACCTCGACGACGGGAGCGCGGCCGCGCGCGTCGTCGACCGGATGCTCAAGGGGGAGCAGTCATGAGCGACTTCAGCTGTGTGATCACCGGCGGCGGGGACGGCGGCGACAGCGGCGGCCGGGGAGGGGCCGACGCCCTGCGCGCCTCCGTGGACTCCGTGCTCGGCCAGTCGCTGCGGGCCTCCGAGGCCGTCGTCGTCCTCGCCTCGACCGCCGACGCGGCCACCCGCACGGCCGCCCTCGCCCTGGCCGACCGGGCCCCCGACCGCGTCCGCCTCGTCCACGCCGACCCGGCCGTCCGTACCACCGGAGCCCTGCGCAACGCGGGCCTGGACGCGGTGACGGGCCGGTACGTGCTGGTGCTCGCCCCCGGCGAACGCCTCCAGCGGCACGCCTGCCGCAACCTCTGGCAGGCGGGCGAACGCAGCCGGGCCGACCTGGTCGCGGGCCGCTGGAGCCGGGCCGCCGACGAGGACGGCAGGGAACGGGAGCCGTCCTGGCAGAGCGGGCTGTACGCCCGCTCCCGCACCCTCGCCCGCTTCACCGAGGCCCCCGAACTCGTCGTCAGGGACGCCCTGGTGACCGGGTTCTGCCTGCGCCGCGAGGCCGTCCGGCTGCACGGGCTGCGATACGAGGAGGACCTGGCCCACGGCGAGATCCTGTTCGGCCCGCTCGCCGCCGCCGCGGTCGGCCGGATCGCCCTGGTGCGCCGCCTGATCGTCACCGGGCGGGCCGTCCCGGACCGGGCCCGCGACCTCACCGCCCTGGTCGAGGCCCACCGCAGGGTCGCCAACACCCTCGTCGCGCGCGGACTGCCCGAGCTGCGCGAGGCGCGGGAGGAGGCCTTCGCCCGCGACCATCTGGTGCCGCTAGTCCAGTCCTTCCCCCGGCTGCCCGCCGCCCGGCGCGAGCGGGCCGCCGCAGCCGCAGCCCGCGTCCTGACCGGCCCCTTCCCGCCGGACCGGCCGAGCCTGCCCCCGCTTGAGCGGGTCGCGGTGCGGCTGCTGGCCCGGGGCGACGAGGAGGGGGTCCTCGCGGCGGCGTACGCGCTGAGCAGGCCCGCCACCGTGTGCGCGCCGCTCGTCACGGGGCCGGGCGGGCGGGTGCGGTGGGACGAGCGGTGCCCGGTCGATGTCACTGAACTCGGCCACCAGCACCGCGAGTTCGGTGAGCAGCGGCTGATGAACCGGCTCACCCGATGTGCCTCTGACGGCGGCCGCCTGCTGCTCGAAGGACGCCTCGTGCTGCCCGGCCACAGCGGACCGGCCCCCGGCGCGCCGCTCACCGCCACCCTGGAGTTCCGGGCCCGGGGCGGGGCGCGCGCCGTCGCGTTCCCGGTCGAGGAGGTGCGGCACGACGGGACCGGGATCACTTGGCGGGCGCGCGCCGACATCGCACGCCTCCTGCGCCCCGTCGGCGTACGCGACACGGCGTGGGACGCGCGGCTGACCGTACAGGCCGACGGCCCCGACGGCCCCCGGTCCGTCAGCGATCCGTTCGCCCCGCAGGACCAGGTGCCGGGCGCGCTCAGGTTCGCCGCCCGGCCCCGCCTCGGGCCCCTCGCCGGGGACACCTGGGAGCCCTACATCACCGTCAAGGACCACCTCGCGCTCCGCCTCACCGCACGCCGCCGCCCGGCCCGCACCACCCACCGGCTGATCCGCTACGCCACGCACTTCCGGCCCGCCCGCAAGGCGAAGCTCCTGATCCGCGCCCTGAGCCGGCGCCTGGGCCGCTACCGCTCCCGGGGGTTCAAGACCTCCCTCCACAACACCTGGCTCACCCGGCTTCCCGTCCGCCGGGGCTCCGTCGTCTTCGAGAGCCACATGGGCACCTGCTACGGCGACAGCCCGCGCGCCCTGTACGAGGAGATCCGCCGCCAGGGCCTGAAGCTGCACGCCACCTGGGCCTACGACTCCTCCCCGGACGGCTTCCCGGACGACGCCCGCCTCGTACGCCGCTGGTCCTGGCGTTATCTGTGGGCGCTGGCCCGCGCCGAGTACTGGGTCGACAACCAGGGCTTCCCGCTCCCCCTGCGCAAGCCCGCCCACACCACCTACCTCCAGACCTGGCACGGCTCCGCGTACAAGCGGATGGGTTTCGACGAGACCCGCGTACGGCTCCAGAACGCCCCGCAGCGCGAGCGGCTCCAGCAGGCCGTCCACCGCTTCGACCACTTCCTCGTCCGCTCCGAGCACGACGTGCGCACCCTCGCCCGCGCCTACCGGCTGCCCGAGGACAGGCTCCTGCGCACCGGCTACCCGCGCAACGACGCCCTGGTCGCCGAGCGCACCCGGTCCGAGACCCAGGGGCGGCTGCCGCGCCCGCCGCTCGCCGGGGCGCTCGGGCTCGACGACCACAAGAAGACCGTGCTGTACGCGCCGACGTTCCGGGGCGGCCCCGGCAAGCGGAGCAGGGCCCGACTCCTGCTGGACGTAAGGGAGTTCGCGGAGCGGTTCGGGGACACCCACACCCTGCTCGTCCGGGCCCACTACCTGGAGACGGCGCGGCTGCCGCTCTGTCCGCCCGGGACCGTCGTCGACGTCTCGCGCCACCACGACGTCAGTGAGGTCCTCGCCCTCACCGACGTCCTGATCACCGACTACTCCTCGATCATGTTCGACTTCGCACTGCTCGACCGGCCGATCGTGCTGTTCGCCCCCGACCTCGACACGTACGCGGCCGAGCGCGGCAGCTACTTCGACCTGCGGGAGAAGGCCCCGGGCCCGGTCGCCGAGACCCAGGACGAGCTGTTCGCCGCCCTCGCGGAGCTGAAGCAGGCCGAGACGCGCCACGCCGCCCAACGCGCCGCCTTCGCAGCGGAGTTCGGGATCTACGACGACGGTGACGCGGCCCGCAGGACCGTCGCGGCCGTGTTCGGCCCCCTGGTTTCCCCGGGCTCTCCGGTTTCCCCAGGCCATCCGGGCTCCCGGGACGCCCTGGGAACCCGCCACATCACCGACCACGACCGGGGGGCCGGCCGATGAGCCGCGACATCTTCATCGTCTCCAACAGCACCGACGAACTCGGCGGCGTCACCGGCTGGATGCACCAGACCGCCCGCCTCTTCGCCGACCAGGGCCACCGGGTCCACACCATCGGCATCCACGCCTCCGACCTCAAGATGGCGCTGCCCGAACAGCCCGCCCACCCCGTCACCGCCCTCTACCCGTCCCACCCGCCGACCCCCTGGACGCCCCACGGGATCCGCGACCGCTTCCGCATCCCCACCCGCCGCAGGGAAGCGGCCAGGGCAGCCGCCAAGAAGCAGGCGGTCGGGCGGCTCTCGGAACTCTTCGCGACAGCCCGCCCCGGCGCGGTCGTCATCGTCACCCAGGTCTGGGCGATGGAGTGGGTCGGGGAGGCCGACACCACCGGGCTGCGGGTCATCGGGATGAGCCACGAGTCCTACGGCTACTCCCGCGCGAGCCACCGCTACCGCTGGATCAGGAAGCACTACAAGGACCTCGACCACTGGCTCGTCCTCACCGAGGAGGACGCCGACCAGTGGGCCGGGGACGGCATGGACAACGTCGGCTTCCTGCCCAACGCCCTCTCCCGGCTGCCCGTCGTTCCCTCCCCGCGCACCGCGCGGACCGTCGCCAGCATCGGCCGCCTCAGCGACCAGAAGGGCATCGACCTGCTCCTGGACACCTGGGCCCTGGTCGCGCCCGCCCGCCCCGACTGGAAGCTCCGCGTGTACGGGGCGGGGGAGGACGAGGCCGCCCTGAAGCAGCAGTGCACGGACCTCGGGCTCGACGCGTCCGTGGAGTGGATGGGCCGCACCGACGACGTGGAGCGTGCCCTCGCGCAGTCCTCGGTCTTCGTCCAGTCCTCCCGCGGCGAGGGCTTCCCGCTCGCGCTGCTGGAGGCGATGGCCTGCGGTCTGCCGTGTGCCGCCTTCGACTGCGCGCCCGGCGTCCGCGAGATCGTCCGGGACGGTGAGGACGGGCTCCTGGCCCCCGCCGGGGACGTCGCCGCCCTCGCCGACCGGCTGCTGCGGCTGACCGGCAACCCCCGGCTGCGCGACGCGATGGGCGCCCGCGCGCGGTCCGGGGCGCAGCGGTTCTCCGAGCCGGAGACGCTGCGCCGCTGGGAGGAGCTGTTCGCGTTCCTGGAGCGCTGAGCGCTCAGCGCTGCCGCGCGCGGACCGGGTCAGCGTTCCTGGAGCGCTGAAGCCGCCGGGAGCTCCCGGGCCCGGGCCCAGGACCGGGCCCTCTCCTCCTGCGCGGGCAGCGCACCGGGCATCCGGTGCGCCGTGGACGGCACCGGCAGCGGCAGCCCGTCCGTCTCCGCGAGGAAGACCCGCCGCACCACGCGCTCGGCGGCGTACCCGTCGTCGTACGGGCAGAACCGGGCCCGGAAGGCGGCCCGCAGCTGCGCCGAGCGGGAGCCGCGCCAGTGGTCCGTGGCGAAGATGTCGAACAGCTCGTCCTGACTGCGGGCGATGATGCCGGGCGGGAACGCGGTGATGTCGAAGTACGTGCCCCGTGCCGCTTCGTACGCCTCGATGTCCTCCAGGTGCAGGACCACCGGGCGGTCCAGGTTGACGTAGTCGAACATCAGCGACGCGTAGTCCGTGATCAGGGCGTCGGAGGCGAGGGCCAGCGTCTCGACGGACCGGTGGGCGCCGACGTCGATGATCCGGGGATGCGGCGTACGGCGGCCGCC
Organism: Streptomyces sp. NPDC033165; assembly: GCF_055577965.1. Classification (NCBI taxonomy): domain Bacteria; kingdom Bacillati; phylum Actinomycetota; class Actinomycetes; order Kitasatosporales; family Streptomycetaceae; genus Streptomyces; species Streptomyces sp. NPDC033165. The sequence continues at coordinate 46,894 of NZ_JBVIPK010000017.1, forward strand.
GCCGGGGTCGACCGGGTGGGGCGTACGGGCCAGGATGACGAACTGCGGGCCCAGGACCCGGATCAGCCGCTCCAGATCCAGCACCGGCCGTTGCGCCCGCCGGTAGTCGCGGTGCTCCGGGGCGTACAGCAGGGCCGTACTGCCCGCCGGGATTCCCAGCGTCTCGCGCAGCCGGGCCACATCGGCCTGGCCGGTGCGGTGATAGACGTCATTGCCCGGGGAGCCGTACTCCAGCGTCGTGTACGCGGACGGATAGGCCCGCTCCCGTACGAGGGTGGCGTGCGGGTTCGCGGAGAGCGAGAAGTCCCAGGTGTCCACGGAGCGCAGCAGCTGCTCGAAGTCGGTGCCCCGGGCGGCGGCGGGGCGGTCCAGGAGATCGGTGCCCACGGTCCGCAGCGGAGTGCCCTCGTGGGTCTGGAGCAGGACCTGCCCCCGGCGCTTGACCAGCCGGCGGTCGAAGGAGGCGTTGCTCACGAGGTACGTGGAGCGGGCCAGCGCCGTCCAGTAGGCGAAGGTGTCCGGCGCGAGGTGCCGGGTGCCGGTGGGCACGGTGTGGGCGTCGACGGGGCGGCAGATCCACGCCGTCCGCAGCCCCGGGACCAGCTCGCGCGCCTTCGCCTCGATCGCCGCCGGGCTGCCCGTGAAGCCCCGGTTCCCCCGCGCCGCGAACACCGCGTCCCGGGAGCGCAGCGGCAGCCGCAACTGGATGCGGTAGTGCACCTGGTGCGCCGCACCCCGCACCGCCCGGCGCACCGCGGCCGAGCCCCGGCGCAGCCGCCCGCCCAGCCGCTGGGCCCCCGACAGTGTCCGGTAGGTGCGCCGCGCACCGAGCCGCATCAGCCCGTGCCGCAGCAGCGCGCGGCGGGGGGCCGGAGCCCCGGGCGCGTGATGGCGGCGGCAGGACGCGGTCGCCCGGCGGAAGAACGCGGCCCGGCTGTGCGGCGGCAGCCGGTCCCGCGAGGCGAACAGGGCCGAGTAGTGGTCGAGCATCCGCCGGTACATCACCGGCCGCCAGGGAGCCAGTGGGGGGCGGGAGTCGATGAACGCGAAGACCCGGTCGTACTGGTCGAAGACGTCGAAGTGCTTCTCGCTGGTGGTGGAGAGGATGTTGCCGCGCCGCCGCTGCCGGTAGGAGACGCAGACCGCGTCCAGGACCGCGATCGACCCGGCCGACATCAGCACCGGATAGGTCCAGGGAGTGTCCTCGTAGTAGCCGGGCGGGAAGGTGAAGCCCTCGGCCTCGACGAACGCGCGGCGGTACGCCTTGTTCCAGACGACCATGAGGAGTTGCAGCAGCTCGGGGCGGTCGGTGAGCCGGAAGGAGGCCGGGCCGCTCTCGTGGAGATGGGCCGCCAGGATGTTGCGCACGCTGCGGCCCGACCAGTACGTCCGGGCGTAGTCGTACATCAGCACGTCGGGTTCGCCGGTCGACCCGATCCGGTCGGCGATGGCCTGGAGCGCGTCCGGCAGCAGGGTGTCGTCGCCGTCGAGGAAGATCAGGTAGTCGCCGCGCGCCCGGGCCATCCCGGCGTTGCGGGCCGGACCGAGACCGGTGTTGCGGGGCAGGTGGACGGCGGTGACGCGGGGATCCCGGCGGGCGTACTCGTCGGCGATCGGACCGCAGGCGTCGGGGGAGCGGTCGTCGACCACGATGATCTCGTAGTCCTTGAAGGACTGGCTCAGCAAGGAATCCAGACACGCGTGCAGATACGCCTGGACCCGGAATGCGGGCACGATGACGGAGAACCGGGGCACTACACATCCATGGGTCGTTCGTTCGCGGGGACCAGGCAGATCCCAAACGTCGGATGGAATGACAGGGTTACGCCGGACGCGGCAATCGGGGGACGCGCACGGCGAAGCGGCCCGGTTCCGGGGAACCGGGCCGCTTCGGATTGACGTACGGATGTGCGGACTTGAGGGTCTTCCGGCCTACTTGACCGCCCCCGCCATGACGCCGTTGACGAACTGCCGCTGGAAGGCGAAGAACACCGCCAGCGGGATCACCATCGACAGGAACGCGCCGGGCGCGAGCACATCGATGTTGTTGCCGAACTGGCGTACCTGCTGCTGCAGCGCCACAGTGATCGGCGGCGATCCGGAGTCCGCGAAGATCAGCGCGACCAGCATGTCGTTCCACACCCACAGGAACTGGAAGATCCCGAGCGAGGCGATCGCCGGACCGCCCAGCGGCATCACGACCCGGGTGAAGAGCCGGATCTCGCCCGCCCCGTCGAGCCTTGCGGCCTCCAGCAGTTCGCGCGGGATCTCCGCGAAGAAGTTCCGCAGCAGGAAGATCGCGAACGGCAGCCCGAAGGCCGTGTGGAACAGCACGACCCCGAGCGTCGTCTCGAAGATTCCGATGGCGCCGAAGAGCTCGGACACCGGGATCAGCGCGACCTGCACCGGCACCACCAGCAGCCCGACCACCAGCAGGAACCACCAGTCGCGGCCGGGGAAGTCCATCCAGGCGAAGGCGTATCCGGCGAGCGAGCCGATCACCACCACCAGGACGGTGGACGGCACGGTGATCATGACGGTGCTGAGGAGGGAGCCGGTGATCGTCGAATTGTCCAGCAGGCGTTGGTAGTTCTCGAAGGTCAGCTCGGAGGGGGCGGTGAGGATCTTCCACCAGCCGGTGGCCGCGATGTCCTGCGGTCCGCGCAGCGAGGACAGCAGCAGGCCGATCGTCGGCATCAGCCAGAACAGGGCGACCAGGATCAGCAGGACCCGCATGACCCCGCCGCCGAGGAGGGCGGCGATGCGCGCGCCGAGGGACCGCCTGGCCTTGGTCGCCCCGGGGGTGCTCACCGTCGGTGTGCCGCTCATCGCCGCCCCTCCTTCCGCGTCCGGCGGATGCTGCTGCGTTCTCCCGGGGGGCGACCCCCGGACCCCCGGCCGGCAGGCGGCCCGGGGCGGGCCGGACGCGTCATCGTCGCCCCTCCTTCCGCATCCGGCGGATGTTGAACAGCATCACGGGGATCACCAGCAGCAGCAGAAGCACCGCGATCGCGCTGCCGATCCCCAGGTCCGCGTCCGTGCCGAACGAGGACCGGTACAGCTGGAGCGCCAGGACGTTCGCGTCGTCCTGGGAGGAGCCCGGCGCGATGATGAACACCAGGTCGAAGACCTTCAGCACGTTGATCATCAGCGTCACCAGGACCACCGCCAGGACGGGCGCGAGCATCGGCACGGTGATCCGGCGGAACACCTGCCACTCGTTCGCGCCGTCCACCCGGGCCGCCTCCAGGAGTTCGCGCGGCAGACCGGCCAGGCCCGCTGCGATCAGCACCATCGCGAACCCGGCCCACATCCACACGTAACTGCCGATGATCCCCGGTGTCACGAGGGACGGGCCGAGCCAGTCGACACCGTTGTACGGCTCGCGGAAGTTGTCGGCGGGCAGGCGCAGCCGGGCTCCGTCCGCCGAGGCGGGCAGGGTGAACACACCGTCCGCGCGCGCCGTGGCCGTGGCGACGACCTTCCCGTCCCTCACCGCCTCGACCTTCAGCCCCTTCAGCCCCAGCTCCTCCGGGTCGACGACGTTGGGCTTTCCGCCGCCGCCCCGGGTGAAGTCCAGCCAGGCCGTGCCGCTGATCCCGTCGCCGGACGCCGCCGGGGCGCCCTCGGCCGGCCGCGCGTCGCCCGGCATCTTCGCCGGGGCCACACCGACCAGCGGCACCAGCAGCGGCCGGCCCGCCCGGATCGGCTCCTTGGACACGAAGGTCCCGCCGTCGCCCTCCTCCAGCGGGTGGACGGGCAGCGGGCGCGCCTTCGGAAAGCCCGCGGACTCGGTGAACGTGTCGTGCACGCTCACCGCGACCGCGTTGGCCACCCCGCGCTCGGGGGCCTGGTCGTACACCAGCCGGAAGATGATGCCCGCCGCCAGCATCGAGATCGCCATCGGCATGAAGACGATCAGCTTGAACGCGGTGCCCCAGCGGATGCGTTCGGTCAGCACCGCGAAGATCAGCCCGAGTGCGGTGGCGACCGTCGGGGCGAAGACCACCCAGATCGCGTTGTTCTTCACCGCCGTGAGGATCGTGTCGTCGGTGAACAGCGCGGTGTAGTTGTCGATCCCGGCGAAGCCCGTACCGGCCTGGTCGAAGAACGACCGGTAGACCGAGTACCCGATCGGATACAGCACCAGCGCGCCGAGCAGCACCAGCGTGGGCAGCAGGAACACCGCCGCGACGGCCCGGCGGGTGGCCGTCACACTCCTGAGGGTCTTTGACGGCGGCGGTGGGGACGGGCGCGGGTCCGTGTCTGCGGAGGGCGTCGCACCGGCGCCCTCCGCGTTCGTGGTCGCCACCGCGTCAGCTCTTGTACGCCTCGGCCGCCGCGGACTCCAGCTGTTTCTGGGTCCCCGCGATGTCCTTCGGGTTCTTCAGGAAGTCCTGGAGGATCTTCCACTCGCCCGCCCCCGGCGTCCCGCCGAACGACTGCGGGGCCTGGTCGGACATGTCGAACCGGACGTCGTCACCGGCCTTCACCAGCGCCTCGGCCATGGTGCGCTGCACCTCGTTCGGGTACGCCTTCAGGTCCAGGGCCTTGTTCGGGGAGATGAACCCGCCCGCCCCGGCCCAGATCTTCGCCGCGTCGGCCGAGGCCAGCCACGTCAGCAGCGCCTGCGCGCCCTTGGTGTCCTTCAGCGCGATCGCCGCGTCGCCGCCGGTCACCACGGGGGAGTCCGCGCCGACCGCCGGGAACGGGAAGACCTTGGCGTCCGTACCGATCTTCGCCTCGGTCTGCGCGATGTTGACGGCGACGAAGTCACCCTCGAAGACCATCGCACCCTTGGGCTGGTCGCCGCCGGTGAACGTCTGCGTCACCGACGTCGGGAACTCCGTCTGGAGCGCCCCGTCGGCACCGCCCGCGATCAGCTCCGGCCTGCCGAACAGCTCGGCGAGCGTGGACAGCGCGTCCTTCACCGACGGGTCGGTCCACGGGATCTCGTGCTTCGCCAGCTGGTCGTACTTCTCCGGGCCCGCCTGGGAGAGGTAGACGTTCTCGAACCAGTCGGTCAGCGTCCAGCCGTCCGCGCCGCCGACCGACACCGGGGTGACGCCGGAGGCCGAGACGGTCTCCGCCGTGGCCAGGAAGTCCTTCCAGGTCTTCGGCTCGCTCGCCCCCGCGTTGTCGAACGCGGCGGCGTTGTACCAGATCAGGGACTTGTTGGCGGCCTTGAAGTACACGCCGTACTGGGTGCCGTCCACCGCGCCGAGGTCCTGCCAGACCTGCGCGTAGTTCTTGGTGAGCTGGGCCTGCGCCTCGGGTCCGACCGGCTTGGCCCACTTCTTCGCGACCGCCTGCTGTACGGCCCCGACCTGCGGGATCATCGCCACGTCCGGCGGCTGCCTGCCCTTGATCTTGGTGCCCAGGAAGTTGATGATCGGGTCCTGCGCCGGTACGAAGGTGACGCTCGCGCCCGTACGCTTCTCGAACTCGTCCAGCACCTTGGTGAAGTTGGCCTGCTCCGGTCCCGTCCAGACCGCGGCGACGGAGATGCTCTCGCCGTCCAGTTTCGGCAGTGTGACCGTGGGCGCGCTGTCCGTGCCCTGGCCGGAGCCGTCGCCCGACTTCTTCCTGCCGTCGCCGTCGCCGCTTCCGCAGCCGGTGAGCGCGAGCGCGCCGACCGTCGCGAACACGAGCGCGGCCCTGCGTATCGAGAAGGTTGTGCGCATGCCTGCCCCGTCTCTTCCGTACGCGCCCGGTCACGTCCGCGTGCCCGGACGCCGTCGTCCGTGCGCACAGTCCTACGCCCGGGGCACGGGCCCCGCAATACCGCCGCCGGGCCCAACACGACGATCGTGACCGCCTCGTGACGTCACGTCAGCAGGGGGATCAGTTCGGAAACGGGACAAGCCCGGGCAGCGGCTCGGCGTTCACGGAACGGGCCGCGCGCTCCAGGGCGCTGGCGAGCAACGCCAGGTCGGTGGGCCCGTTGCCCAGCTCCCGGACCGGGCGCCGGGTCGGCGGATCGCCCATCCGCTCCCACTCCAGCGGGACGACGGTGGGGCGCAGCGTCGCCGTACGGGGGATACGGCCGGTGACCCGGCCCCCCTGGAACGGCGTCACCCGGCCGTCCGGGTGCCCCAGTCTGCCGCGCCCCGGGGCCGGTTCGTCCGGGGACGGCGGCAGCACGGGGGCGTCCAGCACGATGCGCAGCCGGGCGCCGCGGGCCAGTTCGGTGTCCTCGGTGCGGTCGGGGCGCGCGGAGGTGGCGACGAGGTGAACCCCGAGCCGCCCGCCGTCCCGGGCCACGGCCTCCAGGGCCCGCACCACCGAACCGGCGGCGGGGCGTCCGGGGCTGCCGAGGGCGGGGGCGACCAGCGCGTCGAAGTCGTCGGCGAGGACGACGAGCCGGGGCAGCGGGGACGGCCCCGGGTCCGCGGACCGTGCGGCGGCGGGGCGCAGCCGCAGGGTGCCGCTGGCCGGGGACTCCAGGTCGCCTCGCCGCTCGGCGCCGCTCGGCGGCCGCTGGCCCACGACGCGGGGGGTGGTCTGCTGCTCGTGCCGGGCGTAGCGCGCGTGCCACTCGGCGAAGTCCAGGTCGCCCAGCAGCTCGGCGCGCCGCTTCAGCTCACCGCCCAGGGCCTGCGCGAACTCCCGCATCCGGACCGGATCGGACGCCACCAGGTGCGTGAAGACATGCGGCAGCTCCGTACAGGGAAGCAGCCCTTCCCCGCGCTCGCCCTGCTCACCGCCGGAACCGTCGACGAGCAGGATCCCGAGCCGGTCGGGCCGGGCCGCGGCGGCGAGCGACGCGGCGACGGCCCGCAGCAGCTCGGTGCGGCCGCTGCCCGGGGGCCCCTCGATCAGCAGATGCGGCCCCTCGTCGGCGAGATCGACGCTCAGGGCCCCCCGGGGCCCGGCCCCGAGCACGAGCACCGGCCGCCCGGCGTGCACGGCGTGCCCGGGGGCGGCGGCCGGAGCCGCGCCGGGGTCGCGGGTGTCGAGGGGAGGGTAGGGGGTGCGGTCGGGGTCGGGGGTTTCGGCGCCGGGGTACGGGGTGCGGCCCGAGTCGGGGGTTCCGGTGCCCGGGGACGGGGTGCGGTCCGGGTTGCGGGTGCCCGCTGCCGGGTAGGGCGTGCGGCCGGAGCCGTGGGTGTCCAGGGGCGGGGACGGGGTGCGGTCCGGGTTGTACGCGTCCCGGGCCGGGTACGGGGTGCGGCCCGAGTCGGGGGTGCCCGCTGCCGGGTAGGGCGTGCGGCCGGAATCGGGCTGGTGGGGGGTGTTCGCGGTGCGCTGGGGGCCTACACGGGGGCCCGTGCTGAGGGTGCGGCCGGAGCCGGGGCTGTCCAGGTCCGCGCGGGCGGACGGGGAAGCCGCGGCCGCCCTGGGGGCCGAGGCGCCCGGCTGGGCCTCCGCCGTGGACGCCCAGCGGGCCATCAGCGAGGCCGGTGTGGCGCGGGCCAGGCCCAGCTCGTCCAGCAGCCGGGCGGACGGCGGCAGCGCGGCGGACGTCGGGCGGCCCGCCAGCGCGGCCGATCCCTCCTCGCGCAGCGGCGCCAGGGCCCGTCCGAACCGCTCGGCCCAGGCCGCCGACACCGCGTCCACCGCGGCCACCGTGCCGTGCCCCGCGGCCTGTCCGCCCGCCGTACGCAGCAGGCGCAACGCCGTGGCGACGTCACCGCTGAGCATCGCCACCGCCCCGCACTCGCGGAAGGCGATGGAGGCCCGGCAGGCGGCGTCGTACGTCGCGGCCACCGGGGAGGTGGGGGAGGCCGCCGGGGTCTCGGCCAGGCAGATCAGATGGATCCCGGCCGCCGCACCCGCTCCGGCCAGCCGGGCCGTGGTCTCGCGCAGCGCCGCCGTACCGGGGTCGCCGTCCAGCACGACCACCGTGTGCGGGCCCTTGTGCTCCTGGGCGGCCTCCGCCACGGCGGCCCGGTCCAGATTCGGCCAGCCCGGACCGAGCGGGCCCTCGTCGAGGCGGCGCACCAGCTCGGCGGTACGGGCGGACGCCTGCTCACGGTCGTACGCGAGAAGCAGCCGGCAGTCCTGGCCGTGCGTCGGGCGCAGATGCGGCAGCCACCCCAGCCAGGCCCACTCGCGTCGCCGCTCCTCCAGCGTGCGGGAGCGGTCCGTGGAGATGAGCACGATCTCCAGGTCGAACGGGGAGTGCAGCGCGGCGAGCTGTGCCACCGTCGCCCGGGCCAGCCCCGCCAGCCGGGCGCGCGGACCGGCGAGCCCCAGCGAACCGGCCTCCCGCAGCCCCACGGTCACCGGCACGGCGGGCACATCGGCCCGGTCCGTCGTCCCGAGCCGCACCACCAGCGCCTCCGGGTGCGCCGCGTGGCGCTCCCAGAGCCGGGGCCCCGGGCCGAGCGCGGTCAGCAGCACGGCCGCCGGATCTGGCCAGGTGCCCGCTGGCGCGGACGGCAGGGCGGAGAAGGGCGAGAGCGGGGAGGCGGGGGACGCCAGATGGCCGCCCCCGGCCGCAGGGCCCTCCGAGCCGTCCGGGCCGGGCGACGTTCCCGGAGAGCCGCCCGACGGGCCGTACGAACCGGCCGAAGCCCCGTATGCCGTCGACTCGGACGAATCGGACGACTCGTAGGTCTCGTACGTCTCGTACGCCGTCGAGCCGTACGGATCGTCCGGGGTGCCCGGAGCGCCCGGGGTACGGGAGGACCCGGCCGCGCCGGGCCGTCCCGCCCCCGGGGCCTGTTCGCTCCTGCCGCCACCCGTGAGCCGCCGCGCCCATGCCCCTATGCCGCTGCGCCGGGGCGTCGCGGTGGAGTCGAACTGCTCGCCGCGGGCGTGGGTGCCCTGTCCGGGGACCCCGCCCGGCCCGGCCTCGGCGCGGTCCGGCCGGGCGGTGTCGTACGAGGCGCGGGCGGAAGGCCCGGAGGCCTGGGCCGGCAGGCCGTACGCGGCCCCGACGCCGGCCCCGACGCCGGCCCCGACGCCGGTCCCGGTCCCGGTCCCGGTCCCGGTCCCGGTCCCGGTCCCGGTCCCGGCCCCGGAGCCGTGGCCAGGGCCGCCGCCGTCGTGACCGTACGCCGCGAACGGCTCAGCCGCGGCGCGGCCGGACGCACCGGAGGCGAACGGCTCACCCGCACCGGCCCCCGCCGCCTCGACGCGCGCCACCCGCAGGTGTCCCTCGCCGTCCGGGGCGGTCGGCAGCGTCGCCGCACGGTGTCCCGCCGTGAGCCGGAGGGCCGATTCACCGAGCCGCAGCAGCGCGCCGGGCGAGAAGCGGACCGGGCGGTCGTGCACCTCGACGCCGTCCAGCGAGGTGCCGTTCGTCGAGCCGAGGTCGGCGACCGAGACCCGGTCGTCCTCGGAGACCGTCACCGCGCAGTGCAGCCGGGACACGTCCGGGTCGTCGAGCGGGACGTCCGCCTCGGCGGAGCGGCCGATCCGGATCTGCCCGCCGTGCAGCAGATGGACCCCGCCCGCGTCCGGCCCGGCGACCACGTGCAGCTGGGCCGGGACGGCATCGTCCGCCGCCTCGTCCTCGCCGGGGACCTGGAGCGAGAGCACCGCTCCGTCCACCAGCGGCGGTTCGCCCAGCGCGATGCGGTGCGCGTCCAGCCGCTCCCGTCCGGCGAAGAGCACGACCGCCCCGCCGCCCTGGGAGCTCTCGGGCCCCGCCACGGCGGAGGCCAGGCCCGAGGCGACGGCCGCCAGCGCCGTCCCGGCGGGGGCGGTGACGAGCACGTCGCAGGTGCGCGCCGGGGTGTGGCCGCTGCGCGGCGCGAGGACGGTCAGCCGGATCTGCATCGCCGTCGGCGGTCCCTTCTGCGCGGGGGTGCCCGGCAGGGGAAACGCCCTGTGATTCCCCCCACCCGGCACGGACACGTCGTCCGTACAGGTCGTCACGTACCGCGAGACTCCGACCCCGCAGATCCGTGCTGGAGGCATCCTTGCACCTGCCGCTGACAACACGCCCGGCGGTCACCTTTAAATGATCTTGAATGGTCGGCTGTGGGCGCAAAAGTGACTGCTTGCGTCCGGATCCCGCCGCCCGGAGGGGGCGGCGGTGAGTCGGGGGCGGCATCCGCTCGCCGCGCGAACGCGCGGCAGACCTGTGAGCCGCTGTGCGGCAACCATCTGCCCGGTCTGGCCGTCCTACCCCGAAACGTGAACCCCCCGGTGCCCCGTTCGGCGGCACTAGAGTGGGCCGGAACATCCGGGCGGGCCCGGGGGACCGCAAGCACCACGATCAGCAGGGAGCGCATGACGTGCGGCCGGTAGGCAGCAAGTACCTGCTCGAGGAGCCGCTCGGGCGCGGCGCCACGGGCACCGTCTGGCGAGCCCGCCAGCGGGAGACCGCGGGCTCCGAGGCGGCCGTCGCGGGACAGCCCGGCGAGACCGTGGCCATCAAGGTCCTCAAGGAGGAGCTGGCCAACGACGCCGATGTCGTCATGCGGTTCCTGAGGGAGCGCTCGGTCCTCCTGAGGCTCACGCACCCGAACATCGTGCGTACCCGCGACCTCGTCGTCGAGGGTGATCTCCTCGCCCTGGTGATGGACCTGATCGACGGCCCCGACCTGCACCGCTACCTCCGCGAGAACGGCCCGCTCACCCCGGTCGCCGCCGCCCTGCTCACCGCGCAGATCGCGGACGCGCTCGCCGCCAGCCACGCCGACGGCGTCGTCCACCGCGACCTCAAGCCCGCCAACGTGCTGCTCGACGAGCGTGACGGCGGGATGACCCCGATGCTCACCGACTTCGGCATCGCGCGCCTGGCCGACTCCCCGGGGCTGACCCGGACCCACGAGTTCGTCGGCACCCCCGCCTACGTAGCGCCGGAGTCCGCCGAGGGCCGCCCGCAGACCTCCGCCGTGGACATCTACGGCGCGGGCATCCTGCTGTACGAGCTGGTCACCGGCCGCCCGCCGTTCGCCGGGGGCACCGCCCTCGAAGTCCTGCACCGGCACCTCAGCGAGGAGCCCCGCCGCCCCTCCACCGTCCCCGCACCGCTGTGGACGGTCATGGAGCGCTGCCTGAGCAAGGACCCGGACCGGCGGCCCAGCGCCGAGAACCTGGCCCGCGGCCTGCGTACGGTCGCCGCGGGCATCGGCGTCCACGCGAACTCCGCCCAGATCGCCGCCGCCGAAGGCGTGGGCGCCCTGCTCGCCCCCGACCCGGCGCCCACGGCCGTCCCGGAGACGCCCGGGGCCGCTGACCCCACGCAGGTGCTGCCGAGCAACGCGGGCTCGTACGACCCGGCCGCCGCCACCAGCGTGCTCCCGCAGACCGCCCCCGGGGGTCAGGGCGGCCACGCCGACCCGACCGCCGTCCTGCCGCCCGTGCCGCAGCGCCCCGACACCCCGCCGCAGCCGGACGGCCCGCACCCCTGGCAGTCCCAGCTCCAGGCGGCCCGGGACCGCAACGAGCAGACGCAGGTGCAGTACCTGGACCCGAGCCAGGACCCGCTGCGCCGCCGCCCCCAGCGCCAGGCGCAGCCTCCGGCGCCCCAGCGGCAGCAGCCTCCGCAGCGCCGCCAGCCGCCCCCGCAGCACCAGCAGTACCCGCCGCAGCACCAGCAGCAACAACAGCAGCGCCAGCCTCAGCGCTACCAGCAGCCTCCAGTGCCCCAGCGGCAGCAGTACGCGCCCCCGCAGCCGCAGCAGCCCCAGCAGCCCGCCCCGCGCCAGCCGCGGGAGCCGCGTCCGCCGAGGCAGCGCAGCGCCAACCCGATGCGCATCCCCGGCCTCGGCTGCCTCAAGGGCTGCCTGTTCACCGTGGTGCTCCTGATCGTCGCGGGCTGGCTCATCTGGGAGCTGACCCCGCTCCAGGACTGGGTCGCCCAGGGCAAGGGCTACTGGGAAGCGATCGGCGACGGGATCGGGAAGGTCACCGACTGGATCTCCGAGATCGGCGAATCCACCGGAGGCTCGGGCACCTGACCCCGGGCGCCGCCTCTGTCCCTTTGTCGACTTATCCGGGGTGAAATGCCCCGGATAAGCGAAGGTCGAGGCCGTCCAGGGCACGCGGCACCCCCAACGGCGCGTAACTTTGTCGACCGGGGTCCACGACTTTGTCGCCCGGGGGTCCACCGCCAGCCGCTGAGGGAGCAGTCTTGGCACGGAATATCGGCAGCCGGTACACCGCCCACCAGATCCTGGGGCGCGGCAGCGCCGGCACGGTGTGGCTCGGCGAGGGGCCCGAGGGCCCGGTCGCCATCAAGCTGCTCCGCGAGGACCTCGCGTCCGACCAGGAGCTCGTGGGCCGGTTCGTGCAGGAGCGCACCGCTCTGCTCGGGCTCGACCACCCGCACGTGGTCGCCGTCCGGGACCTCGTCGTGGACGGCAACGACCTCGCCCTGGTCATGACGCTCGTACGCGGCACCGACCTGCGCACCCGCCTGGACCGCGAGCGCCGCCTCGCCCCCGAGGCCGCCGTCGCGATCATCGCGGACGTCGCCGACGGGCTGGCCGCCGCGCACCGGGCCGGAGTGGTCCACCGGGACGTCAAGCCGGAGAACATCCTGCTCGACATGGAGGGCCCCCTCGGCCCCGGGGGCGCGCACCCCGCCCTGCTCACCGACTTCGGCGTCGCCAAGCTCATCGACACCCCGCGCCGCACCAAGGCCACGAAGATCATCGGCACGCCGGACTACCTGGCCCCCGAGATCGTCGAGGGCCTCCCGCCGCGCGCCGCCGTCGACATCTACGCCCTGGCGACCGTGCTCTACGAGCTGCTGGCCGGGTTCACCCCCTTCGGCGGCGGCCATCCCGGCGCGGTCCTGCGCCGCCACGTCACCGAGACGGTCGTCCCGCTCCCCGGTATCCCCGAGGAGCTCTGGCAGCTCCTGGTGCAGTGCCTGGCCAAGGCCCCCGCCTCCCGGCTGCGCGCCTCGGAGCTCGCCGTACGGCTGCGGGAACTGCTTCCGCTGCTGGCGGGCATCCCGCCCCTGGAGGTGGACGAGCCCGACGCCGACGAGGCCGACCAGCAGCCCCCGGCCTACGACGAGCAGCAGTACGCCCCGTCCGCAGAGGAGCCGCGCCGCCGCGGGGCGGTCCCGCTGGTGCCCGGCTCCGCGCCCGACTCCAACCGGGACACCCACACGAGCATGCGTGTCCCGGCCCCCGACGAGCTGGCGGGCGGCCCCCTCGGCACGGCCCGCGCCCCGCGCTCCCCGGGCCGCCCCCGCCCCGGCTCCGCCCGCAACAAGGCGGCCGCCCTCCGTAAGCGCCGCATCACCCTGGGCATCGCCGCCCTGGCCCTGTGCGGGGCCGTCGCGGTGGGCGGCTGGCTGGCGACCGGCGGCGGTGACGGGGACCCGGTGCCCCAGGACAGCGAGAACTCGGCCCCGGCGGCCCCGTGAGAAGGCCCTCGCCCGGGTGGGCTCCCGGGCTGCTTCCCGGGCGGCTTCCCGGGTAAGGGCAAGCTTCATCCGTCCAGCCGTTACGCTGGACCCGTGGCAGTCGTCGATATTTCCGAAGAGCTGAAGTCCCTCTCCTCGACCATGGGGTCGATCGAGGCCGTCCTGGACCTGGATGCGCTGAGGGCGGAGATCGCCGCGCTTGAGGAGCAGGCAGCGGCGCCGTCCCTGTGGGACGACCCGGAGGCGGCCCAGAAGATCACCAGCAAGCTTTCGCACCTCCAAGCCGAGGTCCGCAAGGCCGAGGCCCTGCGCGGCCGCATCGACGACCTCGGAGTCCTCTTCGAGCTCGCCGAGGACGAGGGCGACGCCGACGCCCGGGCGGAGGCCGAGGCCGAGCTGGAGTCCGTGAAGAAGGCGCTGGACGAGATGGAGGTCCGCACGCTCCTCTCCGGCGAGTACGACGCGCGCGAGGCCCTGGTGACCATCCGCGCCGAGGCCGGTGGCGTCGACGCCGCCGACTTCGCGGAGAAGCTCCAGCGCATGTACCTCCGCTGGGCCGAGCAGCACCACTACAAGACCGAGGTCTACGAGACCGCCTACGCCGAAGAGGCGGGCATCAAGTCGACCACCTTCGCCGTCCAGGTCCCGTACGCCTACGGCACCCTCTCCGTCGAGCAGGGCACCCACCGCCTGGTCCGCATCTCGCCCTTCGACAACCAGGGCCGCCGCCAGACGTCCTTCGCGGGCGTCGAGGTCCTCCCGGTCGTCGAGCAGACGGACCACATCGAGATCGACGAGTCCGAGCTGCGCATCGACGTGTACCGCTCCTCGGGCCCCGGCGGACAGGGCGTCAACACCACGGACTCCGCGGTCCGTCTGACCCACCTGCCCACCGGCATCGTCGTCTCCTGCCAGAACGAGCGCTCGCAGATCCAGAACAAGGCATCCGCGATGAACGTCCTCCAGGCCAAGCTCCTTGAGCGCCGCCGCCAGGAGGAGCAGGCGAAGATGAACGCGCTCAAGGGCGACGGCGGCAACTCCTGGGGCAACCAGATGCGTTCGTACGTCCTCCACCCGTACCAGATGGTCAAGGACCTGCGTACGGAGTTCGAGATGGGCAACCCCGAAGCGGTCTTCAACGGCGAGATCGACGGCTTCGTCGAGGCGGGCATCCGCTGGCGCAAGCAGCGGGAGAAGTAGTTTCAGCGGTACGGAAGTTGGGTCCGGACAGGTGACTGTCCGGGCCCAACTGCGTTGCGGAGGTCCGTGCCCGATACGTCACAGTCGGGCTTCCGATTAGCCGTCAAGTACCCCATATCGGTGCCTAGTGCACGGAACGGCCTTGACGTAGTCCTCAACTCTGGCCAGGGTGCTACAGCAGCATGCGTATGTCCGGGGCGGGTGTGAACCGGGGGGCGGGCGGGGTGACCACGACACGACGTGGCCCTGCCGAGAGCGATTCCCCGCAGGGCCCGCGGCCCGCATATGGCTGCTCCAATGACGAGATCGGCTACTGGGGGTAGCAACACATGACGAACAAGACGCGTGTCCGCGTCGCGCGGATAACCGCTGGCGTGGTTATCGCCGCGGGTGCCTCGCTGACCGCGGCCGGTGCGGCGCAGGCGCTGGAGATCGGCGTCGACTCCGGCATCGCCGACGTGCAGGTCCAGCTGGGCCCGGACGACGAGCCCGGCGCAACCGAGGGCGGCGATCCGGGCGGCGTCACCCAGGGGCAGACGACCTCGGGTGAGACCACGGGTGAGACGACCACGGGTGAGACCACCGGTGAGACGTCCACGACCGGCGAGACCACGACCGGTGAGACGACCACGGGTGAGACCACCGGTGAGACGTCCACGACCGGCGAGACCACCACGGGTGAGACGACCACGGGTGAGACCACCGGTGAGACGTCCACGACCGGCGAGACCACCACGGGTGAGACGACCACGGGTGAGACCACCGGTGAGACGTCCACGACCGGCGAGACCACCACGGGTGAGACCACTACCGGTGAGACCACCGGCGACACGTCCGAGGGCCAGAACGGCTCCAACGGCTCCAACGGCTCCAACGGCTCCACCGGCTCCACCGGCACCACCGGCTCCACGACCGGTGGCGACGGCGGCGCCGGCACCTGCACCGTCGACCTCGACGGTGCCGAGTGCACGGACAACACCAGCACCAACACCGACACCGACAGCGTCGGCAACCAGCCCGTCGAGCAGAGCAAGGGCAAGGAAGAGCTCGCCGAAACCGGTGCGGCCGAGACCACCTTCCTGGTCATCGGTGCCGCGACGATGATCGCGGGCGGCATCGGCTTCCGCATCCTGCCGCGGCTGGTCGGCGGCGGTCGTACGGTCGCCTAGGACCGTACGAGCCAGTACGGGGGTCCGTAACGAGCCAGTAGGACCCCCGTGCAGGCGCTGTACAGCATGACGAAGGGCCCGGAAGGAGTGGTTCACTCCTTCCGGGCCCTTCCGGCGTCAGGCCCGCTCAGGCGGGCGTACGCACACGTTTACGAGCCCCGGACGGGCCGGACGGGCCGGGCGGCGGGCCGGATCAGGCCGCTTGGTGCGCCAGCAGTGCGAGGGCGGTCAGCAGCACCACCATCAGGGCGACCAGCATGACGGGGCTCATCCCGGCCAGCGGGCCCTGGCCCTGCTCCTCCAGCATCTGCTGCCGCACGGCACGGCAGACGCGGCAGCGACCCTCGCTCACGGGCGCCGCGCAGTTCGCGCACACCAGTCGGTCATAGGTCATGCGCATTCCTCCTCCCGCGCGGCGGAGCCGCTTGCTTGCGTTCTCTCCGCACAACGCTCAGGGAAACGCAACCGTTCCCCCCACCACTGTGCCAGCTCCCGCCGTTTTCGGCGCGGCCCGCCGGACAAGCACCGGTCCGCCCCGATGCGTTCCGGGCGGTCATTCGCCATAAATCGCCCATTGTCGGACGCCGCCTGCACGCGTGAGCCCGGTTCGCGTATGGTCACGCTCACCTACTCCCGGCCGACCGTGGTGCATCCGTGATCCGATTCGACAACGTCTCCAAGACCTACCCGAAGCAGACCCGACCGGCTCTGCGCGATGTCTCGCTGGACATCGAGAAGGGTGAGTTCGTCTTCCTGGTGGGCTCCTCCGGCTCCGGCAAGTCGACCTTCATGCGGCTGATCCTGCGCGAGGAGCGCGCCAGCACCGGCATGGTCCATGTGCTCGGCAAGGATCTCGCGCGGCTGTCCAACTGGAAGGTGCCGCAGATGCGCCGCCAGCTGGGGACGGTCTTCCAGGACTTCCGTCTGCTGCCGAACAAGACGGTCGCCCAGAACGTGGCCTTCGCGCAGGAGGTCATCGGCAAGCCCCGCGGCGAGATCCGCAAGGCGGTGCCCCAGGTGCTCGACCTCGTCGGCCTCGGCGGCAAGGAGGAGCGGATGCCCGGAGAGCTCTCCGGCGGTGAGCAGCAGCGCGTGGCCATCGCCCGCGCCTTCGTGAACCGCCCCATGCTGCTCATCGCGGACGAGCCGACCGGCAACCTCGACCCGCAGACCTCCGTGGGCATCATGAAGCTGCTGGACCGGATCAACCGGACCGGCACCACCGTGATCATGGCGACCCACGACCAGAACATCGTCGACCAGATGCGCAAGCGCGTCATCGAGCTCGAACAGGGCCGTCTCGTACGCGACCAGGCGCGCGGCGTCTACGGCTACCAGCACTGACCGGGGGCCCTCGGGCCCCCGCGCATTTCGAGCATCGAGCACTGCACTGAAAGGACGCCATGCGCGCCCAGTTCGTCCTGTCGGAGATCGGCGTCGGTCTCCGCCGCAACCTCACGATGACCTTCGCGGTCGTGGTCTCCGTCGCCCTCTCGCTCGCCCTGTTCGGCGGTGCGCTGCTGATGCGCGAGCAGGTCAGCACGATGAAGGACTACTGGTACGACAAGGTCAACGTCTCCATCTTCCTCTGCAACAAGAACGACGCCAAGGACATGCCCAAGTGTGCCAAGGGCGCTGTCACCAAGGAGCAGAAGGAGCAGATCAAGGCCGATCTGGAGAAGATGGACGCCGTCCAGAAGCCTGTTCACTTCGAGACGGCCGACGAGGCGTACAAGCACTACCAGGAGCAGTTCGGCGACTCCCCGATGGCGGGCAACATCACGCCCGACCAGATGCAGGAGTCGTTCCGCGTCAAGCTCAAGGACCCGCAGAAGTACAAGGTCGTCGCCACGGCCTTCGCGGGACGGGACGGGGTGCAGTCCGTCCAGGACCAGCGGTCCATCCTGGACAACCTCTTCGAGCTGATGAACGGCATGAACGTCGTCGCGATCTACGTGATGATCCTCATGCTGGTCATCGCGCTGATCCTGATCGTCAACACCGTGCGCGTCTCCGCGTTCAGCAGGAGACGTGAGACGGGCATCATGCGCCTGGTGGGAGCCTCCGGCTTCTACATCCAGGCCCCCTTCATCATGGAGGCGGCCGTCGCCGGTCTGATCGGCGGCGTGCTGGCCTGCGCGATGCTGCTCGGCGGCCGGTACTTCCTCATCGACGGCGGCCTCGCGCTCCAGGAGAAGCTGAACCTGATCAACTTCATCGGCTGGGACGCGGTCCTCACCAAGCTCCCGCTGGTGCTCGCGATCGGCCTCCTGATGCCGGCCGTTGCGGCTCTCTTCGCGCTCCGCAAGTACCTGAAGGTGTGACATGTGCCCCCTGGGGCGTACGGGCAAGTGCCCGTACGCCCCAGGGGGCTTGTCCTAGACTCGGCGCCATGTCGGGTTGTACGCACCGCTTCGGGCCCCGCGGCCTTTGCCGCGGGGCGGCCCTGACATTGGTCTTCGGGTGCGTGCTCGCCACCGCCGCGGCGACCGGTTCGCTGCCGCAGGAGCCCGATGCCGCCCCCCGCCCGCAGACCCGGGCCGTCTCCTCCACCGTCGCCCCGGTCGACCGCGACGAGATCGAGGACGCCGCCGCCGACGCGCAGGCCGACGGGAAGTCCGTGAAGGACGCCGCCGAGGAGGTCGTCAGCCGCAGCGGGGACCGCTGGGGCGCGGTGTACGACGAGCGGGAGTACGAGGAGTTCGAGCAGGCGCTGGACGGCTCGTACACCGGTGTCGGGCTCTCCGCCCGGCGGACGGACGACGGGGCCGTCAGCGTCTCCCGCGTCCAGCCCGGCGGCCCCGCCGACCGGGCCGGAATCCGCGCCGGTGACCTGCTGCGCACCCTGGACGGCCGCCGGGTCGACAGGCGCCCCGTCGCCGAGGTCGTCGCGTTACTCCGCGGTGACGGTACGGGAGCGGCCGCGGGCAGCCGGGTGGAGCTCGGGCTCGTACGGGACGGGCGGAGCTGGACCAGGACCCTGGAGCGGGCCCGGCTGACCACCGAGGCGGTCACCGTACGGAGGCTGGGCGCGGAGCCCTCCTCGGCGGTCCTCATCAAGGTCGCCGCCTTCACCAAGGGCGCCGGGGCCAAGGTCCGGGACGCGGTCCGGTCCGCACCCGAGGGGGCCGGGATACTGCTCGACCTGCGCGCCAACTCCGGCGGTCTCGTCGCCGAGGCCGTCGTCGCCGCCTCCGCCTTCCTGGACGGCGGCCTGGTCGCCACGTACGACGTGCGCGGGGAGCAGCGCGCCCTGCACGCCGATCCGGGCGGCGACACGGACCGGCCGGTCGTCGTCCTCGTCGACGGCGGCACGATGAGCGCCGCCGAGCTGCTGACCGGGGCCCTCCAGGACCGGGGCCGCGCGGTCACCGTCGGTACGCCCACCTTCGGCAAGGGCTCCGTGCAGATGCCCAGCAAGCTTCCCGGCGGCTCGGTGGCCGAGCTGACCGTGGGCCACTACCGCACCCCGGGCGGCCACAACGTCGACGGCCGGGGCATCACCCCCGACCTCGTGGTGCGCGAGCGGGCCCAGCAGCGGGCCGAGACGGTATTGAGTGGCCTCGGGGGTGGGTCGTAGTGCGAAAATGACCGCACTATGGCGAAGGAAAAAGACACCGGGCGCAAGATGATCGCGCAGAACAAGAAGGCGCGGCACGACTACACCATCATCGACACCTACGAGTGCGGTCTCGTCCTCATGGGGACGGAGGTCAAGTCGCTGCGCATGGGGCGGGCCTCCCTGGTCGACGGGTTCGTCCAGATCGACGACCACGAGGCGTGGCTCCACAACATCCACGTCCCCGAGTACGTCCAGGGCACCTGGACCAACCACGCGGCCAAGCGGAAGCGCAAGCTGCTGCTGCACCGGGCCGAGATCGACAAGCTGGAGTCGAAGTCGCAGGAGACGGGCCACACGATCGTGCCGCTCGCGCTGTACTTCAAGGACGGCCGGGTCAAGGTCGAGATCGCGCTCGCGAAGGGCAAGAAGGAGTACGACAAGCGCCAGACGCTCCGCGAGAAGCAGGACACGCGGGAGACGAACCGCGCCATCGCCGCGGCCCGCCGGCGCCAGCGCAGCGCCTGACGGGGCCGTGGGCGGGAATACGGTGGCATCGTCCGGCGTTGGTCACGTACGATGGGCCACGCACCTCAGCGAAGGTGCGCGGATTGAAAAATCAACATGGGGATGATCGGTTTCGACAGCGGATGTCGAAGCAGGGGAAGCGAGTCGAGGAAGCGGCAATGATCTCGTAAACCATATGTCGCAAACAATAATCGCCAATTCCAAGCGCGATTCCTCCGCCTTCGCCCTCGCTGCCTAATTAGCAGCTAGCGAAGACTCTGCGGAGTGTCAGCCCGGGGGTGATCCCGACCCGGATCCTGGCATCAACTAGGGATCTAAACTTCTCGGCCCGGCCACGGGGCCGAGAAGGAAATCAAACAGTGGCTGAGCCTGTCGGAGGCTTGTTCGCGTGACCTCCGGGGCCGAGAAAAGCGCAGCGAACTGCACTCGGAGAAGCCCTGGTTCCGCACCGTTGGACGCGGGTTCGATTCCCGCCATCTCCACCACCCCATGTAAGCCTCCGCCCCGCGAGTTCACTCGCGGGGCGGAGGCTTTTCCCATGTCCGGGCGCTTCCCATGTCCAGGCGTGTCCCAGGGCGGGACGGGTCAGGGTTCCAGTACGGGGTCGGCGAGAGCGGCGATGCCTTTGCAGTCGCCGGAGGCCTTGTCGAGGGTGACGCGTAGCCGCAGTACGCCGTCGACCGGTACGTCGAAGGTCCGTTCCTTGCCCAGGGACAGGGTTCCGGACTCCAGGATCTTTCCATCGCCCAGGAACGTCACCTTTCCCTGCGACTGGGGGGAGTCGTCCGTGATGCCGCCGACGAACCGGAGGGAGGACCAGGCCCGTTCCAGGTTGTATTCGGTGACCTTGGTCCCGCTGAAGCACGGCAGGCGCGTGGTCATCGCCGTCTCGAATTCCCGGGTGTTCAGGACGGACGGTTCGGTGTCCCACGAGGAGCCGTCCACCGGCGTCAGCGCCGTCAAGGACTGGGGCTCCCTCGCGGCGGGCTCCGAAGAGTCCGAGGAGGGTGACGTGTCCGGAGTGCCGGACGGGTCGGCCGTCGGTGTCCCGGGCGATTCCGACGGGGTGCTGGGCTCGGTGCTCGGCTCTGCCGCAGGGCTCTCGGTGGCCGTACGGGTCACCTCCGGGCCCTTGCCGGAGGCGGTGCCGCCGTCGTCGTCGCCGGAGGCCAGCCGGGAGCCCAGGACCGCGCCGACCACCAGCAGCGTCACGGCAGCCGCCGCACCCAGCGGCAGCAGGTACTTCCGGCGGCGGCGCCCGATGTCCGGCGCTGTCACGGCCGCCGGCGGGTGCGTCGGTGATCCCGGCGGTGTCAGTGGTGCCGGTGGTGTCTGCGGGGCGACGTAATGCGGGCGCGCGGAGGAAGCGGCCCCGGGCGACGCGCCACCCGGCGGCGGGGACATGGGCGGCGGAGGAGCGGTGACCGTACGCGCGCGGGACGTCGTCGCCACCACCGCGGGGCGCAACTGCCGCACCCACCCGGTCAGGGACTCCGGTCTGCGGCCGGGGTCGGCCTCGTACAGCGCGAGCAGGGCGGTCCGCTGCTCCGGTGGCAGGCCGGTGACCTCCGGCAGCGCGGTGAACCGCTCGCGCAGCTGCTCCGGGGTCGCGGGCGGGGTCTCGCCGCTGAGCAGGAAGTAGGCGAGGGCGCCGAACGCGTACCGGTCGGCGGCCGGGGACCGTACGCCCTCGTGGACCTCGGGAGCCGCGAATCCGGGGGTGAACCAGACCTCGGCCGTGCGGTGTTCGGGGGCGAGCTTGCTCAGCCCGAAGTCGACCAGGGTGGCCTGGCCGTCGGAGTCGACCATCACATTGCCGGGGGAGAGATCACCGTGCACCACCACGCGGCCCGACGGGGTGGCGCTGCCCGAGTGCAGCCGGTCCAGCACCTCGGCCAGCTGCTCCAGACAGCGCACGGCCTCGCGCCGCTCGTCGGGCGTCTCCAGGGTGCGTTCGGCCCGCCAGTCCCGCAGGTCCAGGCCCTCCACGTGGTTCATCACCAGGTAGAGACAGCGGCCGGTGCTCTCCGGGGCCCGGCCCGGCGGGTGCGGGGGCGGGCCCTCGAAGTGCTCCCGTACGCCGATCACCCCGACCCGGTGCACGAAGCGGAGCAGCTCCGCCTGGTCGCTCCACGCGGCGCTGATCCGGGCGAAACCCTCCGCCGTCATGGTGGAGCGGGTGTCCAGGACCTTCACCACGACGGGCTCGGCCTCTCCGGACAGCTCCAGGTCGGCCAGGTAGAGCACCGCCTCGCCGCCGCGGCCGATGGACCGCCGCAGCCGGTACCGGTCCGGAGCCGAGTCCGGTCCGACGCGCAGACCTCCGGTCGTGGTCGCCATACGAGAAGTCCCCCCCCGGGTACGCGTGAACAGCGGCCGGGCCAGCCTCTCCCAGCGATCTGGCCAGGTCAACTCCTGTTCGGTGCGGTGGGCTTGGCAGCGCGGCTCGTGGCGACTCGGGCTCTGGCCCCGCGGCCCGCCGCACCGGCGAGGGCGGTGGCCAGCGCGAGGGCCGCCGCGCACACCGGGGCCGCGTAGCCGGAGGCCGTCCCCGCATGCTCCACCAGCCAGCCGCCGGTCGCCGCCCCGGCCGCGACCCCGCCCAGCAGTGCGGTCACCGAGAGCGTCATGCCCTCGTTCAACTGCTCCTGCCGCGTGGCCCGTTGGACCAGCGTCATGCCCGTCACCATGGTGGGGGCCGTTGCCGCGCCCGCGAGCAGCAGGCAGAGCGCCAGGACGGGCAGGGACGCCGACGCGGCAGCGGCCAGCAGCGGCAGGGACATCAGCGCCGTCATCCCGGCCAGAGCGAGCACCAGCCGGAGGTGGACGTTCCGGGCGGGGCGCAGCGCACCGTAGACCAGGCCCGCCGCCCCCGAGCCCGCCGCCTGGAGCGCCAGGATCGCGCCTCCTGCATGCGCGATGGAGACCACCTCCAGCGCCCCGAACACCGCACCCGTGGCGAGGAAGACCGCCAGCAGCGCGGGCATCCCGGGGGTGCGCAGGGGCGAGGGCACCGCCTTCGTGCGCGGGGCGACCGGCGGTTCCGTGGCGCGCTGGGCGGTGAAGACCAGGACGCCGGTCATCAGGAGCAGCGCCCCCGCCAGGGTGCCCGCCTCCGGGAACAGCGCCCCGCAGAGCGTCGCGGCGAGGACCGGGCCCAGCATGAAGCACAGCTCGTCGGCGGACTGCTCGAAGGAGTTCGCGGTGTGCAGGGCCGCCGGATCGCCCCGGTGCAGACGCGCCCAGCGGGCCCGGGACATCCCGCCGGTGTTGGGGGTGGTGGCGGTCGTGGCGTACGCGGCGAAGAGGGTCCAGGCCGGGGCGTCGTGGTGTACGCACAGCACCAGGGCCAGCGAACCGAGCACGGCGATGGCGGTGGCGGGCACGGCGACCCGCGCCTGTCCGAAGCGGTCCACGAGCCGGGCGGTGAACGGCGCGACGAGGGCCGTGGCCGCCAGCCCGGTCGCGGTCACCGCCCCGGCCAGGGCGTACGACCCGCGGGACCCGGCGATCATGATGACCGCGCTGACACCGAGCATCCCCATGGGCAGCCGGGCGATCAGGCTGCCCGCCGTGAACGCGCGGGCCCCGGGGGTCGCCAGCAGCCGGAGATACGGGTTCGGCGGCCGCCGCAGCGCGCGTTCCGGCGCGACGCGCGGGGCCGCGATCAGATGGCCGCCCGCGACCGTGAGCAGGGGAGTGGCGGAGGGCGCGGGCCGGGCCGCCCGGAGCGGCCGGGCGGCAGGGGGTGCGGCAGGGCGTATCGGCATGCGGCCAGGCTCACCCCGGCCCGCCGCCCGGGTCCAACACCTTCTCCGGGCCGATTCACGCAGAGGTGTTGTGAGTGGTCTCCCGCGTTGTAGATTCGCCGCGTGCCCGCCCCCGACACCGATCCCCGACTCCTGCGCGCCTTCCTCGCCGTCGCCGAGGAGCTGCACTTCACCCGCGCCGCCGCCCGTCTCTTCGTGGCGCAGCAGGCGCTGAGCCGGGACATCCGGCGGCTGGAGCGCGAACTCGGTACGGAGCTGTTCGTCCGCACCACGCGTCAGGTCGCCCTCACCCCGGACGGCGAGCGCCTCCTCCCGTACGCCCGCCGGGTCCTCGACGCGCACGCCGAGCTCACCGGGGCCTTCAGCGGTTCGCCCGCCCGGCCGCTGCTCGTCGACCTGAACAGTGAGGGGGCGACCGCCGCCCGGGTGCTGGAGCGGGCCCGGGAGCTGGTTCCGGAGTGCGAGCTGATGGCCCGCTTCGAGTCCGGGCTGACCCGGGCCGCCGCCGAGATCCTGGCCGGCCGGCTCGACGCCTCCTTCGGCCGGGCCGCCGGACTGGGCCCCGCGGTGCTCGCGCAGCTGTCCGTACAGCCGGTGCGGTACGAGCCGATGGCCCTGATGCTCCCGGTCTCCCACCCCCTCGCGGGCCGGGAGGCCATCGCCCTGTCCGAGCTGTCCGGAGAGACCGTCTACGCGGGGGCGGGCAACGAGCGGACGCTGGAGTGGACCGACCTCGCCGCACAGCTGTTCGCCGCCTGGGACATCGTGCTGGCCCCACCCATCCCGCTCGCCGTGGGTGTGGCCGAATTTCAACGGGTGATGTCGAAAGCCGGTCACCCCGTGCTCGCCGTTGTCGATTTCCCGACGCTGCCCGGAACGGTGCTGCGCCCGCTCGTCGATCCGGTTCCGCTTTCGCCGGTGGCCCTGGTCTGGCGCAAGGGGCTCCAGCATCCGGGGGTGGACGCCCTGCGCAACGCTACTGACCAGTTGGCACAAGCCCATGGGTGGATGGTGCCACCGCCCGGCTCCTGGCTTCCCGAGGAGGATCTGTCACTGATGCGCAACTGTTCCTGATCAACTCCGTTCAGGGACACTTGGGCGTCAATGCCGTGCGCTACATTCATCGTCCGAGTGGATGAACGTCAGGGTGCGCGGACAGGTGGGGCCCCGTCCGACAGTAGAGAACCGGTCAATTCCGTGCGCCTGATTCTTGAGTGGGGGGTTGGGCTTCAGTCGTGGACAACTGGCGCGAGGGCATGAGAACCGGGCACACGCACGAGCCCAACGACGCGACAATCCAGCTCGACGGGCTGGGGCGTCAGCTCGCCGAGCTGCCCGGTGAACCCGCCCCGCCGGACAGTTCCGAAGGGCCGGTCTTCGTCGACGAGAGCGGCCGCCGCGGCAAGACCTTCCGACGCCTCGGCTGGGCTCTCGCCACGGTCTGCGTCGCCTACGCCGTCACCCTCGTCTTCGCCGTCATCGGCGGCAGCTCCAGCGCCCCCTGGCTGCCCCTGTCCGAGCCCAAGGAGGAGGTGAAGGCGGAGCAGGCCGAGGAGGACCCCGTGCCCGGCGACGCCGCCGACCCGTCCGACGGAGCGCCGGAGGCCACCCCCGGCGCCTCCGGTCCGGCAGCCCCGGAGTCCGGCACCCCCGGCAGCGCGGCCCCCTCGGCCACCTCCGTCGTCGTGCCCGCCGGATCGACGGGCCGCCCCTCCGCCTCCGCCCCGCCGGCGCCGTCCAGCGGCACCGGGGGCGGCGAGGCCACGGAGCCGGCCCCCGCGACCTCGGCCGCCGAGCCGTCGGCCGAGCCTCCGCCGCCGTCCCCCGAGCCCGAACCGGAGCCGCCTGCTCCGACGAGCGGCCCCACCGGGACTCCCGAAACCCCGGTGCAAGAAGAGAGCGCCCCGTAAATGAACTCCCCCGCCCCGCGGGGCAGGCGTGACCGGTCGAAGCGGGCCTCGCGGAAGCGGAGGCCGAGCAGCAGCCCGCTCAGGCTCCCCATGCGCTACCTCCTGCCCTCGACCCTGCTCGTCGCCCTGCTCGTGATGCTGATGCTGCGCGGTTACGTCCACAACGAGTTCCAGGCCGACCACCGCGTACGGCCACCCGCGCCCACCACCCAGGTGCCGACGGAGGTCCTCGACGGCGGTCCCGTCATCGACGCCCGCGGGGGCGACCCCAGGACGCTCCGCATACCCGACAACCGGATCGTCCTGACCTTCGACGACGGGCCGGACCCGGTGTGGACGCCGAAGGTGCTCGACAAGCTGAAGGAGTACGACGCGCACGCCGTCTTCTTCGTCGCCGGGAACATGGCCGCACGCCACCCGGACCTGGTCCGGCGGATGGTCGACGAGGGCCACGAGATCGGCCTGCACACCTTCGGGCACCCCGACCTCTCCTACCAGACCTCCGAGCGCATCGACCGGGAGCTCTCCCAGAACCAGCTGGCGCTGGCGGGCGCCGCCGGAATCCGGAGCTCGCTGTTCCGGCCGCCGTACTCCTCGTTCTCGTACGCCATGGACAACAAGTCCTGGCCGGTCACCGAGTACATCGGCAGCCGCGGCTATCTCACGGTCGTCAACGACACCGACAGCGAGGACTGGAAGCGCCCCGGAGTCCGCGCCATCGTCGAACGGGCCACGCCGAAGGACGGCGAAGGCGCCATCGTCCTGCTGCACGACTCCGGCGGCGACCGCTCCCAGACCGTGGCCGCGCTGGACCTCCTGCTGCCGGACCTGAAGAAGAAGGGCTACACCTTCACCCGGCTCACCACCGCCCTCGACGCCCCCAGCGCGCACACCCCGGTCACCGGGTTCGCGCTGTGGAAGGGCAAGGCGTTCGTCTCCGCCGTCGCCGTCTCCGAGCGGATCACCGGCGTCCTGGTCGTCGGGCTCGCCGTCATCGGCGTCCTGGTCCTGGCCCGCTTCGGGCTGATGCTGCTGCTGTCCTTCGCCCACGCCCGCAAGGTCCGCCGCAAGGGCTTCCGCTGGGGCGACCCCCTCATGCGCCCGGTCTCCGTCCTCGTGCCCGCGTACAACGAACGCGAGTGCATCGAGGCGACAGTCCGCTCACTGGTCGCCAGTGACCACCCCATCGAGGTCATCGTCATCGACGACGGCTCCACCGACGGCACCGCCGACCTCGTCGAAGCGATGCGGCTGCCCCGCGTACGGGTGGTGCGCCAGCAGAACGCGGGCAAACCGGCCGCCCTCAACAACGGTATCCGGCACGCCCGTTACGACATCGTCGTGATGATGGACGGCGACACCGTGTTCGAACCGTCCACCGTCCGCGAGCTGGTCCAGCCCTTCGCCGACCCCCGGGTCGGAGCCGTCGCGGGCAACGCCAAGGTCGGCAACCGCGACTCCCTGATCGGCGCCTGGCAGCACATCGAGTACGTGATGGGCTTCAACCTGGACCGCCGGATGTACGACGTACTCGGCTGCATGCCCACCATCCCCGGCGCCGTCGGCGCGTTCCGCCGCGAGGCCCTGGAGCGGGTCGGCGGGATGAGCGAGGACACCCTCGCCGAGGACACCGACGTCACCATGGCCCTGCACCGGGACGGCTGGCGTGTCGTCTACGCGGAGAACGCCCGCGCCTGGACCGAGGCGCCGGAGTCCGTACAGCAGCTGTGGTCCCAGCGCTACCGGTGGTCGTACGGCACGATGCAGGCCATCTGGAAGCACCGGCGCGCGGTGATCGAACGCGGGCCCTCGGGCCGCTTCGGCCGGGTCGGGCTGCCGTTCGTCTCCCTGTTCATGGTCGTCGCCCCGCTGCTGGCGCCCCTGATCGACGTGTTCCTGCTGTACGGACTGGTCTTCGGGCCGACCGCGAAGACCGTGGCCGCGTGGTTCGGGGTGCTGGTGGTGCAGGCGGTCTGCGCGGCGTACGCGTTCCGGCTGGACCGGGAACGCATGGTGCACCTGATCTCGCTGCCGCTCCAGCAGATCCTCTACCGCCAGCTCATGTACGTGGTGCTGCTCCAGTCGTGGATCACCGCGCTCACCGGTGGCCGGCTGCGCTGGCAGAAGCTGCGCCGCACGGGGGCCGTGGAGGCGCCCGGCGGCACCTCCACCCGGACCCCGCAGCGTGCCGCGGCCGGGTCCGGCGACGGGAACGGCACGGGCCGGAGGCCGTACGCATGACCGCGCCGCCCCGGCCCGCGACCGCCGACGGGTCCGCCGCCCCGGCCCCGGCCGACCCGGCACCGGAAGCCCCCGCCCCCGTACCCCCGCCCCACCGCCCCGTCCGCGACCGGTACTTCGACCTGCTGCGGGCCCTCGCCCTCTTCCGGGTCGTCCTCTACCACCTCACCGGCTGGGCCTGGCTGCCGATCGTCTTCCCGTCCATGGGCGTGATGTTCGCGCTCGCCGGAACGCTGATGGCCCGCTCGCTGGAACGGCCCGCCGCGCGGGTGATCCGCGGCCGGGTCCGCCGGCTGCTGCCGCCGCTGTGGCTGCTCGGGGCGATCGGCGTCACCGGCATGGCCGCCCAGGGCTGGGGCCCGGACGCCGAGGGCCACCCCGGCTGGTGGTGGCAGCACCTGGCGTACTGGGTGCTGCCGCTGAGCGATCCGCCGTACGCGTACGACGTGGCGGGCGTCCCCGGCTTCCTGGGGGAGAGCTGGCCGGAGGAGCTGGCCGGACCGCTCTGGTACATCCGGGCCTACCTCTGGTTCGTCCTGCTCTCGCCGCTGATCCTGCGCGGGCTGCGCAGACTGCCCTGGCCGACGCTGCTCGCGCCCCTCGCGCTCGCCGTCGTGATGCGGCTCGACCTGTTCTCCACCACCGACCGCCTCGACTCCGCGATCACCGACTTCTCCACCTTCGGCGCCTGCTGGGTCCTCGGCATGGCCCACCAGGAAGGCGCCCTGAAACGGCTGCCCGGCTACGTCGTGCCGTCGATCGCCCCGCTGTTCGCGGGCGCGGGGCTGTGGTGGGCGAGCCACGAGGGCTTCCGCGGCGGCTTCGACCTGGACTCCATCCCGCTCGCCCAGGCCCTGTGGTCCTTCGGCTGTGTGCTGCTCCTGCTGCACTACAGCCCCTCCTGGACCGAGTGGCCCGAGCGGCTGCGCGCCTTCGACCGGCCGATCACGCTCCTCAACTCGCGGGCGGTGACCGTCTACCTCTGGCACAACGTCTGCATCCTGACCGCCGCCACGCTCTACGACCGGCTGTGGTCGGTCGACGCCCTGAGCGAGAACGTGCCCTGGCTGCTGGAGAGCTGGGTGCCCGTGCTGCTGCTCACCTGGGCCCTCATCGCGCTCTGCGTCCTCGCCTTCGGCTGGGCCGAGGACCTCGCGGCCAGGCGCCGCCCGCGGCTCTGGCCGGACGGGAGACCGTAGACCGCGTCCCGGGGCCGCATCTCACCGGGCCGGAAACGGCCCGGTGAGAGCAAGGTTGCCCACAGGTCACCTCCCGGCACCGCACCGAAACGCGCACTCCCTAGCGTCGGGGGCAACACCCCGACCCCCCTGTGGAGGCACGTGATGGCAGGCCGTTGGATCGAGACCTGGGAGCCGGAGGACGAGACGTTCTGGCGGGAGAAGGGGGAGCGTGTCGCCCGCCGCAACCTGTGGTTCTCCGTGCTCTCCGAGCACATCGGATTCTCCATCTGGACCCTGTGGTCGGTGATGGTCCTGTTCATGGGACCGGAGTACGGCGTCGACCCGGCCGGGAAGTTCTTCCTCATCTCGACGGCCACCCTGGTCGGCGCACTGGTGCGGGTGCCGTACACCTTCGCCGTCGCCCGGTTCGGCGGCCGCAACTGGACGGTCTTCAGCGCGGTGAGCCTGCTCGTCCCGACGCTCGCCGCGTATCTGGTGATGGAGCCCGGCACCTCGTACGCCACCTTCGTGGTGGTCGCCGCGCTCACCGGTATCGGCGGCGGGAACTTCGCCTCCTCGATGACGAACATCAACGCCTTCTTCCCGCTGCGCAAGAAGGGCTGGGCGCTCGGCCTGAACGCGGGCGGCGGCAACATCGGCGTACCCGTCGTCCAGCTCATCGGCCTCCTCGTCATCGGCACGCTGGGGGCCTCGCACCCGCGGATCGTGCTCGGTGTCTACATCCCGCTGATCGTCGTGTCCGCCGTGTGCGCCGCGCTGTACATGGACAACCTCCGGCCCGTGAAGAACGACGGCGGGGCCGCACTGGAGGCCGTCCGCGACCCGCACACCTGGATCATGTCGGTCCTCTACATCGGCACCTTCGGCTCGTTCATCGGCTACAGCTTCGCCTTCGGCCTGGTGCTCCAGACCCAGTTCGGCCGTACCCCGCTCCAGGCCGCGTCGCTCACCTTCATCGGCCCGCTGCTGGGCTCCCTGATCAGGCCCGTCGGGGGCCGGCTCGCCGACCGGTACGGCGGTGCGCGGATCACGCTGGCCACCTTCGGTGCGATGGCCGCCGCCACCGTCTTGGTCATCCAGGCCTCCCGGTCCTCCTCGCTGCCGGTCTTCCTCGTCGGCTTCATCGCCCTGTTCGTACTGACGGGGCTCGGCAACGGATCGACGTACAAGATGATCCCCGGCATCTTCCACGCCAAGGCGCTCGCCCAGGGGCTCGACGGGGAGGCGGCCGCCTCCCAGGGGAGGCGCATCTCCGGCGCGGCCATGGGGCTCATCGGGGCCGTCGGGGCGCTCGGCGGCCTCGCGATCAACCTCGCCTTCCGCCAGTCCTTCCAGACCTCCGGCACCGGAACGGCGGCCTTCTGGTCCTTCCTCGCCTTCTACGGCGTGTGCTCCGCGGTCACCTGGGCGGTATACCTTCGCCGGCCCGCACCCGCTCCCGTGCCCACGAAGCCGCAGATCGGTTACGCGGAGGTGTAGGAGAACCACGGTCCGGTGACGGGCGACGTAACGGCCGGGAAATACGGGAGGACCGAGCCTGTCACGCGGGGTTGGCAGTCTCGGGCTCCGTACCGACGAGTACCGGTGAGTGCCGACGAGTACTGACGGGAAGCACGGGACCAGACGAGAGCCAGCGGGAACAACAGGAGCCGGGAACACGCCAATGCAGGACGACGACGCAACGCACGGGCCCCTCGCGGGCTTCACGGTCGGGGTGACCGCCGCCCGTCGTGCCGAGGAGCTCGGCACCCTCCTCAAACGCCGCGGGGCCGCCGTCCTGCACGCCCCCGCCCTGCGGATCGTGCAGCTCGCCGACGACAGCGAACTCCTCACCTCGACCAAGGAGCTGATCGACCACGCCCCGGACGTGGCGGTCGCCACCACCGCGATCGGCTTCCGCGGCTGGATCGAGGCCGCCGACGGCTGGGGCATCGGCGACGCCCTCCTGGAGCGGCTGCGCGGCGTCGAACTCCTCGCCCGGGGCCCCAAGGTCAAGGGCGCCATCAGGGCCGCCGGGCTGACCGAGGCCTGGTCGCCCGGGTCCGAGTCGATGGCCGAGGTCCTCGACCGGCTCCTCGCCGAGGGCGTCGCGGGCCGCCGGGTAGCCCTCCAGCTGCACGGCGAACCGCTGCCCGGCTTCGTGGAGTCCCTGACCGCCGCGGGCGCCGACGTCGTCGTCGTACCCGTCTACCGCTGGATGCCCCCGCAGGACCTCGCCCCGCTCGACCGGATGCTCGACGTCACCGCCGCCCGGGGCCTGGACGCGATCACCTTCACCAGCGCCCCCGCCGCCGCCTCGTTCCTGGGCCGCGCCGAGACCCGCGGGGTGCTCCCGGAAGTCCTCGGGGCCCTGCGCGACGACGTCCTCGTCGCCTGCGTCGGGCCGGTCACCGCCCTGCCGTTCCAGGCCCGGGGCATCGCCACGGTCCAGCCGGAACGCTTCCGGCTCGGCCCACTCGTCCAGCTGATGTGCGCCCAGCTCCCGGCAGCCGCCCGCATCCTGCCGATCGCCGGACACCGCGTGGAGATCCGGGGCCACGCGGTCCTCGTCGACGACGAACTGCGCGCGGTGCCGCCCGCGGGCATGGCCCTCCTGCACGCCCTGGCCCGCCGCCCCGGCTGGGTGGTGGCCCGCGCGGAGCTGCTGCGGGCCCTGCCCGGCAGCGGCACCGACGAACACGCGGTGGAGACGGCGATGGCCCGGCTGCGCTCGGCGCTGGGTGCGCCCCGGCTGATCCAGACCGTCGTCAAACGCGGCTACCGGCTGGCGCTGGACCCGTCGGCGGACAGCAAGTACGGGCGCTGAGGGGGCCGTACGGGGGTGGCCCGGGGGGCCGGGGACGCGTTCCGCCGGAATCCGGTGGGGCGGGACGCCCGGGCCCGGTTAGCGTGACCGGATGACTGACCGCACGCGCCCGCACCACGGAACGACCGCCAACGCCCAGCCGCTCACCCGCCCGCTCACCCCCGACGTCACCCTCCGGCCCGCCGCGCTAGCCGACGCGCCTTCCTTCGCCACGGCCCTCACCCGCAGCCGCGCGTACATGCGCCGCTGGGAACCCGTACGCCCGGAGGGCTTCTACGCTCCCGAGGGCCAGGCCGCCCGGCTCACCGCGCTGCTCGCCGAGCGGGACGCGGGACGTGCCATGCCGTGGGCCCTCGCGGACGCCGACGACCGGGTCATCGGCGCCTTCACGCTCAACGCCATCGAGCGCGGCCCCTACCGCAACGCCCGCCTCGGCTACTGGGTCGACGTGGACCACGCCGGACGCGGCCTGGCCACCGCCGCCGTCGGCGCGGTCTGCGACGCGGCCCGCGACAGCCTCGGCCTGCACCGCGTCGAGGCGGCGACCGTCACCGAGAACGCGGCCTCCCAACGGGTGCTGTCCAAGGCCGGGTTCGAGCGGATCGGCACGGCCCCCGGCTATCTGCACATCAACGGCCGCTGGCGCGACCACCACCTGTTCCAGCGGCTGCTGCACGACGATCCGCCGTTCGCCTGACCTCCGCCGCGGGCGCCTCGCGGGCATGGAGGTGACCGTCGAGCGGGTAGTCGGGCGGCAGCGCGCTCAGCAGCTCCGCGAACGCGTACCCGCACTTCTCCGCCACCCGGCAGGAGGCCACGTTGTCCACCTGGTGCAGCAGCTCAAGCCGGACCAGCCCCTCGTCGGCGAAGGCCGTGAACGCCCAGTCGGTGAGGGCGGCCAGGGCCCGTGACGCCACGCCCCTGCCGCGCGCCCCCGCCGTCGTCCAGTACCCCACCTCGGCCCGCTCGGGCCCCGGCCCCGGTCGCTTCAGCGCGAGGTTGCCGACCAGCTCCCCGCCCCGGCCGGTGTCCGTCACCGCGAAGCTGAAGCGGCTGCCCGACTCCCGCCCCGCGCGCTGCGCCGCCAGCCAGCGTTCCGCCTCCTCCGGCGTGTACACGGGCGTGCTGATCCACTGCCGCATCGCCGGGTCGTCGTAGGCCGCCAGCAGCGCCGACGCGTCCTCCTCGCGCCAGGGGCGCAGCAGCAGAGTGCCGGCGGTGAGCGTGAGGTCTTCCCCGAGTGTTCCCCCGTGACCGTTCATGGCTGCCACGGTAGCGGCACCGGCCTGGCGGCCGGAGCCCGGCCCGGGCGGTGGCAGGGGTTCCGGCCGGGCCCCGGCAGGGGCACTCTGGGGGTGGCAGTCCGCCGGTGACGCCGAGGTGGTGACCCGCGCATGGGTACGGGCAGGTATGCGCACGTGTGGCGGTTCGACGCGGGCCGGATCTGCCTCGACCTGGTGGCCACCGGGAGCGCGGGCGGGGCGCCCGGGGCACGTGAACAGCTGCCGGACCCCGAGCACTTGGCGGGATGGCTGGCCGCCGCACGGCTCGTGCCACCGGGCACCGCGCTGCCCGTGCTGGACGACACGTGGGTCGCCCGCTTCCATGAACTGCGGGCGGAGCTGGCCCTCCTGATGGAAGCCCAGTCGGGCGGCCCGCGCGCGGACGGCGCGCTGGAGCGGGTCAACGCCCTGGCGGCCGGGGCGCCCCCGGGGCTGCGGGCGGTGCGCGCGGCCGACGGTGAGCTGGTACGGGCCCTGAGCGCGGACCCCGACTGCCCGGGGCTCCTCGCCGTCGTGGCGCGGGACGCGGTGGACCTGCTCACCGATCCGGTGGCGCGCGCGGCCCTGCGCCGCTGCCAGGGCGAGGACTGCCGCCGGCTCTACCTGGACACCTCGCGGGGCGGGCGGCGGCGCTGGTGCTCCGGCGAGGTCTGCGGCAACCGCGAACGGGTCGCCAGGCACCGGCGGCGGGCGCTCGAAAAAGAATTTCCGCCCGGCGTTGAATGAACCGGGCCCCGTCCCCGTATCGATGGTCGAAGAGCTCGATTCAGGGTCTCGACCGGGAGGTTCGGGTGCGCAAGGATGCGGCCGTGGCCGATGACCGTCCGCACAGGGCTCGACATCGCAGTGAGCCGCCCCCGTCCCCCTCCGGGATACCCGACGAGGAGCTGATGCGGGCGCTGTACCGCGAACATGCCGGGCCGCTGCTCGCGTACGTACTCCGACTCGTGGCGGGCGACCGCCAGCGGGCCGAGGACGTGGTGCAGGAGACGCTCATCCGTGCCTGGAAGAACGCCGGCCGGCTCAACCGGGCCACCGGCTCCGTCCGCCCCTGGCTGGTGACGGTCGCCCGGCGCATCGTCATCGACGGCCACCGCAGCCGGCAGGCCCGGCCGCGCGAGGTCGATCCGTCGCCGCTGGAGGTCATTCCCGCGGAGGACGAGATCGACAAGGCGCTGTGGCTGATGACGCTCTCGGATGCGCTCGACGATTTGACTCCCGCGCACCGGGAAGCATTGGTCGAGACCTACTTCAGGGGACGTACCGTCAATGAGGCCGCCGAAGTACTCGGCGTCCCCAGCGGGACCGTACGGTCCCGGGTCTTCTACGCACTCCGTTCGATGAAGCTCGCACTCGAAGAGAGGGGGATCACGGCATGAGTGACCACGAGTGGCAGCCGTTCGGGCCCCGGCCTCCCGGCCCCCGCCCGCCGTCCGGTCCCTCAAGTCCCCCGTATCCCGCGGGTCCTGCACACCCCTCAGGGCCCGCGCCCGCCTCCGGCCACAGCCACGGCTACGGCGCGGGCCCCGCCTTTGGCGCGAGCCCCGCGTACCTGTCCGGCTCCGGTGGTCCCTCCGGCCCTGGTGGTCCCTCTGGTCCCTCTGGCCCCTCCGGGCGCGAGGAGCCGTTCGCCGTACCGCCCGAAGGGTCCGAGCACGACGCTGCCGCCGCGTACGTCCTCGGCATCCTGGACGACGCCCAGGCGAGCGCCTTCGAGGCGCACCTCGCCGGGTGTGCCCGGTGCGCCGCCCATCTCGACGAGTTCGCCGGGATGGAGCCCGTGCTCGCGCTGCTGGTCGACGCGCCCGCGGCACCGCCCGGGGCCCGCCCCGTACCGAAGGCTCCCGAGCGGCCCGCGCCCCGGCTGCTCGGCGGGCTGATGGACGAGGTCGCGCGCAAGCGGCACCGGCGCAGCAGGCGCAGCCGCTACCTGGTCGCCGCGGCCGCCGCCCTGATCATCGGCGGCCCGGTCGCCGCCGTCGCGGTCACGGCAGGCGACGACGGCGGCCCGCCGGTGGCCGCGGGCGACCCGCACCCGACCAGCCCGGCCGAGGACGCCTTCTTCGAGCACATGACGGAGAAGGTGTCGGCCACCGACCCCACCACCCGGGTCGGCGCGACCGTCGGCATGGAGGAGAAGGCCTGGGGCACCCATACGGTCCTGGAGCTGAAGAACGTCAAGGGACCGCAGAAGTGCACCCTGATCGCCGTCTCCAAGACGGGCGAGGAGGAGGTCGTCACCTCCTGGTCCGTCCCGCGGTGGGGATACGGCATCGAGGGCGCCGCGAACCCGACCGCGAAAGCCCCGCTGTACGTGCACGGCGGGGCGGCGATGGACCGCGAGGACATCGACCGCTTCGAGGTGCGGACCTTCGACGGGGAGCGGCTGGTGGAGATCGGAGCCTGAGCCGTGCCCTGCTCTGCCCTGCCCGCTCCGCCCCTCCATCCGCCCCTCCCGGCGCGACGCGTGATCGGTATCCGGGCGGCAGGTGCGCTCGGGGCCCCCTTCGCATAGGGTTGACGGCTGCCCAGTGCCGTTAAGAAGGGGGCCTCGGTGGCCGCGCAGGATGCCGCTGTCGAATCGCTGCGGGACCGGGAGATCGGTGTCGAGCAGGAACATCTCGACCGGGTTTATCACCGCCTTGAGGAGAAGATCCACGAGGCGGAATTCCTTATGAACGACGCCGTCAAGCGCGGCCAGGTCGGTACGCCGGGCGCGCTCGCCGAGCGCGACGCCCAGGTGTTCCGGGCCGGTATCCACCTCAACCGGCTGAACAGCGAGTTCGAGGACTTCCTCTTCGGGAGGATCGACCTGCTGCTCGGCAAGGACGGGGAGCGCGGCCCGGACGGCGCGTACACCTCCGTCGAACCGGCCGACGACTCCG
Organism: Streptomyces sp. NPDC033165; assembly: GCF_055577965.1. Lineage (NCBI taxonomy): Bacteria > Bacillati > Actinomycetota > Actinomycetes > Kitasatosporales > Streptomycetaceae > Streptomyces > Streptomyces sp. NPDC033165. Next base: position 82,729 of record NZ_JBVIPK010000017.1, read on the forward strand.
TACGCGAGGACGCCACCGCCGACATCGCGGAGACGCTCCACATCGGCCGGATCGGGGTGCTGGACAGCGACTACGCGCCGCTGGTGATCGACTGGCGGGCGCCGGCCGCCGCCCCGTTCTACCGCTCCACCCCGAAGGACCCCGGCCGGGTCGTACGCCGCCGGGTCATCCGCTCCAAGGGCCGCAAGGTCCTCGGGGTCGAGGACGACCTGATGCGCCCGGAGCTGACCGCGTTCCTCGACGGCGAGAAGCTGCCGGTGATCGGCGACGGCGCGCTGATGGCCGCCCTCGGCCAGGCCCGCAGCCACACCATGCGGGACATCGTCTCCTCCATCCAGGCCGAACAGGACCTGGTCATCCGGGCCCCCGCCGCCTCCGTCACCGAGGTCACCGGCGGCCCCGGCACCGGAAAGACGGCGGTCGCCCTGCACCGGGCGGCGTATCTGCTCTACCAGGACCGGCGGCGGTACGCGGGCGGCATCCTGATCGTCTCGCCGACTCCGCTGCTGGTCGCGTACACCGAAGGGGTGCTGCCCTCGCTCGGAGAGGAGGGACAGGTCGCGATCCGCGCCATCGGTTCGCTGTCGGACGAGGCGGCGGGCGCCGAGGGCGCCACGGCGTACGACGAACCGGCCGTGGCCCGCGTCAAGGGCTCGTCCCGGATGCTCCATGTGCTGCGCAAGGCGGCCAGGGGCGCACTGGAGCAGGGCCGTTCCGCGCCGAAGGCGGACGAGGGCCAGCTCTCCTTCGGCGACGAGCCCGAGCGCAGCCGCCCCGCGGCCACCCCGGACCGGCTGCGGGTGGTCGCCTTCGGCGCCCGGATCGAGCTGGAGGCCGAGGAGCTCAAGCGCATCCGGCACAACGCCCTCGGCGGCACCGCGCCGGTCAATCTGCTGCGCCCGCGCGCCCGCAAGCTGCTGCTGGACGCCCTGTGGAACAAGTCCTCGGGGCGCGGCCGCTACACCGACCCGCAGCTGATCGCGGAGCTGCGCTCCTCGTTCGACGAGGACGTCTCGGCCGAGACCCCGTTCCTGGAGTTCCTCGACGCCTGGTGGCCCGAGCTGACACCGCGCCGGGTGCTGGCCGCGATGGCGGACGAGAAGCGCCTGGCCCGCTGGGGACGGCGGATTCTCAACCAGGGCGAGGTGCGTCGCCTGGCCCGCTCCCTGAAGCGGCTGGACGCGGACGGCAGCGGTCCGCTCTCCGTCCACGACGTGGCGCTCCTGGACGAGCTCCAGGCCCTCCTCGGCACCCCGCACCGGCCGAAGCGGAAGCGCGAGATGGACCCGCTGGACCAGCTCTCCGGCCTGGAGGAGCTGATGCCGCAGCGCGAGGAGACCCAGTGGGAGCGGGCCGAGCGGCTGGCGGCGGAGCGCACCGAGTACGCGCACGTCATCGTCGACGAGGCCCAGGACCTCACCCCGATGCAGTGGCGCATGGTCGGCCGCCGGGGCCGGCACGCCACCTGGACGATCGTGGGCGACCCGGCCCAGTCCTCCTGGTCCGATCCGGACGAGGCGGCCGCCGCCCGGGACGAGGCGCTCGGCTCCCGGCCGCGCCGCCGCTTCACCCTCACCGTCAACTACCGCAACCCGGCGGAGATCGCGGAGCTGGCCGCGAAGGTGCTGGCGCTGGCCATGCCCGGGACGCAGTCCCCGGCGGCGGTCCGGTCGACCGGGGTGGTGCCGCGCTTCGTGCCGGTCGAGGGCGGCGACCTGGCCGCCACGGTCCGCGAGGAGGCGCGGCGACTGCTCGCGGAGGTGGACGGCACGGTCGGCGTGGTCGTCGCGATGAACCGGCGCGCGCAGGCCCGCGGGTGGCTCGCCGAGCTGGGGGAGCGGGTCGTGGCGCTGGGCAGCCTGGAGGCGAAGGGCCTGGAGTACGACGCCACGGTGGTCGTCTCGCCCGCGGAGATCGCGGACGAGTCCCCGGCGGGACTGCGGGTGCTGTACGTGGCGCTGACCCGGGCGACGCAGCAGCTCACGGTGGTCTCGGGGGAGCGCGACCTGCCGGACGAGGCCGGGGTCCCGGACCTGCTGAGGGACTGACACCGGCCACCTGGCCATGGCCGATCGGGTGGTCCGCGCGGGATTCGCGGGTCAACCTGTCGCACGGGAATCACTTCTCGTGGGTCTTTGTTACCGTGGTACTGGCACCGGCTCGATCCAAGCCCCCGGGCCCAACCTTCGTCGCTACGAGCGACCACTTGCCGCGAGGCGAGCATGGCGGGCCGGTGCCATCTGAGTGAAGAAGACAGACCCGCGTCACCTGTTGGTGGCGCGGGTCTGTTCTCGTTTGCGCAGCGGTTGGGGGTTCCGCCGAACGGGTAACTTCTCGTATGGTGGAAACTGCTTTCCGAAAGGCGGCAGTCATTACCGGCTACCAGTCGGTAGGTGCGACGATCGGGAAGCGTGTCCGGAACGAGGGTTCCGGTTGCGCGGCAATGAAGCTAAGGAAAGCGAAGGACTCGGCCATGGCAACGGCGCCCAGCGTCTCGTACTCGATGACGGTCAGGCTGGAGGTGCCCGCGAGCGGCACCGCGGTCTCCCAGCTCACCACGGCCGTGGAGTCGTCGGGAGGCTCGGTCACCGGCCTCGACGTGACCGCCTCCGGCCACGAGAAGCTGCGGATCGACGTGACCATCGCGGCCTCCTCCACCTCGCACGCGGACGAGATCGTCGAAGGTCTGCGCGACATCGAGGGCGTCGTGCTCGGCAAGGTCTCCGACCGTACGTTCCTGATGCACCTCGGCGGCAAGATCGAGATGGCGTCCAAGCACCCCATCCGCAACCGCGACGACCTCTCGATGATCTACACCCCCGGCGTCGCCCGGGTCTGCATGGCCATCGCCGAGAACCCCGAGGACGCGCGCCGCCTCACCATCAAGCGCAACTCCGTCGCAGTCGTGACGGACGGCTCCGCGGTGCTGGGCCTGGGCAACATCGGCCCGATGGCCGCGCTGCCCGTCATGGAGGGCAAGGCGGCCCTCTTCAAGCGCTTCGCGGGCATCGACGCCTGGCCGATCTGCCTGGACACCCAGAACACCGATGAAATCGTCGCGATTGTCCGTGCGATCGCCCCCGGCTTCGCGGGCATCAACCTGGAGGACATCTCCGCCCCCCGCTGCTTCGAGATCGAGGCCCGGCTGCGCGAGGCCCTCGACATCCCCGTCTTCCACGACGACCAGCACGGCACCGCGATCGTCGTCCTGGCCGCCCTGACCAACGCCCTGCGCGTGGTGGGCAAGAGCATCGGGGACGTACGCGTCGTCATGTCCGGTGCCGGAGCCGCCGGTACGGCCATCCTCAAGCTGCTCATCGCCGCGGGCGTCAAGCACGCCGTCGTCGCCGACATCCACGGTGTGGTGCACGCCGGACGCGAGGACCTGGTCGCCGCGCCCTCCGGCTCGCCGCTGCGCTGGATCGCCGACAACACCAACCCCGAGGGCGTCACCGGCACCCTCAAGGAGGCCGTCGTCGGCGCCGACGTCTTCATCGGCGTCTCCGCCCCGAACGTGCTGAACGGCGACGACGTCGCGGCGATGGCGGACGGTGCGATCGTGTTCGCGCTCGCGAACCCGGACCCCGAGGTCGATCCGGCAATCGCCCGCCAGACGGCGGCGGTTGTCGCCACCGGCCGTTCCGACTTCCCCAACCAGATCAACAATGTGCTGGTCTTCCCGGGTGTCTTCCGCGGTCTGCTGGACGCCCAGTCCCGCACCGTCAACACGGAGATGATGCTCGCCGCCGCCGGAGCCCTCGCCGACGTGGTCGCCGAGGACGAGATCAACGCGAACTACATCATCCCCTCGGTCTTCAACGACAAGGTCGCGGGCGCGGTCGCCGGAGCCGTCCGGGCCGCCGCGAAGGCCGCCTCGGGCACCGGCCCGGCCTCCTCCACGTCCCCCTGACCCGGCGCCCGGCCGGGTCCCTACGGCGCGTCGCGGGTCGCGGCGCCCCAAACGCCCCTTTAGGGTGGGCGGGCAGTGGGCCTTGCGGGGCCCGGCATCCGCTGCGGACCGCTCGGCCAAGTCGACGGAGCGTCACCACGAGCAAACCGTGGCGCTTTTCATTGACCCCGAAGGGTTCCGGATTGGCTTTCCCGCCGCTGGTGGGGGCAGGATGCGTAATCGGGCGAGAGGGTCTGACATCAGACCCGGGTCCGGGGACTGTCAGAGGGCCCTGGCAGCATCGGCTTCGATCTCACGCCTCACAGGCAAGAAGAACACGGGAGTAACAACATGAACCGCAGTGAGCTGGTGGCCGCCCTGGCCGACCGCGCCGAGGTGACTCGCAAGGACGCCGACGCCGTGCTGGCCGCCCTCGCCGAGACCGTCGGTGAGATCGTCGCCAAGGGCGACGAGAAGGTCACCATCCCCGGCTTCCTGACCTTCGAGCGCACCCACCGTGCCGCTCGCACCGCTCGGAACCCGCAGACCGGCGACCCGATCAACATCCCCGCCGGCTACAGCGTGAAGGTCTCCGCGGGCTCGAAGCTCAAGGAAGCCGCCAAGGGCAAGTAACCCTCGAAGGCGCAAGCAGGGCGGCCACTCCCGACCAGGGGTGGCCGCCCTCATGCATGCCAGGGGCACATGCGCCTCGCTCGGGCGCCCGCACGCGGGTGAGGCTCCCCGGGGTCAGGGATGCAGCCGCGCGCCCTTGAGGGCCTTGTCCACGGCGTTGCGCGGCCCGTATACGGCAAGGCCCACCAGGTCGAGCGCGTCCCGCCCCACCGCCCGTACGGCAGCCCGGTTGTCCCGGTCGTTCCCCGTACCGAACAGGTCCGAGGTGAACACGGCCGTCGCCAGGGACCGGGAGAGCGCCTTCGTGTGCGCGGCGGTCAGCGTCTCCTTCGCCCCCTCGAAGACCAGCACGGGCTGCCGCAGCATCGGCAGGTACGCGGTGGCGTCGGCGTCCTCGTAGGGCTCGCCGATCACCTCGGGCGCCGCCGTGCCCAGGCCGCTGACCAGGAAGGCGGTCACGTTCAGGCGCTGCCAGGTCTCCAGGTCGTCGCGGAGCAGCACCGCGATCCTCGTGTCGAAGCGGACGGGAGCGTCCCCGCTCTCCGCGCCCGCCGCGGTCCCGGTGGTTCCGGTGGTCTCTGTGGTCGTGTTTCTCATGGTCCGAGACTGGCCGGTGGCCCCGGCCGCGGTCTTGTACGTTCTTCGCGTGAGGCCACGGCAGGAGGACGCGATGCCACGGCAGGAGATCTCGGCCTGGCGTCCGGCGGTCCCGGGCGTCGTGGAGGTCTTCCACGCCCGCTTCACCGAGCACGCCTACCCCATGCACGTGCACGACGCCTGGACGCTCCTGATCGTCGACGACGGGGCCGTCCGCTACGACCTGGACCGCCACGAGCGCGGCACCCCGGACGGCACGGTGAGCCTGCTGCCGCCGCAGGTCCCGCACAACGGTTCGCCCGCGACCCCCGGCGGCTTCCGCAAACGGGTGCTCTACCTGGACATGACCCAGCTCGACGCGAGCCTCATCGGCCCCGCCGTGGACACCCCGGACCTGGCCGACCCCCTGCTGCGCAGCCGTGTCGGCCGGCTCCACACGGTCCTGGCCGACCCGGACGGCGCGCTGGAGGCGGAGAGCCGTCTGGCGTTCGTCGGCGAGCGGCTGCGGGGCCACCTGCGCCCCGCGACGACCCCGGCGGACGGGGCGGGGCCCCCGAAGCCGCCCCGGGGCGTCGCGCGGGACCTGCGCGAGCTCCTGGACGAGCGGCTGTGCGAGGGCGTCACGCTGGCCGAGGCCGCCCGGCTGGTCCACGCGCACCCCACCCATCTCGTACGGGCCTTCAGCGCGGCCTACGCCATCGCGCCGCACCAGTACGTGACGGCCCGCCGTGTCGACCGGGCCCGCCGCCTGCTGCTCGACGGGATGCCGCCCGGCGAGGCGGCGACCGCTGTCGGCTTCCACGACCAGTCCCACCTCACCCGGCACTTCCGGCGGATCGCGGGTACCACCCCGGGCCGGTACGCCCGTTCGAGGGCCGCCCGCGAGGCCTTCTGACGCCCGGCAGCTCGACCTTCGCGCCGAGCTTCTCCAGCTTCTCCATGAAGTTCTCGTAGCCGCGGTTGATCAGGTCGATGCCGTGCACCCGGGAGGTCCCCTGGGCCGCCAGCGCCGCGATCAGGTACGAGAAGCCGCCGCGCAGGTCGGGGATGACCAGATCGGCGCCCTGGAGCTTCGTCGGTCCCGAGACGACCGCCGAGTGCAGGAAGTTGCGCTGGCCGAAGCGGCAGTCCGAACCGCCCAGGCACTCCCGGTAGAGCTGGATGTGCGCACCCATCTGGTTGAGCGCGGAGGTGAAGCCGAGCCGCGACTCGTACACCGTCTCGTGCACGATCGAAAGGCCCGCGGCCTGCGTCAGGGCCACCACCAGGGGCTGCTGCCAGTCGGTCTGGAAGCCGGGGTGGACGTCGGTCTCCAGCGCGATGGCGTTGAGCGCGCCGCCCGGGTGCCAGAAGCGGATGCCCTCGTCGTCGATCTCGAAGGCGCCGCCGACCTTGCGGTAGGTGTTCAGGAAGGTCATCATCGAGCGCTGCTGGGCACCGCGCACGTAGATGTTGCCCTCGGTCGCCAGCGCCGCCGACGCCCAGGAGGCCGCCTCCAGGCGGTCCGGGAGCGCCCGGTGGGTGTAGCCGTCGAGCTTGTCGACACCGGTGATCCGGATGGTCCGGTCGGTGTCCATGGAGATGATCGCGCCCATCTTCTGCAGTACGCAGATGAGGTCCTCGATCTCCGGCTCGACGGCCGCGTTGGACAGCTCGGTGACGCCCTCGGCGAGGACGGCGGTGAGCAGCACCTGCTCGGTGGAGCCCACCGAGGGGTACGGCAGCCGGATCTTGGTGCCGCGCAGCCGCTGCGGGGCCTCCAGATACTGGCCGTCCGCCCGCTTCTCGATGGTCGCGCCGAACTGTCGGAGGACCTCGAAGTGGAAGTCGATCGGCCGGCCGCCGATGTCGCAGCCGCCCAGGCCCGGGATGAAGGCGTGGCCGAGGCGGTGCAGCAGCGGGCCGCAGAAGAGGATCGGGATGCGCGACGAACCCGCGTGGGCATCGATGTCGGCGACGTTCGCGGACTCGACGTGCGAGGGGTCGAGGATCAGTTCGCCCGGCTCGTCGCCGGGACGGACGGTGACGCCGTGCAGTTGGAGGAGCCCCCGGACCACCCGTACGTCACGGATGTCGGGAACGTTGCGGAGGCGGCTGGGCCCGCTGCCGAGCAGCGCGGCGACCATGGCCTTCGGCACCAGGTTCTTGGCGCCTCGGACGCGGATCTCGCCCTCCAGCGGGGTGCCGCCGTGGACAAGCAGGACATCGTCTGTGCCGGTCATGTATCTCGCGTTCCGGAGTGGTCGGGCAGGGGGCCAACGAAAAGGGTAATGGCCTCCCACCCCCCTTCCGTAAGACGAAGGGGGGTGTACGAACGTCATGAATCCGCCACAACACCCTCCGCTCACCGGATCTTGCGGAGGGTCACCGTCCGGATGGCCCACCGCGCCCCCGCCGTACAGTGCGCTCCCCGTGCCTCCGTGCGCCCTGAGCTGCGCTCGCTCTCGCGGGGCGGCCATCCCGTCCACTCGGCCCCCGCGGAGGGCGAATATGCGGGATCATTTCTGCCATGACCGAGGTGTCCTCGCTCACAGGGCGACTGCTCGTGGCCACACCCGCCCTCGCGGACCCGAACTTCGACCGCGCGGTGGTGCTGCTCCTCGACCACGACGAGGAGGGCTCCCTCGGCGTGGTCCTGAACCGCCCGACCCCGGTCGGCGTCGGTGACATCCTCACGTCCTGGGCCGGGCTGGCCGGCGAGCCGGACGTCGTCTTCCAGGGCGGCCCCGTCTCGCTCGACTCCGCGCTCGGCGTGGCGGTGATCCCGGGCGACGAGGGTCCGCTCGGCTGGCGCCGGGTGCACGGGGCGATCGGTCTGGTCGACCTGGAGACCCCGCCGGAGCTGCTCGGCCCGGCCCTCGGCTCGCTGCGGATCTTCGCCGGTTACGCGGGCTGGGGCCCCGGCCAGCTGGAGGGCGAGCTGAACGAAGGCGCGTGGTACGTGGTCGACTCGGAGCCCGGCGATGTGTCCTCCCCGCGCCCGGAGCAGCTCTGGCGCGCGGTGCTCCGCCGCCAGCGCAGCGAGCTCGCGATGATCGCCACGTACCCGGACGACCCTTCGCTCAACTGATGCCCGTCTCTTTCAGTACCCTTGGCGGTTATGAGCACTCTTGAGCCCGATCGCGGGGCAGGTACGGGAACCCTCGTTGAGCCGACGCCGCAGGTGTCGAGGGGCGACGGCGACCACGAGCGCTACGCCCACTACGTCCAGAAGGACAAGATCATGGCGAGCGCCCTGGAGGGCACTCCCGTGGTCGCGCTGTGCGGGAAGGTCTGGGTGCCGGGGCGCGACCCGAAGAAGTACCCGGTCTGTCCCATGTGCAAGGAGATCTACGAGTCCATGGGCGCAGGCGGCGACAAGGACAAGGGCAAGGGCGGCGGCAAGGACAAGAAGTAGGTCCGCCCCTCCATCAGCTTTCAGGCCCCCGGGCCGCGCGACACCGCGCGGCCCGGGGGCCTTCTCCGTGCCCGGTCACCGGTGGTGACCGGGCCGTCGCGTTGCACGGGCTGCATTCGCTGGTCACAGAGTGGTGGAGACCACTTGTCGGCGTACCGGCGCGGATCTACTCTCCTGCCAGTTGTGCAGAACGAAACGCACGTTGCATATGTTGCAACGCATGACCGGTAGGGGTTCCGGATGAAGCTTTCTGCCCGAATTGCCGCCCCAGTAGCGGCGCTTGTGCTGGCCGGCCTCACCGCCACCGCCTGCGCGCCGCAGACCTCCGACACCAGCGCCAAGGGTGACGAGAAGACCGGCACACTCCGTGTCTGGCTCTTCCAGGAGGTCGGCAACAAGCCCAAGGAGAAGGTCGTCGACGCGGCCGTCGCCGAGTTCGAGAAGACCCACAAGGGCGCGAAGGTCGAGATCGAGTACATACCCGTCGACACCCGGGCCCAGCGCGTCAAGGCCGCGTTCAACGACCCCGACAGCGCCCCGGACCTCATCGAGTACGGCAACACCGACACCGCCGGATACGTCAAGGACGGCGGACTCGCGGAGGTGACCGAGGAGTTCAACGCCTGGGACGAGGCCAGGGACGCCGACCCGATCGCCAAGCAGTCCGTCACCGTCGACGGCAAGATCTACGGCGCGCCCTTCTTCGTCGGCGTCCGGGCCCTCTACTACCGCACCGACGTCTTCGAGGACCTCGGCATCGAGGCCCCCAAGTCCCAGGCCGAGCTGATCTCCACCGCCAAGAAGATCCGCAAGGCCGAGCCGGACCTCTACGGCCTCGCGGTCGGCGGCGCGTACACCTACGGCGCGATGCCCTTCATCTGGGCCAACGGCGGCGAACTCGCGGGCGAGAGCGGGGGAACGTACAAGTCGGGCATCAACAGCGAGAAGTCCCGCAAGGGCATCGAGGCCTACACCTCCCTCTTCGGCGACGACAACTGCCCGGCCGCCAAGTGCGCCTCCATGGGCGGCAACGCCACCGTGACCGCCTTCGCCTCCGGCAAGGCCGCCATGGCGATCGGCGGCGACTTCAGCCACGCGGCCGTCGAGGCGGGCGCGGTCAAGGGCAAGTACGCGGTCGTCCCGCTGCCCGGCGTCGCCGAGAACTCCATCGCCCCCGCCTTCGCGGGTGGGAACAACATCGGCGTGCTCAAGAGCAGTTCGCACCGGACCCTCGCCGTCGACCTGATGAAGTCGCTCACCGGCAAGCAGACCCAGGCCAGGATGTTCGACGCGATGGGCTTCCTGCCCACCTACACCGACGTCCTGGACAACGCCGCCAAGAAGCAGCCCTTCGTCGCCCCGTTCGTGCGGACCCTCGGCGCGGGAGCCAAGTTCGTCCCCGCCTCGCCGGGCTGGGGCCAGATCGACGCCTCGCTGGTCCTGCCGACGATGTTCCAGGAGATCGTCTCCGGCCGTAAGGACGTGGCGCGGGCCTCGGACGACGCGGCGAAGAAGATGGACGCGGCGTTCGCCGACGCGGGCTGACGATGACCACGCACACCACTGCGCACAAGGACCCGGCCGCGGGTACGTCCGCGGCGGGCGGCGGGACCGCACCCGCCCGCCCGCCCCGGCGCGGCCGGTCCGTGTCGCCCAGGGGGCACTCCGGCTGGACCCCCTGGCTCTATCTGCTGCCCGCCCTCGTCCTGCTCGCCGGACTGCTGGTCTACCCGATCTACCAGCTCGGCCTGATCTCGTTCCTGGAGTACACCCAGGCCCAGGTCAGCGGCGGCGAACCGACCACCTTCCAGGGCTTCGGCAACTACGCCACCCTCTTCAACGACAGCCAGTTCTGGCAGGTCCTGCTGGCCACCGTCCTCTTCGCCGCGGCCTGCGTGATCTCCACCCTGTTCGTCGGCTGCGCGCTGGCCGTCCTGCTCACCCGCATCCGCGCCCTGCCCCGGCTGGCGCTGATGATGGCCGCGCTCGGCGCCTGGGCGACCCCCGCGATCACCGGCTCCACCGTCTGGGTCTTCCTCTTCGACCCCGACTTCGGCCCGGTCAACAAGGTGCTCGGGCTCGGTGACTTCTCCTGGACGTACGGGCGCTACAGCGCCTTCGCCCTCGTCCTCCTGGAAGTCCTGTGGTGCTCGTTCCCGTTCGTCATGGTCACCGTGTACGCGGGCATCCGGGCCATCCCCGCCGAGGTGCTGGAGGCGGCCTCGCTGGACGGCGCCTCCCAGTGGCGGATCTGGCGCACCATCATGGCGCCGATGCTCAAGCCCATCCTGATCGTCGTCACCATCCAGTCGATCATCTGGGACTTCAAGGTCTTCACCCAGATCTACGTCATGACCAACGGCGGCGGCATCGCCGGACAGAACCTGGTGCTCAACGTGTACGCGTACCAGAAGGCGTTCGCGTCCTCGCAGTACAGCCTCGGATCGGCGATCGGCGTCGTGATGCTGGTGATCCTGCTGGCCGTCACGCTCGTCTATCTGCGCCTGGTGAGGCGTCAGGGGGAGGAACTGTGAGCGCACGCACCCTTCTGCGCATCCGGCGGCCCGGCAGGCTGGCCGCCGAGGCCGCCGCCCTGCTCATCGCCGTCGCGGTCGCCTTCCCCCTCTACTGGATGGTGCTCTCCGCCTTCAAACCGGCCGGGGAGGTCCAGTCCACCGAGGCCCGCCCCTGGACGCTCGCCCCCTCGCTCGACTCGTTCCGCCGGGTCTTCGAACAGCAGGACTTCGGCCGCTACTTCCTGAACAGCCTGCTGGTGGCGGGCACGGTCGTCATCGCCTCCGCGCTGATCGCCTTCCTGGCCGCCACCGCCGTGACCCGCTTCCGCTTCAAGTTCCGCACCACCCTGCTGATCATGTTCCTGGTCGCGCAGATGGTGCCGGTGGAGGCGCTGACCATCCCGCTGTTCTTCCTCATGCGGGACTTCGGCCAGCTGAACACGCTCGGCTCGCTGATCCTGCCGCACCTCGCCTTCTCGCTGCCGTTCGCCATCTGGATGCTGCGCGGCTTCGTCAAGGCCGTCCCCGAAGCCCTGGAGGAGGCCGCCTACATCGACGGGGCCAGCCGCACCCGCTTCCTGTGGCAGATCCTCTTCCCGCTGGTCTTCCCGGGGCTCGTGGCGACGAGCGTCTTCTCCTTCATCACCACCTGGAACGACTTCCTGTTCGCGAAGTCGTTCATCATCAGCGACACCTCCCAGTCGACGCTGCCCATGGCGTTGCTGGTCTTCTTCAAGCCGGACGAGAACGACTGGGGAGGAATCATGGCCGCCTCGACGGTGATGACCATCCCCGTGCTCGTCTTCTTCGTACTCGTACAGCGACGCCTCGTCTCGGGACTGGGCGGAGCGGTTAAGGACTGACGTCATGACATCCGAGGACACGACGGCACTCGGCCTGATCCCCGCACCGCGCAAGGTGAGCCGGGTGCCTCCCGGGCCGGGGCCGCACCCGCTGGACGAGGAGACCGTGCTCAGCGCCGGGCCGGGCGCCGAGGGCGTCGCCCGCTGGCTGCGGGCCACGGTCGGCGCGGCCACCGGACTGCCCCTGAGGGAGGGCACCGGCGACAACGGCATCACCCTCTCGCTCGACGAGGAGCTCGCCCCCGAGGCGTACCGCGTCGCCGTCGACAGCCGCGCGATCCGCGTCGAGGGAGGCAGCGCGGCCGGCCTCTTCTGGGGGGCGCAGACCTTCCGTCAGCTCCTCGGCCCGGACGCCTTCCGGCGCGCGCCCATCGCCCGGGGGCGCATCTGGGAGGTCCCGATGGTGGTCATCGAGGACGAACCCCGCTTCCCCTGGCGCGGCCTGATGCTCGACGTGGCACGGCACTTCATGCCCAAGGACGACGTCCTGCGCTACCTCGACCTGCTGGCCGCCCACAAGCTGAACGTCTTCCACTTCCACCTCACCGACGACCAGGGCTGGCGCATCGAGATCAAGCGCTACCCGCGCCTGACCGGGACCGGCGCCTGGCGCTCACGCACCAAATACGGCCACCGGGCCTCCGAGCTGTGGGACGAGACCCCGCACGGCGGTTACTACACCCAGGACGACATCCGCGAGATCGTCGCCTACGCCGCCGAGCGGCATATCCGGGTCGTCCCCGAGATCGACGTCCCGGGCCACTCGCAGGCCGCCATCAGCGCATACCCCGAGCTGGGCAACACCGACGTCATCGACACCACCACCCTCTCCGTCTGGGACACCTGGGGCATCAACCCGAACGTACTCGCCCCCACTGACAACACCCTGCGCTTCTTCGAAGGCGTCCTCGAAGAAGTGCTGGAGCTCTTCCCCGCCGAGACCTCGCCGTTCGTCCACATCGGCGGCGACGAGTGCCCCAAGGAGCAGTGGCAGCAGTCCATCACCGCCAAGAACCAGATCGTCGACCTCGGCCTCAAGGACGAGGACGAACTCCAGTCCTGGTTCATCCGGCACTTCGACACCTGGCTCACCGAACGCGGCCGCCGCCTCATCGGCTGGGACGAGATCCTCGAAGGCGGCCTGCCCCCGAACGCGGCCGTCTCCTCCTGGCGCGGTTACGGAGGCGGCATCGCGGCCGCGGAGGCCGGGCACGACGTGGTGATGTGCCCCGAGCAGCAGGTGTATCTGGACCACCGTCAGGACGGCGGCCCCGACGAACCGATGCCCATCGGGTTCATCCGCACCCTGGAGGACGTCTACCGCTTCGAGCCCGTTCCGCCGGGCCTCTCCGAGGAGGCGACCCGTCACATCCTGGGCACCCAGGCCAATGTCTGGACCGAGGTCATGCAGACCCGGGCCCGCGTCGACTACCAGGTCTTCCCGCGCCTCGCGGCCTTCTCGGAGGTCGCCTGGTCCGCCCTGCCCGCCCCGGACGAGCGGGACTTCGCCGCCTTCGAGGCCCGGATGGCGGCCCACTACGCCCGGCTCGACGCCCTGGGCGTCGACTACCGTCCGCCGGCCGGCCCCCTGCCGTGGCAGCGGCGCCCCGGCGTCCTCGGCCGTCCGCTGGAGGGGCCGCCGCCGGCGGTCTGAACGGGGGTGCGCTCCGAAGCGGCCGCCGCGGTCCCCACGACCGCGGCGGCCGCGGTGCGTCGCGGTCGGCTGCGGGGAACTGCCGGGAGCCGTGGGGGAACTGCCGGTGACCGCCGGGGAACCAACCAGGGGGCGCGAACCGTATAAGTCGTACAAGCCTCGCTGAAGAGTGGCAATTCACCCTCTGCGTCGAAGAGGTGCGAAACCGGATCATCCCGCAGGTCAGGGACGGAAGCACCCTTCGCGGACCCTCGCGCCGGTCCGATCGGAAGATGTGCCAGAGTTGCCACGTCCGGGCTGTGAGCACGTACCGTACGGCGGAACAGGCGGGACAGCCGGGAGACCGGGAAGGGGCAGCTGGGTTGACCACGCACGCACCGCAGGCGATGCAGTCGGTGACGCTGCCGGCCTCGCTCGACGAGGCCGTGGCGGCACTCGGCGCCATGCCCGCAGCCGTACCGGTTGCAGGGGGCACGGACCTGATGGCGGCCGTCAACAAGGGGCTCCTGCGGCCCTCGGGACTGGTCGGCCTCGGCCGGATCAGCGAGCTGCGCGGCTGGCACTACCAGGACGGCCACGCACTGCTCGGCGCCGGTCTCACCCACGCCCGCATGGGGCGCCCCGACTTCGCCGCGCTCATCCCCGCCCTCGCCGCCTCCGCCCGCGCCGCGGGCCCGCCCCAGATCCGTAACGCCGGAACGCTCGGCGGGAACATCGCCACCTCCGCGCCCACCGGCGACGCCCTGCCGGTGCTGGCCGCGCTGGAGGCCGAGTTGGTCATCGCGGGCCCCGGTGGCGCCCGTCGCGAGATCCCCGTCTCGCACCTGCTGGCCGGGCGCGAGATGCTGGGCCCGGCCGAGCTGATCGGCTTCGTCCGCGTACCGCTGCTGCATGCCCCGCAGGTGTTCCTGAAGGCCACCGGACGCACCGGACCCGGCCGCGCCACCGCCTCGGTCGCCATCGTGCTGGACCCGGCCCGCCGCGGGGTGCGCTGCGCGGTCGGCGCGATCGCCCCGATGCCGCTGCGCCCGCTGGAGGCGGAGCGCTGGATCGCCTCGCTGATCGACTGGGACGGGGAACGAGGCCTGGCCCCCGACGCGCTGGCAGCCTTCGGCGAGTACGTCGCGGCGGCCTGCATCCCGGACCACGCACCACCGGCCGACGGGTCAGAGGCCCCGCCGCTGTCCCCGGCCGTCCTGCACCTGCGGCGCACCGTCGCCGCGCTCGCCCGACGCGCGCTGGGGAGGGCACTGTCGTGAGCAATGAGGAACACCCCAACCAGCCCGGGCAGCAGGGCGGGCAGGACGACACGGGCGGGCCCGACCCGCGCTACGGGGGCTGGGAGCCGACGCCGCAGAGCGGCGAGTACGACGCCGACGCCACCGCGTTCGTCCAGCTTCCGCCGGAGGACCTGGCGAACATCCCGCTGGCCGCCCCCGGCCACGGGTACGTCCCGCCGATGATCCTGCCGCTGACCCCGGCCGCCGGTCTCGACCCGGCGGCGACGGGCAGCTGGGTGATCCAGACGCAGACCCAGCAGGCGCAGGCCGAGCAGCGGGCCCAGGAGGCCGCCGCCGCCCAGGAGTCCGGCGCGGTGCAGTGGCCCGAGCCGAACCGGCAGGACGGCTACACGGGCCCGTACCAGGACACGTCGCACGCCACGGCCCAGTGGAACTTCACGGAGGCCATCGCGGAGGTGGAGGCGGAACAGCCGGCCGGGGAGGCCGCCCACCCGGGGCACGCCGACCTCGCGGGCCACACCGCCGCCACCGGCCACACGGGTCAGTGGACGATCCCGGTCGCGGACGGGGATCTCCCGGACGAATCGGGCGAGTTCCTGGCCTCGGCGCACACCCCGCAGTGGTACACGGACACCATGCCCCCGGCTACCCTGCCGGGCGGCGCCCCCGCCCCCTGGGCCGCACCGGAGCCGGAGGGCGTGACGCCGGACGGGGCGCCGACGGCGGAACACCCGACGCAGGCCCACCCCTCCGCCGCCACCGCCGAAGCCGCGGCAGCCCCCGAAGCAGGGGCAACGGCGGAAGCGGCTCCGGAGGTCGAAGGGGAGCCCGCCGCCCCGGAAGCACCCACGGACGTGGACGCACCCACGGGAGCCACCCGCGCCCCGGACACGGACGCCGACGCACCCACGGGCGTCACCCAGAACGCGCTTACAGACGCCCCCCAGGACGCACCCGCGGACGGCACTCCCGACGCGGCTGCGGACGCTGCCCAGGCGCCCGAGGCCTCCGCCCCCTCCGCCGCGGCACATCCCCCCGCCCCGAGCGAGCACCCCTCCGCCTCCTACGTCCTGCACGTGAACGGCATGGACCGCCCGGTCAGCGACGCCTGGATCGGGGAGTCGCTGCTCTACGTGCTGCGCGAGCGCCTCGGCCTCGCCGGGGCCAAGGACGGCTGCTCGCAGGGCGAGTGCGGCGCGTGCAACGTCCAAGTGGACGGCCGTCTGGTCGCCTCCTGTCTGGTCCCCGCGGCCACCACGGCGGGCAGTGAGGTGCGCACGGTCGAAGGGCTCGCCGTCGACGGTGAACCGTCCGACGTCCAGCGCGCCCTGTCCACCTGCGGAGCAGTCCAGTGCGGCTTCTGCATCCCCGGCATGGCCATGACCGTCCACGACCTCCTGGAGGGCAACCACGCCCCCAGCGAGCTGGAGACCCGGCAGGCCCTCTGCGGCAACCTGTGCCGCTGCTCCGGCTACCGGGGCGTGCTCGACGCGGTCGCCGACGTCGTCGCGGCCCGCGAGGCGAGCGCGGAGGCGGCGGCTCCGGCCCCGGACGAGGCGCGCATCCCGCATCAGGCCGAGCCGGGCGCCGGCGGCGTACAGCAGCAGCCGTACCCTCACGAGGGGGAAGCGCTGTGAGGCACGCCCGAGGCCCAGCCGTACAGCAGAACCACCCCGCGACCCCAGGGCCCGCTCCCCGCCGCCGCACCGGCGGGGCGAACGACAAGGAGGCGGCGTGAGCGGCGACGCGGCCAACGCGACCAGCACCAGCCTGCCCAGGATCGACGCGATGAGCGGCGGCGGCCCGGACCAGGACCAGGAGCAGCCCCAGCTCGGCCTGGGGGCCTCGCTGCCCGCCGCCGACACCCGGGCGAAGACCGAGGGCACCTTCCCGTACGCCGCGGACCTCTGGGCCGAGGGCCTGCTGTGGGCCTCCGTGCTGCGCTCCCCGCACCCGCACGCGCGGATCCTGTCCATCGACACCTCCGCCGCCGTCGCGATGCCCGGGGTGCGCGCGGTCGTCACGCACGAGGACGTGCCGGGGGACAGCAGCTACGGCCGCCATGTCGTGGACCGCCCGGTGTTCGCCTCCGAACTGGTCCGCCACCACGGCGAGCCGATCGCCGCCGTGGCCGCCGACCACCCGGACACCGCGCGCCTGGCGGCCGCCGCCATCGCGGTCGAGTACGAGGTGCTGGAGCCGGTCACGGACCCGGAGAAGGCGTTCGCGGCGGAGCCCCTGCACCCCGACGGCAACCTGATCCGGCACATCCCCCTGCGCTACGGCGACGCGGAGGCGACCGGCGAGGTCATCGTCGAGGGCCTCTACCGCATCGGCCGCCAGGACCCGGCCCCGATCGGGGCGGAGGCCGGACTCGCCGTGCCCCGCCCGGACGGGGGCGTCGAGATCTACACGGCCTCCACCGACCCGCACACCGACCGCGACCTGGCCGCCGCCTGCTTCGGCCTGGAGCCGGACCGGGTGAAGGTCGTCGTCACCGGAGTGCCGGGCGCCACCGGCGACCGGGAGGACCCCGGCTTCCAGATCCCGCTGGGCCTGCTCGCCCTGCGCACCGGCTGCCCGGTGAAGCTGGCCGCCACCCGCGAGGAGTCCTTCCTCGGCCACACCCACCGCCACCCGACCCTCCTGCGCTACCGCCACCACGCGGACGTGGAAGGCCGGCTGGTCAAGGTGGAGGCCCAGATCCTGCTGGACGCGGGCGCGTACGCCGACTCCTCCTCCGAATCGCTCGCCGCCGCGGTGGCCTTCGCCTGCGGCCCGTACGTGGTCCCGCACGCCTTCATCGAGGGCTGGGCGGTCCGCACGAACAACCCGCCCTCCGGCCACGTACGCGGTGAGGGCGCGATGCAGGTCTGCGCGGCGTACGAGGGCCAGATGGACAAGCTGGCCGCGAAGCTGGGCATCGACCCGGCCGAACTCCGCCTGCGCAACGCCTTGTCGACGGGTGACATCCTGCCCACGGGCCAGACGGTGACCTGCCCGGCCCCGGTGGCCGAACTGCTCCGAGCGGTCCGTGACCACCCCCTCCCGTCCCTTCCCAAGGACACCCCGGAGGAGGACTGGCTGCTGCCGGGCGGACCCGAGGGCGCGGGGGAGCCCGGGGCGGTGCGCCGGGGCGTGGGCTACGGCGTGGGCATGGTCCACATGCTCGGCGCCGAGGGCACGGACGAGGTCTCGACGGCCACGGTCCGGGTGCACGACGGCGTGGCCACGGTGATCTGCGCGGCGGTCGAGACGGGCCAGGGATTCACCACCCTCGCCCGCCAGATCGTCCAGGAGACCCTGGGCGTCGAAGAGGTCCACGTGGCGGCGGTCGACACCGACCAACCGCCCGCGGGCCCGGCGACGCACGGCCGCCACACCTGGGTGTCGGGCGGGGCGGTGGAGCGGGCGGCGAAGATGGTCCGCACCCAGCTCCTCCAGCCGCTGGCCCACAAGTTCGGCATGTCCACGGAGCTGCTCCAGATCGCCGACGGCAAGATCACTTCCTACGACGGGGTCCTGTCCACCACCGTCATGGAGGCGATGGACGGCAAGGAACTCTGGGCCACCGCCCAGTGCCGCCCCCACCCCACGGAGCCCCTCGACGAGTCCGGCCAGGGCGACGCGTTCGTCGGCCTCGCGTTCTGCGCGGTACGGGCGGTGGTCGACGTCGACATCGAGATCGGCTCCGTCCGCGTGGTCGAGGTGGCGGTCGCCCAGGACGTCGGCCGCGTCCTGAACCCGGCCCAGTTGGCGATCCGCATCGAGGCGGGCATCACCCAGGGCATCGGCGCGGCCCTCACCGAGAACCTCCGCACCGCCCGAGGCATCGTCCGGCACCCCGACCTGACCGGCTACGCGCTCCCGACCTCCCTGGACGCCCCCGACATCCGCATCGTCAAGCTGGTCGAGGAACGCGACGTGGTAGCCCCCTTCGGCGCCAAGCCCGCCTCCGCCGTCCCGGTCGTCACGGCCCCGGCGGCCGTGGCCTCAGCGGTCCGCTCCGCAACGGGCCGACCGGTGAACCGTCTGCCCATCAGACCTCAGGCGGCGGTGGCGACGCCGAAGGGCTGAGGGCAGGCCGCCGACCACCGGCTCAGTACGATGCACGTGACGTCCTGAGCCCCGCCGAAGGCTCGTGCCGTCGTCGATCCAGGGGGAGCGGCCAGGCGTGCGTTCCGACCGTCGTTGATCCAGGGGGAGTGGCCAGGCGTGATCTCCGAGCCGGAGCTGGTGGGGGAGTTCGAACCGGGTGCGCCCGCGGAGGTGGTGAGCGGGTTCGACCGCAAGCCCGCACCCGGGCGGCGACGCGGGACGGGGCTGCTGTGGGGGCTGGGCGGAGCGGTCGTGGCCTCCGCGGTGTGGGCGGCGGCGGTGTTCGGTTACGGGTTCGGCGACGGGAAGCCGGATCTGCGGGGGTACCGGCTGGGGGAGAAGCCCTGTGCCGCGATGAAGCTCAAGGCGCTCTCCGGATCCGTGGGGAAGGCGGAGCACGAGCCGACCGAGCAGCCGGGGCGGGTCGAGCATCCTGCCATCGACCGGGTCGACTGCGCGGTCTCGCTCGCTCCCTTCGAGGTTTCCGAGGAGGAGCGGGAGCGCGGGTGGTCCATCCGGGTCTCTGTGTCGATGAGGGTCGAACTGCACAAGGAGACCGATCCGGGGCCCGAATTCGAGGTGCTGAGCATGGAGCCGGACCCCTTCGGGATCGAAGTCGCCGAGGTGGCGGGAATCGTCGGTCTCGGGGACAGCGCCTATCTGGTGACGCGGGACGACCATTCCTCGCGGGTGGCCGTGCGGGACGGCGGAGCCGTCATGACGCTGGAAATGTCCGTCTCGGCGACGTACGAAGGCGACGGCGACTATCCGGAGCGTGAGGCCGACGTTCCCGAGCTGATTCCGTACCAGGGTGACCTGATCAGCGATGCGCATGAGGTACTGGACGCGCTCAAGGCGTGAGCCGCGCCCGGCCCGCACGCCGGGCACACCCGGGGCCCGGGACCTACGACCAAGGGCCGAGAGCCGGACCATATATCGACAGGGTTCAAACCGGGTTATGCCTCTTACTCTGGGGCGATGACCGCCCTCGAATCACCTGACGGCACCGACGCCGCACGCCCTGTGCCCAGCGATGACCTGCCCCCCGAGCCGCCGGCCCGCCTCCCCGTCGGCGCGGACGGCGAAGGGGTCCTCGGGCGCACCTACCGGGCGCTCAGCATCGGCATCGTCTCCGTGGTGTTCCTCATCGCGTTCGAGGCGACGGCGGTCGGCACGGCCATGCCGGTCGCCGCGCGGGAGCTGAACGGCATCCCGCTCTACGCGTTCGCCTTCTCCGCGTACTTCACCACCAGCCTCTTCGCCATGGTCCTCTCCGGGCAGTGGGCCGACCGGCGCGGGCCGCTCCAGCCGCTGGCCACCGGGATCACCGCGTTCGGCGCCGGGCTGCTGCTCTCCGGGGCGGCGGGCAGCATGTGGGTCTTCATCGCGGGGCGGGCGGTCCAGGGGCTCGGCGGCGGGCTGGTGATCGTCGCGCTGTACGTGGTCATCGGGCGGGCCTACCCCGAGCGCATCCGGCCCGCCATCCTCGCCGCCTTCGCCGCCAGCTGGGTGGTCCCCTCCGTCGTCGGGCCGCTCGCCTCCGGAACGGTGACCGAGCACCTCGGCTGGCGCTGGGTCTTCGTCGGCATCCCCGTGCTCGTGGTGATCCCGCTGGCCCTGGCGCTCCCGGCGATCCGGCGGATGGCCTCCGGGCCCGCGGACCCGGCCGCCGCGGCCGCACCGTACGACCGCCGCCGCATCCGGCTCGCGCTCGGGATCTCGGCGGGGGCGGGGCTGCTCCAGTACGCCGGGCAGGAGCTGAACTGGCTCGCCCTGCTGCCCGCCGCGCTCGGCATGGCGCTGCTGGTGCCCGCCGTACGGGGGCTGCTGCCCACCGGCACCGTACGGGCCGGGCGCGGGCTGCCCTCGGTGGTGCTGCTGCGCGGTGTCGCCGCCGGGTCGTTCGTCGCCGCCGAGTCCTTCGTACCGCTGATGCTGGTCACCCAGCGGGGGCTGTCCCTGACGCTGGCCGGGCTCTCGCTGGCCGTGGGCGGGGCGACCTGGGCGCTCGGTTCGTACGTACAGTCCCGGCCGCGCATGGAGCCGCACCGGGAGCGGCTGATGGTCAGCGGCATGGTGCTGGTCGCCGCCTCGATCGCGGCGGCGCCCTCCGTACTGATCGACGCCGTCCCCGTCTGGATCGTCGCCGTCGCCTGGGCCTTCGGCTGCTTCGGGATGGGCATGGTCATCGCCTCCACCAGCGTGCTCCTGCTGAAGCTGTCGGCCCCCGAGGACGCGGGCTCCAACTCGGCCGCCCTCCAGATCTCCGACGGGCTCTCCAACGTGCTGCTCCTGGCGACCGGCGGCGCCGCCTTCGCCGCGCTCGGCGGCGGGGCGGTGGGGGCGGCCGCGCACGGGGCCGCGGTGGGGGCGGCGGCCTCGGGCTCGCACCCGGCGGCGTTCGCCGCCGTGTTCCTGCCGATGGCGGGGGTGGCGCTGGTGGGGGCCTGGGTGGCGACCCGGGTGCGGGAGAGGTAGCGGTACTGATTTGGCCCCACGGGCGGTACCTTATTGGTATGGCTATGAACCTGCGTATACGCGAGGACCAGCAAGAGGCGCTGAAGCTCCGTGCCGAGCAGGAGGGGCGGAGCATGCACGCCATCGTGCTTCGGGCCATCGACCGCTATCTGGAGGTCGAGGCCGACCGGGAGTCGGTTCGTCGGCTCGGTGCGAAGTACGCGGTGCGCCACGCTGATCTGCTGCGGAGGCTGGGGGAGTAGTGAAATACCTGACGGTTCAGGAAGTCCTGGACCTGGCGGAGCTCGCCTGTGGGGGGCAGCAGCTCGCGGTGCGCGATCTGGGGTTGCTCAGTTCGGCGGTTCATCGGCCGCAGTCGCAGATGTTCGGTGTCGAGGCGTACACCGATCTGTTCCAGAAGGCCGCCGGGCTGTTGCAGTCGCTGGCGGCGAACCGCCCCCTCGTCGACGGCAGCAAACGTATGGCGTGGATGTCCACGGTCGTGTTCCTCGACATCAACGGAACCGAGATGGTCGAGGTTGACCAGGACGAGGCGTACAAACTCGTCATCGAAGTGGCCATGGGCAGCCTTGAGGACGTGGACCGGATCGCAGGGCGGCTGAGAGCGCTGCACGACGCGATGTGAGCACGGTCTCGTCGGGCGTGGGTGCGGCTTGTTCGTAGCGGGTTTCAACCGGGCCCCCGGTAGGGTGGCCCGGTTGTCGTATCGCGGGCGAGGTCCATCGTGACCGCTCCCGGGCCGACAGCGCCCCACGTACCCGAGAGCCCCGAACCGGAGACCGTGACTACTACCACCGCCTCCCACCACCTCTCACCCGCCTTTCCCGGCCGCGCCCCCTGGGGCACGGCGGGCAAGCTGCGAGCCTGGCAGCAGGGCGCCATGGAGAGGTACGTCCAGGAGCAGCCGCGCGACTTCCTCGCCGTCGCGACGCCCGGCGCCGGCAAGACCACGTTCGCGCTGACCCTCGCCTCGTGGCTGCTGCACCACCATGTCGTCCAGCAGGTCACCGTGGTGGCTCCGACCGAGCACCTCAAGAAGCAGTGGGCGGAGGCTGCCGCCCGGATAGGGATCAAGCTCGACCCGGACTACAGCGCCGGTCCGCTCAGCAAGGAGTACCACGGCGTCGCCGTGACGTACGCCGGTGTCGGCGTCCGGCCGATGCTGCACCGCAACCGCTGCGAGCAGCGCAAGACGCTCGTGATCCTCGACGAGATCCACCACGCCGGTGACTCGAAGTCCTGGGGCGAGGCCTGCCAGGAGGCGTTCGACCCGGCGACCCGGCGGCTCGCGCTGACCGGTACGCCGTTCCGCTCGGACACCAACCCGATCCCCTTCGTCGCGTACGAGGAGGGCAACGACGGCATCCGCCGGTCCTCGGCCGACTACACCTACGGGTACGGGAACGCCCTGGCCGATGGCGTCGTCCGCCCCGTGATCTTCCTCAGCTACAGCGGCAACATGCGCTGGCGCACCAAGGCCGGGGACGAGATCGCCGCCCGGCTCGGCGAGCCGATGACCAAGGACGCCATCGGGCAGGCCTGGCGCACCGCGCTCGCGCCCACCGGGGAGTGGATCCCCAACGTGCTCGCCGCCGCCGACAAGCGGCTCACCGAGGTCCGCAAGGGCATCCCCGACGCGGGCGGGCTCGTCATCGCGACGGACCAGGAGTCGGCGCGCGCGTACGCCAAGATCCTCAAGAAGGTCACCGGGGAGTCCGCCACCGTCGTCCTCTCCGACGAGAAGGCCGCCTCGAAGAAGATCGACCGGTTCAGCGCCGACGAGTCGCGCTGGATGGTCGCCGTCCGCATGGTGTCCGAGGGCGTCGACGTGCCGCGCCTGGCCGTCGGCGTCTACGCGACCACGATCTCGACCCCCCTCTTCTTCGCCCAGGCCGTCGGCCGTTTCGTGCGCTCCCGCCGCCGCGGCGAGACCGCCTCCGTCTTCCTGCCGACCATCCCGATGCTCCTCGACTTCGCCAACGAGATGGAGGTCGAGCGCGACCACGTCCTGGACAAGCCGAAGAAGGGCAGCGACGAGGAGAACCCCTTCGCGGAGGAGGACCAGCTCCTCGCCGACGCCGAGAAGCTGGAGGACGAGGAGACCGAGGACCAGCTGCCCTTCGAGGCCCTGGAGTCCGACGCGGTCTTCGACCGGGTGCTGTACGACGGCGCCGAATTCGGCATGCAGGCCCACCCCGGCAGCGAGGAGGAGCAGGACTACCTGGGCATCCCCGGGCTTCTCGAACCGGACCAGGTACAGCTCCTCCTCCAGAAGCGGCAGAGCCGGCAGATCGCGCACAGCCGCCAGAAGCCGGCCCAGGAGGCCGACCTCCTGGAGAAGCCCGCCGAGGCGCGGCCCGTCGTCACCCACAAGCAGCTGCTGAGCCTGCGCAAGCAGCTCAACACGATGGTCTCCGCCTACACCCACCAGAGCGGCAAGCCCCACGGTGTCATCCACACCGAACTGCGCCGCGTCTGCGGCGGCCCGCCGAGCGCCGAGGCGACCGCGGGCCAGATCCAGCAGCGCATCGCCAAGGTCCAGGAGTGGGCGACCCGGATGACGTGACGGGCCCCGGCCCGAACCGCTCGGCCCGTACGGAGAGAGGCACTCTCCGTACGGGCCGAGCGCGTTCGCGGGAAATTTCTGCCGTGGCCGTTGACGTACCGTTAACGCCGGTTCACCCGCGTGGGCGGCCGTGTTACATCGGTGTCGCGACACGTTAACGCGCGTAGATGTTCGCTTTCCGGACGCCGTCCCGCTGACCGGCGCTTATGCGCGAGCGGTACCGGGGCCCCGTATCAGGAGACCGGATTCTGGACGAGGACTTCCGCTGAGCGGACCGGCTCGCTACTGTCCCCGCCATATGAACGCCCCGTGGCAACGCCGCCGCGGAGCGCAGCCGGTGCCTTGCCAGACCGGCGGCCTCTCCGTGCGTCGCCGCTGGGACCGGCGTCGCAACCCCCGGAGCCGGCCGTCGTCGCTCACCCCGAAGAGGAGAGGGCGTCGTGACAGCGGAGACTTCCCAGACGCTCGACCGAGGACTGCGCGTCCTCAAACTGCTCGCCGACACCGATCACGGACTGACCGTCACCGAGTTGTCCAACAAACTCGGTGTCAACCGGACCGTCGTCTACCGTCTGCTCGCCACCCTGGAGCAGCACGCCCTGGTACGCCGCGACCTGGGCGGCCGCGCCCGGGTCGGCCTCGGTGTGCTGCGGCTCGGCCGACAGGTGCACCCGCTCGTCCGGGAGGCCGCGCTCCCCGCGCTGCGCTCCCTGGCCGAGGACATAGGGGCCACCGCCCACCTCACCCTCGTCGACGGCAGCGACGCCCTCGCGGTCGCCGTCGTCGAGCCCACCTGGACCGATTACCACGTGGCCTACCGGGCCGGGTTCCGCCACCCGCTGGACCGGGGCGCGGCGGGCCGGGCCATCCTGTCCGCCCGGCAGACGACGGATTCCGGCCACCCCGGCTACACCCTCACCCACGGCGAACTCGAAGCCGGCGCCAGCGGGGCCGCCGCGCCCCTGGTCGGGGTCTCGGGCGTGGAGGGCAGCGTCGGCGTCGTCATGCTCGCCGACGCCGTACCGGAACGCGTCGGACCCCGCGTGCTCGACGCCGCCCGGGAAGTGGCCGACGCGCTGCGGTAGGGCCGGGGCGACGGGGAGACGTACGCCTGGCGCGTTTCCGTCGGGGCGCGCCGGTTAGATTGGGTGCGTGCTCACTCGTCTCTCGCGCCCCCGCGCGCTCGCCCTCTGCGCGCTGCCCGTCCTCGCCCTGTTCGGTACGGCGGCCCTCGCGCCGCTCCCGTTCACCCTGGCGCGGCCCGGCATGACCGCGGACGTGCTCGGCAAGGACGACGGCCGACCGGTGATCACCATCACCGGCGCGGAGACCCGGGCCACCGAGGGGCAGCTGCGGATGACCACGATCCTCGCCACCGGGCCGAAGGCGGACGTCCGCATCGGCTCGGTGATCGATGGCTGGTTCCGTACGGACCGGGCGGTCATGCCCCGGGACTCCGTCTACCCCACCGACGGCTCCGAGAAGGAGATCGAGCAGCACCATCTGAACGACATGAAGGAGTCGCAGAACGTCGCCGTCGACGCCGCCCTGAACTACCTGGACCGTGAGCCCGGGGCGATGCGGGTCGACGTCGACCTCGGGGACATCGGTGGTCCGAGCGCCGGTCTCTTCCTCTCCCTCGGCATCATCGACAAGCTCGTCGGTGACGGCTCCGGCGGCGATCTGACCGGCGGCCGGACCATCGCCGGTACGGGGACGATCAGCGCGGACGGCAAGGTCGGCGCGGTCGGCGGGGTGTCCATGAAGACGCAGGGCGCCCACCGCGACGGGGCGACCGTCTTCCTCGTGCCGAAGGCCGAGTGCCGGGAGGCGGAGGCGGAGCGGCCCGAGGGGCTGCGGCTGATCCCCGTCACGACGCTGGGCGGCGCGGTGGACTCGCTCAAGGCGCTGGAGAAGGGCGGGAAGGTTCCGAGCTGCTGACCCCGCCGATCCCGCTGCTGACCCCGTCGACCGCGCCGCTGGCCTTGTTGGCCCCGCCGACCCCGTCGGCCTTCACCAGCGGCGGGTCGTCCAGCATCCGCCAGGACGGGAACACCAGCGGGCTCAGCGTGGCCAGCAGGTACACCCCGCCCATCGCCAGCAGCGCCCCCGTAGCGCCCGCGCCCTCCACCAGCAGCCCGGCCACGAGACCGCCCACCGGCATGGCGAACTCGCAGCCCGCGGTCAGAGCCCCCGAGACCCGGCTCCGCAGCCTGTCCGGTACGCGTTCGTAGAGCACCGTCGTCAGGATCGGGTTCAGCACGCCGCCCGCGATACCGCCGAGCAGCATGGTCACCGCCAGCGGCGGTGTCGTCCCGGTCACCGCGGCGACCAGGAACCTCGGCACACCGCACAGGATCACGCACACCGTGAACACCGCCCGCCGCGGGAAGCGGTGCCCCACCGCCCCGTACAGCAGGGCTCCCGTCAGCCCGCCCGCCCCGAACAGTGCGGTCAGCAGCCCGATGTCCCGCGCCCCGCCCAGCTCGGTCCCGGCGTGCACGGGGAGAAGGACCGCGTTCCAGCCCTGGTCCGTGCCGTTCATGAACATCACCATGACCACGATCGCCAGCAGCAGCCGGTCGCCCAGCACGTGGGCATACCCCTCGCGTAGCTCGGTGCCGTACGCGCGCAGCGAGACGGGCGTCTCGGCCGTGCGCGGTTCGGCCGCGCGGACACCCCGTACGCCGACGGAGATCAGCAGGGCGGACAGGGCGAACGTCGCCGCGTCCAGCAGGAGGACCGTCTCCGCGCCGACGAAGGCGATGAGGACGCCTGCCAGGGCCGCGCCGACCATCCGCGCCCCGCGCGACACCGCGTCGAAGAGGCTGGCGGCCCGGGGGAGCGTGGTTCCCGCGTGCTCGGCCAGGTCGGGGATCATGACGTAGCGCGCGGTGTTGCCCGGGGTGTGGGCGAACCCGTTGAGCGCCATCAGCGCGCACAGCAGCCAGAAGTCGAGGGCGTCGGCGAAGTGCAGCAGCGGGATCGACGCGATGGCCGACGCGCAGACGGCGTCGGAGGCGATGGCGGTCCGGCGGCGGCCGATCCGGTCGATGACCGGTCCGCCGATGAGCGCGGCGAGGACGATCGGCAGGGTCGCGCAGAAGGCGACGACACCCGCCCGGCCCGCACTGCCGGTGGTCTCCAGGACGAACCACGGCACCCCGATCAGGGTGAGTGAAGTCCCGGCGGTGGAAATGGAGTTGGCCGCGAGCGTGGCGGCGAGCGGGGCGCGGTTCCCCATGGTCGTACCTCCCCCGAGTCCGGTGTCACGCCGTGCGGAACGCCGCGGCCGGAGGGGCGCTCCGGGTCGTCAGCCGCAGGCCCACCTCGACCAGGGTCCAGCCGATCCGGCTGCGCAGACCCATGCGGGGGAGCCGCGACTCCGCCGCCTGGGAGCGGAACTTCGCTGCCTCAGTGTGGAGTTCGGCCGCCCGGGTGGCGTGCAGGACGTGGTGGATGTCGGCATGCATGAGTAATTCCCTTCGTTCCGTGGGGTTTTGGGGTGAGGTGCTCATTCGGAGGGGCGCGGGAAGGCGTGCAGGTGAGTGCGGACGACGGCCGATCCCTCGGTGCCCTCCGGGACGCGGTCCCGGTAGCTCTGCACGAGCTCGTGCATCTTCTCGGCCATTTCCCTTGCCAGTTCCGGGGTGAGGCGGACCTTGAAGTCGCTCATGTCCCAGCTGCGCTGCCACTCCTGCGGCCAGTCGCCCATCGTGCCCAGCCAGGTGTTGAGCTCCTGGGCGTGGGTGGTGGCCGTCTCGTGCAGGACGACGTCGATGGCTCCGCGCACCTCCGGGTCGGCGTGCGTCCGGAAGTCCGAGCTGTCGAAGGTCGAGCCGTCGTGGACCGCCCGCCACCAGCGCTCGCGGCCCTTGCCGAGCTCCGGGGCGTCCTCGACCAGGCCGCTCTCCGCCAGCTGGCGCAGGTGGTAGCTGGTCGCGCCGCTCGACTCGCCCAGTCGCTCACCCAGCTTGGAGGCCGTCGCCGGGCCGAACTCGCGCAGCGCGTTCAGCAGGCGGATCCGCAGCGGGTGCGCGATCGTGCGCAGGGTGCGGGCGTCGACGGTGTGGAGCTTGTGGGCGGCGCCGCTCTCGTTGTCTGCCATGCTGCGACTGTAGAGTTGCAAAGCTTGCTTTGCAAGGCTTTTTTGCAACAGAACTTTGCAACGAAGTTTTTGCAAGGGGCCCGGGCAACGTCCCAGTCAAGGCGCCTCAGACAACGCGCCTCAGGTAACTCACGCCATGCGGCTCACGCCGTGCGCTCACCCCACGCGGCTCACCCCTCCTCGATGAACCCCTCCTCCACCAGCCATTCCTTCGCGACCTCGTGCGGGTCCTCCCCGTCCACGTCCACCTTCGCGTTCAGCGTCTGCGCGACCTCGGTCGTCAGCTTCCGGGCCAGCGGGGCCAGCAGCTCCGCGATCACCGGGTACTTCTCGAAGGTGGCCTCGTGGATGACCGGGGACGCGTTGTAGTTGGGGAAGAAGTGCCGGTCGTCCTCCAGGACGTCCAGGTCCAT
Organism: Streptomyces sp. NPDC033165; assembly: GCF_055577965.1. Taxonomy (NCBI): domain Bacteria; kingdom Bacillati; phylum Actinomycetota; class Actinomycetes; order Kitasatosporales; family Streptomycetaceae; genus Streptomyces; species Streptomyces sp. NPDC033165. The sequence continues at coordinate 111,182 of NZ_JBVIPK010000017.1, forward strand.
CGCCTTGATCCGGCCGTCGGTGGTGAACACCTCGCCCAGCAGACAGGAGTCGGACTCGGAGACCTGGGTGTAGATGATCCCGGCGTCCATCTTCTGGATGTTGGCCGCCGGGATCTTCATCCCGTACGCCTTCTCCATGCCGGGCAGCCCGTCGTCGCGGGAGGCGAACTCGTTCTCCACGCAGATCGTCACGGCGCCCGGGTCCTTCTTCGCCAGCGCGGCCACGTCCGAGAGGGTCCTCAGCCGGTACCGGGCGTTGTTCTTCTTGCTGATGGCCAGCGCGTACGTGTTGTCCAGCGGGGCGGGCGGCAGCCACACGACCCCGTTGCCCCGGTCCTCGTCCCGTACCGCCTCGTACTGCTTCCGCGGGTCGACGATCGGGTCCGCGTGGCCCAGGAACGTGATCCAGCCGGTGCCGGTGTAGTCCCACTGCGCGTCGGCGTCGCCGTTGATGATGGCCTCGCGGGCGCTGATCGAGCCCGGCAGGTTCGTCCGGTCCAGGACCTCCGCCCCGGCCGCCTTGAACACCAGGCCGGTCATCTGGCCGAGGATGATGTTCTCGCTGAAGTTCTTCGAGGTCACCGTCAGCGTCGCGCCCTTGAGCGGCTCGCCCCGGCCGACCGACCCGGGCGACACGTCGTCCACCATCGGTGAACCGCTCTTGAGCCCGCAGCCGTTCAGGAACAGGGCCAGCGTCAGGGACAGAGCCGCGATCCCCCGTACCCGGGAAGACCTCCTGAACGACCTCCTGCGCGTACTCGTCACCGCTCCTCCAGCCCGCGCGGCGTCAGCGCCAGTTCGGCCAGTGAGGCCAGCCAGTCCACCAGCAGCGCCAGCACCACCGTCAGCACCGATCCGATGACCAGCACCGGCATCCGCTGCGTCTGGATGCCCGAGGTGATCAGATCGCCCAGCCCGCCGCCCCCGCCGAACGTCGCCAGCGTCGCCGTGCCCACGTTCAGGACCAGGGCCGTACGTACTCCCGCCAGGATCAGCGGCACCGCGAGCGGCAGCTCCACCTTCATCAGGACACCCCGGCCGGACATCCCCATCCCGCGTGCCGCCTCGATCATGTTCGGCTCGATCGCCCGCAGACCGGCCACGGTGTTGGAGAGCACCGGCAGCACCGCGTAGATCACGATGCCGATGATCGCGGTGCGCGGGCCGATGCCCAGCCAGATCACCAGCAGCGCCAGCAGACCGATCGCCGGGGTCGCCTGCCCGATGTTGGCCAGCGCCGTGAAAGCCGGGGCGGCCTTCCGCAGCCGCCGCCTGGTCAGCGCGATGCCCAGCGGGATGGCGATGATCAGCACCCAGAACGTGGAGATCGCCGTCAGCCGTACGTGCTGCCACCAGCGCAGCTGCACATTGCCGCCGGAGAGCGAGTTCTCCGCGATCGAGTCCAGGTGGATGTTGGTGATCCATACGTAGGTGACGACCAGGACGACCGCCAGCACCACCGGCATCATCGCCAGTTTCCGCCAGGTGATCCGGCGCGCGGGCGCGGCCGGGGCGGGGGAGGGGTCGCTCTCCTCGTCGTGGAACGCATGGCCCTTGACGTCGTGCTCGCCCGGCGGCCGGGTGGGGGCGGCCGGGCCCTTGCCGGAGCCGGAGGGCTGACTGGGGTTCATACTCCGCCGCCACCCCCCTCCAGCTCCTGCTCCGTCTGGTGGACGCGCAGCTCCTCCAGCTCGTGCTGGTGCTCCATGGCGGTCAGCCGGTCGGCCTCCAGCAGCTCCTGCACGTTGTCCATCAGCGTCTTCATGTCGACGACCCCGATGAACTCGCCGCGCCGCCCGGTCACCGCGACCCGCCCCCCGCTGTCGGTCAGCACCGCCTCAAGCGCGTCGTGCAGCGTGGCGTCCCGGGTCACCGTGTCGTGCACCAGCTGCCCGGCCCGCGCCAGCGAACCGCGCGCCCGCATCAGATCGCCCCGCCGCAGCCACTTGTACGGGCGGTTCCTGCGGTCCAGCATCAGCAGCTCGTTGTGCGGGCCGTTGCGCAGCTTGTTGAAGATCGTCTGGAGCGGGTCCTCGACCGTCACCGTAGGGAAGTCCGCGATGCCCACGTCCCGTACGCGGGTGAGGTTGAGGCGCTTGAGAGCCGCGCCCGCGCCGACGAAGCCGGAGACGAAGTCGTCCGTCGGGTTCGTCAGGATCGCCTCGGGGGTGTCGAACTGTGCGATGTGCGACCGCTCCCGCAGTACCGCGATCCGGTCGCCGAGCTTGATCGCCTCGTCGAAGTCGTGGGTGACGAACACGATCGTCTTGTGCAGCTCGTGCTGGAGCCGGATCAGCTCGTCCTGGAGGTGGTCGCGGGTGATCGGGTCGACGGCCCCGAACGGCTCGTCCATCAGCAGGACCGGCGGGTCGGCGGCCAGCGCCCGCGCCACGCCCACGCGCTGCTGCTGCCCGCCGGAGAGCTGGCGCGGATAGCGGCCGTGGTACTCGCGCGGGTCGAGGCCCACCAGGTCGAGCATCTCCTCCACCCGGTTCTTCACCCGGGACTTCGACCAGCCGACCATCTTCGGAACCAGGGCGATGTTGTCCGCGACCGTCATGTGCGGGAAGAGGCCCGAGGACTGGATGGCGTACCCGATCTTGCGGCGCAGCTTCACCGGGTCGATGTCGGTGACGTCCTCGTCGCCGATCCTGATCCGGCCCGATGACGGCTCGATCAGCCGGTTGATCATCTTCAGCGTCGTGGACTTCCCGCAGCCGGACGGGCCGACGAAGACCACGGTCTCGCCCGCCCTGATGTCCATGGAGACGTTGTCGACGGCCGGATTCGGGTTGCCCGGGTACCTCTTGGTCAGGTTCTCCAGATGGATGGTGGCCCCGGAGGCAGCGGCCCCGTCCGCGGTCGTGGCAGCGGGATCGGTCTCGGTCTCGATCTCAGGCACGGATTCCCCTCGGGATGGTCAGCCGCCCCAGCAGGACGTACGCGGCGTCGAAGAGCAGGGCGAGCACGACGATGCCCAGCGTGCCCGCGAGGACCTGGTTGATCGCGTTGGCGCTGCCCAGCGAGGCGATGCCCCGGAAGATCTCGTTGCCGAGGCCGGGCCCGGAGGCGTACGCGGCGATGGCGGCGATGCCCATCAGCATCTGGGTGGATACCCGGATGCCGGTCAGGATCGGCGGCCAGGCGAGCGGCAGCTCCACCCGGCAGAGCCGGGCCAGCCGGGACATCCCGATGCCCGTCGCCGCGTCGACCAGCGAGGGGTCGACGCCCCGCAGTCCGACGACGGAGTTGCGGACGATCGGCAGCAGCCCGTACAGGGTCAGGGTGATCACGGTCGGCGCGACGCCGAGACCCACCAGCGGGATCAGCAGACCGATCGCGGCGAGGGAGGGGATGGTGAGGACCGTCGCCGTGGAGGTGATGGCGAGCGAGCCGCCCCAGCCGCTGCGGTAGCTCACCACCCCGATGACCACGCCCAGCACGGTGGCGATGACCATGCACTGGAAGACCGCGCTGACGTGCTGGAACGCGTCCGTCAGGAGCTGCTGGTGGCGGGTGTTCAGGTACTCCCAGAAACTCACACAGCACTCCCTCGGCTCAGTCGGTCCTGGGCCCTCGGCCCTCGGCTCGGTCGGTGTCCTCGGCCGCCTGTTCCACCAGCGGGATGATCCGCAGCGGAACCGGGTTCTCCATGACGATGGCCGTGGAGGCCCGAACAATGCCATCAAATCCGACAACCCGGTCGATCACCCGCTGAAGATCGGCGTTGGAGCGGGCGACGAGCCGGCACAGCATGTCGCCGTGGCCGGTGGTGGTGTGCAGCTCCAGCACCTCCGGCACCCCGCCCAAATGGGCCCGCACGTCGGCCCCTTGGCCCTGTTTGATCTCCAGCGTGGCGAACGCGGTGACCGGATAGCCGAGCGCCGCCGGATCGACGTCCGGGCCGAAACCCCGGATGACGCCATTCGACTGAAGGCGGTCCAGCCGCGCCTGCACGGTCCCGCGCGCGACCCCGAGCCGCCGGGAGGCTTCGAGGACACCGATCCGCGGTTCGCGCGCCAGGAGCACGATGAGCCGCCCGTCCAGATGATCGATCGCCATGATCCCGCCTTCGATGGTCAGCCTGTACAGATAGTCCGGCCATCATGGCGATGGACTGAGCAGTTTGACCAGTGAATGCGCGAACTATTGCGCACCTTGCGAAGTGGGGAGAGCCTTCGAACATGACTGAGACTCTGCACACCAGCCCCGAAACCGTCCGGCAGGCCGACCCCTTCCCGGTCAAGGGAATGGACGCGGTCGTCTTCGCCGTGGGCAACGCCAAGCAGGCCGCGCACTACTACTCGACCGCCTTCGGCATGAAACTGGTCGCCTACTCCGGACCGGAGAACGGCAGCCGAGAGACCGCGAGTTACGTCCTGACCAACGGCGCCGCCCGCTTCGTGTTCACCTCGGTGATCAAGGCCTCCACCGAGTGGGGCACGTTCCTCGCCGACCACGTCGCCGCGCACGGCGACGGGGTCATCGACCTCGCGATCGAGGTCCCGGACGCCCGCGCGGCATACGCGTACGCCGTCGAGCACGGTGCCCGGGGCATCACCGAGCCGCACGAGGTCACGGACGAGAACGGCACCGTCGTCCTCGCCGCCATCGCCACGTACGGCGAGACCCGCCACACCCTGGTGGAGCGCTCCGGCTACGACGGCCCCTACCTCCCCGGCTACGTGGCCGCCGACCCGATGGTCGAGCCGCCCGCCAAGCGCACCTTCCAGGCCGTCGACCACTGCGTCGGCAACGTCGAGCTCGGCAAGATGAACGAGTGGTGCGCCTTCTACAACGAGGTCATGGGCTTCACGAACATGAAGGAGTTCGTCGGCGACGACATCGCCACCGAGTACTCCGCCCTGATGTCCAAGGTCGTGGCCGACGGCACCAAGAAGGTGAAGTTCCCGATCAACGAACCGGCGATCGCGAAGAAGAAGTCGCAGATCGACGAGTACCTGGAGTTCTACGGCGGCCCCGGCGTCCAGCACCTGGCGCTCGCCACCAACGACATCGTCTCGACGGTGCGCACCATGCGGGCCGCGGGCGTCCGGTTCCTGGACGTCCCCGACTCCTACTACGACACGCTCGGCGAGTGGGCGGGCGAGACCCGGGTGCCCGTGGAGACCCTGCGCGAGCTGAAGATCCTCGTCGACCGCGACGAGGACGGCTACCTGCTCCAGATCTTCACCAAGCCGGTCCAGGACCGCCCGACCGTCTTCTTCGAGATGATCGAGCGCCACGGCTCCATGGGCTTCGGCAAGGGCAACTTCAAGGCCCTGTTCGAGGCGATCGAGCGCGAGCAGGCCAAGCGCGGCAACCTCTGATCCGCGCTGCCGGTGCAGAACGCCGCCGCGGCCCGGGGCAGTACCCCGGACCGCGGCGGCGTTCACCGTTGCTCCGTCCGTCTCACGGACTCTTCGAAGCGGATGCCGAAGAAGCGGATGCCGAAGAAGCGGGTGCCGAAGCCGACGGGGAGGGGGCCGGGGCCGAGTCCGGGGACTTCGAGGGAGCCGGAGCCGGGGCCTCGGTCTTCTTCGTCTCCGTCTCCGTCTCCGGCTTCGTTTCCGTCTCCGGCTTCGGCTCGGGGGCGGGCGGCCGCGGGGGTGCCCACATGACGCCGGGGCCGCCCGGCGGCGGGTCGCCGAGCGCCTCCAGGGCCTGCTTCGCCAGCGGCGCGGCCAGCGGCGAGAACGCCGGGTTGGTGCGCAGGGCCTCCTCCAGATGGCGGCGGGCCGGACCGTAGTCCCCCAGCTCCCGCTGGATCACGCCCAGGTGGTACGCGTACGAGGCGTTCCGCACCCCCGTGCCCACGGCCTGCGCCGCGTACTCCAGGCCCTCCTGCGACCTGCCCGCCCGGTGCAGCGCCCAGCCCAGCGCGTCCGCCACCGCCGCACTGCGGTGCTGCGCCCGCCACTGGGCGCGCAGCAGCTCCACCGCCGCCTCCGGGTCGCCGTGATCGCTCTCGAACCGGGCCAGCAGCAGTGACTCGTCGACCCCGGCCTTCTTCGCCTCGGCCACCATCTCCCGCAGCTTCGTGTACTGGCTGCGGGCGTCCCCGTCCAGGCCCTGCGCCTCGTACAGCTCGCCCAGTTCGAGGACGTACTCCGGGCGCGGCAGCTTCTCGATCGCGCTCTGGTACGCGGCCAGCGCCTCGTCGGCGCGGTCCAGCGCCACCAGGGCCCGGGCCTTCCCGGCCAGCGACACATGATGGTCGGCCTCCGTGGTCAGCGCCGCGTCGAACTGCGCCACCGCCTCCGCCGGCTCGCCCCGTTCCCAGGCCAGCTCGCCAAGACGGTGCAGCGCCTCGGCCTTCTCAGCCGGCGTGGTCGCCCGGTCGGCCGCCTCCCGGGCGGTGGCCAGGGCGTCCTCGCGCCAGCCCTGGCCCCGGTACAGCTCGGCGGTGCGGGCCAGCGCCGGGACGCCCTTGCGCAGTTCGCCGAACTTCTCCGTCGCCGCGGTCGCGGCCTTGCGGTCGCCGAGCCCGGTGTACGCGTCGATGAGGACGGGGTACACGCTCCAGGTCTTCGGCTGCTGCTTCCGCACGGTCTCGCCCCACCGCTTCGCCGCGAGGAAGTCGTGCCGGGCGTTGGCCAGCGCCGCGAGTCCCACCCACGCCTCCCCGTTGCCGTCCTCGCCCGGCCGGACCTCCAGCGACCGCTTCAGGGCCTGCTCGGCGCGGGCGTAGTACGCCGGGTCCGCCGAGCGCCGTGCCCACTCCACGTACGCCGTGCCGAGCGTCGCCCAGGACGGGGCGTCGGAGGGGTGCGACTCCACCCACTTCTGCCGGTCCCCGATCAGCGCCGTGAGGTCCGAGAGCGCGGCGGGGGAGCCCGCGGCGGCCGCCGCCTCGGCCCGCTCGACCGGTCCCGGCTCCTTCGGGCCGTCGTCCCCGCCCGGTACCGCCACCAGCGCCCCGGCCAGCAGCACCCCCGCGGCGACCGCCCCGAGCGCGGCCCGGCGCAGTGTGGTCCGCAGAGTGGGAGGAGGCGGCGGTACGGCGGTGGCGCCTTCGGCGGGCATCGCGTGGGGGGCGTGCGGGGACGGCTCGGGCGGCCGGCGGGACTCGGGATCCTGCTGGGGCATGACATCCATGACCATCACTGTGCGTCAGTCATACGAGCACACCGCGCCTTGGGATCGCTGCCGCATACGGGTTCACACCATTGGCCCCGGGTGACACGCTTGGATCATGAGCGATCTCCTCGAACGGCTGCGCGCGGGACTGCCTCCCGAGGCCCTGATCACCGATCCGGACGTCACCGCGTCCTACGCGAACGACATGGCGAGCTTCTGCGAGGCGGGCACCCCGGCCGTCGTCGTCCTCCCGCGCACGGTCGAGCAGGTCCAGCACGTCATGCGCACCGCGACCGCGCTGCGCGTCCCGGTCGTCCCGCAGGGCGCCCGTACCGGCCTGTCCGGCGCGGCCAACGCCTCGGACGGCTGCATCGTGCTCTCGCTGGTCAAGATGGACCGGATCCTGGAGATCAGCCCGGTCGACCGGATCGCCGTCGTCGAGCCGGGCGTCATCAACGCGGTGCTCTCACGCGCGGTCGGCGAACACGGGCTGTACTACCCGCCGGACCCCTCCAGCTGGGAGACGTGCACCATCGGCGGCAACATCGGCACCGCGTCCGGCGGCCTGTGCTGCGTGAAGTACGGGGTCACCGCCGAATACGTCCTGGGCCTGGAGGCCGTCCTCGCCGACGGGCGGCTCCTGACCACCGGCCGCCGCACCGCCAAGGGCGTCGCCGGCTACGACCTCACCCGGCTCTTCGTCGGCTCCGAAGGCAGCCTCGGGATCGTCGTCAAGGCCGTCCTCGCGCTCAGACCGCAGCCGCCGCAGCAGCTCGTCCTCGCCGCCGAGTTCCCCTCGGCGGCCACCGCCTGTGACGCTGTGTGCCGGATCATGGAGCGCGGTCACACCCCGTCACTCCTCGAACTGATGGACCGGACAACCGTGCGTGCCGTCAACCAGCTCGCCTCCATGGGGCTGCCCGAGTCCACCGAAGCCCTGCTGCTCTGTGCCTTCGACACCCCCGAACCGTCGGCGGACCTCGCCGCCGTCGGGGAGCTGTGCACCGCCGCCGGGGCCACCGAAGTGGTCCCGGCCGACAACCCGGCCGAGTCCGAACTCCTCCTCCAGGCCCGCCGGATGTCGCTCACCGCGCTGGAGGCCGTCAAGTCCGCCACGATGATCGACGACGTCTGCGTCCCGCGCTCGCAGCTCGGCGCGATGCTCGCGGGCACGGCAGCCATCGCCGAGGAGTACGACCTCACCATCGGCGTCTGTGCCCACGCGGGCGACGGCAACACCCACCCCGTCGTCTGCTTCGACCACACCGACCCCGACGAGTCCCGCCGGGCCCGGGAGTCCTTCGACGCGATCATGGCGCTCGGCCTGGAGCTCGGCGGAACCATCACCGGCGAACACGGCGTCGGTGTCCTCAAGAAGGAGTGGCTCGCCCGCGAACTGGGGGAGACCGGCATCGAGCTCCAGCGGTCCATCAAGGCCGCCTTCGACCCGCTCGGCCTCCTCAACCCCGGCAAGCTCTTCTGACCCCTGCTCCTTACGAGGGCCCTCACGCCTCACCGTCCTGCGACGGCGGCTCGTCCGCCGACCACGGGTCGCCCAGCCACAGGTCGTCGGCGGGCAGCGGGGCCAGCAGCTCCGCGAGTGCCTCGTCGAGGCCGAGCCGGTCGCTCTCGGTGCCCGGCGGCACCACCCGCAGCGTCCGCTCGACCCACGCGGCCACTGCGGCCGAGGGCACTTCGAGGAGGGCGTTGCCGTCGGGGGAGGTGAGGGCCACGCAGATCACGCTGCGGCCCGCGATCTTCGTCGGCCAGATCCGTACGTCCCCGTGCCCGCACGGCCGGAACACGCCCTCCACCAGCAGCTCCCGGGCGAACGTCCAGTGCACGGGCGACTCGGAGCCGATGTGGAAGGCGATGTGCACGGCGTAGGGGTCGTCGGTGCGATACGTCAGCCGGGCGGGTACGGGGATGGACCGCTCGGGGGACAGGACGAGCTTCAGCTCCAGCTCACGTTCCACGATGTTCATCATGAGAATGCACGACCTTCCGGTGCTCGTGGGCCGGTCCCATGACCGTCCCGCACAAGGAGAGAGCGCCCTCCCCGCCACCTATTACGCGACTTCTCAAAAAAACTTCGGGTCATCTCGAAAGTGGTCCCAAACAGGCGGACCGGCCCGGGGGCGGGCGGCTGTCTGATAGATGTGGACCCTTGTATTGAGGCCGTCCACCCGCCCGGCGGGGACGGCCTGAGGCCTCGAAGAGATACGGGACCCGCTGATGAGCGCGCCAACTCCGGCACCCGGTGACGAAAGCCCCCGCGAGGGCTACTACCCCGACCCGTCCATCCCCGGATACGTCCGGTACTGGAACGGTGCGTCCTGGGTCCCCGGTACGAGCCGACCCGCGCCCCAGCAGGCCGATCCGGACTCCCCGGGGAGTCCTCAGGCCCAGGCCCCGTCCCCGGCACCGGCGACTCCCTCGGCTCCTGTGGCTCCTGTGGCTCCCGTGACTCCCGCGGAAGAGACCGGTCCGATCTTCTTCGACGAGGAGGACGACGCGGCCCCGGCATCCTTCGGCCCTTCCGGCTCCTCCGGACCGGCCGGGGCGGACGGCCCGGAGGCCGCGTCCGTCTGGCAGGCGGACACCGCCCGCCAGACCGGCTTCGGCGGCGAACGGGACCGTCGGGTCTCCTGGGGCGGTGCGACGCCGGAGCCCGGGGCCCCGGCGCCGCAGCCCGGTCGGCCCGCGGACCCGAGGGCGGCCGCCGCTTCGCCGCCCGTCGACCCGCGCGGTTCCGTGGCGCAGGACCCGACCGGCGGCGCCCTGCCGGGGATGCGGGACGGCGGCGACCGGGCCCCCGTCCCGGCCGGGTCGCGCCCGCCCACCGAGGGCACCGTCACGATCCGCGCCGTCGGCCGGGGCGGCGAGGCCGGTCCGGCCGGCCGGCATGAGGCGGGGTCCGCCCCCGGCGAGGGCACGATGACGATCCGGGCACCCGGCGCGGGCGGCCGGTCCACGGCCCCCGGGACCGCACAGCCGGACTCCGGCGCCCCACAAGGCCCGCAGACCCCGCAGCCCATCCCGGCCGCCCGGAACGCCCCGGCCGCCCCGAACCCGACGACCTCGCGGGCCCCGGCCCCGCAACCGCCCGCGACACCCCAGGGCCCGCTCCAGGGCCCGGTCCAGGTCCCTGCTCCCGCCCCGACGCCCGCTCCCGTTCCTGCCCCGACGCCGACGCCGACGCCGACCCCGGCCTCGTCCACCGCCCCCGAGCCCGCCCCGGCCGCTCCGCATTCCCCCCTGACCCCCGGGCCCGGCGGCGGATCGGCCTCCTGGGCACAGCAGGTTCACCAACTGGCCCAGCCCGACCCGCAGCAGGCGCCCCAGCAGCCCCAGGGCCCCGGCGCCGACCAGCAGCCCGTCGTGCCCTGGAAGCCGCCGGTCGACGACCCCTTCCAGCAGCTCGCCCGCTCGCAGGCCTCGGCCCGGCCCGCCGGTCTCGGCAAGCGCCTCGCCGCCCGGCTGGTCGACAACCTCGTGCTCGGCGCGGCCGTCGGCGCGGTGGCCGTACCGCTGACCGCGCAGGCGCTGGATCACATCGACCGGAAGATCACCGCGGCGGAGCAGACAGGAGAGACCGTCACCGTCTGGCTGCTGGACGCCACCACCGGGGCGCTGCTGGGTGCCGTGCTCGGCGCGTTCCTGCTCCTCGGCTTCCTCCTGGAGGCGCTGCCCACCGCCAAGTGGGGCCGGACGCTGGGCAAGAAGCTCTTCGGGCTCGACGTACGGGACATCGAGTCCCACGACACGCCCTCGCTGGGCGCGGCCCTGCGCCGCTGGCTCGTCTACGGCGTGCTGGGCGTCCTCGCCCTCGGGGTGGTCAATGTGCTCTGGTGCCTGTTCGACCGCCCCTGGCGCCAGTGCTGGCACGACAAGGCGGCCCGCACCTTCGTCGCCGGCTGACCGGCTGACCGGCTGACCGCGTTCCGGAAGAGCGTGGCCGGGCGGGCGGCGGCAAACCTGTTTAGACTCGTATGCCGCTGCGCGTCCCCCGAACGCACCTGAGCCGTTGCGGGCCCCGGTGGGGCGGGATGCACTGCCCCCATGAGCAACGACCAGCCGACGCCCGGCCAGCCGCCCGAGGACGACGATCCGTTCCTCAAGAAGCCGCAGGAGCCCCCGCCGCCGTCCGACGGTCAGCCGTACGGCAGTACACCGCCCCCTCCGCCCCCTCCGCCGCCGCCGAACGACCCGTACGGCAGCGGCGGTGGCTTCGGGGCGCCCGACCCGCTGGCCGGAATGCCGCCGCTGGCCGAGCCCGGCAAGCGCATCCTGGCGCGGCTCATCGACTTCCTCATCATCTCGATCCCGCTGTATCTGATCTCGCTGCCGTGGGGCGGCGCGGTCGATGTCGACGGGGGCGGGGACAGCGGGTTCAACGCCGCTTACACCGGCCAGCAGTTGGTGTGGTCGCTCATCGGCCTGGTGGTGTACGTCGCGTACGACACGTACTTCACGCACAAGGACGGCCGCACCGTGGGCAAGCGGCTGCTGAAGCTGCGGGTCGCGATGCTCAGCGACGGGCGGGTGCCCGACACGAACGCCGCGCTGACACGGGCCGTCGTGCTGTGGGCCCCGGCGCTGCTGTGCTGCCCGTGCCTGTGGTGGCTGATCAACATCGTGCTGATGTTCACCGACAAGCCCTATCGGCAGGGCCTCCAGGACAAGGCGGCCAAGACCGTCGTGGTCGTCGTCCCCTAGGGGCCTCAGCGGCGCAGCGAGTGCTCACCCGCCCGCGCGGACGTGGAGGCGGGAGCGGACGCGGAGGCGGGCGGACGGGCCCCCGGGACCTGCTCCCGCGCTCCGATTCCCTCCAGGGCCCGGTGTGTACGGGCGGCGGCAGCGGTCGGTGCGGCGCTCGTCGTCGTGGCGGGCAGGGTCAGGGCCGCCAGCAGGCCGAGCACCAGTGAGGCCGTGCCGATGGCGGCCACGCCGACGCCCGACTCCGTACGGAACAGGAGCAGCAGGGCGAGGGCCGTGACGACGACGGTGGCCGAACCGTAGGCGAACTGAGCGGCAGTCGGACGCGGCATGGCGGTTTCCGTCCTCGGGACGTCGGATGGGCGGGCGGTCGACGCGGTCGCGGTGTCGAGCGACCCTACGACGGTGGATGCCCGAGCCGGACCGGCGGTAAGCGTGACCTAACCCACGGTACTGGTGCACAGGGGGCGCACGGAGTCACGTCTCGGCCAACCGAGCTGTCCGGCGCGCCTGTTGACGACAGTGCTCATTCCTGGTGGGTTATTTGCCGTCCGCATACCGGAATGGTCGTCCTGCATAGTGCACTTGGCCTGTTCAAGTCAAGGTCTGTCTTTTCTCTCATAACTTCGATCGAATGTCGTCACTTGTGACGCGTTTACGCGGGCGGCCCTCTCCATACCCCCCTGGCCGCTGCGCGGACGCCCGGGGAGGACTGCATCAAGTGACCAATCAGAGACGGGCGCTTCGCGCCGCTGCTGTTGTCGTGGCCATGGCCGCGACCGCGGCGACGGCGTCGACCTTCGCCACCGCCCAGGCGCATGAGAACACGCCGGGCTCCGCCGCCCCCATCGTCGACCGCCAGGACCCGGCGCCGGCGAAGGGGCATGTGGAGCACAACCTGGAAGGCCCCTTCAGCGAACAGCAGGCGGCGCAGCGGGAGGCCGCGCTGGAGGAGGTGCTGTCCGGGGACAAGAAGGTGTCGAACCGGGGCGGCTCCAAGGTCGTCAAGCTCGACAACAAGAAGTACGTGGAGCTCGGCCGGGAGAAGACCGACAAGATCTTCACCATCCTGCTGGAGTTCGGCGACAAGGTCGACGACACCACGATGTACGACCCGGACGGCGACGGCCCCAAGCCGCCGGTGAAGAAGTACGGCGGCGCCCCCGGCCCGGCGCACAACGAGATCGCCGAGCCGGACCCGGAGAAGGACAACAGCACCGCCTGGAAGGCCGATTACAACCGGGAGCACTTCCAGAAGCTCTACTTCGGCGAGGGCAAGGGCGTCCACTCGCTCAAGACCTACTACGAGAAGACCTCCTCGGGCCGCTACTCGGTCGAGGGCGAGGTCTCCGACTGGGTGAAGGTCGAGTACAACGAGGCCCGCTACGGCTCCAACTACTGCGGCCAGTCCAACTGCGCCAACGTCTGGGACGCGGTGCGCGACGGCGTGAACGCCTGGGTCGCCGACCAGCAGGCCAAGGGCCGTACCGACGCCGAGATCAAGGCGAACCTGGCCGAGTACGACCAGTGGGACCGCTACGACCACGACGGCGACGGCAACTTCAACGAGCCCGACGGCTACATCGACCACTTCCAGCTGGTCCACGCCGGTGAGGACGAGTCGGCCGGCGGCGGCGCCGAGGGCACCAACGCCATCTGGGCGCACCGCTGGTACGCGTACGGCACCAACGCCGGTTCGACCGGCCCGGAGTACAACAAGGCCGGTGGCGCCCAGATCGGCGACACGGGCATCTGGGTCGGCGACTACACCGTCCAGCCCGAGAACGGCGGCCTCGGCGTCTTCGCCCACGAGTACGCCCACGACCTCGGTCTGCCGGACCTGTACGACACCTCCGGCGGCGGCGAGAACTCGGTCGGCTTCTGGTCCCTGATGTCGGCGGGCTCCTGGCTCGGCACCGGCGACGGCGAGATCGGCAACCTGCCGGGCGACATGACCTCCTGGGACAAGCTCCAGCTGGGCTGGCTCGACTACGACACGGCCAAGGCGGGCAAGACCTCGCTGCACAAGCTGGGCGTCTCGGCGTACAACACCAAGAACCCGCAGGCGCTGGTCGTCGAGCTGCCGGAGAAGGCCGTCACCACCACCGTCGTCAAGCCCGCCGAGGGTGCGAAGCAGTGGTGGAGCGACATGGGCGACGACCTGTCGAACACCCTGACCCGCTCGGTGGACCTGACCGGCAAGTCCAAGGCCACGCTGGACCTTTCGGGCTGGTACGACATCGAGGCCGACTACGACTACCTCTACACCGAGGTGTCCGACAACGGCGGCAGCAGCTGGACCGCGCTCGACGGCACCGCCGACGGCAAGGCCCTCCCGCGCGACGCCAGTGACAAGCCCGCCCTGACCGACGTCTCGGGCGACCACAAGGAGCTCTCCTTCTCCCTGGACGCCTACGCGGGCAAGAAGATCGACCTCCGCTTCCGCTACCAGACGGACGGCGGCGTGAGCGGCAAGGGCTTCACGGCCGACGAGATCACCATCACGGCCGACGGCGCCACGCTCTTCTCGGACAACGCAGAGGGCGACGACAACGGCTGGACCTCGAAGGGCTTCTCGCGGATCGGCGAGTCGTTCACGGCGGACTACCCGCAGTACTACATCGCGGAGAACCGGCAGTACGTCAGCTACGACGAGACCCTCAAGGTCGGCCCGTACAACTTCGGTTTCTCCGCCACGCGCCCCAGCTGGGTCGAGCACTACGCGTACCAGACCGGTCTGCTGATCTGGCTGTGGGACACCTCGCAGAAGGACAACAACACCTCCGTCCACCCGGGCCAGGGTCTGATCCTGCCGATCGACTCGCACGCCAAGCCGCTGAAGTGGAAGGACGGCTCGCTCCTGCGCAACAAGATCCAGCCGTTCGACGCGCCGTTCAGCTGGTACCCGAACAAGGGCTTCACGCTCCACAACGCGGACGTCCCGGTGAGGATCAAGTCCTCGTTCGGCAACCCGGTCTTCGACGACCGCAGGGGCACCTACTGGTACAAGGAGAACCCCACGGGCAGTGTCAAGGTTCCTGACACGAACACCCGCATCTCCATCGTCCACGAGCCGCGCAACGGCTCCACGATGACCGTGCTGGTCAGCCCCTCGGGCCGATAATTCCGTAAAATCGCAGGTCAAAGCATGATCGGCCGTCGCCCTCTAGCGGGCGGCGGCCGATCGTGTTTAGGTGCGTCTTGTTCACATCCTTATTGACATGGCGTCTCGCGGGGGAGCGTGGAGCATGGCAGGCGGAGGTTTCTGCAGGTTGCCGAACGGCACGGTGGTGGTGGCCCTCACCCTCACCAGGCCGACGGAGGGAACGGCATCCCGTGCCGGTACGGGAGCGGGGCCCGGGGCCCCCGTACGGGTGCTGGTGCACGCCGCGAACCGGGCGCGCGCCCTGACCAGGCTGCGCAATCTGGGGCTGCGGGCGGTCTATCTGCGCGGGAACGACCGGCCGCCCACGCCGGACGAGGTCACAGCGGTGCTGCACCACCCGGACGGCCTGCTGTGGCGGGGCGTACCCCAGGCGGATGCCTCCGGGCGGCCGGGCGGTCTGGTGCCCCGGTCGCCGCACCTGCCGCAGTCGCCCCAGGAGCTGTGGCACCCGATCAGAGCCCTGCTGGGTCCCTCCGGGCACGCCGGCCCGGCCCGCCCCGCCGCCTGAGGGCTGTCCGCAAGGCGCTGGAGGGGCGCGCGGCGGCAGCGTAGCCTGCGGGGCCTATGCGACGACCGGGGTGCCCGAGAGCTTCACCCCGGCGGTGCGCAGCTCCTCCAGGGCCCGTTCCGTGGTCGCCCCGGAGACGCCCGCGGTCAGGTCGAGCAGCACATGCGTGACGAAGCCCTCGCGGGCGGCGTCCAGCGCGGTGGCCCGGACGCAGTGGTCGGTGGCGATGCCGACCACGTCGACCTCGGTCACCTCGTGCTCGCGCAGCCACCGGGCGAGGCCGGTGCCGTTCTCGTCGGAGCCCTCGAAGCCGCTGTACGCGGCAGAGTAGGCACCCTTGTCGAACACGGTGTCGATCGCGCCGGAGGCGACGGCGGGCGCGAAGTTCGGGTGGAAGCCCACGCCCTCCGTACCGGCCACGCAGTGCACCGGCCAGGAGTGCTCGAAGTCCGGGGTGGCCGAGAAGTGGTCCCCCGGGTCGATGTGGTGGTCGCGGGTGGCCACCACATGGCGGTAGCCGGGCTGGGCGTCGCCGATCAGGTCGGTGATGGCGGCGGCGACGTCGGCACCGCCCGCCACCGCGAGGCTGCCGCCCTCGCAGAAGTCGTTCTGGACGTCCACGACGATCAATGCGCGGTGCATGGCGGGTGTCCTTCGGTGGGGGAGGGAGCGGAATGTCTCACGGGCGAATCGAGTCGTTCGAGTGGATCGGTGGTGGGGGCTCGGGGGGACCGGCCGGCGGGGTGTCTGGGCGTTCGAGCCCGAATACGGGGTGTCTGGGAGTTCGAGCCTAGGGACTGGAACGTCACAAGCAAGCCCGTCCACCAAACCCCCGGGGCGGAACGAGACGGTCCGGGTGCCGGGGCGCCCCTTTCCGGGCCGCCCCGGGCCGCCCTCAGACGTACTCGGTCGGGATCACCGGCTCGCCCCGCGACAGCTGGATCGCCGACATCGGCAGCCCCGCGCGCGCGGCCACGTGCCGCTCCCGGGCCGCGTCCAGCGGTTCGCGGGCGACCACCTCGCCGCCCCGCACCAGCTCCACCAGCAGCTGCCGGTCGGCCAGCTCCGCCGGGACCGGTCCGGTGCCGACCACCTCGGCCTCGGCGACTCCGTGCTCGTCCGGCCGGCGCGCCGCCCACTTGCGCCCGCCGACCGACGACTTCGCGCCCAGCGACTTCTTGGCCACCGGCCGCAGCGGCTCGGCCGGGTCCGCCGAACCGGCGCGGGCGACCAGCTTGTAGACCATCGAGCACGTGGGGTGCCCGCTCCCGGTGACCAGCTGGGTGCCGACCCCGTACGCGTCCACCGGCGCGGCGGCCAGCGAGGCGATCGCGTACTCGTCCAGGTCCGAGGTCACCACGATCTTGGTGTCCGTCGCCCCCAGCTCGTCCAGCTGCTGCCGCACCCGGTGCGCGACCAGCAGCAGGTCCCCGGAGTCGATCCGTACGGCTCCGAGCTCCGGCCCCGCGATCTCCACCGCCGCGCGGACCGCCTCGGTCACGTCGTAGGTGTCGACCAGCAGCGTCGTGCCCCGGCCCAGCGAGTCCACCTGCGCCAGGAACGCGTCGCGCTCGGTGTCGTGGAGCAGGGTGAAGGCGTGCGCGCTCGTGCCGACGGTCGGGATCGCGTAGCGGAAGCCCGCCGCCAGGTCGGAGGTGGCGTCGAAGCCGCCGACGTACGCCGCGCGGGCCGAGGCGACGGCCGACAGCTCGTGCGTCCGCCGTGCGCCCATCTCGATCAGCCGGCGGCCCCCGGCGGCCGCCGACATCCGCGAGGCGGCGGCGGCGATGGCGGAGTCGTGGTTGAGGATGGAGAGGATCACCGTCTCCAGCAGCACGCACTCGGCGAAGCTGCCCTCGACCCGCAGGATCGGCGAGCCCGGGAAGTAGACCTCGCCCTCCGGGTAGCCCCAGATGTCACCGGTGAAGCGGTAGTCCGCCAGCCACTGGAGGGTCGGCTCGTCGACGATCCTCTGCTGGCGCAGGAAGCCGATGATCTCGTCGTCGAAGTGGAAGTTCTCCACCGCGTCCAGCACCCGCCCGGTGCCCGCCACGACCCCGTAGCGCCGCCCCTCGGGCAGCCGGCGGGTGAACGCCTCGAAGACGGCGTGCCGGTCGGCGGTGCCGGCCTTGAGGGCCGCCTGCACCATGGTCAGCTCGTACTGGTCGGTGAAGAGCGCGGTCGACGGAACGCCGACCCGTCGCCCGAGGTCCGCTGAGTTCATGGCTGGGATGCTACCCCCTATTCGTCAGAGTGACGAGATGTGGGGTCCGTTTGTGCGCGGGGGCCGCCCGGGTGGCAGCATGGGACGAGTGAGCGTTGCTACCCCCGTAGAGATCGAACGTCCCGATTCGGCCGAGGAGGCCTTCGCGGTCCCCGAGCCGGACGTCCCGTGGGTGACGCTCGTCCACAATGACCCGGTCAACCTCATGAGCTACGTGACCTATGTCTTCCAGGCCTACTTCGGCTACCCCAAGGACAAGGCCCACCGGCTCATGCTCGACGTGCACGAGAAGGGCCGCGCCGTCGTCTCCAGCGGAAGCCGCGAGGAGATGGAGCGTGACGTCCAGGCCATGCACGGCTACGGGCTGTGGGCCACCCTCACCCAGGACCGCAACTAGCGCCCTGCGTGCACCGCCGTACTCCCCCCGCCCCGTTCGACCCACCATCGGAGAATCCATGGCCGGCCATTTCGAGGCCACCCCAGGCGGCGGCGCGGCCGTCGCGCTCGACGAGGTCGAGATCTCGATCCTGCGCTCTCTCGCCGTCCAGCTGCTCGAACTGATCGGCCCCGGTGACGAGCCCGCCGAGGGCGAGGACCCGCTCGCCGCCCTCTTCGCCGAGGGGCCGAGCAAGCCGCCCTCCGACCCGGCGCTCGCCCGGCTCTTCCCGGACGCGTACGGGGGGCCCGACGGGTCCGCCCCGCAGGGCAAGTCCGAGGAGGATCTGCGGGAGCTGTCCGCCGAGTTCCGCCGGTTCACCGAGAACGACCTGCGCTCCCGCAAGCGCGAGGACGCCCTCACCGTCGTCCGCACCCTGGACGGGCTCTCGCCCGCCGGGGGCGGCGGCGCCGTGCTCACCCTCACCGGTGACGAGTGCCGCAGCTGGCTCGGCTCCCTCAACGACCTGCGCCTCACCATCGGCACCCGGCTGGAGGTCTCCGACGAGGACGAGGGGCAGGAGGGGTCGCTCTACCGGCTCCCCGACAGCGACCCGCGCAAGCCCATGGTGATGGCCTATCTCTGGCTGGGCGCGCTCCAGGAAACGCTCGTCGAGACGCTGATGCCGTAGCCGTCCCGCGCCGACCGGTGAGGCGGGTCCGTTCGCTCAACGGACGCTCAGATCCGGGTAATGATCCCCCCAAGTCATAAGCGTTGTTCGTGGCGGATGAGGTTTCTTGTCCGCATTTATCTGTGGGGTACGCCACAGAATGTCCCAGGGTGTCCTGTGGCGGCCGTGATAGATCTTCACGACCGCCCGGCGACGCCACCCCTGTCTCCGGGGGCGCTACAGGCCGGCCGAACGCCGGCGGCACTCCATCCATATCCGGGGGGATCAGGACCTGGTCCGCAGCCTGCACGGCGCGGATCGGCGTGGAGAAAGGCGCACCACACATGACATCGGCGCAGGTCGACGAGGGACAGGTCGACAAGGGTCAGCCCGGCGGCGACGCCGGGGACGCCGGGACCGGTGGCGAGGGATACCAGCGCGGTCTGGGAGCTCGTCAGATTCAGATGATCGCCATCGGCGGGGCGATCGGCACCGGACTCTTCCTCGGTGCGGGCAAGGCCATCGACCGGGCCGGGCCCAGCCTCATCCTGGCCTATGTCCTCGCCGGGCTCGTCATCTTCTTCATCATGCGGGCGCTGGGCGAACTCCTCATGTACCGCCCGGTATCCGGCTCCTTCTCCGAGTACGCCCGGGAATTCCTCGGCCCGTTCTTCGGATTCGTGACCGGCTGGACCTACTGGCTCTTCTGGGTCGTCACCGGAATCACCGAAGTCACCGCCGCGGCCACCTACATGACGTACTGGTGGGACATTCCCCAGTGGCTGTCCGCCCTGGTCTTCACCGTCATTCTGTACGGCGCCAACCTGATCTCCGTGAAGCTCTTCGGTGAGCTGGAGTTCTGGTTCTCCATGGTCAAGGTCACCGCGATCGTCGGCATGATCCTCATCTGCGCCGGAGTCCTGACGGTCGGCTTCTCGGACGCGGGCGACACCGCGACCGTGGCCAACCTCTGGAACGACGGCGGCTTCTTCCCCAACGGCGTCGGCGGCATGCTGATGACGCTCCAGATCGTCATGTTCGCCTTCCTCGCCGTCGAGCTCGTCGGAGTCACCGCCGGGGAGTCCAAGGACCCCGAGACCGTGTTGCCCAAGGCCATCAACACCGTGCCGTGGCGCATCGCCGTCTTCTACGTCGGCGCCCTCATCATGATCCTGTCGGTGGTGCCGTGGTCCACCTTCAAGCCCGGTGTCTCGCCGTTCGTGAAGGCCTTCGAGGAGATGGGGCTCGGCATCGGCGCCGCCATCGTCAACTTCGTCGTCCTCACCGCGGCGCTCTCCTCCTGCAACTCCGGCATGTACTCCACCGGCCGCATGCTCCGCGACCTCGCCCTCAACGGCCAGGGCCCCCGGGCCTTCACCAGGCTGACGAAGAACGGACTGCCGCTCGTGGGCACCACGTTCTCCGCCGCCCTGATGCTCGTCGGCGTGTGGATCAACTACCAGTGGCCCGGCGAGGCGTTCAACTACGTTGTCTCCTTCGCGACCATCTCCGGTATGTGGGCCTGGATCATGATCCTGCTCAGCCAGATCCGCTACCGCCGCATGGCCGACGCGGGCATGCTGCCGCAGTCCTCGTTCAAGGCCCCCGGAGCCCCGTACAGCAGCTGGTTCGCGCTCTGCTTCATCGGGTTCGTCATCGTGATGATGGCCGTCGACAAGGACGCCAGGATCTCGCTCTACTGCGCACCGCTGTGGGCCCTCGTCCTCTTCGTCTCCTACCGGATGCTCCAGGCGCGCAACCCGGAGAACGCCTCCTTCGCCAAGCGCTGACCCGAGGGCGGACCCGGCGGCCACCGGGTCCACGACCACCCTCCTCCCGGACGCCGTCGTCCGCCCCAACGACTGACGGTGTCCAGCATGCGGGCCCCCGCGTACCACCCTCCGGTACGCGGGGGCCCGCCGTCCTATCCTGGCGCCATGCTGACCATCACCCAGACGCTCTACGACCAGATCGTCGCCCACTCCCGCGCCGACCACCCCGACGAGGCGTGCGGGGTCGTCGCGGGCCCGGCCGGGACGGACCGCCCCGAGCGCTTCGTCCCGATGCTCAACGCCGCCCGCTCGCCCACGTTCTACGAGTTCGACTCCGGCGACCTCCTCAAGCTCTACCGCGAGATGGACGACCGCGACGAGGAGCCCGTGATCGTCTACCACTCGCACACGGCGACCGAGGCCTACCCCTCTCGCACCGATGTGACGTACGCCAACGAGCCCGGCGCCCACTACGTCCTGGTCTCCACCGCCGACACCGACGGCGCCGGCCCCTTCCAGTTCCGCTCGTACCGCATCGTGGACGGCGAGATCACCGAAGAAGACGTGCAGGTCGTCGAGGCGTACTGAACCCGGGCGGATCGCAGGGCCGCCGCACGGGTCTGGCACACTGCACCCCAGACCCGACCACAAAGGCAGCAGGAACCAGGAAGCCGGTGCGATTCCGGCACGGTCCCGCCACTGTGACCGGGCCCCCTCCCACGCGGACGACTCCCCAGCGGACGACTCCGCACCGGAGGGCGGCCCGGAAGCCAGGAACTGGCCCGCCGCCTTCCCGCATCGACCAGGGGACGCGGAAATCCCCCGGAGAGGCCCTGCCATGTCCCGGCGCACCCCCGCGCTCATAGCCGCCGCCGTGCTGCTCCCGCTCGCCCTCACCGCCTGCTCCTCCCCGGACGGCGACAACGCCACCGGGAACAAGGCCTCGCAAAAGCGCGACGGCTTCCCGTACACCGTCACCAACTGCGGTGTCACCACCACCTTCAAGGCCCCGCCGAAGCGCGTGGTCACCATGAACCAGCACGTCACCGAGATCATGCTGGAACTGGGCCTGACCAAGTCCCTCGTCGGCACCGCCTACCTCGACGACAAGGTCCTGCCGAAGTACGAGAAGGACTACGCCTCCGTACCGGTCCTCGCCAAGGAGTACCCCTCCTACGAGCAGGTCCTCGCAGCCAACCCCGACTTCGTCTACGGCGGCTACGGCAGCGCCTTCACCGCGGGCGACGGCCGCGGCCGCGAGGCGTTCAAGAAGTCCGGCATCGAGACCCGGCTCAACACCGAGAGCTGCGCCGAGGCCGACACCCCGATGGAGACCCTCTACGAGGAGGTCCGCGAGGTCGGCCGCACCTTCGGCGTCACCGACCGCGCCGAGGCCTGGGTCAAGCAGGCCAAGGCCGACAACGCGGCCACCGCCGAGAAGCTCAAGGACGTCAAGCCGCTCCCCGTCTTCGTCTACGACAGCGGCGACAAGACCGCGTTCACCGCGGGCGGCAAGGGCATCGGCAACGAGCTGATCAAGCGGGCCGGCGGCACCAACATCTTCGCCGACCTGGACAAGCCCTTCGGGGACGCCTCCTGGGAGAACGTCGTCGCCCGCAAGCCCGAAGTCATCGTGATCTACAACTACGGCTCCACCACCGTCGAACAGAAGAAGAAGCGCCTCCTCACCGACCCGGCCCTCGCCGACGTCCCCGCCATCAAGAACAAGCGCTTCGCGGTCATGCCCCTCTCCGACGCGGTCCTCGGCGTCCGCGTCCCCGCCGCCGTCGAGAAGCTCGCGGCCCAGCTCCACCCGGCGGCCACCACCCCGTGACCTGCCGCACCCCCGCACCGCGGCGGCTGCTGCGCTACACCCTGGTGCTCGGCGTCCTCGCCGTGCTCCTGGCCGTCGCCGTGCTCGCCGCCCTCGCCCTCGGCTCCGTCCGCATCCCGCCCGGCCAGGTGCTCGACATCCTGACCGGGCGGGCGGAGGCGAGCCCGTTCCGCACGATCGTCCTCGACGTGCGGCTGCCCCGGGTCCTGCTCGGTATCGTCGTCGGCGCCGGACTCGCCGTCATCGGCACCGTCCTCCAGGCCCTCGTACGCAACCAGCTGGCCGACCCGTTCCTCCTCGGCGTCTCCTCCGGGGCCTCCACCGGAGCGGTCCTGGTGATCGTCCTCGGCATCGGCGCCACCCTCGCCACCACCGTCACGATCCCCGCCGCCGCGTTCGCCGGCGCGCTGCTCTCGCTGCTGCTCGTGTACACCCTGGCGCGCGGCGGGGGCGGCCTCACCACCAACCGGCTCGTCCTCGCCGGGGTCGCCGTCTCCTACATCCTGTCCGCCCTGACCAGCCTGATCCTGGTCACCTCCGCCCGCGCCGACCACCTCCAAGAGGTCCTCTACTGGACCCTCGGCGGTCTCGGCGCGGCCCGCTGGGACATGCTCGCGCTCCCCGCGGTCACCCTGGTCATCGGCACCGCCGTGCTCCTCACCCTGGCCCGCCCGCTCGACCTGCTCCTGGTGGGGGAGGAGGGCGCGACCGTCCTCGGCCTGGACACCGCCCGCTTCCGGGCCGCCGTCTTCGTCCTCGCCTCCCTCATGACCGGGGTGCTGGTCGCGTACAGCGGGGCGATCGGCTTCGTGGGCCTGATGGTCCCGCACATGGCCCGGATGGCGGTGGGCGCCTCGCACCGCGCGCTGCTCCCGGTGGCCGCGCTCGGCGGGGCGGTGTTCCTGGTCCTGGCGGACCTGGCCGCCCGGACGCTCGCGGCCCCGCAGGACATCCCGGTCGGCGTGCTCACGGCCCTCACGGGCGGCCCGTTCTTCCTGTGGATGCTGCGGCGCAGACCCGAGGGAGCGCCCGCATGAGCCCTTCTCACCGGGAGCGCCCGCACGAGCTCCTCTCCGCCGGGAGCACCCGCATGAGCCCCTGTCCCCGTCGTCCCTTCGCCCGTCCCTTCGCCCGTCCCTCCGCCGGAGCCCGCCCGTGACCACCCTGCGCACCGAGCGCCTCTCGTACGGGACCGGCGAGGGCCGCCACCTCGTCGACGCCGTCGACCTCACCGCCGCCGACGGCGAGACCGTCGGCCTCGTCGGCCCCAACGGCAGCGGCAAGACCACCCTCCTGCGCTGCGTCTACGGCACCCTGCGCCCCACCCACGGCCGGGTCCTCCTGGACGGCGACGACCTCGCCGCCCTCCCCGTGAAGGCCCGCGCCCGGCGCATCGCCACCGTCCCGCAGGAGAGCCACGCGGGCTTCGAGCTCACCGTCGGCCAGGTCGTCGGGATGGGCCGCGCCCCGCACAAGCGGTTCTGGGAGGCGGACACGGCCGCCGACACCGCCCTGGTCACCGAGGCCCTCGCCCGGGTCGGGATCGCCGCGCTCGAACCCCGTACGTTCGCCTCCCTCTCCGGCGGCGAACGCCAGCGCGCCCTGGTCGCCCGCGCCCTGGTCCAGCAGCCCTCCCTCGTCGTCCTGGACGAGCCGACCAACCACCTGGACATCCGCTACCAGCTGGAGATCCTCTCCCTGGTCCGCGAGCTCGGCACCACCAACCTCCTGGCCCTGCACGACCTCAACCTCGCTGCGTACTACTGCGACCGCATCTACGTACTCAAGGACGGCTGCGTCGTCGCCTCCGGCACCCCCGAGGAGGTCCTCACGGCGGAGCTGCTGGGCGAGGTGTACGGCGTCGCCGCCGAGGTCAGCACCCACCCGAAGACGGGCGCACCCACGGTCGTCTACCTCCCGCAGGACCACACCAGCCGGGCGTGAGTCCGCATAGTGGTCGCTCAGCATCCATCATATGAGATCACACTCGGGTTTCCGGACCGGGAATCGATACGATGCCCGCATGGTTCCCCATGACGTGAGCAACAAGACGCCGGGCACGCTGCTCGTCGCGCGGCTGCACGTCGACCTGTGCAGGCTCGCCAGCGCGATCTGTCCCGCCCGAAGCCTGCCCGTGAGCCGCCCGGCCTGAGCCGCGGTCCGCGCGCCCACCCACGTACCACCCCCCTGCGCGGGGGCACAAACGCGCGCCCCACGCCACCTCTCCGCTTTCGACAGGAGCCCACGCCATGGCCATCGAGGTCCGCATTCCGACCATCCTCCGCACCTACACCGACGGCGCGAAGGCCGTCGAAGGCAACGGGGACACCCTCGCCGACCTCTTCGCCGACCTGGAGAGCCGCCACACCGGTATCCGTGAGCGACTCGTCGACGGTGCGAACGGCGAACAGCTCCGCCGCTTCGTGAACGTCTACCTCAACGACGAGGACGTCCGCTTCCTGGACGGCATCTCCACCAAGCTCAGCGACGGCGACAACGTCACGATCCTCCCGGCCGTCGCCGGCGGCATGCGCTGATGCGGTACGACTCCCCGCTGGCGGCCGTGGGGAACACCCCCCTCGTCCGCCTCCCGCGGCTGTCCCCGTCCGAGGACGTCCGCATCTGGGCCAAGCTGGAGGACCGCAACCCCACCGGCTCGATCAAGGACCGCCCGGCGCTCCACATGGTCGAACAGGCCGAGAGGGACGGCCGGCTGACGCCCGGCTGCACCATCCTGGAGCCCACCAGCGGCAACACCGGCATCTCGCTCGCCATGGCGGCCAAGCTCAAGGGCTACCGCATCGTGTGCGTCATGCCGGAGAACACCTCGCAGGAGCGGCGCGACCTGCTCGCCATGTGGGGCGCCGAGATCATCTCCTCCCCGGCCGCGGGCGGCTCCAACACCGCCGTGCGCGTGGCGAAGGAACTCAGCGCCGAGCACCCGGACTGGGTGATGCTCTACCAGTACGGCAACCCGGACAACGCGGGCGCCCACTACGCCACCACCGGCCCGGAGATCCTCACCGACCTCCCGTCCATCACCCACTTCGTCGCGGGCCTCGGCACCACCGGCACCCTCATGGGCGTCGGCCGCTACCTCCGCGAGAACCGCCCCGGTATCCAGATCGTCGCCGCCGAACCGCGCTACGACGACCTGGTCTACGGCCTCCGCAACCTCGACGAGGGCTTCGTCCCCGAGCTCTACGACGCCTCGGTCCTCACCACCCGCTTCTCCGTGGGCTCCGCCGACGCGGTCACCCGCACCCGCGAACTCCTCCAGCAGGAGGGCATCTTCGCGGGCGTCTCCACCGGCGCCGCACTCCACGCGGCGATCGGCGTGGGCAAGAAGGCGGTCAAGGCGGGGGAGAGCGCCGACATCGCCTTCGTCGTGGCGGACGGCGGCTGGAAGTACCTGTCGACGGGCGTCTACACGGCCGAGACGACGGAAGCAGCGATCGAAACGCTCCAGGGCCAGCTCTGGGCGTAGGCCGCAGGTCAAGCCCGGCCGGCGTTCGAGGACGTCTTTGAGCCTCTTTGGCGCTTGAGGGGCGGGGGGGGGGGGGGGGGGGGGGGGGGGGGGGGGGGGGGGGGGGGGGGGGGGGGGGGGGGGGGGGGGGGGGGGGGGGGGGGGGGGGGGGAGGGGGG
>NZ_JBVIPK010000018.1:0-45167 GCF_055577965.1 Streptomyces sp. NPDC033165
TTTCCCTTTCCGGCGAGTCCGACTCTATCAGATCCTTTCGGGCCTGATTCCCAGTCAGCGGGGTTTGTCTTCCCGGCTGTTGGGCCGTTCCGACGCTCAAACTCTAGCGGATTCTCCCGGCGGCTCATAATCGGGCCTTCGCAATGAATTCCGGCATGCCGAAATCATCCCGAGTGGGAGGTCGTGCTGAGTTTGGTTGCCGCTTTCGCGGCGGGATCGGCTGCCGCGGAACCGTTCCGGCTCCGTGACAACTCGGAGAACTTTACGGATCCACCAGGGGGGTGTCAACCCACCGCCGGTGGTCATCCGTCGTGGCCCGCAGGGGTCCTCAGTCCAGGTCGGTGAGGCGGCCGCCGGCGTCCGGCTGGGCGTGCTCCACACGGCGCAGGAGGCGGACCAGGAGCTCGCCGAGGACTCCGCGCTCGGCGTCGGACAGGTCTTGGAGGAGGTCCTCCTCGAAGTCGCTCGACATGCGCATCGCCTCAAGCCACTTCGTACGGCCCTCGTCGGTCAGTTCGACGATGACGCGGACCCGGTTGTTCTCGTCGCGGTCCCGGGTGACCAGGCCCTCGCCTGCCATCCGGTCGATGCGGTGGGTCATGGCGGCCGGGGTGAGACCGAGCCGCTTCGCCAGTTCGCCGGGGCCGAGGCGGTAGGGGGCGCCCGACAGGACAAGGGTCTTGAGGACCTCCCACTCGGCGTTGCTGATGCCGAGGGTGGCGACCTGCCTCCCGTACGCGACGTTCATACGGCGGTTCAGGCGGCCCAGCGCGGAGACGACCTGTTCGACCTGGGGGTCGAGGTCGCGGAACTCGCGCTGATAGGCGGCGATCTGTTCGTCGAGGCTCGGCTCGTCGGGGCCGGGCTCCTCGGTGCTCTCAGACATGGCGGGCAGTATGGCACGCCCTCGCCAGCTTTGAAGTCCTTCGAGGTGAAGTTTTCACCTTCTAACTTTAGTGCTAAAGTCTTCGAGTCTGATTCCTTCGAGATCTTGAGGTAGGTGAGTGTGACCAGGGAGATGGGCGCAGCGCTGCGGCGGATCCAGCTGGGCAGCGCGCTGAGCGCGTTCGGACTCGGGTTCACCGTTCCGTATCTGTACGTCTACGTGGCGCAGGTACGGAATCTGGGCGCCGGTACGGCTGGAGTCGTGCTGGCGGTCTTCGCGATGGCAGCGCTGGCCGTTCTGCCGTTCACCGGGCGGGCCATCGACCGGCGGGGCCCGCTGCCCGTGCTGGTGGTGGCCTCCGGTCTGGCCGCTGTCGGCGCCGCCGCCCTGGGGTACGCGAGCAGCGTCCCGGCCGCCGTGCTGGCCGCCGCGGTCCTGGGTGCGGGCACCGCCGTCATGCAGCCCGCCCTGGCCACGATGCTCGTATGGTGCTCCAGCCCCGCGACCCGTACGCGGGCCTTCGCCATGCAGTTCTTCCTGCAGAACCTGGGGCTCGGCCTCGGCGGGCTCGTCGGCGGGCAGCTCGTGGACGTGAGCCGTCCGGCGAGCTTCACCATGCTCTTCCTGATCGAGGCCGGGATGTTCGTGGTGCTCGGCGTCGTCGTCGCCAGCGTGCGGATGCCCCGTACGGTCTCCCTCGGCGGCGCTCGGCCGACGGACGGCTCCGCCACGAAGGACGGCGGTCTGCGGGCCCTGCTCTCGCACCGGGCCATGATCCAGCTGTGTGTGCTGGGGTTCGTGCTGTTCTTCGCCTGCTACGGGCAGTTCGAGTCCGGCCTTGCCGCGTACGGCACCGAGGCCGCCGGGATCGAGCCCTCGACGCTCGGCTTCGCCCTGGCCGCCAACACCGCTGTCATCGTCATCGCCCAGTTCGTCGTCCTGCGGCTCGTGGAGCGGCGGCGGCGCAGCCGGGTCATCGCGGCGGTCGGCCTCATCTGGGCCTTCGCCTGGATCGTGGCGGGGTACGCGGGACTCGGGCACGGCAGCCAGGCCATGGCGACGGCCGCGTTCATCTCGACGTACGCGCTCTTCGGGCTGGGTGAGGCGATGCTGTCGCCGACCGTGGCGCCGCTGGTCGCCGATCTGGCGCCGGAGTCGATGGTCGGGCAGTACAACTCGGCCTTCGCCCTGTGCAAGCAGCTCGCGCTCGCGGTCGGTCCTGCTGTCGGCGGGCCGATGGGGGCGTCGCTGCACGGCCCGTACATCGTGACGTTCGTGCTGTTCTCGCTGGGCATCACGGTGCTCGCGCTGCGGCTGGGGCGCCGGCTCACCCCCGTACAGGACCAGCCGTCGCTGGCCGATGTCCCCTCGCGGGTGGTGGCCGTGTCGCGGCCCGAGGGTGCTGCTCCGGCCGCCACGCCCGCGCCGGCCGCTGCGGGTCGCTGAGCCCGGAAGCGGCGCAGCACCTCAGCGGGGCAGGGCGAACTCGCACCAGACCGCTTTGCCGCCGCCCGGTGTGCGCCGACTGCCCCACGACGCGGCGATCGACGCGATGATCTCGATGCCGCGTCCCGCCTCGTCCGCCGGTTCGGCCTGGCGGCGGCGCGGCAGGTGGTCGTCGCCGTCGGTCACCTCGATGATCAGCCGCCGGTCCGTGCGGCGCAGGCCCAGACGCATCGGCGGGGTGCCGTGCTGGAGGGAGTTCGCGACCAGTTCGCTGGCGGCGAGGACGCCGAGGTCGCGGAGCTCGACCGGGAAGCGCCAGGAGGTCAGGACCCCGGTGGCGAAGGCGCGGGCGCGCGGGGTCGCCTCGATGCCGCCGAGGAGGTCGAGCGCGGCATTGTGGAACAGCTCCGCGTCCGTCCCCGTACGGGCGGGGTGCTGGACCACCAGGACCGCCACGTCGTCGTCGTGCTCGGCGGTCACTCCGAGGGAGCGGATCAGCCGGTCGCAGACCACCTGCGGTGATCCCTTGGCGCCGGAGAGGGCGCGGGCGAGGGAGGCCACCCCCTCGTCGATGTCCTCGCTGCGGCGTTCGACCAGGCCGTCCGTATAGAGGACAGCGGTGGAGCCGGGCGGCAGCGCGATGGTGCCCGAGGTGTGGACCCAGCCGCCGGTGCCGAGCGGGGGGCCGGTGGGTTCGGCGGCGCGCTGGACCGTGCCGTCCTCGTCGCGGACGAGGATCGGGAGGTGGCCCGCGGACGCGTAGACGAGCTGTCCCTCGTTCGGGTCATGGACGGCGTAGACACAGGTGGCGATCTGGGTGGCGTCGATCTCGGCGGCGAGGCCGTCCAGCAGCTGGATCACCTCGTGCGGCGGGAGGTCGAGCCGGGCGTAGGCGCGGACCGCTGTGCGGAGCTGGCCCATCACGGCTGCGGCCCGGACGCCCCGGCCCATCACGTCACCGATCACCAGGGCGGTGCGGCCCGCGCCGAGGGTGATGACGTCGTACCAGTCGCCGCCCACGGCCGCGTCCGTGCCGCCGGGCTGGTAGGTGGCGGCGATGCGCAGGTCGTCGGGCTGCTCCAGCTCCTGCGGGAGCAGGGAGCGCTGGAGGGTGACGGCCGTTTCGCGGTGGCGGCGCTCGCTGGTGCGCAGGCGTTCGGCGGCCTCGGCGTGGTCGGTGACGTCGGCCGCGTGGACGAGGACGCCTCCCTCGCCCCAGCCCTGGGTGTCCTCCGAGCTGTCCCAGGCGGCCACCGGGGTGCAGGTCACCGTGTACGAGCCGCCCTCGGCGGTCCTGCGGGACTTGACGGTGCGGGGGGTGCCGCTGCGCAGGACCTGGTCGAGCAGGGGAAGCACGCTGAGCTCGGCGAGCTCGGGCATGGCCTCGGCCGCGGGGACGCCGGACGGGCGGGTGCCGAACGCGGTCTCGTACGCCCCGTTGACGTAGGCGACGCGGTGGTCCGGGCCGTGCAGCAGGGCGACCGGGGCGGGGAGCCGGCCGAGGATCTCGCGGGCCGAGAGGTCGTCCAGGGCGGGGCCGGGGAGGGCCGGCGGCCCGTCCGTACCGGGCGGTTCGGGCGTGGCGCCGTCCGGCGGGCGGGGCACGCCTTCCTGCCGGGCGTATTCGGCCCGGGCCGCCGGTACGGAATTACGGTCGTCCCGCGCGGCAGCTCGGCGCTGCGTTCCGGGAAGGCGGGCGCTCCAACGCGTGAAGTTCACGGAATTTCTGGCCTCGTGTGTCGGTCTGGTCCGCTCGGGCGGGCTGCTTCTTCTGCCGGGTTCGGGGGCACCGGGGGCCGGACCCCCGGGAAGGCGCAGCCGGGCCTCGTCGTGCTGTTGGTGCGTCGCTGCTGGTCACTGTTGGTCACTGCCGGCCGGGTCACTCTGTGCAGGTGTGGGCCCACCTATGGTCACACGTCCAGTGTGACCGACCGTACTGACAGTTGCCGCCCAACGGCCTGCCCGACCGTCGTTCGCATCTCGAATTCATGCCCGATTCATCCCTCGGTCCGGCTCTCCGTCAGCCCTTCGGGCGGTCGGGGCCGGTGCGTGGTGGCGTGCCGGGGTCGGTTCCGCCGCCCGCCGCGAGTTCGAACTCGGCGCGCGGGTGTTCCAGCGAGCCGAGGGAGACGATCTCGCGTTTGAAGAGTCCGGCCAAGGTCCATTCGGCCAGGACGCGTGCCTTCCGGTTGAACGTCGGCACCCGGCTGAGGTGGTACGTACGGTGCATCAGCCAGGCGGGGTAGCCCTTGAGCTTGCGACCGTAGACGTGGGCGACGCCTTTGTGCAGGCCCAGGGAGGCGACCGATCCCGCGTACGCGTGGCGGTATTCCTTCAGCGGGCGTCCCTCGACTGTCGCGAGGACGTTGTCGGCGAGGACCTTCGCCTGGCGCACCGCGTGCTGGGCGTTGGGGGCGGTCTCCCGGCCCGGTTCGGCGGCGGTCAGGTCGGGTACGGCGGCGGCGTCACCGGCGGCCCAGGCGTGCGGCATGCCCTCGACGCCGAGGGTGGCGGTGCAGCGCAGGCGTCCGCGTTCGGTCAGGGGCAGGCCGGTGGCGGCGAGGAGCGGGGCCGGTTTGACGCCCGCGGTCCACACGAGGGTACGGGTGGGGAAGCGGGAACCGTCGCTGAGGACGGCGACGCGGCCCTCGCAGGTGTCGAGCCGGGTGTCGAGGCGTACGTCGATGTTGCGCCCGCGCAGCTCGCCGATGGCGTACGCGCCCATGGCTTCGCCGACTTCGGGGAGGATGCGCCCGGAGGCCTCGACCAGGACCCATTTCAGGTCCGCGGGCTTGATGTTGTGGTAGTAGCGCGCGGTGTAGCGGGCCATGTCCTCCAGTTCGGCCAGCGCTTCCACGCCCGCGTAGCCGCCGCCGACGAAGACGAAGGTGAGCGCCGCGTCTCGGATCGCGGGATCGCGGGTGGCGGAGGCGATGTCCATCTGTTCGATGACGTGGTTGCGCAGCCCGATGGCCTCTTCGACGGTCTTGAAACCGATGCCGAAGTCGGCGAGGCCGGGGACGGGCAGGGTGCGCGAAACGGACCCGGGGGCGATGACGATCTCGTCGTAGGAGATCTCCAGGGCTCCGGTGCCGTCCTCCTGCGTGGCGAGGGTGGTGACGGTCGCGGTCCGCTTGGCGTGGTCGATACTCCGGGCCTCACCGATGACGATCGTGCAGTGGTCCAGGACGCGGCGCAGCGGCACGACCACATGGCGCGGCGAGATCGAACCGGCGGCCGCTTCGGGGAGGAACGGCTGGTACGTCATGTACGGCTCGGGGGTGACGACCACGATCTCGGCGTCGCCGCTCTTCAGTCTCTGCTTCAACTTCCGTTGGAGACGCAGCGCTGTGTACATCCCGACGTAGCCGCCGCCGACGACGAGAATGCGCACACCTGGCCGGGTGCCGGGGGTCGTCCCCCGGGAATCTGGAGCCATCACCACCCCATGACGCAACGGAGTCAGTGGTTTGTCCACAGCCCCGACAGATTGTGTGACCGGAGGACACTGAGCGGCCGGCACGGCCCGTGCGGCGTGCGATCCGACAGCCGCGCAGGTCAGATGCTACGCACAAGGCCGTTGGACGGAGGGTGACCGGGGCAGGACGGGCACTTGCTCCGATCGGGCGGCACCTCATGCGGAACTACCCCCTTCTGAATTGACCCGGGCTCAACTATGTTCGTAACCCGTCGGGGTGTCGGGTGCGGATTTCGTTGTGCTCCGCTCCCCGGCTGATACGACGGGGAAGTCTCCGGGGGGAGACGTCATAACCGGGGGAAGTTATGCATATTCAGGATTCGCATGGCCAGGCTGCGCTCTCGCACGCGTCCGAGAACCACGGGCGTCTGGGTTCCGTGGGAGCGCTCGGCGTCATGAGCTCGGCGGACACGGTCCGCTCCGCCGCCGCGGTGAGCGCGGCGGCGATGGAATCGGCCGCTGCGGGACCGGGAGTTGCGGGACCGGCGGCCGGCCTGACGGCGAACGGGCCGACGGCCTCGGGCACCGCGAGCGCGCCGCGTTCGGCCCCGCTGCGCGTGGACGCGCAGCGCAATCTGGAGCACGTGCTGCGCGCGGCGCGTGAGGTGTTCGGGGAGCTGGGTTACGGCGCCCCGATGGAGGACGTGGCCCGTCGCGCCCGCGTCGGCGTGGGCACCGTCTACCGGCGGTTCCCGAGCAAGGACGTGCTGGTGCGGCGGATAGCCGAGGAGGAGACCTCCCGGCTGACCGAGCAGGCACGTACGGCCCTGGGGCAGGAGGAGGAGCCCTGGTCGGCGCTCTCCCGCTTCCTGCGGACCTCCGTGGCTTCGGGGGCGGGCAGGCTGCTGCCGCCGCAGGTGCTGCGGGTCGGGGTCGACGTGGACGAGCCGGGCATACCGGCGGCCGCTGGGCCAGTGCCGGGCGAGACGGACGAGACCCGGGTTCCGCAGCAGCGGCAGGGCGTGGGCCAGAGCGACCAGCGTGTGGTCGGCCGACGCAGCGCCGGCGTCGACGGGCTCGACGGACTCGACGGCCTCGGTGAGGAGACGGGCTCGGTCGAGCTGCTGGAGGTCGTGGGCCGACTGGTCGACCGGGCCCGGGAGTCGGGTGAGCTGCGCCGGGATGTGACGGTGGCCGATGTGCTGCTGGTCATCGCCACGGCCGCCCCCTCCCTGCCGGACGCCGCCCAGCAGGCCGCGGCTTCGGCCCGGCTGCTGGACATCCTGCTGGAGGGGCTGCGGTCGCGGCCGGCGTGACGGCCGGAGCTTGACCGTCCGCTGCTCCCTTACGTGCTCGCCTGCGCCAATACGTGCTCGCCTGCGCCAACGTGCTCGTCCGCGTCGGTCCGCCTTGTCGGCAGTGTCGGCCGGGCGGGCCGGGCGGGCTCTCACCGAGAGGTACTTCGGCAGGCGAGAGGCACATCAGCAGGCAAGCATTCCCCGAAAGGGGGGACATCAGCACTCGCGTTCGAGAGAGCGCCCCGGATGAGTGGTTGGCGGGACAGATAGGGCCAGCGCGATTGAGCCATGTGGCAGTCTTGGCCGGTATTCGGGTCCGAGGGTGTATACGGGGGCTTCCGCGATGAGCGGTAACGAGCAGCAGGAAGAGCCGCTCGACGAGATCGCTTCGGTCGGCGGGGGCACGAAGGCCGACGGGCTGTCCGCCGGGCAGGTGCCGGCCCAGGCTGGACGTGGTCCGTCGGACGGTTCGGACGGTGAGGCCGACGGCGGCACCGTTCTGCCCGGGCCCTGGCCCGCCGTCGCCGAGGACGACACCTCCGGCGCAGTCGGCGCGGGAGCCGGTCCTGGAGTCGGCGCGCACG
The DNA here is from genome assembly GCF_055577965.1 of Streptomyces sp. NPDC033165. Classification (NCBI taxonomy): domain Bacteria; kingdom Bacillati; phylum Actinomycetota; class Actinomycetes; order Kitasatosporales; family Streptomycetaceae; genus Streptomyces; species Streptomyces sp. NPDC033165. The sequence goes on from NZ_JBVIPK010000018.1 coordinate 7,633, forward strand.
CGGTTCCGCAGCAGCGTGAGGGCCGCAGCGGGTCGGCCGGTCTCGGGCTGTCCGACGCCCAGTTGATCGAGGGCATGCGCAGCGGCGACGACCAGGCCTACGAGGAGCTGTTCCGGCGGCATTCGGCCGCCGTGCTCCGCTACGCCCGCAGCTGTTGCCGGGACGCCCACACCGCCGACGACCTGACGGCCGAGGTGTTCGCCCGCACCCTCCAGGCCGTACGGGGCGGAAAGGGGCCGCAGGAAGCGGTCCGGGCCTACCTGATGACCGCCGTGCGCCATGTCGCGGCCGCCTGGACGAAGAGCGCCAGGCGGGAGCAGCTGGTCGACGACTTCGCGGTGTTCGCCACGCAGGCCGCCCGCTCCTTCGAGCTCTCGGACGACGACACCCTCGACCTGGGCGCCGATGTGCTGGCGATGCACGAGGCCGAGCAGTCGATGGCCATGCAGGCGTTCCGGAGCCTGCCGGAGCGCTGGCAGGCGGTCCTGTGGCACACCACGGTCGAGGAGGAGTCGCCGAGCGAGATCGCCCCGCTGTTCGGCCTCACAGCCAACGCCACCGCCGTCCTGGCCAGCCGGGCCCGCGAAGGACTCAAGCAGGCGTATCTCCAGGCCCATGTCAGCCAGGCGCTCACCACCGGCGGGGACTGCGCGCAGCACGCCGACCGGCTCGGTGCCTACGCCCGGGGCGGGCTGAGGATGCGCGCCGAGCGCGGTCTGCGCAAGCATCTGGACGAGTGCGCCAAGTGCCGGGTGGCCGCGGGCGAGCTGGAGCATGTGAACGCCGGAATCCCGGCGCTGCTGCCCATCGCGGTCATCGGTTGGTTCGCCGCCGGGTATTCGCTCAAGGCCGCGGGCATCGTGGCGGGCGGCACCGCCGGGGCCGCCGGAGCGGGGGCCGCAGCGGCGGCGACCGGCTCCGGCTCCTCCGGCGGTGCCGTCGGCGGGGCCGCGGTCTCCGAGGGGCTCGGCGCGCCCGCCAAGGCCGGCATCGCCGCCGCGGTGGCCGTTGCCGCGGCGGCCGGTCTGGTGTGGGCGCTCATCGGCGACGACCAGCCGAAGCCGGAGCCCAAGCCGGTGGCGAAGCCCCCGGCCGTGGCGCCCGCGGTGCCCTCCCCGGAGCCCCCGCCACCGTCCCCGAAGCCCGCTCCTGAGCCGCCCCCCGCCCCCGTGCCGCCCGCGCCCGCACCCCCCGAGCCGACACCGTCCGCGGCGGCTCCGACGCCCCGCCCCACGCCGTCGAAACCCGCGCCGCCCGCGCCGAGCCCGCCGCCCTCCCCGAAGCCCACCCCGGCCCCGAAGCCGCCGCCGCCCCCGCCTGCCCCGGAGGTGTACCAGGTCAGCGAGCTGGCGTACTCGCTGTTCGGCGCCCACGCCGAGCCGGAAGTGGAGATGGGCCGGAGCAGTTGGGTCTGGCAGCGGACGAACGTGGCGATCGCCTCCACGCGGTACGCCCACGGGGTGACCGTGCACGCCCAGTCATCGGTGACCATCCGGCTGAACCGCCCGTGCACGCGCTACGACGCCATGGTCGGGGTCGACGACCTGACGATGGGGCTCGGCGCGGTCCGCTTCTCCGTGTTCGACGGGGACGGGGCGCGGCTGTGGCGCTCCCCCGTGATGCGGGGTGGCGAGCCCGCCGTCCCGGTGAGCGTCTCCCTCGCCGGGCAGTCCTCGTTCCGGCTCGTCGTGGAGCCGGACTCACCGTTCGGCGGAGTGGCGTTGGCCGACTGGGCGGAGTCCCGGATCAGCTGCGCCTGAGGCTCCCCGTCCGGATCTCCCCAGCGGGGTGTTCCGGTCAGGGCTGGAGCGTACGCCTGGCCGGGATCACTCCGCCCGCCACCGCGCGCTGGCGCGGGGCCGCCGTGCCCGTCCAGCAGGTGCCCCGGCGGGTCACCAGTCGGCGCAGCCACAACTCCGTGGAGGCCAGGTCCGCCAGGCCGTCCAGCGGCAGCGGCTCCCCCTCGGACGCGGCGCGCAGGGCCTTGCGGACCACGCGCGCCTCGACCAGGCCCGCGTCCGCGAGCAGCGGGGCGTCGAACAGGGCCATCAGCTCGGGCAGCGCGGTGCGCAGGCCGGTGCGGGTGACCGCGGTGGAGGTGGCCTGGGAGGGCGTGCCCCAGCCGGGCGGCAGGTCCTGGATGCCCGCCCCGCCGAGCACCCGGCGCAGGATCGCGGCCCGTGCGCCGGGCTGGACGCGGAGGGACTCGGGCAGGGCGCGGGCCGCCCGGACGACCTGGTTGTCGAGGAACGGGGCGTGCAGGCGCTGGCTGCGGATCTCCGCGGCCTGCTCCAGGATGCGGTGGTCGGCCGCTCCCCGGGCCAGGGCCGCGCGGGCCCGGGCCTCACCGGGGCGCTGCACGGAGGTGGGCCGGATCGCCGCCTCCTGGAGGCGAACCGATACTTCGGCCAGCGCCTCCCCCGTCAGCCAGCGCGCCGCGGGCCCCGGGCGCGACCAGGCGAGGGCGGCGAGGGAGGCGTCGGCGGGGGTGGCGAGGTCGGGGGCGTAGCGGTTGGCGTCGGGCAGAAGTCCGGCGGCGTACTCCAGGCCGGTGCGGTAGGACGTACGGGCCAGGCGGCGGGCGGCGCGGTAGACCGTCAGCGGGACGAACAGGGAGTGCGCCGTGGGGCCTTCGGCCTTGGTGAGGGCGGCGACGGGGCGCAGGAGGTGGCGGCGGCGCCGGTCCAGCAGGAGGTCGGCGAGGCGGGCCGGGTGCGCGTCCAGGACCTGCCGGGCCCCGTGCCCGACGAGGTGGTCGGCGCTGCCCGCGGAGAGGCGGCGGCGGTGGCGCTCTGCGAGGACGAGGCAGGGGGCCGGTTCGTCGGTGAGCGGGCCGGTCCCCAACGAGGCGTACGGCAGGGCCTCTTCGCCCGCCGCGACGACCACGTGGTGCAGGCGCGGGTTGGCGGCGATGGCGCGGGCCCGCTCCATCTCGTCCTCGTTGCCACGGGTGGTGAGGTCGTTGAAGGTGACGGCGAGCAGCCGCTCCCCAGCGCCGGTGCCGTGGCCGAGGAGGGTGCCGGGCAGTCCGGGCAGCCCGGCGGCGAGCAGGGCCAGGGTGGCGGAGGCGCTGCCTCCGGAGAGGTCGGCGCCGATCCCCGCCACCGGGGCTCCGCGGGCCGCGCGGCGGTCGGCGGGGCCCATGCCCGGGACCGGCCCCGGGTCCGGCGGCAGGGTTCCCGGTGCGTGGCGCGGGGCCGTGAGCCGGGCGCGTACCGCTTCGACGAGCGCGTCCCGTACGCCCTCCACCGCGTGCACCGGGTCGGCCTGGGGTGCGGCGACGGCGAGCGAGGCGACGGCTTCGTAACCGGTGATCTCCCGCGAGCCCTCCCGCAGGATGAGCGCGTGACCGGGCGGGACCCTCTTCACGCCGGCGTAGGGCGTGCCGTCGCCGAGGGCCTCGGGGGTTTCCGGGCAGGCGAGCAGGGCGGCGAGGTGCCCGATGTCGAGCTGGGCCTCGATGAGGTCGGCGAGCGGCAGGGCGGCGGTGGCGTAGGCGGTGCCGCCCGCCCAGGGGGTGTGGAAGACGGGCCGGGCTCCGGCCAGGTCGCCCGCGACGGTGATGCGGCGGCCGATCTGCACGACGGCGGTGTAACTGCCGGGCCAGGCGGTGAGATGGCGCATCGCACCGCCGCGCGCGGCGAGGAGGCCGACGCGCAGCTGCTCGTCGGTGGCCCCGCAGCAGCCGAGGACGGCGAGACGGGCGGTGGGCGCGCCCTCGGGGGTCGCGACGCCGATGACGCGGATCTCGTCGGGGCGCCAGTCGCCGACCGCCCACAGCGGATCCGGGTCTCCCCAGAGGAGTTGGGAGCCCACGGGGTGAACCGTGCGCCCCTCACCGCTGTTTCCGACCGCGCCGACGGTGCCGAAGCTCGCGGCGATACTGCTCCATCCCACCAACCAACGCATCGCCGCCTCCACAGGCTGTGGACAAACGGCGCACCTGCATGAACGAAACGCCGCTGCGGACATGCTGCCACGACAACGCCGCACGAGAGGGGGTACGGGCAGCGCACGCCGGAAGAGCATGCGCCCCTGGCAAAGGCCCGGCGCGGCCCGCGTCACGACTTCGCCCCGCCTCACCGCGACTTCACTGCGACCTTCACGGCGAGCACAGCAACGGAACTGTATGTTCCGGGAGTTGCGACCTGTCGGACCCGACGGGCGAGGCGGCACCCCGGCGCCGCCCAAGGCGCGCTCCCGAGGGAAGGGAACGGGCCGACGCCGCCCGGAAACAGCGTCGATATCCGGCCATAGTCTGATCGTTGGCCAAGCCCTCACCGGACCGTCGCTATTCGGCCATTCTCCTGAGACGCCACCACGCGCGCATAACCGTGCCGCGCCCCCTCGGCGCCCCCTCTCACGCACAGTCCGGGAGGTGGGCCTCACCTCCCGGACCGGTCCGCCGCCCGCGGGGAATGGAGCGGCGGTATCCCCCAGCCCACTGAGTCCAGTGCAGCGGGCCGACCCACGCAGGCCCCAGCCAAGCGCTCCGCTGCGGGCCGGGCCAGAGCGCACGGCCGGGCGCACGGCCACACACCAGGAGCACGCCGCGCCCCGGTCCGCGCACCACCACCACGACCGCCCGCACCGCCCGCACGGACAACAATCCCGCCATCCGGACGTCTGCCCCTTAACGGTAGGGATAGGGAGAACTACGCTGTGTTGACTGGTGTTCTCGACAGGGGGCATATTCCTCGGGGCTCGGCCACATGCGTGTGCAGGCGGAGTACGAGGGTTCGAACCTGGGGAGGCATCGGTACGAATGCCGCGCGCCGTCCTCGGTGACGCGGCGGCTGTCTGTGTGTCGAGGGGTGGCGCATGTCCAGGGAGCAACGCGGGCCGAACGAGAAACTCGGCACAGTTCTCGCCCTCGCGGGAATCAGTAACGCCGGGCTCGCCCGGCGGGTCAACGACCTCGGAGCACAGCGCGGTCTGACACTTCGCTACGACAAGACCTCGGTGGCCCGGTGGGTCGCCAAGGGGATGGTGCCGCAGGGCGCGGCGCCGCATCTCATCGCGGCGGCGATCGGGGCCAAACTCGGCCGGCCGGTCCCGCTGCACGAGATCGGTCTCGCCGACGCGGACCCCGCCCCGGAGGTCGGCCTCGCCTTCCCCCGGGACGTGGGCGAGGCGGTCAGATCGGCGACCGAGCTGTACCGACTGGATCTGGCCGGGCGCCGGGGCGGCGGCGGGATCTGGCAGTCGCTGGCCGGTTCGTTCGCGGTGAGCGCGTACGCGACCCCCGCCTCCCGCTGGCTGATAACCCCCGCCGATCCGTCGGTGGCCCGGGACCCGACGGCGGCACAGGCAACGGCTCCCGGCGCACGCGGCGGCGCCGCCGACGCCCCGCACGGACCGGGCTCCCGCGCACCGGGGGCCGCTCCGGACGGCCGGGGCGCACACATCCTCCACACCGGGAGCGCCCCGGCCGCGCCCGGCTCCGTTCCCGTACAGGCGGGAGTTCCCCTGCAACCGGGAGTCCCGGTCCAGCCGGGCCTCCCCGTACCGGCGGGAGTCCCCGTACAGCCCGGGGGCCCTGTACTGCCCGGGGGCCCTGTGCAGCCCGGAGTCCCCGTACAGCCCGGCCCGGAGTCCGCGGACGCCTCGCCGCTGCGGGTCGGCCACAGCGATGTGACGAAGCTGCGCGAGGCGGCCCAGGACGCCCGGCGCTGGGACTCCAAGTACGGCGGCGGCGACTGGCGTTCCTCCATGGTCCCGGAGTGCTTACGCGTCGACGCGGCGCCGCTGCTCCTCGGCTCGTACACCGACGAGGTCGGCCGGGCCCTGTTCGGCGCGGCCGCCGAGCTGACGCGCCTCGCCGGGTGGATGGCCTTCGACACCGGCCAGCAGGAGGCCGCCCAGCGCTACTACATCCAGGCCCTGCGCCTGGCCCGCGCCGCCGCCGACGTCCCGCTCGGCGGCTATGTCCTCGCCTCGATGTCCCTCCAGGCGACCTACCGCGGCTTCGCCGACGAAGGGGTCGACCTCGCGCAGGCCGCCGTGGAGCGCAACCGGGGACTCGCCACCGCCCGCACGATGAGCTTCTTCCGGCTGGTGGAGGCCCGCGCCCATGCGAAGGCCGGCGACGCACCGGCCGCGGGGGCCGCGCTCAAGGGCGCCGAGAGCTGGCTGGAGCGGTCCAGGGCGGGCGACTCCGACCCCTCCTGGCTCGGCTTCTACGGCTACGACCGGTTCGCCGCGGACGCCGCCGAGTGCTACCGGGACCTGAAGGCCCCCCGCCAGGTCCGCCGCTTCACCGAACAGGCCCTGTCCCGGCCGACCGAGGAGTTCGTCCGCAGCCACGGACTGCGGCTCGTCGTCTCCGCCGTCGCCGAGCTGGAGTCGGGCAACCTGGACGCGGCCTGCGCGGCGGGCACCCGCGCGGTGGAGGTGGCCGGACGGATCTCCTCGGCCCGCACCACGGAGTACGTCCGCGACCTGCTGCACCGCCTGGAACCGTACGGGGACGAGCCCCGCGTGGCCGAGCTGCGGGAGCGGGCCCGGCCGCTGCTGGTGGCCCAGGGCTGAGCGGCCCGGGACCGAGCGGTCGGCCCGGGGCCGGTCCCAGGTCGGCCCGGGGCCCGGCGGGGACGCCGAGCGGGGAGCGGCCCGGGCGAAGTGTGCGCCACGCCCTGCCCACGACGGGTTTGAGCCCGTTGTCAGTGGGTCAGTGCACTATCGGGGTGGGAGGTGGCGTGATGATGACGCACGCGGCGTACGACTGCGATGTGCTGGTGATCGGCGGCGGGATCGTCGGTCTGTCGACCGCGTATGCGATCACGCGGTCCGCTCCGGGCACCCGGGTGACGGTCCTGGAGAAGGAGAGCGGCCCCGCCCGCCACCAGACCGGCCGCAACAGCGGCGTGATCCACAGCGGCATCTATTACCGCCCCGGTTCGCTCAAGGCGCGGTACGCGCTCCGCGGCTCCGCCGAGCTGGCGGACTTCTGCGCGGAGCACGGCATCGCGCACGCGGTGACCGGCAAGCTGATCGTGGCCACCGAGCGCTCCGAGCTGCCCCGGCTGCACGGCCTGGTCCAGCGCGGCCGCGAACACGGACTGCCCGTGCGGGAGCTGGGTCCGGCGCAGATCGCGGAGTACGAACCCGAGGTGCGGGGCCTCGCGGCGATCCGGGTCGGCACGACGGGCGTCTGCGACTTCACCGCCGTCGCCACGCGCTTCGCGACCGAGGTCGCCGCCGCCGGCGGCCTCGTGCGGTACGGCGCGGAGGTCGCCGCCATAGACCGCCGCCCCTGGGGCGTCGCGGTGCGCACCACCGAGAGCCTGGTCGTCCGGGCCCGGGTCCTGGTCAACTGCGCGGGACTCCACTGCGACCGGGTGGCCCGGCTCGCGGGCGACGACCCAGGGGTGCGGATCGTGCCGTTCCGGGGCGAGTACTACGCGCTGGCCCGCCCCGAGCTGGTGCGCGGCCTGGTCTACCCGGTGCCCGACCCGGCCTTCCCCTTCCTCGGCGTCCACCTCACCCGCGGCTTCGACGGCTCCGTCCACGTCGGCCCGAACGCCGTCCCCGCCCTCGCCCGCGAGGGGTATGCCTGGCCCGTGGTGCGCCCCGGCGAACTGCTGTCCACGCTGAGCTGGCCCGGTACCTGGCAGATCGCCCGCAGGCACTGGCGTTACGGGGCGGGCGAGGTCCACCGCTCACTGTCCCGGTCCGCCTTCACCCGGGCCGTCCAGCGGCTGCTGCCCGCGGTGACCGAGGAGGACCTGCGCCCGTCACCCGCCGGGGTCCGGGCCCAGGCGGTGCTCAAGGACGGCACGCTGGTCGACGACTTCCTGATCCGGGAGGCCCCGCACACCGTCCATGTGCTCAACGCCCCGTCACCAGCGGCGACGGCGTCCCTGCCCATCGGACGGGAGGTCGCGCGGCGGGCGCTGCGCCGGGCACGGGAAACGGGGTGGAAGCCGCCCGCCGTAGAATCGGGGCATTGTGTCTGAGCAGCCCCTGAACCCCGCCCCCGGTGCGCCCGCCGAAGCCACGGCCGCGACGCCCGAGCACGCGCCCGCCGTCACCGCGCCCGCGACCGGCTCCACGGCAGCCGACGTGGCAGCCGCCGAGGCCGAAGCTGCGGCCGAAGCTGCGGCCGACGAGGTGATCGCCGACGACGAGACCGCCGACGAAGCGGCCGCGCTGCGGGAGGCCTCCTTCGAGCGGCAGCGCAGGCTCCGCCAGGAGCCCCGCTTCCCCGGCGGCCCCGCGGCCGACCCCGCCGGCTCGCACCACGAGCGCCGGATCCGCAGCTTCCAGCCGCGCCGCAGCCGGGTCACGACCGGCCAGCAGGACGCCCTGGAGCGACTGTGGCCCAAGTGGGGTCTCGACATCGACGGCAAGCGCGTCCTCGACCTGGACGAGCTGTTCGACGGGCTGCCCGTCGTCCTGGAGATCGGCTTCGGCATGGGCGAGGCCACCGCGCAGATGGCGGCCGACGACCCGGGCACCGGCATCCTCGCCGTCGACGTCCACACCCCGGGCCAGGGCAACCTGCTGGGCCTCGCGGACAAGGCGGGCTCGACCAACGTACGAGTGGCCAACGGTGACGCGGTCATCCTGCTGCGCGAGATGCTGGCCCCCGAGTGCCTCGACGGCCTGCGGGTCTACTTCCCCGACCCGTGGCCCAAGGCCCGGCACCACAAGCGGCGGCTGATCCAGCCCGCGTTCCTGGATCTGGTCGCCCCCCGGCTGAAGCCCGGCGCGATCGTCCACTGCGCGACGGACTGGGAGCCGTACGCCGAGCAGATGCTGGAGGTGCTCACCGCGCACCCCCGCTTCGAGAACACCGCGGCGGACGGCGGATACTCCCCGCGTCCGGCGTTCCGGCCGCTCACCCGCTTCGAGGGGCAGGGCCTGGACAAGGGACACGTCGTCCACGACCTGCTGTTCGCCCGCATCTGACGCACACCGCCCGCGATGGCCATATGGCCACGTCCTGGCCGGATGCGCCATCGCCGGGTGTCAGTGCCCCTCGTTAGGGTCGAATGGTGTCCGACCCTTCCGTGCAGCATCAGCAGGCGCGGCCGGCCGTTCCGGCCCTCCACGAGCAGCGGCTCGACGAGGTGCTGGGCGCCGTGCCGGAGCGTGGCCGTGGGCGATACCGGCCGCGCCGCGTCGGCATGGTGTGGCGCAGCAAGGCGTTCCGCGCCGGGGCCGTGATCCTGGCGCTCGTGCTGTGCGGGCTGGTGATCCTGGCCCTGGTCCGGGAGCAGACCGGCCCGGAAGGCTTCCTCGTCGGCCTCGGCCTGGCGGTGCTCCCGGTCCCCCTCCTGATGGCGGCGTTCCGCTGGCTGGACCGGGTCGAGCCCGGCCCCTGGCGGAATCTGCTGTTCTCCTTCGCCTGGGGCGCGTGCGCCGCCGCGCTTGTCGCGATCATCGCCAACTCGTTCGCGACGCGCTGGATAGCCACCGCGACGGCCGACCCGGCGAGCGCCGACACCCTGGGGGCGACGGTGATCGCCCCCATCGTCGAGGAGAGCGCGAAGGCGGCGGCCGTGCTGCTCATCTTCGTGTTCCGCAGACGGGAGTTCAGCGGGGTGGTGGACGGGATCGTGGTCGCCGGGTTCACCGCGACGGGCTTCGCGTTCACCGAGAACATCCTCTATCTGGGCAACGCCTTCGGCGAGGACCAGCTCCAGGGCAGTTCGGGGTTCGCCTCGGTGACGGTGGGGACGTTCTTCGTACGGATCGTGATGTCGCCGTTCGCGCACCCCCTGTTCACCGTCCTCACCGGCCTCGGCTTCGGCTTCGCGGCCGTCAGCGCCCGCCGCCACCGGGTCCGCCGGATCGCCCTGCCGCTGCTCGGCCTGCTTCTGGCGATGGGCCTGCACGCCCTGTGGAACGGCTCGGCGTCCTTCGGCCCGTACGGCTTCTACGCGGTGTACGGCATCGTCATGGTCCCGGCGTTCGGCCTGGTGACCTGGCTGGCGATCCATTCGCGCCGGCGGGAGCTGCGTACGCTCGCGGCCGAACTGCCCGCATACGCGGCGGCGGGCTGGCTCACCCCCGCCGAACCGCAGGCGCTCTCCTCGATGCGGGCCCGCGGCATCGCCCGCGACCTGGCCCGCCACTGGCAGCGGGACCGGCTCCGCGGCCGGGCGGCGGCCCGCGCGGTCGCGGAGTACGAGTCGTTCGCGACGTCCCTGGCGGGCCTGCGCCGCCGGGCCCGGCACGGCGCGGCGGGCGCCGACTTCGCCGCACGGGAACGGGAGCTGCTGCACCACCTCTGGCAGCGCCGTGACATCGCGGCCCCGGCCCTCGCCGAGGCCGCCCGCCTGACGACCCGCCCGCAGTACGCGTACAGACACGCGCCCGGCTACGGGCACGGATACGCATACGGGCCCGGGCAGGGGCACGGCTACGCGTACGCACACGCCTACGCAGACGGGCCCGGGTACGGAAACGAGTACCGGCAGCCCTGACGTCGGGGGGTGTGCGTCAGGGCTGCCGGGGTTCCGGGGTGAGGAGGAGGCTCAGACGGAGAGGCCCTTGCTGTTCAGCCAGGCCATCGGGTCCATCGCCGAGCCGCCCGCCGTACGGACCTCCAGGTGGAGGTGGACACCGGTCACGTTGCCGGTCGCGCCCATGCGGCCGATGGTGTCGCCGGTAGTGACCTTCTGGCCGGCCGAGACGTCGATCGAGGACTGGTGGGCGTACCAGATCTCGGTGCCGTCCTCCAGTTCGAGCACCGTGCGGTAGCCGTACGAACCGGCCCAGCCGGCCGACTTGATCGTGCCGCTGTGCACGGCCTTGAGCGGCGTGCCGGTCGCCCCGGCGAGGTCGAGGCCGGTGTGCTGACCGGAGGACCAGAGCGCGCCGGACTGGCCGTAGGTCGAGGTGACCGTGTACGAGGAGGTGGGCAGGGAGTAGCTGGCGGCGAGCTTGGCGAGGCGCTCGGCCTCCGCCTTCTTCTTCGCCGCTTCCTCCGCCGCCTTCTTCTCGGCGGCGGCCTTGGCCTCGGCCTCGTCCTGCTGCTTCTTCGCCTCGACGGCCGCCTTCTCTGCCGCGGCCTTCTCGGCGGCGGCCTTGGCCTCGGCGTCCGCGCTGGCCTGCTGCTGCTCGGCCTGCTGGAGGATCCGGGCGCGCAGGGCCTCGCCCGCGTCGGTGGCGCCCTGCTCTGCCTCGGCGCTGGTGAGCCCCGCGGAGGTGAGCGGCGCGGCCGCGGCGACCGGGGCGGCCTCCACGTCGTCCGACATGAAGGACCCGACGCCGGGAAGGGACTTGGCGTCGGGAAGGTTGTCCGCGATGGAATCGGGAAGAGAGATGGAGACGGGTGCCTTGTCCTGAGCGGTGGCCATGCCCCCCGCTCCGACGGCCGCTATGACGCCGACCCCGAGGACGGTGGAGCTACGGGCCAGACCACGCTGCTTGGCTACGCGGTGCCTGCCGCGCACGGGACGGATGGACTCCTCGGTGGGATTCCACTCCCCCACGGACCGCTCCGCGCCACCGAAGGTGTCGGCACTGAAGGGTGACGGGGCCTCAGGGGCAGGCTTGTTGGACGCCACGTGGGCGCACTCCTTTCCTTCCTTCTCGCCTACCGGGTTAGCTGACGGGTTCGGAGCAGGAAGGTCTCCTACGGGCCCCTCCGTCTCTCACGAGACGCAGGCGTCCGATTCACCCCATGTAGGTGGTTCCCCGGTTCCCTTGCGGAATTCGGCGCTCGCGCGCGGCGCCGTCCTGACGACGGCTGGGACGACCGCGCTGCGTTATCGAACGTTAATAGACACACGGGCCCGAATCCAAGCTGTTCCTGCTGATCATTAACGACTTCGATGGGGACTTACAGGGAAGAAACGGGCTAAATCAGGCGACTTGACCGCACCTCAGCGACACCCCACTTTCTGACGTTGCGTCAATTGTTATGCGGAGCGACGCGCTTCAGTTACGTACCGTGCCATCGCCCCGCCCCACGATCTTCACCGTCGTCCGCCGCTCCGGCTGCCCCTCCGCCGGCCGGCCCACCGCGAGCAGCGCCATGTCATCTGTGGACCGCCCCCCGGTGTGCAGCCGTACGTCATCGGTCAGCGCCGACAGCAGCTCCTCGGGGCCGGGGAAGATCCGGCCGCGCAGCCGGGCCGCGGGATCGTAGAAGACCCCGTTCGCGTCCCGGGCCTCGGACAGGCCGTCGGTGAAGGCCAGGAGAGTGGCGCCGGCGGGCATCGCCCACTCGTCGGACCGGTCCGGCCACACCCCCAGGTCCATCCCCAGCGGCAGCGCGGGCACGGAGGGCGCGAGCACCTCCAGGGCGCCGTCCACGTGCAGCAGGATCGGCTCGGGATGCCCCCGGTTGACCAGCCGCACGGTGGCCGAACCGGGCGGGATCTCTGCCAGTACGGCGGTGATGAACCCCTCCATGGCGTCCAGCCCGTACCGACGCGTCCCCTCCCGCGCCAGCGCCCGCTCCAGTCGCTGGGCGACGCCCTCCAGGGACCGCTCCTGCTCGGCGGCCTCCCGGAACGCCCCGATGATCACCGCCACCGTCTCGACGGCACCCAGTCCCTTGCCGCGCACGTCGCCGACGACCAGACGGACGCCGTACGGGGTGTCCGCGACGGCGAACAGGTCACCGCCCACGAACTCGTCCGCCTGGGCCGCCTCGTACCGCGCGGCCACGTGGAGCCCGCCGATCCGCTCGGCCGGTGTCGGCAGGACGGCGCGCATGGCGGTCTCCGCGATGACCCGCGCCGAGGCCAGCTGCTCGTTGCTGCGCCGCACGACCCCGTTGATGACGAGGGCCAGCACCGCGGCGGTCAGCACGGTGATGGTCTCGATGACCGGGACCACCTGGGTGGACGTCCCGTCGGAGAGCCGCATCGCGATGACGGACAGGAACGAGGCGATGCCGGTACGGACGGTCCGGGACCGGGAGAAGAACGGCGCGGCGATCAGCGGCGCCGCCACGAACAGGGGAACGGCGGTGAAGTTGGGCGGAGCCAACGAGTCGAACAGCAGCCCGCCGACGATCAGGAGCGCGGGCAGCAGCCGGACGAACCGCCGGGTGCCCCTGCCGCCGGGCGTCACCGCCCCGTCCGGGGACCCGAGCACGGCGCGGCTCAGACCACCGGCGCTCCCGGCCACGCGCCCATGCCGCTTCTCGGCCAACCCCACCTGTGCACTCCTGCCCGGTCCACCCACGGCTGCGGACGGTACCGCGCCCCGTCCAGGCTTCCCGGAGCCGCGCCGGGCGGCGACTCCTCATCGGCCAAATAGGGGGAAGCCGGACGAGGACCCGGCCATCGGTGACCGATACGGCCGACGGCCGGCCAGGCAGTCCAAGCCCGCTCAGCCGGCCCAGGCCGCCCCGGCCCGCTCAGCCGGCCCAGGCCCGCCCGGTCGGCTCGGCCAACCCGGCCCGGCCATCCCGCCCATCCAGCCCATCCAGCCCAGTCGACTCAGTCGGAGAGCGAGCGCTCCGCGTAGACGGTCAGCGCGTCCCGTACGAGGGTGACGGTGTCATCCGCGTGGCGGTCGTAGTTCCGCGCGAAACGCGGATCGGCGACGTACATCTCGGCGAGCCCGATCACGTACGAACGGCTCGGCTCCCTCGTCGTCGCCAGCCAGGCGCAGTGCCGCCGCGCGATGTCCTGCGCCTCCTCGCTGTCCGGCGCGAGCCCGGCCTCCTTGGCCCGGCCCCAGTCGCGCGCGATGGCCTCCTGCTCGTCCTGGAACGCCTTCTTCTCCGCCGCCCCGAGCGAACGCCACCACCGGTCGCCCTCCTCGTACGCCTTCCGGCCCCAGCGCTCGGTCACCTCCTGCTCGTGGACGGTGTGGTCGAACCCGTCGAACACTTCTTCAGCCATGAGTTCCATCCCCTCCTGGGTCTTGTGGAGAGTGGTCCGCACCGAGGCGATCTGCCGCCCGATGCGCGCCTGCTCCTGTTCGAGCAGCCGCAGGTGCGCCCGCAGCGCCACCGCCGTGTCCCGCTGCCCCTCCAGTACGTCCTTGATGGCGGGCAACGACAGCCCGAGCTCCCGCAGCAGCAGAATGCGCTGCAACCGGACGAGGGCGTCCTGGTCGTAGTAGCGGTAGCCGTTGCTCCCGATCCGGCTCGGCGTGAGGAGACCGAGGTCTCCGTAGTGCCGGAGCGTGCGACTCGTGGTGCCGGCTTTTCTGGCGATTTCCTGGATGGACCACTCCATGCCGGAAACGCTAGATCTTTACGCTGCGTCAAGGTCAAGCGTCCCGGGCCGGTCGGGTCGGTGCTGTTCCCCGGAAACGACTCAGGCCCGGCACGCTGTGCGCGTGCCGGGCCTGCATCTTCAGTAGCGGGGACAGGATTTGAACCTGCGACCTCTGGGTTATGAGCCCAGCGAGCTACCGAGCTGCTCCACCCCGCGTCGGTAAACACCACTCTACGGCATACGGGGAGCGCACTCGACCAGCTGCCGCTGCTGCCTGCCTCCGCCGGCCGGCTCCGCTCCTCGGCACACAGCAGAAGGATCGCAGCGAAGGGCGCGTCCGGGGCTTTCCGGGCAGCGTGGGCCGCCTCTTCCAACTGCGAGCCGTGCGGGGGCGATACGAAGCATCGTCCGCCTACAGCAGACCCCGCCCGGAGGCACTCCAGGGCGGGGTCCGAAAGGTAGGCCGTGTGGGACTCGAACCCACAACCAACGGATTAAAAGTCCTGGTCGCAGCAGCCTAGCTGGTACCGAACGGTGCCACCGGGTCCGACATCACCTGGTCAGAGCGGACGGCTGGTGGCACACAGTCCGATTCGAACTGGCTCGTATCGGGACGTCCGCTCACGCATCGCTCACGCAAGAGGAATGCCAGCCTGCGCTCCTCGGACGTCGAGGATTACGATGCCAAATCCCAAGTCCGTCACTGGAGTCAGCTCCTCAGTACGCAAGTGACTTCTATGAGCCCCAAGTGCCACCCTGGGCTGTAGCATCGATCAATCCATGGTTTGGGGGGCCACATGTCTTCGCAGGTTGTCACGTACGCACTGGACGAGCAGACCACCGTGGGTTTCGAGATCGAGACCGACGACAACTTCCATCCGGTTGGCGCTGAGACTGCCATTGCTCGAGTCCGCGAGGCCGTCCAGCCGGCAGTGCAGGCGGCACGCACCGTACTCGACCAGGTCGCAGCCATGAAGCCGGATGAGGTTCAGCTCAAGTTCGGCATCAAGGTCAATGGCACTGCAAACTGGCTGATCGCCAAAGCTGCGACCGAAGCCAACTTTGAGGTCACCCTCACTTGGCGAGACGCCGCAACACCAGCTGGCGAGCCCACTCAGCAGTAGCAGGCGTAGCTAGCGGACCAGACGGCGACAGGGAAGACCGGTCATGGACAATCTGCCCACCAGGCCCGCCAACGACTCCTGGGTTGCTGCCGTCCATCGCACGGAGGCCGACGACTTCTCTCTTGGATCAGCCTTCGTTCTGGACTCCCATCGGGTGATCACCTGTGCTCATGTCGTGCGCAGCGCTGCGGATGCCGGGGACCCCCTGTGGGTGGCCTTCCCCAAAGCGGAGGAGAGTGCCCCTGCACGCATCCTCGTGCAAGAGATCCTGCTGCCACCTCCTGATCTTCAGCGCATCCAAGATGCTGCCGTCCTCCTTCTCTCCGAGCCTGTCCCAACAGCCCTCGCCCCTCGACTCCGCTGTCCTGTTCCTACCGACATGGTGAATCGCGATTGGTGGGCATTCGGCTTTCCTGGTGGTGAAGTACTAGGCAACTCCGCCGCTGGCCTAGTTGGTGAAGCCCTCGGTTACGGCTGGGTCCGGCTCGACACTCACTCCAGGTACCCCGTCAAATCAGGCTTCAGCGGTTCAGCGCTGTGGTCCCCTGAATATGATGCAGTCATTGGAATGGTCGGCCAGGCGAGTGGCGAAGGCGATGCTCGGGCCTTGTCGCTCTGGCAAATCGATCGCATATTTCCGGCGGAGAGGATCGGAGACCTCACCGCATGGAAAGTCGAAGCAGCTGGTGAGTCCGCACTTGCTTCCTGGGGCTGGTCACTACGGGACGATCCAGAGGCAGGACGGCATTGGCGACCACGCGCTCGCGGAGTTAGCATCGAGACAGAAAAAGGCTTCCGATTCCGCGGGCGAACCGCCGCGCTCAACACCATCAACAATTGGATCAGCAGCCCGCCGACGAGGAAGGCTCTCGTTATCACCGGGTCACCCGGCGTGGGGAAGTCGGCAGTCCTGGGGAGAATCGTCACCACGGCAGACCAGGAAATATCGGACCAGCTGCCAGTTAACGACGGCGCAGCGAGAGCACCAATTGGCTCTATTTCTTGCGCGGTACACGCTAAAGGTAAAACAGCCCTAGATGTTGCCACCGAGATCGCCGCAGCAGCCTCGGCAGCAATCCCAGAAGACATCGAATATCTTCCAGAGCGCCTACGAGAGGCACTCGAAGGCCGATTCGCGAGCCAGAATAGCGCCTCACAGAATGCCTTTACCGTCATTATCGACGCACTAGATGAGGCTTCTACCGCCCAACAGGCGCGACTGATAATCCGGCGAATAATCACACCCCTCGTTGAAACCTGCACGGACCTCAACATTCGGGTGATTGTAGGCAGCCGGCGCCGAGACGACTCTGGTGATTTGCTCGCATCATTTGGACGGGCACTAACGCTGATCGATCTTGACCACTCCGAATTTTTTGAGCAAGAAGACCTAAGATCGTATACGGTCGCAACCCTTCAGATGCACGGCGACGAACGCCACGATAACCCATACCTTGCCGATGAAATAGCAGAGCCTGTCGCCCAACGCATTGCGGATATGGCTGCGCGAAATTTCCTGGTAGCTGGATTGGTCGCTCGCACCCACGGGCTGCACGACCAAGAGCCAGTCCACCCTGATGAAATCGCATTCATTCCAACCGTAGACGGCGCACTATACGACTACCTCGACCGCATCCAACCGCTTTATGGCCATGCAGCCGAATCTGTCCTCACCGCTCTCGCTTACGCGGAAGCCCCTGGATTCTCACTTACTCTATGGTGTACAGCGATCAGTGCACTGGGCGGCCCCGCTATTCCAGAGACCGCTTTAGCCTCATTCGCTCGCTCTTCAGCCGCCAATTTTCTCGTCGAATCGAGTGGTGAGCACGGGCAGGAGTTGGCATATCGACTCTTCCATCAGGCCCTCAACGATACGCTAATAAGCGCTCGGGTCGAACTGCATTCACGTATCGAGGACGAAATGTCACTCGCTCACGCCATGATTGCAGAAGGTGAGCGAACCAGTTGGATGGGAGCGGACCCGTACCTGAAGCGCTCCCTCCCTGGGCACGCCGAGAATGGCAAAGTCCTGGATGACCTGCTTACCCAAGCAGGTTACCTACTTCATGCCGATCTGCGTCGACTGCTGCCGATTACCGACCGCACCTCCTCAACCCTTTCCCGAAATACGACTAAACTTCTCCGGCGCACGCCCGAGGCATTTAACGCAGACCCTTCACGACGACTTGCTCTATTCAGCGTGTCAGAGGCCCAACAGCGCCTCGGTCACACATATCGCGATTTCCCTTTTCCTGCCCCTTATCGTGCACTATGGTCCAATGTGATCCCGGGCCATGAGGAAGCTGTTCTGGACGGTCATACACGCTGGTCTTACGTGCTCCGCGCGTTCTCCGTAGAGGGCCAGGAGTTGTTGGCCAGCGCGGGTGGAGACCGGACTGTCCGGATTTGGGATCCAGTACTCGGAGAAGTCCTGCATGTAATGGAGGGTCACACAGACGAGGTCCGATCCATTGTCCCTGTACGCCTCGGAGCTCTTGACGCACTTGCCTCTGTCGGCCGGGACGGAGCGATCCGCTTCTGGGACCCTCTATCCGGTGATGCCATTCATCAAATCAACGGAGACCCGGCCGGATACTCAGCGCTATGTTCCTTCACGCGTGATGGTAGAACCCTGCTTGCAGCAGCCATGGCGGCGGATTCCACGATCCAATTGTTCGACCCTCTCACAGGCGAACAGGTTTCAAAGCTTAACGGTCATGATGAATGGATCAGTGACCTCTGCGAGGTCACTTTCGAGGGAACCACCCTTCTCGCTTCCTGCAGCGAGGACGGGACCGTGATCTTGCAGGACCCCATCATTGGGGTAGCCCGCTGGTCCGTGACACACGGCAACACGTGGGACGGGGAGTGGATCCGGACCATGTGCACAGTCGTAGAAGGCGGGCGCACTCTGCTGATCGGCGGAGGATACGACTCTGTCATCCGCATATGGGATCCGCGCGATGGTACAGAGGTGATGCGAATCAAAGGCCATGAGGCGCCAGTCTTGACGATTTGTTCAACGACCATCAAGGGAGAGCCCGTAATCGCCAGCGGAAGCGAGGACGGAACGCTCCGGCTTTGGTCTCCACACACGGGCAATGAACTTACCGCTTGGTCTGGCCACGCAGGTGCGATCTATTCCGTCTCCGCCATTCACGCTAACGGGCAGACTAGACTGGCTAGCACTGGCGACGACCGCTCCATTCGCATCTGGGACCCAAATATTCGCAGCCAGAATTCCCTGACAGAGCGCGGAGACACTCAGTCATTTGACGTCGCCTGCACAGTCCGAACAAAGACTGGACTACTAATGGCGACTTCTCGGGTCGGAACAAACAGAATAGAGATCCGAGACCCAACATCTTGGGAGACGATACGACAGATTCGTACGGAAAATACCTACGCCCTTTGTGTAGCACCCTGGGGCGGGGAAAGCTTCCTAGCCTCAGCCAAAGTAGGTATTGATATTTGGGATCCGCGCACCGGAAATCACGTGCAATCCCTCAGCCATCCCCGAGCTCGCTACGCACAAATCGAGTCGATATTCTCTTTTAAATTTCACTCGATGCCGATGATTGTGGCATCGCTTGGAACATCACTGCATTTTTGGGATGTATCTAGAGTGCAGGCTGTCCACGCCTTTGACGTTCCTGCAGGAGCCAGGCAGATCTGCGCCGTACCGGTGCGCGATCGGCTTGCCATTTCCGGTATAAACTTCAACGGCAGACGCATTGAGGTCTGGGATCCAGGTTCAGGTAAACGACTATCGCGGCTGGAATCCGGCAGAGCCGCACTCGTCTCTCAGTGCGCTGTCAAGGTTGGGAACCGCGTCCTACTTGCTACAGGAAATGAGTTTGGCCTCATCCAGTTCTGGGATGTCACGACCCAAGCACTGGTGGCGTCCTTGGAGGGACACTCTGCTCGTGTGGGGCAACTGTGGGTCTCTGTGATAGATGGCCACACGGTACTCGTGAGCGCTGGTGACGATCGAATGCTACGGATCTGGGACCCAACAACGCTTCAGCCTTTGGTAGATATTCCCGTACACTACATGATCGAATGGGCAGCGCAGGCCGGCAATAGCGTCACCTTGAGCTTGGATTCCGGAATGCTCAGCATCGAGCTCGATCTATGTGCTCAAGAGCTCGCTCCCGATACCCTTTCAAGGCAGCGTGCTTTCTCCCATGCGAAGTAAAGGTAAGGAAACTTTGCCTGATTGGGAGCAAGAGCCGACAATCGCAGCCTGGCCATAAACACCAGCCCTTGTAGGCGACATAGGTCAGGACTCAAATTCTGTTTCAGGTGCGACGGTGGAAGATCCCGCCGAAGTTGATGCGAGCGCCGATCGGGTCGATGTAGTGAATAACGCAGGAGGGCTGCGATGGCGGCGCCGACAAGGTCTTTAGATCTCGGAAGACGTGGTCGTCGCCGCACGTGCTGGACCTCGTCGGCCTCCTCAAGACCTTGCCGCCCTCCTCGACGAACGCCTCGCCAGCTTCGAACCAGCCGCCGAGCGTGGCCGCATCGCCTCCGCCTCGGCGCCACGGTCTCGCCCGCACCCTGGAGACGTCACACGACGCCGCCCCCTTGGCCGCACTCCGACACACCCGCTTAGCCACCTCACCACCCGCGACCTCTCCACCGCCCCAAGCCCCCTGGATACCCTTTACCGGCCCTACCAGCTCGTTGTGGCACGGCCGAGACAGCGAGGGGGAGGGAGGTCAGCCTGCGATGCGGGCAACCTGTTCGCGTAGCTCTTGAGCCTCTGGGACTCCGCTGTACCGCCGCAGGCGCACGCGCATGTCCTGGAGAGCGGCTTGGACCTTCACCGAGCGGATGCCGTCGGCGCAGTCCAGGAAGTCGCTCCAGGTGGCCATGGCGCCGTCGACGTCGCCTTGGCGCAGGCGTACGCCGCCGAGGTCGGCAAGGACGATGGCTCGGGTGCGGCGGCGGTCGAGGCCGTGGATGTCGAGAGCGAGGTGAAGGTGTTCCTCGGCGGCGTCGAGGTCGCCGAGGCGGGAGAGGATCATGCCGGATTCATGGGCCCAGCGGCCAGGGGAGTAGTGGGCGGCCCAGGAATCGCCAGCTGCGGCGGTCGGCCTGCCAATGGCGGCCTCTGACAAGGCCAGGTGCTTGGTTGCCATGCGGCGATCGTCATCCTGGGCGGCGGCGTTGGCGAGAGTGGCCTCGTAGTAAGCGACGGCGCGCGGATTGTCGAGGTGGCGGCCGTACTCCACGCAGGCTTCGCCGAGCTGAACGGCTTCGGCCCGGTAGCCGAGATCGACGCACTGAACAGCAAGACCCCGGAGAGCCGTTGCCGACAGTTCCGGATCGCCAGCCTCGGCGGCCAGGCGGAAGGAGTGGGCGTAGTAGCGCTGGGCGAGTCCCCGCAGTTCGGGGGTGTCGCCCTCGTCCTGAGCCATCCAGCCGGCGAGATGAACGAGCTGGGAGGTCGCGGCGAAAAGGTCGCGGCCGGTGGCTTCGCTGAAGTGACCCTCCAGCCAGGGAGCGACGTCCTGGGTGAGGTAGCGGACGGCCAGGTGGCGGGCGTGCCCGCCACCTAGTTCGGAGGCGGAGTCGCCGAGGGCCTTGACCATGTGCCGTACGGCGGCCACCTCGCCCTGACCGACTCGGACAGCACCGGGAAGGGCGGTCTTGGTCCGGCGAGTGATGCTGTCCATGTCAGGCAGTCCGAGTGCGGACAGCGCGTATCCGCTGGAGGCGAGGATGAACTCCCGGCGTTCCACGTCGCTCCTTCCCAGGTGCAGGACTGATGCAACGGTATCTGTGTGGGGTGCCGCAGGCGGGGGCTCCGGGAGGTTGATCGCCTCGGGATCCAGCGCCAGCACCTGCGCGATGTAGGGCCACCAGTGGCCTGGGGTTCGTTCGCCTTCTATCCATCGCCGGGCGTGCTGTCGCTGCAGGCGGCGCGGGTCACCGCATTCGGCTAGACCGAGAGCACGC
The DNA here is from genome assembly GCF_055577965.1 of Streptomyces sp. NPDC033165. Lineage (NCBI taxonomy): Bacteria > Bacillati > Actinomycetota > Actinomycetes > Kitasatosporales > Streptomycetaceae > Streptomyces > Streptomyces sp. NPDC033165. The sequence goes on from NZ_JBVIPK010000018.1 coordinate 28,859, forward strand.
GCCAACTCCGAGGGTCCCCAGCCTCGTTCCTGGCAGGCCCGCTTGATCAGTTCCGCGATGGCCGGGTTCCTCGGCACCCCGTCACCCTCCCCACCTGGATTACGCGGGATTACGCAGGACTACATCCTGGGCCCTGTCCCGGGAGCGCGGCCCGTCGTTCACTGAACATCACCCCGCAAATCTCCGAATGGCTCGAATAGGTCCTGTTCAGGGCCTATTGGTGCCTGCCCGAACACGTGAGAGGACCCGATGGTGGAGATGCCGACGGACCCGCACGATCCCTTCCACGCGACGGCCCAGTGCCGCTCGGGACCCTCTCGTACGCGAGGCGACGCGGTGAGCCGTTCCCCCTTATCCGACCCGCTGGAGACAGTCCTGAGCTGGATCTGGGCCCTCGGCACGGCCTCCGGACTCGTCGCGGTCGGCCTTCTGGCCCACGTCAAGCACTCCTCCGCGCCAGCCCCGTCGGCGCGGCCGACGCTCAGCGTTGAGGACGTTCCGCCGGCCGACGGAACCGTATAGCCCCGCCTTCGGCCTTGGTCTGTCCTCCCCGGCCGGGGCCGGAGCCCACCTCGTTTGCCGCAGGCGATCCACGATGCCTCACCGACGTACCCCCCTTTCCGCATCACCCGTGAAGGGAAGCCGATGTCCAGTCCGTACAACAGCGACACGTATCCCCTCCCCGTGTCGGTCGCGTTCAGCGGCCCCGACAACACCGGGAAGACGAAGCAGATCGGAATCCTCGCCCGGCGCATGGGCCCGGCCGCGACCTCAGCAGGCCCACTCGACCGCTACGACCCCCGTTGGAACGTCATCAAGGCCGACGGCATGGCTCGCTGGTGGTTCGAGACCGGCCCGGTGGAGGAGGTCGCCGACGTCCTCGCCACCTCCTACCTTGAACGCTCCCGCCTCCCCTTCACCGCACCCGTGCGTCTGCTGGACCGGGGCATCCCGATGCTGGAGGCGTCCGTCGCCGCGACGGTCGCCGTACGGGAGGATCTGGACGCCGCGCAGGCCACGGACCGGGCCCGGATCCTGCTGGCCCCGTACGAGACCGACCTGCGGGCCGCCGAGGAGGACGAGCACGCCCTCGTCCTCCTGCACTGCGAGGATCCGGAGGAAGGTGCCCGCCGGAGCCTGGCCCACGAGGTGTCCGTCACCGACATCTACACGGCCTACCAACGCCACCTCCATGAGCACATCAACCGCCTCGTCGACGAGGGGCGCTTCCCGATGGCCATCCGCATCGGGGATCGGCCGACCGTCGCCGTCCAGGACGAGGTGCGCCAGCTTCTGGCACCGCTGCATCCGGAGGTGCCCGGCCGTGCCCTGGCCGGAGTGCACGTCACCGCATTGGGCGGGATGTCGGAGAGCGGCAAGAGCACGGCTGGCGAGTATCTGCGCACCCAGCACGGCCACGCCCGCCTCAAGATCGGGTATCTCATCGAGAACTCCGCCAGCCGCGCCGGAATCGGCGACCCGTACCGACTGGGTCCAGTCGTGCAGGCCGAGTTGATCGTGGACTCGCTGGACCGCTTCTACCAGGCCCACCACTTCCTCGACTCCGTCAGCATCGAGTCGCTGCACGACTTCGACTCGACCGCCGAACTCGCCCGGATGCTCGGGCCCCAGCTCACCATCGTGTACCTGGACGCCTCCGAGGCCACACGCATCCGGCGAGGCACTGCTGGCTCCCAGGACGTCGTCGACCGCGACCTCACCAAATGCGCACGAGGCGCGGACAAGATCGTCTCGATCGCCCATGAGGTCATTAGCAACGACGGACCGCGCCTGGAGCTGGAGCGGCGGTTGGACCGCATCGCGCTCGATCGACGCTGGCCGGAACACGAGCCCTCGACCATGCCGGTCAACGCGCTCGGACTCCCCGTGAACCTAGAGTCCTATCTGGCCGAATTCATCGACCGCACCACCGGCCTCCGCCCGTTGATCGATCTGCTGGCCGTCACCGGCAGCGGCGCCCGGGGCAAGTACCAGCACGGCTGGAGCGACCTCGACGTCCTCGTCGTGGCCGACACCTCCTCCCTCGACGAGATGCGCCAGATCCTCGCGGATCTGGCGACCGAACTCGGCGGGGTCAAGCTGGGCATCACCGTACTGACCCGTGCCGAGTGTCGGGCCGGCGCCATCACCTCTCGACTCCTTCACGTCCTCGCTCTCATCGGTAGCGGGTCGCTGGTCCCCTTGTGGTCCACCCCCGGTCTGTCTCTGCCCGCTCCGGACGCGGCAACCGACATCGCAGCAAGCCTGCGCGACGGTATCCAGGCCGCCATCGAGATCCGCCGCCAGTTCCTCAAAGGCAGCCCTGACCTCCGCGCCCTCTACAAGGTCACGGCGTTGCTCGCGAAGATCCAGCTCCGCTTCAAGGGAATCGAGTGCCCCTCTGACAGCGACGCCCTCACCGTCCTCCTCGACGCCACACGGCAGGACACGAGCTTGGTTACCACCGCTCGCACCGAGCCGCTCGCTGCCGAAGCGCTTGCGCTCCTCGTTCTCCAGGGATGGCTGGACACTCTTCCTGGAGAGACGCGGTGAACGCGATGGGCAGGTGGGCCACGGCAGCAACGGGTACCTTCCACAAGTCGGTGGCTACCCGCGAGCAGGCCGCAAACGAGGCGAAGGGGCGTGCGCGGCTCGCCTCTCGGGTCGCGGTTCCGGCCCTCCGCGGGCAGATCGCGTTACCGGACAGGCAGATCGTCGTCTACGAGGATGTCTTCGCTACCGGCCGGTGCGAGCTGCTGATGGGCGACGTGATTGCCCTCGCCGACCGCGATCAGGCCGTCCAGCCCCGCTTGGCCCGCCTCGTGGACGGCGTCTGCGCCGACCTGCGGGCGGCGGCCGAGGAGACCGGGACGCACATGCCACTGGCCGAGTGCGTACCGGACCTCTACCTCGACCGCATCCGCCCCGGGGGACGGCTGGACCGCTGGTACCTGCGCCGCGACCTGCCCATAGCTCTGCCCCACACCGAAACCACCCTCACCGTCCGGGAACTGGCCGACTTCACCCTCACCGCCAACGGCAGACCGCTGACGTTGGATGTCGCCGACACCATCGAGCGCCTCCGTGACGCGCTGGCCCCTGACCGCCGCCTGCGCTCCGGCCTGACGCAGGGCGACCCCACCGAACCCAACATCGCCGACCCGCTGTGCTGGCTCGACTTCGAGTACGCCGGGCGCAACACCGTCGCGGGCGAGGCCGCCAACCTGCTCTGGTACCTGGTGGCCCTGGGCGGCTGGCTCGTCCCCCGCTACCAGCCCGACGTGTACGCCCGCACCCTCCGCCTCGCCCTGCCGCCTCTGGCCCGCCCTCGCATCGAGCACCTGGAACTGCACAGGAGCAGTCGCCACATCGATGTCCGATACTCCTGGAACACCAGCCCCGGCCGCGCTGCGGCCATCACTCGTGCCCTGGACGGCCTCCGCATCGAGAGCAGCGGCGGCATGGAGGAAATCCATGCCTTTCTCGCCCTGCGCGTCCTCGGCATCATCCCGCCCTCCCGGCTCACCGGACACGACCTTCTGCTCGTTCTGATCAAACTCGCCGAGAGCCAGGACCCGCACATGACCCTCGACACCTTCTTCACCACTACACCGGCATCTCACCCCCACCCCGGCGAACGGAGCGGCAATGTCCCTGCCACTGCTTGAGAGTCCTCTCCAGAGTCGGCCACTCCAGGGGCGCACCGCCCTCGTCACAGGCGGGGCCACCGGCATCGGCGCCGAGATCGGACGGACGCTCGCGGCCGCCGGAGCAACCGTGGCGGTCAACCACCTCGGCCAAGACCCCGACACCCACGCCCTCCTCGCCGCCTTCGAACGCGCGGGCAGTCCTGGGATCGCGGTGAACGCCGACCTGACCGATCCGGGCTCCGTTCGGACCATGGCCGACCTCGTCCGCGCCAAGATCGGACCCGTCGACATCCTGGTGAACAATGCCGGTTCCTACCCCCGCGTCGCCTGGCAGGACACCGACGAGACCGCCTGGAACTACTCCCTCGACGTGAACCTCACCGCCCACTACCGCACCTGCCACGCATTCACCCCCGGCATGATCGAACGCCGCTGGGGCCGGATCGTGAACATCGGCAGCGTCAACGCCCGCGCCGGCCGAACGAACCTCGTCGCATACAGCACCGCGAAGGCCGGGCTGCTGGGACTGACCCGCTCCCTCGCCCGCGAACTGGGTCCGTTCGGGATCTGCGTCAACACCGTCCTGCCCGGCGCCATCCAGGTAGAGGCCGAGAACGCCCTCCCCGCCCGGCACCGTGCGCGGCCGGAGGACCAGATCAAGCGCCAGTGCGTCCCGCGCCGTGGCCGCCCCGAGGACGTCGCCGCCCTGGTGGCGTTTCTCGTAGGCCCCTCCGCCTCGTTCATTACGGGGCAGTCCGTCCACGTCGATGGTGGCTGGCTGCTCCACTGAGAACGTCAACAAGCAAGGAGACCCAACGAAATGATCGAACGAGTCCGTGCCGTCCTCGTGACCCGCGACCACACGATGCTGGTCATCCGCCGCACCAGGCCCGGCATCCCCGAGTACTGGGTCCTGCCCGGCGGCGGCGTCGAGCCCACCGATGAGTCACGCGAGGCCGCCCTCCACCGCGAGATCCACGAGGAGATCGCGGGAAAGGCCGACATCATCCGTCTGCTCCACACGATGGAGTCCGACGACGAGCGTCAGCTCTTCTACCTCGCCCGCATCGCGACCTGGTCCTTCGACGACCGCACCGGTCCCGAGTTCAGCACCGAAGGCCGCGGGGAGTACGCGCTGGAGGAGATCCCGCTGACCCTGGCGGGTATCGACGGTATCGACCTCAAGCCCGAGGACATCGTCCACGTCCTACGAGGAGCCATCAGGGCCGGAAGCCTCGGAGTCGAGGCATCGCTCTGAACCTCCGAGTGCGTCAGCAGGTCATCAGGGCCGACTCCGAGGTGAGCCGGCCCTGATGACCTCGCTACGCGTGTTGGCTTGGCGCTGGAGACTCTTGACAGCAGCATCGGGAAACGACCGTGCCCCACGGCTACTCAGGTCGAACGGCGCTGCTACTGGACCAGCCGGAGCACCGGCCTCTGTTCCTGAACGCCCAGCAGGTCCTGCACTCTCCCGCTTGTCCATGCCAGCTCATGAGCCAGTTGGGAAACCGATAGGCCCGCCTCCTTGGCAGCCAGCTCGAAGGCTTGCCGAAGCAGCGAAGGCCGTTCACCGGGGAAGTTCGAGACGGATTCGGCGGTGAAGCCCGGCTGGCCGTCGAGAGCGCGTAGACGCTGATACGTCCGGCTGGCAGTCGCGTCGGAGATCAGCCCCAGCTCGCGGCATCGGTAGACAAGCGAGTGGAGCGAGACTCCCCAGACGCCCCTTAGCTCGGCCAGACGTGCAAGATCCATTCGCCCCGGCAGGAACGGCAGGATGCTGTCCTGGGGGGTCAGGAACTCGGCGGCGAAGGCATCCGCCTCCTTCTCCTGACGGCTGTCACCGGTGGCATCGGCGTGAAGCACAAGATGGCCCAACTCATGGGCAGCCGTGAACCGGTGCCGGTAGATGTCGTCGGCCCGGGCGGCTGTCAAAACCACGAGCGGCCGGGCTGCTCGGGTGGAGAAGGCGTCCACGCTCGCGGCAGAGGGATCGCTGGCAGGCGGCATGACCACCACGATCCCGTGGGACTCCATCCGCCTCACCAGATGCGTGACAGGGCCGTCGCCGAGGCCCCAACGACGGCGAAGCTCGCGGGCTGCGGATACAGGGTCGGTAGACAGCTCTTCGCCGGGGTGAACCTCCCCACCGGCGAAACCGGGGAGGTCGACATGGGGCAGCTGGACTCGCTGTTCCAGCGCGTACGTGAGCTCCCAGACCTGCTCGGCGAACGCGAGCGCACGTTCCCGCTGGGACTTCGGTGTGCTGCGCAGACTTCGGAAATGCGCCATGGAGGCGTCAAGTCGATTAGCTGGCCTGCCCAGCAGGAAGAACGTCACCGGAACCCCGAGGACCTCCGCGAGCCGGGGGATCAAATCGGGTCGTGGCTTGGACACCCCGGTCTCGTACTGCCCCACGGCGGCAGGTGTCACCCCGAGCCCGGCCGCCACGTCCTTCTTCGTCATCTCCGCCAGACGACGAGCTTGCGTGACACGGGTGGGATCGAAGGCGTCGTAGACGGCTCGGGGCGTGGCGCCACGTTCTTCTGTACCGGGAATGAGGTCTTGCTTAGTGGGTCGCATCGTCTTCGCTGCTCTGGTCCTCAACGGGTTCTGCCTCGGTCTGCACGGGTACGTGCAGGGCCTGGTCCGAGGCGGTACGAGAGGACAGGGTAAGCGTGGGTTCGAGTCCGTCGGCGAAGCCGGTGTGTGCCGTGACCTGGCCCGGACTACTGATCGGCCGCAGAGTGTACGAGGTGACCTCCTGAGGCAGGTGGAGCGGCTCCGGGTCGGTTGCCCACTCCAGCTGTCGGTTCATCCCGAGCGCCGCGATACCCCAGTACGCCTCAAGGAGTTCGGAGGCGTTGCAGGCAAAGGGAACCAGGACCAACTGCGTGCCCTCCGGGACGGTCGCCAGAGCGCCGCGCGGTTCGGCGATCGGAACGGCCGATCCGAAGTCGAGGTCGAACGGGTCCTGCGTGTGCTTCGGCGCCGGTGCGAAGGTGAAGAGTTCCCGCACCAGCCGGGACTGGCTGGGAATGCGTGCGCTACGTACGTCCGACTTGGTGTTGGAGTACCGGAACGGGTAGATCAGCCCCTTGCCGATGAGCATCAGCTCGTACGAGAAGCCGAACGGTTTGACCGCCCGGGCGCCGGGGACCTGCTTGAGTTCGTCCTGGAGCCGCTCGTACTGGTTCTCGTACCGACTGGTTCCGTAAACGCGGGTGGTGCGGGAGGCGGCTTGTTCCTGCGCGGCCTGTGCGTTGGCCTGCATGTTGCGAAGGCCCTGCCCGACGCGGCGGCGCGCGTCTGCTGCTTGCTCGCCGAACACGTCGGTCGTCCACGACGACGAAGGCACACTCATGCGGACGACTCCTCAGGTCGGACTACGCATCGAAGCACTCCAGTGCACCGCTGACTTTAGTTGATGTCTTGGATTTTTCACAACTGCTTTGGCGTTCGGCGCGTCTGTTGCCTTTCCCCCCTGGAGGTCGTCCAGGCGACAGCGCGGCTGAGCCGGTCAACGACGCCGTACGTGTGGTCGCTGAAGGGCAGCGACTGGTGTGACCGTCGGCGGTTCGATCGCGGCGTCGGGGTGGCGTGCGGTGCTGCGGGCCATGGCCGCCTGGGCGCGAGGGCCGGGGGTGTGGCGTTGGCCGAGGCGGTGGATGCGCCAGGTCAGGGTGCGGGCGGGGTTGCGGGCGTCGTCGAGGGTGCGTTGGCCGAGGGCCTGGTCGAGAAGGGTGGCGGGGTTGTGGCCAGCGGTTTCGGCGTCGGCGAGGACGGTGGCGAGGGCGTCCCAGGCGGGGTCTTCCAGGATGCGGTCGGCGTGCTCGGGGGCGGTTTGCTGAAGGTGGCGGGCGTAGCGGTGTGTGGTCTGGGGGCCGGGGGTGCGGCGGGCGAGGCCGTCCAGGACCGGGACGGCGACGTGGGCGTAGGCGGTCTGGAGGTGGGTGAGGGTCTGTTCGGCGGCGGCTTCCTGCTGGGCGTGCTGGTGGGTTTGGTGCCAGTGCCGGGCGAAGGCCACGGCGATGAGGACGGCGTCCAGCAGCATCGCCAGTCCGGTCCCGTCACGTGTTGTGCCGGGGGTGAGCAGGATGGTCTGGATGCTGCGGCGCAGGACGCGGGTGCTGTCGAGGTCGGCGGTGATGCGGGAGCGGGTGGCGCGCTCGAAGGCGGTGGCGGCTCGTTCAAGTTCCCGTTTCGCCTCGGCCGGTGCGGTGAGCGGCAGCAGATCGAGGGCTTCTCCGAGGGCGACGAGCTGGCCCTGGGCGGTGTGGTCGCTGCTGTGGGTGAGGTGGTCGGGGATGCGTTCGGTGGCGGCCGTGGCCTGGTGCCAGGGGTCGGCCGACCGCGCGGTGACCGGTTCAGGAGCGGTGGTGGTGAGGCGGTGGCGGATTTTGGGCAGAGAGAGGTCTCCGGCGAGGGTGGAGCCGGAGAACCAGACCGGTTCGCCGTGTTTGTTGAGGTCGCCGGGCAGGGCGACGCTGTAGCCGAGGGTGTCGCCGGACGGTCCGGTCTTGGGCCGCACGTTCACGCCGGTCGCTTCCAGCAGGGCGAAGAACTCCGTCTCGGTGGAGGCTGCGGCCACCGCGCGGCGGACGCGTCGGCGCAGGATCTCGCGGGTCGTGGTGTCCTGGCCCTGGCGTTTGGCCTTGAAGTGCTCCTTGCTGGTGGGGCGTTTGGCGGCGGTGCCGTCGCCGGGCTTGAGTCGGCGCAGGCCGAAGTCGATCTCGATCTTGCGGGCTTCTCGCTGGACGGCGCGGATGTCGTGGTCGCGGCGGGGGCGGCGGCCGTCCTGGCGGACGAGGGTGGCGGCGATGTGGATGTGGTCGTCGGCGTGCCGGACGGCGACCCAGCGGCAGGCTTCCTCGTCGCCTTCGGGGGCGATGCCGGCGGCAGCCAGGATCCGGCGGGCGATGTCCGCCCACTGGGCGTCGGTCAGGATCGGGTCCTCGGGCGCGGCGCGGACCGGGCAGTGCCACACCGTCGTGGCCGGGGCCTTGTCGCCGAGCATGTTCACGGGCTGGTCGAGCTGCGCGGCGAGCTGGTCCTCGACGTTCCTGGGGTTGCGGTGGGGGCTGCGGCCGGGGTCGGGGGCGAAGCCGTTCCAGGACGCCACCAGGTGGGGGTCGGTGTGCTCGTTGGCGGAACCGGGCCCGTACAGGTAGCCGACCAGACGGCGGGTGGCGCGGGCCCCCTTGCTGAGGATGATCTTCGGTATCACGCGGTCACCGTCCCGAGGTCACTTGGGCGATGGCCACGTCCACGTCGGCGACCGACGCCTCGATGTGGCTCAGCAGCCGCCGCACGAAGTCCGCTTCGGGCCAGGGGCCGTCCTGGTTGAGGTGGCGGGTGAGCTGGTTGAGGTTGTTGCCGACCTGGGCGAGCCGCCCGTTGGCGGCCATCAGCACCTTGACCGTGGCGCGGTAGTCAGCGACCGCGGCAGCGGGGTCGTCGGAGCGGGCGGCGGCGAGCGAGGTCTCGGCGACGTAGCCGCCGACCGGCATGCGGCTCAGGCGGGCAGCAGTCGCGAGGAGGGCGAACTCGTTCTCACTGAAGCGCGGGTGGACACGCTTCTCACGCAGCGTCGGTTCACGCAGACGACGACGCGGCACGGACGACTGCGAGGTCTCTTCCCGAGTCGGCTCCCCCGGGCCGGCCGACACCGGCGCCCCCTCGGCGCCGGATGCCTCCGCGCCCCTGGGGGCGGAGGCTGGGTAAGGACTCCTTACCCGACAACTTGCTGCGCCCGATGCTGGCGTCGAGACCGGGTGCCGGACGGCCTGAGGGGGATCGGGGAAGGGCTGTTCGTGCATGTGCGGGCTCTCTGATCGGGCGACTGCGGCGAGGGAAGGGCTGCTCGCCCCAGGGTTTTCCTGTGGCGAGCAGCCGAGGTTCGGAGGGGCGAGCTACGTCGAAGTGGCGTCGCGGCTCTGGTCGAGTTCCTCCTGGAGGAAGCTCTTGACTTGGTCGAGGCGCTCGCGGCCGACACGGAATCCCTTGTCGCGGACGGCCCCCTCGACCTTGCGGCGGGATACCCGCCCGCCACGTCCCAGGGAGGCGGTGCGTCCGATCTCGACTGCCTGCTCGAAGGTGACGATCGCCTTCTGGGCATGTCCGGTGGCGGTCGGCTTCCTGGACTGAGCCACTTGCCCGACGGGGGCCTGAGCGACGTCCCTCTTGTCGGCCGTCGGCTCGTTCATGGCTGTCGCGCCACGTTCCGGATCGGTGTCTACGGTGATGTGGTGGAGGTCTTCTCGTGGCTCCGTTTCCGTGGGTCGGCGTTGGACGATCAGGTAGAAGTGGACGGCTCCGGCCAGGGCGAGTGGGGCGATGGCGGAGATGACGCCGACGGTGATGTTGTCGAGCGTGAGTCCGTCCCGGTGGGTCTGCTGATTGAGGCGGACGGCGTGCAGGACGTTGGCCCAGATGCTCGTGATGGTGGCGACCCCGACCAGCGCCCCCACATAGCGGCGGGACCTCACGGGCGCGGTGCGCAAGACCAGGAGGGCGCCGACGCCGATGGCGATGAAGCCGTCGATCACGAGAGGGAAGGCGTAGGTGAGCACCCGGTGGATGTGGCTGGCGGCGGCCATCTGGCGCAACGCGTCGTAGGAGAGCGCGAAGGCGGCCACGGCCATCAGGGCGACGCCCGTGCGGATCAGGGCGGGAAGGGCTGTCGGTGCGGTGTCGGGCGGTGCGGTGGTGCTGGGCGCGGGCAAGGGGTGGGCACTCCAAGGGGTCAGGGAAGGTGGGCTCGGCTGTGTCGGGCAGAGACCTGTCGCAACCCGTCGCGTGCCTGGTCGGAGCAGGTACGGGTTGAGGTTGCGACATCGGGACGACCCGTCACGGGCGGGTGACCCGTCCCGGCCCTGACCTGCGAAGGGGCGGGTGGGGACGGGTCGTGCCGGGTCAGGCGCAGGTCATAGGGTCTGCGGGAGCAGTGGCTCGGCAGCCGGTGGAGGCTCAGGGCAGTAGCGGGCCCAGGCGTCGGCGAACTGCTCGCGGGTGAAGCCCCTGGCCTGGGAGTCACCGGGGAAGCGGTGGCTGGAGGCGCTGATGCCGTAGTCCTTCAGCAGGAGCTGCAGGCCGCGTGCGGTCAGGCCCTTGTCCTTGTACTCCGGCCAGGGCGACTCGGTGTCGTCGTTGAGGATGCTGAGGAGACGGCCGGTACGGAGCAGGGCCGGGTTGCCTTCGGCGGCGAAGGCGCGGCGGATGTCGGCGAGAAGCCGGAGGTTCAGGGCGCTGTTGTCCTGTTCCTGCTCGGCCTCGTGCCGCGTCATGGCCAGGCAGGCGGCCCGGGCAGCAGCAGGCCAGGTGCCGCCCGCGAGGTCGGCGACAGCGACCAGCGGCTCCCAGGTGTCGGCGGCCCGGTCTTCGACCGGCATGGGCGGGGTGAGGCCCATGGCGGTGTCGTAGAGCGGCCCGAGCCAGGCCACGAGCCGGTCCCGCACGGCGTGCAGGGCGGGGGTGTCCCGTACGGTGCGGAACTCGGCGACCTTCTCCCCCGGCCCCCGGCGGCGCATCCGAATCACGACCGACCTGTCCATGATCGTGTCCGGTAGGTCCCCGATCCCGGCGAGGGCGGCCATGGCGAAGGTGGGGAACTTCGCCACCTCGTGGTTCGGGCCGGAGACCCGCAGGGTCGGGCGGTTGCGCTGGTGACCGGCGTTGAGCAGGCCACGCATCTCCTCGTTCTTCTCCGCCACCTTCGCCGACCCGAAGAGCGTGTCGGCCTCGTCGACCAGAAGGGTCGGAGGGGCGTCGGTGATCGACCGGAACACCGCGGCAGCAGACGCGTTGACCGTGATCAACGGGTCGTGCACGGTCTCGGTCACCACGTCCAGGAGCCGCGACTTACCGCACCGCTTCGCCGGGCCGACGACCGCGAGGCGCGGCGCGTGCTGCCACGCCGTCTGCAGGTGCGTGGCCGCCACCCACAGCGTGACGGCGTCCAGCGCCTCCGGCGAGGGCAGGATCACGAACTTCGCCAGCTGACCACGCAGTTCGTCCAGCACCTTCGACCCGGCGGTCGGCTCGGGGATCGGTGCCGCCTCCTCTGCAGGCATGTCCGCCGAGGCCCTCCCGGTCCCGTCGGCTTCATCGGCGACGGACCCTTCGCCCGTGTACCGCCCGGGCATGCCGGGGATCGCGGTGGGCGGCCAATCCCGCGCGTCGAGATCGGAATGGGCCGGGGGTTCGGGGTGTTGCACAGGGCAGCTCCTCGTCTGGCGGCGGGCTCGCACGCCCTTGTCGCCGGATTGGTTCTTCCAGGGCCGTTCGGGGTTGCTCGGGCCTCCGGCGTTGCACCGCCGGGGGCTCACCCCTATCTCGCGGACTCCAGGCCACAGCGAGGGAACACGGACCGTACGTCCAAGCCCGGCAACAGTCCAGCCTTTCTGTGTCAGCTCAGCGCAGAACGGTTCGCTACGCTTCCGCCCCGTCACGCCGCCAGCCCGAGCAGCGCCAGCAGATCTGCGGTCACCACTCGGTAGGCGCTGCCCAGCCGCAGCACCTTGCACGGGTACTGGCCGCGCTTCGCCAGCTCGTACCCCTTGCTCCTCCCCAGCCCCAACGCTCGATTGCCCGTATCCAGGTCAACGGCAGCTGGCAGCTCCAGCAACTCCTCGCGGCTCATGCCCTTGGCACTGCTCGCGGGTCGACTCTCGCGCATGCACGCTCCATCCATGACTGAGCCCTCGGCGAACACGACGATCACGCTCGTCTCCAGGCCATGGAATCAACGGTAGGCAAGCTAATGTGTCTTCATGACACAGCGTCGTTCCGACCATGGATACGAAGAAGACACCGAGGCCGACGACCTCGAATGGGAGGACCACGTCATGGCCACCGTGGCCGGCGAGGTCCGCAGACGACGGAAGGAACTGCGGTGGAGCGCACAGGACCTGGCCGACAGATGCGAGGCGATCGGCTACCCGATCCCCCGCAACGTGATCGCCAACATGGAGTCCGGCCGCCGCGCCGTCCTCCCCCTGGTCGAGGTCATGGTCCTCGCCAAGGCCCTGCGCATGTCCCCGATCAGCCTGATCTACCCCGTCGGCTACGTCGACGAAGTCCGCCAACTCCCCTACGAAGAACCGCAACCGGCCTGGGACGCGCTCCAGTGGTTCACCGGCAACGAATCTGCCGAAGACGCCACCGACCACATGCTGGACCACTTCCTCGCCCACGACCTCGAACTCCGCTCGGCCCTGGCCGCCGTGGAAAGCGAGGACTACGAACGCTGGAAGGTCAGGACCGCCCCCAACCGCGTCCAGCGGGAGGCAGCCGAGCGCGCACTGGCCCGGTACGCCGACCAAGCCGCCAATGCCAAGTACGAACTGGGCCGCCACCGCGACGCCATCCGTGAGGCCGGCGGCACCCCGCCCCACCTGCCCTCTCCGCTCGCCGACATCGACTCGCCCGACACCGACCCCACCGAGGAGAACGATCTTTGAAGGGTTCCACCCACCGCCGCTGCTACTGCCGAGACCCCCACACCGGCAAACCGCTCGGCAAGAAGTGCCCCAAGCTCACCAGCCGCAAGCACGGCTCATACTCCATACGCCAGGAACTCCCACCCCGCGAAGACGGCACCCGCCGCTCCTTCAGCCGCGCCGGCTACGACTCCCTCAAGGCCGCCCAGGCCGACCTCGACCACGTCCGTGCGCTCCTCGCCCTGGCCGACACGGACGATCCCGACAGCCTCCAGCGCCTCGTCACGCTCTTGGAGGAGGTCGGGGACGAGAAGGCGCCACTGCCCGACGTCGAGGAGACAAGGCGGCGTCTCAGGGCCGGGCTCGGGCTACGGGGCAGCCTCACGGTCGGCGAGTGGCTGGACGCCTGGTTCGCGTCGAAGAAGCGCCGCAGGACCACCCTCAACGGGTACGCGTCGCACATCCGCGTCCACCTGAAGCCCCGTATCGGGCACATTCGCCTGGACCGGCTCAACGTCGGTCACCTCGTGGAGATGTTCGACGGGATAGCCGACGACAACGAGGTGATCGCCGCCGAGAACCAGGCCCGCCACGAGCAGATCGCCCGGTGCAAGCCGAGCCGTCCGGGCCGCCCGGTAGCCGCCGAACGGGCCCTGCTCGCCGACGAACGGGCCAAGCTGGCGGAGATGAAGCCGTTCCGGAAGATCACCGGCCCGGCGACCAGGCAGGCCGTACGCCGCACCCTCCGCGCGGCCCTGAACTCCGCCATCGCCCAGCAGCTCATCACGTTCAACCCGGCCGCCCACGTCGAGCTGGAGTCCGGCAAGCGCCCCAAGCCGCTGCTCTGGACCGACGAACGCGTCCGCCGCTGGCGGGAGACCGGCGAGGCCCCCGGTCCGGTGATGGTGTGGACCCCGCAGCAGTTCGGCGTCTTCTTGGACGCAGCCGAGGAGGACCGGCTCTACGCCGCCTTCCACCTCATGGGCACACGCGGCCTACGGCGAGGTGAGGCCGTCGGCCAGGACTGGCACGAGACCGACCTCAACGTCGGCCTCATCACCCCCGCCAAGGAGATCGTCGTCGACGGCTGGGACCCGTACGAGTCCGAGCCGAAGACCGACGGCAGCGCTGGCACGATCGCTCTCGACAGCGTGAACGTGGCTGTCCTGCGCGCGCACAGGAAGCGCCAGACACGAGAGCGGAAGAAGGCGGGCGCCGCCTGGCAGGAGACCGGAAAGATCTTCACCAAGGAGGACGGCTCCTGGCTCCACCCGGAAACAGTCTCGGAAACCTTCCGCCGCCTCCTCGCCACCACCGACCTCCCGCCCATCACCCTGCGGGACCTCCGCCACGTGGCGGCGACGCTCACCCACGGGGCCGGCGGCGACATTCACACGATCAAAGAGACCCTCCGCCACTCCACGATCACGCTGACCTCGGACACGTACACGAGCCTCCTTCCGGAGGTCGACCGCGCCGTGGCAGAAGCAGCAGCAAAGCTCGTGCCGCGTTCCCCTAGCCCGCAGCCGAAACGGGCACGGTGAAGAGCTACGGCAAGCCTCCGGGCCAGGCTCAGGACGGCACGAGTCCTTCTAGGAACGGGGTTACCTCGTCGCTGTACATCTCAACCCACTCCGAGGGGTCGGCAAGTGGGTGCCCGACCACCGGAATACGCCGACAGAGGTTGCGGAGGTCCACAGAAGTGACGTCCGCGCTATACCGGAGCCATTCGTCGGCGACCGGCCACCCTTGTCGATCGAGGATCGATTCGACACCACTGACTGGCCCATCCAGCCTTCGGGACGTGAGAACCCAGGCAAGCGGGGAAAAGTAGACCTCGGCAAACGTGTTGTAGTGCTCCCGTCTCCCAAGGACTCGCTGGGAGTACACCGGGCCGGTCAGCCGTGCGGTGCTGTGGGGATAGAGCGCCAGGCGCAGCTCAAGTCCCTCTGGCATGGAGATGCTCGCCTTGCACTCATGCAGGTCGGCCGCGAGCTGAGGGAACAGTTCCCGTAGATGCGGACTGATGGCGAACATCCCAATCATGACCGACCGCGCCACCAGACCTGGCGCAACGGAGACAGCCGGCGCTGCCTGCGGGTCAACTAGCCGGAGACGTTGGGCGGCCCATCCATAGGCCCGCAGCCTTCTCGCGAAGTCTCCGTAAGCAGCGTCATATCGGGCACCGGCGAAGTTGTTGCACTGCTCACACAGGCCCCGCAGCCAAAGTCCCCCTGCCGCGAAGCGGCCGTTCCTACGGACTCCATCAGAAATGCGCACCACCGCGCTCGTCACCTTGGCACTGTTGCCAGCGGCCTGGGGCGGCACGTGCGCGCGAGACATTCGCCGTATGTCGCCGCACAGCCCACATGGCCGCAGACTGCGGCTTCGCAGGTCCAACCCCAAAGTTCCTGGCGGGCGCTTATCAGCCATCGCTTGAGTGTAGAAGCCGACTGAGAGCGACCTGGGCGATTTTCTCGAACCGGCAGGTGTCCCCCAAGATCGACGCGTCCCGCTCACGCATCGCTCACGCACGCGCCCTCGAACGACAAAGCGCCCCGCCCGGTCGAAACCGGTCGGGGCGCTCCACCGCAGGTCAGAGGGGGTTCCCCCTCCCTGCTGTCAGTAGGCCGTGTGGGACTCGAACCCACAACCAACGGATTAAAAGTCCGCTGCTCTGACCAATTGAGCTAACGGCCCCGGTCACATCACACACGAGCATAGCCCGCCCGGTCCCGGCAGCCGATCCGGTATCGGTGTCGGGCCCTGTCACGCCCCGCGCCGTGTCCGTTTCGCTCCGGGTTGTGCGCTCCGGAGGAACAGTGGGGAACTAGCGGGGAACAGGGGGGACAGCAACAGGGCCCGTACGTCACCGAGTCGGTTCGGTGGCGTACGGGCCCTGCCGGTCTGTCAGGCGGACCTGCTCGGCCGGGAGTCGGCCGGGCGGAGGTCAGCCGTTGCGCTTCCAGCGCGGCTTGTCGTCGCGGCGGCCGAAGGAACCGGTGTTGGTGCCGGTGTTGGCGCCGCGGTGGTCGTCACGACGGCCGGTCGGGCGGTCGCTGCCGCCGGAGCGGAAGCCACCCGAGGGACGGTCGTCACGACGGTCACGGTTGAACGGGCGGTCGCTGCCGCCGGAGCGGAAGCCGCCCGAGGGACGGTCGTCACGACGGTCACGGTTGAAGGAGGGACGGTCGTTGTCGCGGCGCTCGAAGGAACGGCCAC
>NZ_JBVIPK010000018.1:45265-106891 GCF_055577965.1 Streptomyces sp. NPDC033165
GGAGCGGAAGCCGCCCGAGGGACGGTCGTCACGACGGTCACGGTTGAAGGAGGGACGGTCGTTGTCGCGGCGCTCGAAGGAACGGCCACCACGGTCATCGCGGCGGTCGTTGCCGCCGGAGCGGAAGCCGCCCGAGGGACGGTCGTCACGACGGTCACGGTTGAAGGAGGGACGGTCGTTGTCGCGGCGCTCGAAGGAACGGCCACCACGGTCGTCACGGCGGTCGCGGTTGAACGACGGGCGGTCGTCGCGGCGGTCGTTGCCGCGGTAGCCGCCACGGTCGCCGCCGCGGTTGTCACGGCGCTCGTAGTTGCCCCGCTCGTCGCGGCGCTGCTCGTCGCGGGCGGCCGGCTGCTCCGGTACGGAGACGGCTGCCACGAGGGCGGCCTCGGCCTCGGCGGCCACCTCGGCCACCGCCGCCTCGGGGTCCTCGCCCCGCTCGCGCGCGGCACGGGCGACCAGGCGGTCGGCCTCCTCGCGCAGCTCGACGGCGCGGCGCTGGACGCGCTCCAGCTGCTTCGTCAGGTCGGCGGCCTCGCGCTCGGCCTGCTTGGCCGCGTTGTTCGCGGAGTCGGCCTGGACCTCGGTGAGCGAGCGGGCGCCGGTGATCTCGGCGACCTCCGGCTCGAAGACGCCCGCGCCCTGGACGATGTGGCGCGAGGCGTCGACGCCCGCGTCCTCCATCAGGCGGAAGATCTGGCGACGCTGGTGCGGGAGCGCCAGCGAGACGACGACACCGGACTTGCCGGCTCGGGCGGTACGGCCCGAGCGGTGCAGGTAGTCCTTGTGGTCACCGGCCGGGTCCACGTTCAGAACCAGGTCGATGCCGTCCACGTGGATACCGCGGGCGGCCACGTCGGTCGCGACGAGCGCGTTGACGTAACCCTTCTTGAAGTCCTCCAGGACCCGCGTACGGGCGCCCTGGGTCATGCCGCCGTGCAGCGCGTCGGCCTTCACGCCGGACTCGATGAGCTGCTCGGCGATGCGGTCGGCGCCCAGCTGGGTGCGGACGAAGATGATCGTGCGGCCCTTGCGGGCGGCGATGGCGGCCGTGACCGGCGCCTTGTCCTTCGGCTTCACGACGAGGACGTGGTGCGACATGGTCGTGACGTTGCCCTGGGCGCTGTCGACCTCGTGCGTGACCGGGTTGGAGAGGTAGCGCTTGACCAGCGTGCCGATCTCGTTCTCCATGGTGGCGGAGAAGAGCATCCGCTGGCCGCCACCGGGGATCTGGTCGAGCAGCTCGGTGACCTCGGGCAGGAAGCCCAGGTCCGACATCTGGTCGGCCTCGTCGAGGACGGCGACCTGGACGTTCTCCAGGGAGCAGGCGCCGCGGTTGATGATGTCGCGCAGACGGCCCGGGGTGGCGACGAGGACGTCGACACCGCGCTCCAGCGCGTAGATCTGGTTGCCCATCGACGTACCGCCGCAGACGACCTTCATCTTGAGGCCGAGCACGTCGCCGTACGGCTGGAGCGCGTCCGCGACCTGCATGGCGAGCTCACGGGTCGGGGTGAGGATGACCGCGCGGGGCTTCTTCTTCTCGGTGTGGCCACCGGCCAGGGCGGCCAGGGTCGGCAGACCGAAGGAGAGCGTCTTGCCGGAGCCCGTACGGCCACGGCCGAGGATGTCCTTGCCGGCCAGGGCGTCCGGGATGGTCGCCGCCTGGATCGGGAAGGGCGTGGTGACACCGTTCTGCGCGAGCTTGCGGACGATGCCCTCGGGCAGGCCCAGGTCGCCGAAGGTGACGGTCGGCTCGGCGTCCGCCCCGGCCTTCTCGGCGTCGGCGGTCGCGTCGGCGGCCTTCTCGGCGTCGGCGGTCAGGGCGGTCGCGTCGGCGGCCGGCACGGCCTCGGCCTCGGCCTCGGCGGCCGGGGCGGTGGTGCCTGCGGGGGCCTCGGTCACAGCGGCCTCGACGAGCTCGGTGAGCTCGGCGTTGTCGATGTTCTCGGGCATGACGGTGCGGTCAGAACTGGAAATTGACATGCGAAATGCGAAACCTTCCGGAGTCTCGGCACGCGCCCATAACTCCGTGATTCGCAATTTCGACCGCCTCAATGCGGTCCAGCCACGGCAAGGGAGAGTACGCGCCACACGGCGCTCTTCTGTGTCGGCGCCGGGCAATGGGATCAAACGATCTACCACCATACGCACTCTCACCCACATTGCGCAAACCGCCCTCCCTGTGACCCCGGCTACACCGGCCCCACCTGCGGTGATGCCTCCGGCGTCCGCCGCGAGGCGGCATCGTCCGGTCCGCTCATCGCATGGGTGCGGTGCTGTGCGGCGGGCGAGGCCGAGGGCGGCGGCTCCGGGGGGTCGGTGGGCTCCGGCTCGGGCTCCGGGTCCGGTTCCGGGTCCGGGTCGGGCACCGGCGGGGCGGGCGGCTCCGGGCTCTCCGGCGGCGGCTCCCCCGGCCCCGGAGTCGAGGGCGTCGGCGTCGGGGCGTGACCCCCTCGGCTGGGCTGCGGGGCGCCGGGCTCGGGGAGCGGCTCCTTCGGGGCCCCCGACGCCTCCTCGCCCTCGGACGCGTCCGGGCTCGGGGTGCCGTCGGGGGACTTCCGGTCCGAGTGCGGGTGGGGGTCGCCCGCCCGCCCCCCGGACTGTCCGGAGCCGGGAACCGCGTCCCCGGCCGGGTCGGCGGCCGACCCCTTCGAACCGGCGGACCGCGAGGGGCCCGGCCGGGCACCCTCGTCGCCGTCACCGACGCTCATACAGCCGGTGGACGCGGCGATCGTCAACGCGGTGACGGCTGCCCAGCGGACAGGGACGGACAAATGGCGCACAGGGGCACCTCCGGGGCGAGGGGGCGGGAACGGAGAGCGGGAGCAAGGAGCAGGAGCGGAGAGCGGGGAGTACGGGCAGGAGCGAAGTGAGCCGTACGCGATACGGCGACGCACCGTGCCCAACTCCCCCGACCCCGCCGGAGACACGCCCGGAACACCACCCGCCCGCCCGGCCCCCGCCGAAGCGGCCCCCGCCGCGTCCCTCCTACGCCCGCACCAGCACCGACCGCCCCGCCCCCTCCGGGCCCGCCCCTTCCTGACTCCCGCACCCGCCCCTACCGCCGCGCTCCCCCTACGCCGATGAGGGCGCCGCCGGACACGTCGACCGCGAACACCGCCCGCCGGAAGCCGTTCCCTCCCGGCCGGAGCGCCAGGGCCCCGGAGCGGACAAGGGCTCCGAGCGCGCCGCCCGCCGGTGCCACCGCCGCGAGCACCCGGTCCTGCGGGGGGGGGGCAGGCGGTCAGGGCTCCGGCGGCTCGTCCGGCGGCTGCTCACTCACCCGTAGCCCAGCGCGTGCAGCCGCTCGTCGTCGATGCCGAAGTGGTGGGCGATCTCGTGGACCACGGTGATCTCGGTCTCCGCGACGACGTCCTCCTGCGACTCGCACATCCGCAGCGTCGGCCCCCGGTAGATGGTGATCCGGTCCGGCAGCACCCCGGCGTACCACTCACCGCGATCGGTGAGGGGGGTGCCCTCGTACAGCCCGAGCAGGTCGGGGTCGCCGGGGTCCGGTTCGTCCTCGACGAAGACCGCCACGTTGTCCATCAGCCGTGTCAGCTCCGGCGGAATCCGGTCCAGAGCCTGGCTCACCAGCTCCTCGAACTGTTCGCGCGTCATCTCCAGCACGCCGCCATTGTCGCGTACGACGAGCCGCCGCGGGCAGCCCGCGGCGGCTTCCCGCCCCCTCGCCCGCCCCCTCGCCCGGCGGACGCCCGGCCGGTGCCCGGCATGGACGAGGCGGTAACGGGGCATAGGGGCCCAATGGTCCGCGTCCCGTTCCGTGCCGCAGCCGAACGCGTACGGCACCGCCTCAGCCTGCTCGTCCGCCGCCCGAAGTCCCGCTTCGCCCCCCGCCCCCGTCCCCGCACGGCCGCCCCCGGCGATCCGACCGGACCCGCCCAGCACCCCTACCTCCGCGCGCTCGGCATGCTCGCCGTCGTCGTGCTGGGCGCCTGGCTCGGGCTGCTCGCCGTGGGGTCCATCCGTACGCCGGTCGGCCCCATGGACACCAACATGACCCTGCGCCCCTCCCTCTCCGGCGGCAGCAAGATCAACGTGGCGCCGCTCGGGGCCCTGGAGCTGGACTCGCACGTCGCGCCGCTCCGGCTGGACGTGGACGTGGACCGGCTCGACCCCGAGCGCTCCCAGGTCCTGGTGGACCAGCCGGAACGGTTCTCCGGTCTCCAGGACGAGGTCACCCGGGACGTCGCCGCCGGCACCCGGGAGCTCGCCGTGCGCTCCTGTGTCGCGGTCGTCTCCGGAGCGACCGCGCTCGGCCTCGTCGTCTACCGCCGCCCCCGCCGCGCCCTGGCCGCCGGCGGGCTCGCGCTCACCCTGCTGGCCGCGTCCGGTGTCAGCGCGTACGCCACCTGGAACCCGAAGTCCGTCCTGGAGCCGAAGTTCTCCGGGCTGCTCTCCAGCGCCCCGTCCGTCGTCGGCGACGCCCGGTCGATCGTCACCGAGTTCGACATCTACCAGCAGGAACTGGCCCGCCTGGTCACCAACGTCACCAAGCTGTACGACGCGACCTCCACGCTCCCCGTCTACCGGCCCGACCCCGGCACCATCCGGGTCCTGCATGTCTCCGACATCCACCTCAACCCGGCCGCCTGGCACATCATCACCTCGCTCGTCGAGCAGTACGAGATCGACGTCATCGTCGACTCCGGCGACACGATGGACCACGGCTCCTCCGCGGAGAACAGCTTCCTCGACCCGATCCGCGACCTCGGCGCGCCCTACGTGTGGGTGCGCGGCAACCACGACTCCCTCGTCACGCAGGCCTATCTGGAGAAGTTCGAGAACGTGCACGTCCTCGACGACGGGAAGGCGGTGAACGTGGGCGGGCTGCGGATCGCGGGCACCGGCGACATCTCCTTCACCCCGAACCGGACCGCCCCGGTCGGCGGCAAGGCGGCCGCCCAGCTGGAGGGCGCGCGCCTGGCCTCCGCGCTGCGCGACCAGAAGCGGGCCGGCACCCCGGTCGACATCGCCGTCGCCCACGACCCGAACACCGCCCGGGAGACCGACGGCACGGTCCCGCTGGTGCTGTCCGGCCACCTCCACCGCCGGATCAACGAACAGCTGGAGCTCGGCACACGGCTGAAGGTCGAGGGCTCCACGGGCGGCGGCGGGCTGCGCGCCGTGGAGAAGGAGAAGCCGGAGAAGGTGCACGCGTCGGTGCTCTACATGGACCGCGCCAGCCGCCGGCTCCAGGCCTGGGACGAGATCACGCTGGGCGGTCTCGGCCTGACGACCGCCGAGGTCAGCCGCCATCTTCCCGAGGAGAACCTGAAGGCCCCCGCCCCCACGTCGCCCGCCCCGCCGTCGCCCTCCGGCCCCTCCCCGACCGGCTCCCCGACGCGGCCGACCCCCTCGCCGTAAACCGTTTTGGCGATAGCTCCACCCATCCCATATGCTTCTCTCGTCCCCGACGCGCTGCAAAGCGAACCGGCGGGCCAATAGCCCTCATCGTCTAGTGGCCCAGGACGCCGCCCTTTCAAGGCGGTAGCACGGGTTCGAATCCCGTTGGGGGCACGTTTCACCGTGTGCGAGACTTGTTTCGCACATTGCTTGGTCCTGTGGAGCAGTTTGGAGTGCTCGCCACCCTGTCAAGGTGGAGGCCGCGGGTTCAAATCCCGTCAGGACCGCTTGCAGCCCCAGCGGCTGCGTGGCTGGGTAGCTCAGTTGGTACGAGCGATCGCCTGAAAAGCGATAGGTCGCCGGTTCGATCCCGGCCCCAGCCACCACTCGAAGGCCCCGTCCACCGGACGGGGCCTTCGCCGTGTCACACCTTCTCGGACTCCTCCGCGGGTACGTCCGCCTCGCGCCGCCGCCAGGCCCGCACACCGAGAGCCAGCAGCACCACGAGCACCACGACCCCCAGCAGCACCGCGTCCGGCACCCGCTCGCCCAGCTTCTGCGCCCACTGCTCGACCGCGAACGAGTCGTCGACGCCCAGCAGGCCGGGCAGCGCCGTCGTCCCGTCGTACGCGAGGAAGAGCGCCCCCAGGCCGATGAAGAACAGGCCCGAGAGCAGCGACGTGGTGTGCAGCTCGAACCGGCCCAGCCGGACGGTGCGGCCGCGCAGCCAGGCGCGGCGGCCGAGGTCGAAGCGCTCCCAGAGCAGGGCGAGCACGAAGAGCGGGGCCGCCATGCCCAGCGCGTACACCGCCAGCAGCAGCCCCCCGTAGACCGGGCTGCCGCTGACCGCCGCCACGGTCAGCACACTGCCGAGGATCGGGCCCGCGCAGAATCCGGCCAGACCGTAGACCGCGCCCAGGGCGTAGACCGAGAACGCGGTGGTGGGGCGGATTTGGCCGCTGAGCGCCGCCATGCGCCGGGAGGCGAAGCCGAGGCCGACGATCTGCGCCGCCCCGAGCGCGATGATCAACCAGCCCGCGCCCGTCACCAGGGCGTCCCGGTGGCCGTAGAAGAGCCGGCCCGCGTACGAACCGGCGGCGCCGAGCGGGACGAGGGTGGTGGCGAGCCCGGCGTAGAAGATGCCGGTACGGGCCAGCAGGCGGGAGGTGGAGTCGATGGAGTACGCGAAGAAGGCGGGCAGCAGCAGGGCGCTGCACGGGCTGATCAGGGCGAGCAGCCCGCCGAGGAAGGCCGCGAAGTATCCGATGTCCGAGGTCACTTGTCGGAACCCTTGCCGGCGTCCTTGCCGGAGTCGTCGGGACCCTTGCCGGCGTCCTTGTCGCTTCCGGCCCCCGCCGTGGACTTCGCCTGCTCGGCAGCCGCCTCGATGGCCTGCGTGAACGTCTCCTGCGGCTGCGCGCCCGCGATCGGACGGCCGTTGATCAGGAACGACGGGGTGGACGTGGCTCCGATCCCGTACGCCTGCTCCTGGTCCTTCGCGACCGCCTCGCGGGCCGCCTTGCCGTCGAGGTCCTTCATGAAGCGGTCGAGGTCCTCCACCCCGGCCTCCTCCGCGAGCGCCTTGACCCGCTCCTTGCCGAAGCCCTTCTCCTTCGCCCCTTCGGCGTAGGCGGCCCGGTGGAATTCCCAGAAGCGTTCCTGCTGCCCGGCGGCCCAGGCGCCGCGCGCGGCGTTCTCGGACTCCTCGCCGAAGATCGGGAAGTTGCGCCACTCGATGCGGAGCGTTCCGTCCTTCACGTACTTCTCGATCAGCTCTGGCTCGGTGTCCCGGGCGAACTTTCCGCAGTACCCGCACTTGAAGTCGGCGTACTCGATCAGGACGACGGGGGCGTCCGCGCGGCCGACGGCCAGCTTGTCGTCCGCGTCACGGCGGGCGAGCTTGGCGAGCTCCGGGTAGATGCCCTCGCCCGGGTCGGCGGAGGCCTCGGCGGCCGGGGTGGCGGCGGTGTCACGGGAGGAGTCGTCGGGGGAGGTGGCCTTGTAGGAGGCGAACCCGAGAAGACCGGCGGCGAGGACGACCACCGCGCCGTAGAGCAGGGGCTTGCGGGAGGTCGTCGGCTTCGCGGACTTCGCGGACTTGGCGGACTTGGCGTTGCTGGGCGTGGGCATGCGGCACTCCGTGCTGATGGTGCGGAAGGAGAGGGAAAGGGCGCGGGGCGGGCCTACACCCGCAGCACGGAGAGTTCGACCGGGGTCGGTGTGTACGGGACCGGGGCACGAGCCCGTATCCCCGGCGGCTCTGCCTCCGGCGCGCCCGTCGCGACGGGCGGCCCCCACGCGGCGAGGCCGGGCGCCTGGTCGTACGCGGCACGAGCCCGGGAGGGAACGGCGGGCTCGCTGTCGTGGTCCGGCAACTTCCCACAGCCCGGAATGCCTGGGTCGGGGTCGCCGACCTCCAGCGCATGGGTCACCGCAGAGGCCGTGGCGAAGGCAGAGGCCGTGGCGTCGGCAGAGGCCGTGGCGTCGGCAGAGGCCGTGGCGTCGGCAGAGGCCGTGGCGTCGGCCCTGGCAGTGGTCGTAGCCGTGGCGTCGGCCCTGGCAGTGGTCGCAGCCGTGGCGTCGGCCCTGGCAGTGGTCGCAGCCGTGGCGTCGGCCGGAGCGGCCGTCGCCCTGACTGCTCCCCCGGTTCCCCCGGTTCCCCCGGTTCCCCCCGCGTTCTCCGCCGCCGATACCGCCCCCACCGGCCCGCACAGCAGCCCCACGACGACCGCGAGCAGCGCCGCCAGGCTCCACCACTGTCTACGGGACACGGGACCGGACCTTTCTCGCGCCAGGAGCGGGGTGGGCTGAGCGTTCGACTGCCCGAAATGGTACGTGCCGCGTGACGCGGTCCGCGCGAAATGAGGTCGCCACTCCCCGGGCCCGGGTGAGATCCTGGAGCTCGTATGTCTACTTCCTTTGCCGATCTCCAGTCCCAGCTCGCACAGCTCTCGCTCCGCGACGCGAACCGGCTCGGCCGGCGCCTCGAAGGGGCGCGCCGCATCCGCAAGCCCGAGGCCCGCCAGTCCGTGCTGGACGAGATCGCGGCAGAGTCGGGCAAGGCGGCCGAACGGCTCGCGGCCCGCGCGGCCCGGCTGCCCGCCCTCTCGTATCCGGAAGAGCTGCCGGTCAGCCAGAAGAAGGACGAGATCCTGGAGGCGATACGCGACCACCAGGTCGTGATCGTCGCCGGTGAGACCGGGTCCGGGAAGACCACGCAGATCCCCAAGATCTGTATGGAGCTGGGGCGCGGGGTGCGGGGCATGATCGGGCACACCCAGCCCCGCCGGATCGCCGCCCGTACGGTCGCGGAGCGCGTCGCGGACGAGCTGAAGACGCCGCTGGGCGAGACCGTCGGCTGGAAGGTGCGCTTCACCGACCAGGTGAACCCGGAGTCGACGTATCTGAAGCTGATGACGGACGGCATCCTGCTCGCCGAGATCCAGACGGACCGCGAGCTGCTGGCGTACGACACGATCATCATCGACGAGGCCCACGAGCGGTCGCTGAACATCGACTTCCTGCTCGGCTATCTGGCCCGGCTGCTGCCCCGCCGCCCCGACCTGAAGGTCGTCATCACCTCGGCGACGATCGACCCGGAGCGGTTCGCGCGCCACTTCGGCGAGGCGCCGATCGTGGAGGTCAGCGGGCGGACGTATCCGGTGGAGGTCCGCTACCGGCCACTGCTGGAGGGGGCCGACGAAGACACAGCGGACTCCGACCGGGACCAGATCACAGCGATCTGCGACGCCGTCGACGAGCTGGGCCACGAGGCCCCGGGCGATGTCCTGGTCTTCCTCTCCGGTGAGCGAGAGATCCGGGACACGGCGGACGCGCTGAACAAGCGCAACCTCAGACATACCGAGGTGCTCCCCCTCTACGCACGCCTCTCGCACGCCGAGCAGCACCGCGTCTTCCAGCGCCACACAGGACGCCGCATCGTCCTCGCCACGAACGTCGCCGAGACCTCGCTGACCGTCCCCGGCATCAAGTACGTGATCGACCCGGGCAACGCCCGTATCTCCCGCTACAGCCACCGCACCAAGGTCCAGCGGCTGCCGATCGAGCGGATCTCCCAGGCCAGCGCCAATCAGCGCAAGGGCCGCTGCGGCCGTACGTCGGACGGCATCTGCATCCGGCTCTACTCCGAGGACGACTTCGTCACCCGGCCGGAGTTCACCGACCCGGAGATCCTGCGGACCAACCTGGCCTCCGTCATCCTCCAGATGACCGCCGCCGGGCTCGGCGACATCGAGAAGTTCCCGTTCATCGACCCGCCGGACCACCGCAACATCCGCGACGGCGTGCAGCTCCTCCAGGAGCTCGGGGCGCTGGATCCGGCGGAGAAGGATCCGAAGAAGCGGCTCACCCCGCTGGGCCGCAAGCTCTCCCAGCTCCCCGTCGACCCGCGCCTGGCCCGCATGGTCATCGAGGCCGACCGCAACGGCTGCGCCCGCGAGGTCATGGTCATCGCCGCCGCGCTCTCCATCCAGGACCCGCGCGAGCGGCCCTCGGAGAAGCAGACGCAGGCCGACCAGCAGCACGCGCGGTTCAAGGACGAGACGTCCGACTTCCTGGCGTATCTGAACCTGTGGCGTTACGTCCGCGAGCAGCAGAAGGAGCGCGGCTCGTCCTCGTTCCGCCGGATGTGCAAGCAGGAGTACCTGAACTTCCTGCGCATCCGCGAGTGGCAGGACATCTACGCGCAGCTGCGTACGGTGGCCAGGCAGATGGGCATCACCGTCGAGGAGCCCAAGGCCGACGAGGGCGTTCCCGAGCAGGCGGTGCACACCTCGCTGCTGGCCGGACTGCTGTCGCACATCGGGCTGAAGGACACCGAGAAGAACGAGTACCTGGGCGCGCGCAGCGCCAAGTTCGCGATCTTCCCGGGATCGGCGCTGTTCAAGAAGCAGCCCCGGTTCGTGATGTCGGCGGAGCTCGTGGAGACCTCCCGGCTGTGGGCGCGGGTCAACGCCAAGGTCGAGCCCGAGTGGATCGAGCCGCTGGCCCAGCACCTGCTGAAGCGCACGTACAGCGAGCCGCACTGGGAGAAGGACCAGGCGGCGGTGATGGCCTACGAGCGGGTCACGCTCTACGGGGTGCCGATCATCGCCCAGCGCAAGGTCAATTTCGGACGTATCGACCAGGAGGCCTCGCGGGACCTGTTCATCCGCAACGCCCTGGTCGAGGGCGACTGGCGCACGCACCACCAGTTCTTCCACGACAACCGCAAACTGCTCGGCGAGGTCGAGGAGTTGGAGCACCGCGCCCGACGTCGCGACATCCTCGTGGACGACGAGACGCTGTTCGACTTCTACGACCAGCGGATTCCCGAACACATCGTGTCCGGGGCGCACTTCGACTCCTGGTGGAAGCACAAGAAGCGCGAGGAGCCGGACGCCCTCGACTTCGAGCGCTCCATGCTGATCAACGAGAAGGCCGGGGCGGTCACCAAGGACGACTACCCGGACTCCTGGCGGCAGGGGAAGCTCAAGTTCAAGGTGACCTACCAGTTCGAGCCCGGCGCGGACGCGGACGGCGTGACCGTTCACGTGCCGCTCCAGGTGCTCAACCAGGTCACCTCCGAGGGCTTCGACTGGCAGATCCCGGGGCTGCGCGAGGAGGTCGTCACCGAGCTGATCCGCTCGCTGCCGAAGCCGATCCGCCGCCACTACGTCCCCGCGCCGAACTACGCGGAGAAGTTCCTGGACCGGGCCGTCCCGCTCCAGGAGCCGCTTCCGGTCACCCTGGCGCGTGAGCTCCAGCGGATGGTCGGGGTTCCGGTCACGGCCGACGACTTCGACCTCTCCCGGGTCCCGGACCACCTGAAGATCACGTTCCGCATCGTCGACGAGCGGCGGCGCAAGGTCGCCGAGGACAAGGACCTGGAGGCGCTGAAGCTCCAGCTCCGCCCGAAGGCCCGCCAGGCGCTCTCCAAGGCCGCCGCGGCGACCGCGGGGCCCTCGGGCGAGTCCATCGAGCGTTCGGGCCTCACGGACTGGACGATCGGCACGCTGAACAAGGTCTTCGAGACCCGGCGGGCGGGGCAGCCGGTGAAGGCCTACCCGGCGCTCGTCGACCAGGGCGACACCGTCGCCGTACGCCTCTTCGACACCGAGGCCGAGCAGCAGCAGGCCATGTGGCGCGGCACCCGGCGGCTGATCATGCTGAACATCCCGGTGCACCCCGCGAAGTTCGCCTCGGACCGGCTCACCAACCAGCAGAAGCTGGCCCTCTCCCGCAATCCGCACGGCTCGGTGCAGGCCCTCTTCGAGGACTGCGCCACCGCCGCCGCCGACCGGCTGATCGCCGCGCACGGGGGCCCGGCGTGGGACGAGAAGGCGTTCCGGACGCTGTACGACAAGGTCCGCGCCGATCTCGTGGACCTGACCGTCCGCACGATCGACCAGGTGCAGCAGATCCTGGCCGCCTGGCAGGCCTGCGAGCGCCGGCTGAAGTCCACGAACAGCCTGACGCTGGTCGCCAACGTCACCGACGTACGCGACCAACTGGCCCGACTCGTACCGTCCGGTTTCGTTACGGCCACCGGTCTGCGCCGGCTGCCGGACCTGATGCGCTACCTCGTGGCGGCCGACCGGCGGCTCCAGCAGATGCCGACGGCCGTGCAGCGGGACACCACGCGGATGGCGAAGGTCCACGAGATGCAGGACGAGTACGCCTGGCTGCTCGAACAGCTCCCGCAGGGCCGCCCGGTGCCGCAGGAGGTCCTGGACATCCGCTGGATGATCGAGGAGCTGCGGGTCAGCTACTTCGCCCACGCCCTGGGCACCGCGTTCCCCGTCTCGGACAAGCGGATCGTGAAGGCCATCGACGCCGCGGCGCCCTGACTCCGTCACCGCCCCGCGGGCCGCGGGGCGGTGACGGAGTCACCACCAGGAGTGAAGTCGACCTGGACCTCATCCCTCCTGTACAGTCTGGTTTCGCAGCAAGCCGCACGGCAAGCAGCGAAAACCTGGTCCTGTGGAGCAGTTTGGAGTGCTCGCCACCCTGTCAAGGTGGAGGCCGCGGGTTCAAATCCCGTCAGGACCGCAGTAGAGAAAGCCCGGATCGTTTCGATCCGGGCTTTCTCGCGTCGTGCCCCGCGTCTTGACGGCGGCACCTGCCGCGGGTACCCCGTAGAAGCAGAGGCTGTCCCTGTTTCTCGGCGTTCCTCGGCGCTTCAGACGGCGGGGGACGGCCGGGCCCACCGGGAGGTGGCTCGTATGTCCGCGTCCACAGCACGACACGAGACCCGCGCGCTGCTGCGCGCCCATCTGGCGGCCGCTTCCGGCTATCGCCACCTCACCCGGCACTGCGCGGTCTGCCACCGCCTGCTGCGCCTCGCCATGGACCCCGGGGACCCCGGCGGGCGGAGCGGGCCCACCAGCCCCTCCGACGCCCCTCAGGAGGCCGCCGGGCAGCCGGACGACCGCGGGGACGGGGGCAGGGACGGGGGCAGGGCCGAAAGGCCCTCCGCGACATGACCATCGGCCGGGTGATTCCGCGTTCGGACCGTGGCAGGCTCGTAGTTGGCAAGCATCGCGCGGTGTGACGGTAGTCACCGAAACAGTTTTCAGACCGGGGGATTTTACGCCTCCCCTACAACTGGTGAATTTAATATGTGCAATTGCACGGGGGGGGGCAGGTGCACGAGGACCGTTCCGTCCGGGGCTGTCCCACCGCGTCCGGGACGCTCACCCACACTCCCGCACAGACCCGCTCACAGGCCCACGAACACCCCCGCCGACCTCCTGAAGCCGACCGACCGCCCGGTTCCGAGGAGCCCCGCGGAGAGCGCGGGCAGAGGGCACAAAAAAGATCGCGCTGGACCCGGCGGAGTCCAGCGCGATCGATACGACGCACCCGCAGAACACAGGTATGACGCCCGTTGGGGCAGGCGTCCGTCGAGTGGAGCTATGGGCGGGCGGCTGGGGTTGGGGGACCCGGGAGCTGCCCGATGGTGCTGCTGTACTGCGTTACTGCTGTGCTGCTTGCGCGGCAGGGGTGTGTCAGGCCTCGCTGCGCTGCTGCGGAATACCCGCAAGCAGTGCGCGGACCTCTGCCTCGCGGTACCGGCGATGTCCACCGAGCGTGCGGATGGACGTGAGCTTGCCAGCCTTGGCCCAACGGGTGACCGTCTTCGGGTCCACGCGGAACATCGTGGCAACCTCAGCCGGGGTCAGCAGCGGCTCGGCATCAGGGGTGCGAGCGGTCATGAGCGGCCTCCTCGGGAGAACCGAACCTTCTCGGTTCTTTCCTCTAAATTCTGCACCTTGACCCGCGTTGCCCGAAATGGCGGACGCGGGCCGAGTCGGTTATAGGACGAACGGCTTGTCCTCGGCACTACAACTACACCATCCGTCCAGCCACGTCGGCCAAACCGATGGAATTGCCCTCCCAGGTGTTCATCAGCGACGGAAGCCGATGGACCATGCCATAGCGGACAGTCACGCCACAGTGACGATCAGTCACAGAGCGATCAGGAGTCGTCAGACCCCCCATAGAGTGCAATGCTGAGCATTCTGCTCTTACTT
Source organism: Streptomyces sp. NPDC033165 (assembly GCF_055577965.1). NCBI lineage: Bacteria > Bacillati > Actinomycetota > Actinomycetes > Kitasatosporales > Streptomycetaceae > Streptomyces > Streptomyces sp. NPDC033165. Next base: position 59,170 of record NZ_JBVIPK010000018.1, read on the forward strand.
GGACAGAAGGAGCCCTCCCCGGACTCCTTGTCCTATTTTGGCATGAGGAGTAGGGATGGGCGCAAGGGCCCCGTAAGTGCTGTCCATCACGCTTGAGACAAAGGCCCGGTTCGGGACGTAGGTCCTGCGCCCAGCGACGTACGCTCCCGCCCCACTCGTCCCATGAGACCTCACGCATCACACGGGCCACCGGTTCACAGCCCGTCAGTTCTGCCTCCTCCCTTCGGTCGGCGTCCTCTGCCTTTCGTCCTGGACGAAGGATGCCCCGGTTCCATCACGTTGATGCCGCTGTGGGTCTTTTCACGTCAATTGGTGAACTGGCGGTCCCGGACCGCCCGCCAGCGCTCCGCCAGCCGCGCGTAGGCCGCGCCCGCCGCCTCGCTGTCACCGTCCCGGAGCGCGGCGAGCCCCTCCGCCACATCGGCCGCCGACCGGTCCGCGTCCAGCTGCTCCGCCGGCAGCGCGTGCACCAGGCCGCCGTAGTCGAGCTCGACCAGCGAGCGCGGATGGAACTCCTCCAGCCAGCGGCCCACATCCACCAGGCCCTCGGTCAGCGGGCCCTCGGCGACGCTCTCGCGCAGCGTGCGCAGCGCCCGCGCCAGCCGCCGCCGGGCCTCCACCATCGGGGTGCGGTAGCGCAGAACAGGGCCGGCGCCCTCACCGTCCGCCGCCGCGTACTCCCGCTCCTCGTCGTGGAAGAGGACGAACCAGCGCACCGGGACCTGCCACACCGTGGTGCGGATCCACGGCCGCGCGTCCGGGTGCCGGGCCTGCCAGCGCTCGTGGTCCGCCCTCGCCTGGCCGCGCACCACCGACGGCAGCAGGGCGTCCAGCACGTTGGCCGGAAACACTCCCCCCTGCTCCTCCAGCCCCTCCAGGGCAAGCCAGCCCCGCAGCCGGGTGCGCCACGGGCAGACGCACACCGCCCCGTCCAGCTCCGCCACGAACGCGTCGCCGCTCTCGTGCACGGGCACGCCCACCGGCGGCGTCGGCACCAAGTCGGCCAGCGAGCGGCGCAGTTCGTCCTGGGCCGTGGGAAGGTCCGCACGCTGCGCGTAGCGCGCCCAGTGACTTCGCTCGGGCTCGGCGAACGCGGCGAGCGGCTCGTAGATCCGGAGGTAGGACGCGTAAGGGACGAGCACCGAAGACACCACCGACATGCAGCGCATCGTGTCACGGCCGTACACCCCCAGGGGGTGATCCTCCGCACGGGGGCAGATCCGCGCCGCCGGAGGACTTACGCTCTTGCCCATCGGACCGGCCGTGCCGGTCGGTCCGGGGTCCTCCCCACCCTCAGGAGGGCCTCCTGCCGCTTCGTTATTTGGGAGTCACCACAGTGACCGATGTGACCGGCGCGCCTGTCGATGTACTGCACACCCTGTTCCACTCGGATCAGGGTGGCCACGAGCAGGTCGTGATCTGCCAGGACCGTGCCAGCGGCCTCAAGGCCGTCATCGCCCTCCACTCCACCGCCCTGGGCCCGGCCCTCGGCGGCACCCGCTTCTACCCGTACGCCTCCGAGGCCGAGGCCGTCGCCGACGCGCTGAACCTCTCGCGCGGAATGTCGTACAAGAACGCCCTGGCCGGGCTCGACCACGGTGGCGGCAAGGCCGTCATCATCGGCGACCCGGAGCAGATCAAGAGCGAGGAACTCCTCCTCGCCTACGGCCGGTTCGTCGCCTCTCTCGGCGGCCGCTACGTCACCGCCTGCGACGTCGGCACGTACGTCGCCGACATGGACGTCGTCGCCCGGGAGTGCCGCTGGACCACCGGCCGCTCCCCCGAGAACGGCGGCGCGGGCGACTCCTCGGTACTCACCGCCTTCGGTGTCTTCCAGGGCATGCGCGCCTCGGCCCAGCACCTGTGGGGCGACCCGACGCTGCGCGGCCGCACGGTCGGCGTCGCCGGGGTCGGCAAGGTGGGCCACCACCTCGTCGAGCACCTGCTCTCGGACGGCGCGAACGTGGTGATCACCGATGTCCGCGAGGAGTCGGTACGCCGGATCACCGACCTGCACCCCGAGGTCGCGGTCGCCGCGGACACCGACGCGCTCATCCGTACCGAGGGCCTGGACGTCTACGCGCCGTGCGCGCTCGGCGGCGCGCTCAACGACGACACCGTGCCCGTCCTCACCGCGAAGGTGGTGTGCGGCGCGGCCAACAACCAGCTCGCACACCCGGGCGTGGAGAAGGACCTGGCCGACCGGTCGGTTCTCTACGCACCCGACTACGTGGTCAACGCCGGTGGCGTGATCCAGGTCGCCGACGAGCTGCACGGGTTCGACTTCGACCGGTGCAAGGCGAAGGCCGCGAAGATCTTCGACACCACGCTGGAAATATTCGCACGTGCGAAGAAGGACGGGATTCCGCCGGCCGCGGCGGCCGACCGGATCGCCGAGCAGCGGATGGCGGAGGCGCGCGGCCGCTGAGCCGGGCGCGACCCCGGACCGCCGACCGGCGAGACAAGACTCACGCCGGTCGGCGGGTCGTACGCCCACAAGAGGTTAAAATCGCAGTTGACCAGCGAGGACGGGGCTCCTCACTGGCCCTGTGCCGGGGACCGTGATGCGGGCGGCGTACCGTATGGCCACGGAAGCAGGTACCGTTAAAGCCCTACAGGCGCGGTCTCTCTGCCGAGAGTCCGTCCTGAAACATGAACGCGTGTCAAGACTCTGGGGCCGTCGAGCCCCGTCACCGAGGGGGTCGAGCCATGGGGCGCGGCCGGGCAAAGGCCAAGCAGACCAAGGTCGCCCGCCAGCTGAAGTACAGCAGCGGCGGGACGGACCTGTCGCGTCTGGCCAATGAGCTGGGCGCATCGCCTTCGAGTCAGCCACCGAACGCAGAGCCGTTCGAGGACGACGACGAGGAAGATGACCCGTACGCACAGTACGCGGATCGCTACAACCAGGATGATGACGAGGATCAGGACGATCAGTCCGGTCCCTCGTCCCAGCGCCGCGGCGCTTGACCTCGCGCTGACACAACAACCCGGTCCGGGCCTGCCCCGGGCCGGGTTCTGTGCTGTCCCGACACGGAGCGGACACCTTCGTCCGTTGTGCGCCGGGCGGACGCCCGGCGCACAACGGCATGCTTCCTAGCGTGCGTAGCTGCCGGTCAGCTCGGCTCCCGTGGTGCGGTCACCGCGGTCGGTGATCTCACCGGCGACCCAGGAGTCGACCCCGCGGTCGGCCAGGGTCGTCAGCGCGGCGTCCACCGAGTCCGCCGGGACGATCGCGATCATGCCGACGCCCATGTTCAGCGTCTTCTCCAGCTCCAGCCGCTCCACGTTCCCGGCCTTGCCGACGAGGTCGAAGACCGCGCCGGGCGTCCAGGTGGAGCGATCGACGGTGGCGTGCAGCCCGTCCGGGATGACCCGGGCCAGGTTGTTCGCCAGGCCGCCGCCGGTGACGTGGCTGAAGCCGTGCACCTCGGTCGTCCGGGTGAGCGCCAGGCAGTCCAGGGAGTAGATCCGGGTGGGCTCCAGAAGCTCCTCGCCGAGCGTCCGGCCGAACTCCTCGACCTGCCGGTCCAGCGTCCAGCCCGCCCGGTCGAAGACCACATGGCGGACGAGCGAGTACCCGTTGGAGTGAAGACCGGAGGACGCCATGGCGATGACCGCGTCACCCTTGCGGATACGGTCCGGGCCGAGCAGGCGATCGGCCTCGACCACGCCCGTACCGGCTCCGGCGACATCGAAGTCGTCCGGTCCCAGCAGACCCGGGTGCTCGGCGGTCTCGCCGCCGACCAGGGCGCAGCCCGCCAGGACACAGCCTTCGGCGATCCCCTTCACGATGGCCGCGACACGCTCGGGGTGCACCTTGCCGACGCAGATGTAGTCGGTCATGAACAGCGGCTCGGCACCGCAGACGACGAGGTCGTCCACGACCATGCCGACGAGGTCGTGGCCGATGGTGTCGTACACGCCCATCTGCCGCGCCAGGTCCACCTTGGTACCCACGCCGTCCGTGGCGGAGGCCAGGAGCGGGCGCTCGTAGCGCTTGAGCGCCGAGGCGTCGAAGAGACCGGCGAACCCGCCGAGGCCGCCGAGGCCCGCGACCTCGGGACGCTGCGTCTTCTTCACCCACTCCTTCATCAGCTCGACGGCACGGTCACCGGCTTCGATGTCGACGCCGGCCGCCGCGTAGGAAGCACCTGTTGTCTCAGACATGGCCTGGGATCTTTCGTGTGGAGATACGGGGCTGGGGAGGGAGGGACGCGGAACCGGTCCGGGTCACGGACGGCGCAGCGCGTCGGCCGCGGCGGTCGCCGCGGGGCCCGCCGCCAGCTCGGTCTCCAGCAGCTGCTTGCCGAGCAGCTCGGGGTCCGGGAGCTCCATCGGATATTCACCGTCGAAGCAGGCGCGGCAGAGGTTCGGCTTGTCGATCGTCGTCGCCTCGATCATCGAGTCGATCGAGATGTACGAGAGCGAGTCGGCGCCCATGGAGGTGCAGATCTCGTCGACGGTCATGCCGTTGGCGATCAGCTCGGCGCGGGTCGCGAAGTCGATGCCGAAGAAGCAGGGCCACTTGACCGGCGGGGAGGAGATCCGGATGTGGATCTCGGCCGCTCCGGCCTCGCGGAGCATCCGGACCAGGGCGCGCTGGGTGTTGCCGCGGACGATCGAGTCGTCGACGACCACCAGGCGCTTGCCCTTGATGACTTCCTTGAGCGGGTTCAGCTTGAGCCGGATGCCGAGCTGGCGGATGGTCTGCGAGGGCTGGATGAAGGTCCGGCCGACGTAGGCGTTCTTCACCAGTCCGGCGCCGAAGGGGATGCCGCTGGCTTCCGCGTACCCGATCGCGGCGGGGGTGCCGGATTCCGGGGTCGCTATGACGAGATCCGCCTCGACGGGGGCCTCGGCGGCCAGCTTGCGGCCCATCTCCACGCGGGAGAGGTAGACGTTCCGCCCGGCGATGTCGGTGTCGGGGCGGGCCAGGTACACGTACTCGAAGACACAGCCCTTGGGCTTCGCTTCTGCGAATCGCGAGGTGCGCAGACCGTTCTCGTCGATGGCGACGAGCTCGCCCGGCTCGATCTCGCGCACGAAGCTGGCGCCGCAGATGTCGAGGGCGGCGGACTCGGAGGCGACCACCCAGCCGCGCTCCAGCCGGCCGAGGACCAGGGGGCGGATGCCCTGCGGGTCGCGGGCGGCGTAGAGCGTGTGCTCGTCCATGAAGACGAGGGAGAAGGCGCCCTTGACGTCGGGGAGCACCTTGGCGGCGGCTTCCTCGATGGTGAGGGGCTTGTCGTCCTCGTCGCGCTGACCGGCGAGCAGCGCGGTCACCAGGTCGGTGTCGTTGGTCGCGGCGACCTGGGTGGCGCGGCCGTCCTTGCGCGGGAGGTCGGCGACCATCTCCGCGAGCTGGGCGGTGTTGACCAGGTTCCCGTTGTGGCCGAGGGCGATCGAGCCGTGCGCGGTGGCACGGAACGTCGGCTGCGCGTTCTCCCACACCGAGGCACCGGTGGTGGAGTAGCGGGCATGACCGACCGCGATATGGCCCTGGAGAGAACCCAGAGACGTTTCGTCGAAGACCTGCGAGACCAGTCCCATGTCCTTGAAGACCAGGATCTGGGACCCGTTGCTCACTGCGATGCCCGCGGACTCCTGTCCACGGTGCTGCAGGGCATACAGTCCGAAATAGGTGAGCTTGGCGACCTCTTCACCCGGAGCCCAGACACCGAAGACGCCACAAGCGTCCTGGGGGCCTTTCTCTCCGGGGAGCAGGTCGTGGTTGAGTCGTCCATCACCACGGGGCACAGCACCGAGTGTAGGCGAGATCGACCACTGGTCCGAATTCGGGACCGGTCGGCAAAGGCACGGCGGAGCACGGGGAACGCGTCGCGGGCCGGTGCCGGGAGGGCGTTTCGGGGGGCTTCGGCCGGTCACCCAGGGTGAGTGGCCGAAGGGCGGGCAGGCCCCCCGTGGCCGGCGTCCGGCGCTTGCCGCCCGGCTGAGGAGCCGGTTACCGGCCGGTCGGGGCGTCCGCCGGGACCGGAGGCCGCGACCCGGTGACGACCGCCCGGCCGTGGCGTTCGGTGAGGCCCCCGGGCCCCGGCCCGACCGCTGGCCGAACGCTCGTTTCGTGGTGAGCCTCACACCGTACGCGCGGTGTGCCGGGGCCTGTGGCCGGAGTCAGCCGTGCTGCCGCGGGGTCTTCGGGGCGCCCTCCGCGTCCGCGACCGTGGCGGCGATCCCCTTGTCGTCGGCGGCGGTGAGCGTGAGCGTCTGTCCCTTGATCGTGTACGTCACCTTGCCGTCGAGGGCGGCGAGCACCGCGCGCTCCGTCTCCATCTCCGCCTTCGGGCACATCCTGCGGGTCCCGGCCACCGGCCCGAAGGTGATGGTGTCGCCCTTCACCGTGGCCTTGGCGTGGAAGGCGTTGCAGCCGGAGTCGCCCTCGACCGTGCCGTTCTCGCGGAAGGTGAGGTGCGGCGTCCGCTCCTGGGGCAGATCGGCCGGGACGGAGGTCGCGCTCTCGCCGCTGAGCAGGGTGTTCACCGCCCAACGGGTGTCCACGAGATCGGCGGCGGACTGCTCGCTGAGCGCGACGGTGTCGCCGCCGCCGGTGGTGAGGGTGAGCTCCTTGCCCGCGAGCTTCGCGGTGAGTTCGCCGGTGAGCACGCGGGTGGCGGCCCTCTCGAACGCCTCGATGTCCTCCTCGCACGCCATCTGCGTGGAGACGGGCCCGCCCACGGTGATCCGGTCGCCCTCGACCCGGGCCTCGGCGCTGATGTGGTTGCAGCCGAAGTTCGCGGTGGCCCGGCCCTTCGGGTCGATCTCCAGCCGGGCACCGTCGGGCGCCTCGGTCTTCTTGCCCCCGACGGTGACCGAGTCCACGTTCCACCGCACCCCCGTGACGGGCACATCGCTCCGCACGGTGTCGCCGCGGTCGCCGGAGCCCGCGCCGGAACCGGACCCGGAACCCGGCTCCGTACCGCAGGCGGCGAGGGTGAGGAGGGCCAGGACGCTGACGCTGAGGGCCATACGTTGTGTGTGCATGGCGATGGGACGGTACGAGGGGCCGATCCGGTTTCGCGCCCTCGGGCTCAGCTCATCAGGGGCAGCAGCGCGGCCAGGTCCGCCCGCTCGCCGCCGGCGCTGACCTCGGCGTCCGCCAGGGCCCGCGCCCATTCCGTACGCCCGGTGGCGAGCCGGATCCAGGTCAGCGGGCCGGTCTCCACGACATTGGGCGGGGTGCCGCGCGTGTGCTTGGGGCCGCCGATGCACTGGACCACCGCGAACGGCGGGACCCGCACCTCGACGGAACCGCCGGGCGCCCGGTCCGCGAGGGCGTCCGCCAGCAGCCGGGTGCAGGCGGCCAGGGCCTGCCGGTCGTACGGGATCTCCAGTCCGAGCGCCTCGTTCAGGTCGTCCGTGTGGACGACCAGCTCGACGGTCCGGGTGACCAGGTAGTCGGTCAGGCGCATGGAGCCGACCCGGGTGGCCAGCAGCCGTTCTCCGGTGCCGGACGCCGGGACAGCCGCGGTGAACCCCGCCTCCGCCTCCTCGTACAGCGCGGCCAGGTCGCGACGGGCGGCCGCCAGCTCCTCGACGTCCTCGGCGATCCGGCCGGCGTGGGCCGCGGTGACCGAGGGCCACCGGGGCAGGATGACCTCGGGCTTGGGGCCGGGCGGCTCCGGCTGGTCCAGGGACCGGCCGACACTGGCGAGCCCCATCGCGACATGCGCGGCGAGCTCGCGCACCGTCCAGGGGCCGAGCCGGGTGGGCCGGGCGAGCTGGTCGGGCGTCAACGTGCGGACGGCGTCCCGCACATGGCCGAACTGTGCGAGGACGGCGGTCCGGGTCCTGAGGTGGTCGTAGGCGCGCGGGCGCTTCTTGGCCGGGGTCATGGGGCCGAGACTAACCGGCCCCTCCGACATCGCCCGGTCAGGCTGGTTCGACCTGCTCCCCGGCCGTGAACGTCTCGCCGCCCGCCGGGACTCCGACGCCCCGCCAGGTGAACGGGACGCCCCGGGCGGTGTCGAGATCCGGGCCGTCCATCAGCTGGAAGTGGAGGTGGGGTTCGGTGGTGTTGCCGGAGTTCCCGCACCGGCCGATCCGCTGCCCGGCCCGGACCGTGTCCCCCGCCTTCACCGTCAGCGAGCCGCGCTGGGCGTGGGCGTAGGCCGCGTACGTACCGTCCCCGAGGTCGAGGATGACGTGGTTGCCGAAGACCCGGTGCACGCCGAGGACCGACCGGATGCTGGCCTCGACGAGCATCAGATAGGCGAGCGCGGGAAGCGAGTTGCGGCTCAGGTGGTCGCGCTGGCCGTCGCTCGCCGCCACGACCGTGGCGTCGGCCACCGCGAGCAGCGGGGCGCCGAAGGCCGGGAAGTCGCGGTTGCGGCGGAAGACCGGCCACAGCATCCGGAACGGCGGACGAGCCGGAGCCCCGCCGTCCGCCGGCTCCGGGTCGGCCAGGATGTCGATCGCGTACGTCTGACCGTAGACGTGCGTCCCGTGGCTCGGGGCCTTGTCCGCCGGGCTGTTGAGGGCCGCCCAGCGCCCGGCCACCGGCGGGTCGACCGCCACCGGGTCCCGCGGCTCGCCCCGGGGCGCGGCGGCCCTCGTCTGGAGCGCGAGCGTCGTCAGCAGGAGGACCGACACGACGGCCGCGGGCAGCAGGGTGGTCGTCCACCCCGGTCCGGGCAGATCCGTGAGGAACTCGGCGGTCACCAGCGCGAACAGGACCACCCAGGAGATGCGGTGGGCCCTCTCCACGGCACTGCGAACGGACATCTTCAGCTTCCCCCTGTTGTCGTAGGTCGTCTCGTCGTAAGCCGTCCGCGGACGTCGGTCTACGGCCGCGCCGCCGTCAGCACCACCAGCAGCGGTACGACCCGGGCGGCCGGAACCTCGTACCGTCCGCGCCCGGCCGCGTGCAGCCAGCCCGAGCCGGTCAGTTGGCGCAGGTGGTGGTAGATCTGGCCGGTGGTGCCGACCCCGTCGAGCGCGGCCAGCTCGGCGGTCGTGCGCAGGCCGCCGAGGATCTCGCGGAGCAGGCGCAGCCGGACCGGGTGGCCCAGCGCGGCCAGGGCCTCGGCGGCACCCGCCCAGGCGTCGCCCTCCTGGCCCTCGTCCCCCTGCTCCGCGCCCCCGTCGAGCAGCGCCTCGGTCAAGGCGCCGTACTGCCATTCGTACTGCTCGCCGGTGGGCAGCCGGACCGAGCCCGTGTAGAGGACCCCGCCGTCGGCTGCGGCCTCCCCGGCGTCGGCGAGCTGCTGCTTGAGCCCTTCCAGCGCCCAGAGGCCGCCGTCGCCCAGGCGGGGCGCCTCGCGGTCCTGCCGCTCAAGCGCCGTGAGCCGCCTCTCCAGCTCGGCGACCCGCTCCTCCAGCTCCATGACACCAACCTTACGTAATTACGTAATTTCCATCAAGAGAGTTCCGGAACAGGTTCCGGGAAGGCCGAAGCCCCCGCCCGGGTCATCCGGGCGGGGGCTTCGGGCGTACGGTGCGACGCGGCTCCGGCTCAGGCGAGCAGCGCGGGGATCGTCGCCTCGTGGGCCGTACGGAGCTCGCTCAGCGGGATGGAGAACTCGCCCTGGAGCTCGATCTCCTCGCCGTCCACGACACCGATGCGGGTGACGGGCAGACCGCGCGCCCCGCACATGTCGGTGAAGCGGAGCTCCTCGCTGCGCGGGACCGCGACGACCGCGCGGCCCGCCGACTCCGAGAAGAGGAACGTGAACGCGTCCAGGCCGTCCGGCACGACCAGCCGGGCGCCCTTCCCGCCGCGCAGGCAGGACTCGGTGACGGCCTGGATCAGACCGCCGTCGCTCAGGTCGTGCGCGGCGTCGACCATGCCGTCGCGGGAGGCCGAGATGAGGATCTCGGCGAGCAGCTTCTCGCGGCCGAGGTCCACCTTCGGCGGCAGGCCGCCGAGGTGGTTGTGGACGACCTCGGACCAGGCCGAGCCGCCGAACTCCTCTGCCGTGTCGCCCAGCAGGTAGAGGAGCTGGCCCTCTTCCGCGAAGGCGACCGGCGTACGCCGGGTGACGTCGTCGATCACGCCGAGCACGGCCACGACCGGCGTCGGGTGGATCGCCGTCTCGCCGGTCTGGTTGTACAGCGAGACGTTGCCGCCGGTGACCGGGGTGCCCAGCTCCAGGCAGCCGTCCGCGAGACCGCGGGTGGCCTCGGCGAACTGCCACATGACATCCGGGTCCTCGGGCGAACCGAAGTTCAGGCAGTTGGAGATGGCCAGCGGCTTGGCGCCGGAGGCGGCCACGTTGCGGTACGACTCCGCCAGCGCGAGCTGGGCGCCCGCGTACGGGTCGAGCTTGGCGTACCGGCCGTTGCCGTCGGTCGCCATGGCCACGCCCAGGTTGGAGTCGGCGTCGATGCGGACCATGCCCGCGTCCTCGGGCATCGCGAGGACGGTGTTGCCCTGTACGAAACGGTCGTACTGGTCGGTGATCCAGGACTTCGAGGCCTGGTTCGGGGAGGCGACCAGCTTGAGGACCTGCTCGCGCAGCTCGGCCGCGTTCGCCGGACGGGCCAGCTTGCCCGCGTCGTCCGCCTGGAGCGCGTCCTGCCAGGACGGGCGGGCGAACGGGCGGTGGTAGACCGGGCCTTCGTGGGCGACCGTGCGCGGCGGCACGTCCACGATCTGCTCGCCGTGCCAGAAGATCTCCAGCTGGGAGCCCTCGGTCACCTCACCGATGACGGTGGCGATGACGTCCCACTTCTCGCAGATCTCCAGGAAGCGGTCCACGTGCTGCGGCTCGACGATCGCGCACATGCGCTCCTGCGACTCGCTCATGAGGATTTCCTCGGGCGAGAGGGAGGAGTCGCGCAGCGGCACGGTGTCCAGCTCGACGCGCATCCCGCCGGAGCCGGCCGAGGCCAGCTCGGAGGTGGCGCAGGAGAGACCGGCGCCGCCGAGGTCCTGAATACCGTCGACGAGCTTCTCGCCGAAGATCTCCAGGGTGCACTCGATGAGCAGCTTCTCCTGGAACGGGTCGCCTACCTGGACGGCGGGGCGCTTCGCCGGTCCGGTGGACTCGAAGGTCTCGCTCGCCAGCACGGAGACGCCGCCGATGCCGTCGCCGCCGGTGCGGGCGCCGTACAGGATGACCTTGTTGCCCGCGCCGGAGGCCTTGGCCAGGTGGATGTCCTCGTGCTTCATCACACCGATGCACCCGGCGTTGACGAGCGGGTTGCCCTGGTAGCAGGCGTCGAAGACGACCTCGCCGCCGATGTTGGGCAGGCCCAGGCAGTTGCCGTAGCCGCCGATGCCCGCGACGACGCCCGGCAGGACGCGCTTGGTGTCGGGGTGGTCGGCAGCGCCGAAGCGCAGCGGGTCGACGACCGCGATCGGGCGGGCGCCCATCGCGAGGATGTCGCGGACGATGCCGCCGATGCCGGTGGCCGCGCCCTGGTAGGGCTCGATGTACGAAGGGTGGTTGTGCGACTCGACCTTGAAGGTGACCGCGTACCCCTGGCCGACGTCGACCACACCGGCGTTCTCGCCGATGCCGACGAGCATCGCGTCGTTGGCGGGGACCTTCTCGCCGAACTGCTTGAGGTGGACCTTGCTGCTCTTGTACGAGCAGTGCTCCGACCACATCACCGAGTACATGGCGAGCTCGGCGCCGGTGGGACGGCGGCCCAGGATCTCGCGGATCCGGGCGTACTCGTCCTCCTTGAGGCCGAGCTCCTTCCAGGGCTGCTCGGCGTCCGGGGTCTCGGCCGCGTGCTTGACCGTATCCAGGCTCATGCGTTGACCAGCTTCTTGATGATCGAGGTGAAGAAACCGAGGCCGTCGGTGCGGCCGGTGCCGATGAGCGGCTCCACGGCGTGCTCGGGGTGCGGCATCAGGCCGACGATGTTGCCCGCGGCGTTGGTGATGCCCGCGATGTCCCGGAGCGAGCCGTTGGGGTTGCCGTCCAGGTAGCGGAAGGCGACGCGGCCCTCGGCCTCCAGCTCATCCAGCGTGCGCTCGTCGGCGGTGTAGCGGCCGTCCATGTTCTTGAGCGGGACGCTGATCTCCTGGCCCGCGCTGTAGTCCGCGGTCCAGGCCGTCTCCGCGTTCTCCACCCGCAGCTTCTGGTCGCGGCAGATGAAGTGCAGGTGGTTGTTGCGCAGCATCGCGCCGGGCAGCAGGTGCGCCTCGGTCAGGATCTGGAAGCCGTTGCAGATGCCGAGGACCGGCATACCGGCCTTCGCCTGCTCGACGATCGTTTCCATGACCGGCGAGAAGCGGGAGATGGCTCCGGCGCGGAGGTAGTCCCCGTAGGAGAAACCACCGGCGAGGACGACCGCGTCGACCTGGTGCAGGTCCTTGTCGCGGTGCCACAGGGACACGGGCTCGGCGCCCGCGATCCGGACGGCGCGCAGGGCGTCCTGATCGTCGAGGGTGCCGGGAAAAGTGACGACGCCGATACGGGTGGTCACTTCTCCTCCACCTTCACGACGAAGTCCTCGATGACGGTGTTGGCGAGGAACGTCTCGGCCATCTCGTTAATGCGGGCGAGGGCGGCGTCGTCGACCGGCCCCTCGACCTCCAGCTCGAAACGCTTTCCCTGACGAACGTCCGCGATTCCCTCGAAGCCGAGACGGGGCAGTGCGCGCTGCACCGCCTGTCCCTGCGGGTCGAGGATCTCGGGCTTGAGCATGACGTCGACTACGACGCGTGCCACTGGCACTCCCGGTGTGGTGGTGTGGTGCGGCTGTCTCTCCGGGGGGTTCCCCAGACCCCCGCGGGTCCACTCAGCGTACCTGCCCAAAATTTCTACGCGGGTAGATATCGGGCGGCACGGAGACGGAGGGGACCCGACGGAGATCACGTCCAGATATCGGCCGGGACACCGCACGGGAAAAGGTCCGGAAAAAATCTCGCCCGGATTGTGCACGGATTGCGCACGGACACGCGGATGCAATTGGCTGGGCTTCACAATGCGGTACCCGTCGCTGTACAAATGATTACCGGGGAAAGCAGCATTGCCCCGGGACAACGGAACAGTCGACATCATGTCGATCCGCATCCGCCCGCCTGACAGCCGGAAGGCCGGCATCCGCGTACGCAGAACGCGCCGATGCCGTAGGAAAGGACCGATATCCGTGGCTCAGCGCGTAGTGGTGACACTCTCCGACGACATCGACGGGGGAGCAGCGGCGGAAACGGTGACCTTCGCCCTGGACGGGAAGACGTACGAGATCGACCTCAATCCCGCCAACGCGAAGAAACTGCGGAAGACCCTGGCGCCTTACATGGCGGCCGGTCGAAAGCAGACAAATGCCAGCAAACACGGCAGGACGCCCACGGCCTACCGCCACACCGCCCTCGCGCCGGACCCGGCGGCCGTCCGCGCCTGGGCCCGCTCGCACCGCATGGAGGTGCCGGCCCGCGGCCGCATCCCGAAGAAGGTCTACGAGGCGTTCCAGGCCTCCGATTGAGAGCACGGCGTCCGCCATCGGGCCCCGGGGTCCGGCGGCGGACGCTCCGTCAGGCGGGGCGCGGGGCACCGCGAACGCCCCCTCGGGGACCCGTGCGACGGGACCCGCCGGGAGCCGACTTGCGCGACACCCCCGCAGGTCGGCTAGAGTCTGGAGCACGCCGAGGGGCGAGGCCGCAAAGCCGAATCCCACGCAGCGTGCGGGTGTAGTTCAGTAGTAGAACATCCCCCTTCCAGGGGGAAGGCGCAGTGTGCAATTCCTGTCACCCGCTCTGCACGACCTCTTCAGACCACTTCGCTGGATCAGGTAGAGTAGTGCTCGCTCCACCGGTGAAAGCCGAGTGGCTGCAATGCGGACGTAGCTCAGTTGGTAGAGCGCAACCTTGCCAAGGTTGAGGTCGCCAGTTCGAACCTGGTCGTCCGCTCGGATCAAAGGCCCCGATCGATTTCGATCGGGGCCTTTGTCGTGCCCGCACTCCGCCCATGACGTTTGTCATGGGCAGTCATGACAGCGCGCACTGCCGACGGGCCCTCTCCGGCGGAAACCTTGAAGCATGACCAGCGACGACATCCTCAGCGACCGCGTGGACGCTCCCGTGATCGAGGCGAACGGGGTCCGGCGCCGCTACGCCGGCGGCTTCGAGGCCGTGTCCGGGATCTCCTTCTCCGTGGCCCGCGGCGAACTGTTCGCCCTGCTCGGGACGAACGGGGCGGGCAAGACCTCCACCGTGGAGCTCCTGGAGGGCCTGGCACTGCCGACCGACGGCACCGTCCGGGTCCTCGGCCACGACCCGTACCGCGAACGCGCCGCCGTCCGCCCCCGTACCGGGGTGATGCTCCAGGAGGGCGGCTTCCCCTCCGACCTCACGGTCATGGAGACCGTTCGCATGTGGTCGGCCTGCACCACCGGCGCCCGCCCCGCCGCCGAGGCCCTGGAGATGGTCGGCCTGACCGCCCGGGCGAAGGTCCGGGTCAAGCAGCTGTCCGGCGGTGAGAAGCGCCGGCTCGACCTGGCGCTGGCCCTGACCTCCCGGCCCGAGGTCCTCTTCCTCGACGAGCCGACGACGGGGCTGGACGCCGAGGGGCGGCAGGAGACCTGGGAGCTCGTCCGGGCGCTGCGGGACAGCGGCACGACCGTGCTGCTGACCACGCACTACCTGGAGGAGGCCGAGGCGCTCGCGGACCGGCTGGCGATCATGCACCAGGGGAGGATCGTGACGTCCGGAACCATCGCCGAGGTGACCGCACAGCAGCCCGCCCGAATCCGGTTCGTCCTGCCCGAGGCCGTGCCCGCGGCCCGCCTGCCGCTCTCCCTCCGGGCGGCGGCCGAGGGGCAGCGGGTCGAGATCCGCACCCCCGCCCTCCAGGAGTCGCTGCACGAACTCCTGGAGTGGGCCCGGGAGTCGGGCGTACGGCTGCACGGGCTCGACGCCCGCTCCGCCTCGCTGGAAGAGGCGTTCCTCGACATCGCGAAGACCCAGCACGCACCCCGGGACGAGGACCCCCGCCAGGTTCCGGCCCGGCCCACCCGCACCACCCGGACGAAGAAGGTGACGGCATGACGACGACCACGCCCCCCGTGCACGACCGGGCGGCCGCGACCCGACCCACCGCGAACACCCCGGCCGTGGCCCGACGGCTGGCCGCGCTCGGGCGCGCCGAGCTGATCCTCCTGGTGCGCAACCGGACCGCGATCGTCGTGGCCCTGCTGGTGCCGCTCGTGATGATCTTCGCGATACGGTCCTCGCTCGAACAGATCGACCTCGGCGGCACCGGCCTCACCGTCGCGGGCGCCACCCTCACCGGCGGCATCGGCATGGTGCTGGTCCAGGTCGTCTACATGAACCTCGTCTCCGCGTACGTCGCCCGGCGCGAGGAGCTCGTCCTGAAGCGGCTGCGCACCGGCGAGATCTCCGACCGCGAGATCCTCACCGGCACCGCGCTGCCGTCCGTGGCGCTGGCCCTGGCCCAGTGCGTGCTGCTGGTGGTGGCGGGTGCGCTCGCCTTCGACCTGAGCGCACCGCACCGGCTCGATCTGCTGGTGGCCGGGCTGCTGCTGGGCTTCCTGCTGATGTCGGCGCTGGCCGCGGCGACCGCCGTGGTGACCCGTACGGTGCAGACCTCGCAGCTCACCACGTTGCCGCTGTACTTCGTCTCGCTGTTCGGCTCCGGGCTCTTCGTCCCGCTGGAGGTGTTCCCGGACCGGCTGGCGTCGGTGTTCGAGCTGCTGCCGATGACGGGCGTGATGACCCTGATCCGGCACGGCTGGCTCGGCGGCGTGGAGAGCGGTGACCTGGTCACAGCCGGGGTGACCGCGCTGGCCTGGACCGCGTTCGGGGTGTTTGCTGTGCAGCGGTGGTTCCGCTGGGACCCGCGCGGCTGAGCGGCGCACCGGGCGGCTCCACCGGGAGCCTTCCGCAGGGGCCGTCCGCAGGAGTCTTCCGCGCGGGGGCGAGATGAAAGGGCTGACAGGCGTGATCGGTCGGGTACGGGGCTGGCGGCGGGGCTGGCACGAGGGCACCAAGCTCCAGCGCATCGACCTCTACACCCGGGTCACCCTCTGCGCGATGACCTGGATCTTCCTGCTGACCTGGGGCCTGCTGCCGCTCGGCACGATCCTGGACCGGGGCGCCTGGGCACTGGCCATCGGTGCGGCCCTGTTGGTCCTGAACATCACCCAGTCCGTGCTGAGCAACCTCAACGTGCGACCCGCCTTCGCCCACTACCGGGGAGCGGAGCCCTTCCCCCTGCGCCTGCTGCGGCTCCCGGCGGTGCTCCTGGTGGCGATGTCCGGGCTGGCGATCGCCCTGGCGGCGGTGGGCGGGATCGACGACGAGTCGCTGCCGGTGCTGGCGATGGACCTGCCGGTGGCGTTCGGAGTGCCGTACGCCCTGCTCGTACCCGCCCGGAAGTTCCTGCTGCACGGCGCGGCCTACATCGCGGCCTTCCTCGCGCTGCTGGCGGTCTTCGGAGGCAGCGGGACCCCGCTGCTGGCGACGGGCGCCACGATGGCGATCGCCATCACGCTGGTGGTCAGCTCCGTACGCCCCAGCGGCTGGAGCCTGTCGGTGATGTGGCAGGCGGAGGAGGCGCGGGACATGCAGGCCCGGCTGGCGGTGGCGGAGGAGCGGCTGCGGTTCGGCCGGGACATGCACGACGTGCTGGGCCGGAATCTGGCGGTGATCGCGCTGAAGAGCGAGCTGGCCGTGGAGCTGGCACAGCGCGGCAACCCGGCTGCGGTGGACCAGATGGTCGAGGTGCAGCGGATCGCACGCGCCTCCCAGCAAGAGGTACGCGATGTCGTACGGGGCTACCGGGAGGCCGACCTCGCCACCGAACTCATGGGCGCCCAGGGCGTGTTGCAGGCCGCCGGAATCACCTGCACCGTCGAGGGCGCCGACGGCCCGGCGGGCCTCGGCGCTCCGGCGGCCGTCCAGGCCGCCCTGGGCTGGGTGGTGCGGGAGGCGGCGACGAACGTCCTGCGCCACGGCGATCCGCGCCACTGCGCGATCCGCCTCACCCGGACCCGGGACGCGGTGGTGCTGGAGGTGCAGAACGACGGGGCCTCCACGGGTGCGCCCGGCCCGGACGGCGGCGGTTCGGGACTGGCCGGACTGCGCGAGCGGCTGGGCGCGCTGGGCGGATCGCTGACGGCCGGAGTCGTCGGGGGCGCTACGGGCTCGGGGGCCGCCGGGGGCGGCAAGGGGCCCGGTGGCTTCGGCGGCGCCGGGAGCACCAGGGGTTCCGGAGCCGCTACAGGCGTCGGCGGCGCTGCGGATTCCGATGGCTCCGGAGCCGCCGAGGGCTCCGGGGGCGGCCTCTTCCGGGTGACGGCCACGGTGCCGCTCGCCGCCGACCCGCGTCCGGGTGCACACGGCCGCCCGCCCCTCGCCGCCACCCCTCTTCCCACCATCCCGGAGGAACGATGACCACCGGCACCGACCGACCCCTGCGGGTCCTGCTGGCCGATGACGAGCACCTGATCCGGGGAGCACTGGCCGCGCTGCTCGCCCTGGAGGAGGACCTGATGGTGGTCGCGGAGGCGGCGAGCGGCCCCGAGGCGCTCGCGATGGCCCTCGCGCACCGGCCCGATGTCGCCGTCCTCGATCTCCAGATGCCGGGGGCGGACGGTGTGAAGGTCGCCACATCCCTGCGGGCGGAACTCCCCCGCTGCCGCACCATGATCGTGACCAGCCACGGCCGCCCCGGGCATCTCAAGCGGGCCCTGGCCGCCGGGGTGCGCGGGTTCGTCCCGAAGACGGTCAGCGCCCGCAGGCTCGCCGAGATCATCCGTACCGTCCACGCCGGAAACCGTTACGTGGACCCGGAGTTGGCGGCCGACGCGATCTCCGCCGGGGACTCGCCGCTGACCGCCCGGGAGGCCGAGGTGCTCGAACTGGCGGCGGACGGGGCGCCGGTCGCGGAGATCGCCGAGCGGGCCTCGCTGTCCCAGGGAACGGTACGCAACTACCTGTCGTCGGCCGCCACCAAGATCGGTGCGGAGAACCGGCACACGGCAGTGCGTCTCGCACGCGAGCGGGGTTGGGTATAGTAGGCATCGCGCTTCGGCGCACTGCGAACGTAGCTCAGCTGGTAGAGCGCAACCTTGCCAAGGTTGAGGTCGCGAGTTCGAACCTCGTCGTTCGCTCCACAACAGAAGCCCCGGTCCTCTCGGACCGGGGCTTCTGCGTATCCGCCTGCCGCTACGACCAGCTGGTTCCGGTCAGCACCTCGTACGCCTCGATGTACTTGGCGCGGGTCGCGTCCACGATCTCCTGCGGCAGCGCCGGGGGCGGCGTCTCGCTCGCGCGGTCCCAGCCGGAGGCGGGCGAGGTCAGCCAGTCGCGTACGAACTGCTTGTCGTAGCTGGGCTGTGCGCGGCCCGGCTGCCAGGTGGCGGCGGGCCAGAAGCGCGAGGAGTCCGGGGTCAGCACCTCGTCGGCGATGACCAGGCGCTCGCCGCCGTCCTCGGTGGTCTCGAAGCCGAACTCGAACTTGGTGTCGGCCAGGATGATGCCTCGCTCGTGCGCGATGCCCCGGGCCCTGCCGTAGACGTCGAGCGTCGTCCGCCGCAGCTCGGCGGCCGTCTCGACGCCGACCTCGTGGGCGACCTCCTCGTAGCTGACGTTCTCGTCGTGGTCGCCGACGGCCGCCTTGGTGGCCGGGGTGAAGATCGGGCCGGGCAGCTCGGAACCGTCGACCAGCCCCTCGGGGAGACCGATGCCGCAGACCGTACGGGAATCGTTGTACTCGACGAGCCCGGAGCCGGTCAGATAGCCGCGGGCCACGCACTCCACCTGGACCATGCGCAGGGAGGTGCAGATGAGGGTGCGGCCCTCCCAGTCCGCCGGGGCGCCCGGGGGCAGCTCGGTGGAGATCACATGGTTGGGGACCAGATCGGCGAGCTGGTCGAACCACCAGAGCGAGAGCCGGGTGAGGACGCGGCCCTTGTCGGGGATCTCGGTGGGCAGGACCCAGTCGTACGCGGAGATACGGTCGCTGGCGACCATGACGAGCTGCCCCGCCTCGTTCCGGTACAGGTCACGCACCTTGCCGGTGTGCAGGTGGGTGAGGCCCGGAACCTGCACGGGCTCGGGCTTTTCTACAAAACCGGACACGGTGCCTCCGCGTAGATTGATCCAGGAGCGGTTCCGATTGTCCCGTACGGGGGGAGCGGGGCGCGCGCGGGGCTCGGCGAGGTGCGTTCGGGACGCGGCCGGATGCGCTCGGGGCTCGGCCGTGGCCTGCCCGCGCTTGGTCCGGACCCCGTCCGGTCGCTGTCCGGGCCCCGATCAGTCGCGCTTGCAGATCCGGTCGAGGAGGTTGGCCGTCGCCTGCTGAACGCGGGGGTCGACATGGCCGGGGCGGTCCAGGGCCGGGGACCAGGCGAAGGTGCCGGAGGCGAAGACGAGCGCACCGGAGGGGGACTGGTACAGCGAGGTCTCCTGGTGGCGGAGGGAGCCCTCGGAGTCCGCGTACGGGGAGTGGGCGAGCAGGATGCGGCTGTCGTGCTCGGGCAGGCTGACGCGCGGGAAGTAGCGGTCGGCCTCGCCCGCGACCAGGCCCTCGATCTCGTCGCCGTCGACCGCGCCCGTGGCGTCCCAGAGCCAGTGCTCGGCGTTGCGCACGACCAGCGGGCGGGGCTCGGGCACCCGGCCCGCGTACTGGATGCCCAGGAGCTGCTGCTCGGGGCGGTCCACCTCGCGCCACAGCGCGGACTTCCCCGGCCCCCGGCGCTTGCGGCAGGTCAGCAGGCGGTCCGGTTCGCCGGAGGCGGAGGGGGCGAGACCCACCTGCCAGTACATGGTGTTGGCGGAGAGGAAGACGAGCGAGGTGCCGGAGTCGCGGGCGCGTTCGGCGGCCCGGCGCATGGGCGTGGACCAGTACTCGTCGTGGCCGGGGAAGACCAGGCCCCGGTAGCGGCTGGGGTCGACGCGCCCCGCGTGCAGGTCGCGGGCGTCGGCGTAGGCGAGGTCGTAGCCGTACCGCTCGGCCCAGCGGATGAAGTCGTAGGCGTGTCCCACGTGCAGCGGCAGGCCCGCCCCGGCGTAGGGGCGGTCGAAGGAGATCGTGACGGCCGCGTCCTCCTCGCCGAGCAGCCGCCCCTTCTCGTCCCACGCGTGGTAGAGGCTGGCGCCGGTGCGGCCGTCCTCCGGATAGAGGTTGTACGCCTGCCAGGTGATGTCCGGCAGCAGGAGCAGCAGGTCGGCGGGATGGTCGTGGCGCACGGTGAAGGGGACGTGCGAGCGGTGGCCGTCGGCGGTGGTCAGGACGGCCACATGGGCGCCGACCGACCAGTAGCTCGGGATCTGGAGCCGCCAGGACATCCACCAGTGGTGGCAGGAGACGGTCCGGTCGGCGGCGAGCGGCGGGGGCTGGACGATGCCGGAGAGCCGCGGGCTCGTGGTGATCTTGGCCGCGCCGTCGCCGCCGTAATGGCCGATCCGGTAGACGTCGACGGAGAACTGCTGGGGCGGATCGACGGTGATGTGGAAGTCGATGGCCTCGCCCGGGGCCGCCGCGCCGGGCGAGACGAAGCCCTTGATCTGCCGGTGCACGTCGTCGGCGGTACGGGTGCCTCCGCCGGTGCCACGGCCCAGCGCCACGTCCGCGTACCAGGGGACGACCTGGCCCGTGTCGTCGAAGTAGTGCTCACTGCCGCGCAGCCAGGGCAGCGGGCCCTGTCCGAAGGGATCGCTCACCGCGTGCGCGAGGGCACCCGACTCCCACCGTCGAATCTGCTCCGCCCCCATGCCGCGCCCCTCCCTCACGTCCCCCGGACAACTGTGGTGCGCCGGATGTCAGCGCCGGTCCCCAGCACATCACATAACGCATGCAGTCCGTCACCGTTCGTCGCGAATTGACGGGAACGGAACGTGGGCTTCCGATTTGTGACCCGCGGCCGAAGCCTGGTGCTTCCGCGACGGGGGCCGCTCACACCAGCCGGACCGGTTTGTCGGAGCGGACTCCGACCTCCGCGAGCCAGGAGCGCAGCGGGTCCGGGTCGCCGTCCTCGACGAGGCTCAGGACGGGCGTCGCGAGGTCCGCCCGGCGCTCCCCGTCGACGAGCAGCGCGGGGCCGTCCAGCCAGTCCAGGCCGGGCGCCGCGCCCGCCGTGTCCACGGCCGCGCAGCAGACCATCGCCGCGACGTGGTCGACGAGCAGCTCCGTGCCCGTACGCGGCGGCTGGAGCGGGAAGAGGGGCAGCGGGCCGGAACCCCAGAGGTCGAGGGGATCATCGACGGCTGGACCGGGCTGTGCCGCCGGGACCTTCGCCTCCTCGCGGGCTACCGCGGCGCCGATACCCGCGGCGAGCGCGTCGCCGGGGCCGCCGGGCCCGGACAGGTGCTCCATGACCCGGGCCAGGGTGGGCACGGCCGGGTCGGCCGCGGGCGCCGGAGGAACGTCCATCGTGTCGAGGACCCGGTGGAGCCGGGCGGCCTCGGTGCGCCACTTCCGGTCGACGACCTCGTCGGGATACTGCTGCCAGTCCACCGGCGCCCAGTCCGGACCGCTCTCCGCGGGGCCGCCGTGGAACAGCCGGGCCGCGAGCAGCGAAGCCGCCTCGTCGGCCACACCGGGCTCTTCGAGCAGATCGCAGGCGGGGCGCTCGCCGAGCCGGGAGGCGAAGCCGTCGGCCAGCCGGTCCCGGCGGGAGAGCTCGGTGAGCGCGGAGACGACCCCGGCGTCCAGCCGGGACGGCCAGCGCCCCATCCGCCAGGCGGGCAGCGCGACCCGGGTGAGCAGCCGGTCCCAGCCCGCATAGGCGAGGCCGACCTGCTCCTGGGCGGCGATACGGAGCCCGTAGTCGACCGACTGGGCACGCAGGGAGGCGGCCGTGGCCACACAGCGCTCCATCTCGGCGGCATGGCCCCGGCAGGCACGCAGCAGCAGCCGGGCGACCCAGCCGACGAAGGTGAGCGGCGCCCCGCGCACCGCACCCCGGCCCGGGGCGGCGGCATCGGCGACCGCGGCGTCCAGACCGCGGACGAAGCGGCGGGCGGCGGCTATGTCGGGGTGCGCGGCGGGGCCGGTGCCCGCCACGACGGGGGCGAGCACGGCGCGGAGCTCGGCGACCCGCATCCACCACAGGAACGGCGAGCCGATGACCAGCACCGGGGCGTCCTGCCGGGACGCGGCGCCGTGCTGCCCGTGCCGGAGGCGCCGGTGCGCGCGGTGCGTACGGTCCTCCAGCCAGCTGTCGCAGTCCGGGGTGAGCGCTATGGCCGAGGGCGCCGGGACGTCGAGGCGGTCGGCCAGGTCCCGGACCAGGCGGTAGAGGTCGGGGGCCCCCTCCTCCGGCACCGGGACGGTCGGACTCATGGCGGGCCGTGCGCGGGCCACGGAGACCGCCACCAGGACGGTCACCAGCAGCACGACGACGGCCACGCCGAGGGCCGCCCAGCGCACGGCGTCCCAGACCGGGCCGCCCAGGTGCCCCTGCGCACCCGCGGCGAACAGCACGACGGCGACGGCCGCGGGCAGGATCGCCACGGCCAGCGCCCTGCCGCGGATCCGCAACAGGGAGAGCGCTCGCGCCTGCGCGGCCCGCGCACCCAGCTCCTCACCCACATCGATACCTGACACGGCCGGACGTCACCCCCTCTGCCCTCACTGCCCTCGCGACGGTGTTGCTCACTCCCCCACTGTGGCACCCGCCACCGACATCGCAATGCCGGTGGGCCAAGTGCCGGAACGCTTGCGCCGCACCCTAGTTGGGCCTCAGGCGGCCGTCATCCGGATGGCCCAGTCGTCACCCGATGGAATGGCTTTGGGTAAAGCTGCTGACGTGTTCGCGCCCATGGGGCAGGTCACGGGCAGACCTGGGCGCCCATGGGTCAGCCCCTCGCGCCCGGCGCGTACGCCGGTGGCGTACGAGGGCGGGCGGAGGGGCTGGGGGCGGTCCGGGGGCGGGTCAGCCCCGGGCGGCCTTCAGGGCGATGTCCGTACGGTGCTGGGAACCGTCGAGGCGGATGCGGCCGAGGGCGGTGTAGGCGCGCTCACGGGCTGCAGCGAGGTCCTTGCCGGTCGCGGTCACCGAGAGCACCCGGCCGCCCGCGCTGACGATCGCGTCGCCCTCGGCGCGGGTCCCGGCGTGCAGGACGTACGCGTCGGGTCCATCCTGTGCCGCGACCTCGGCGAGCCCGTCGATCGGGTCGCCGGTGCGCGGGGTGTCCGGGTAGTTGTGCGAGGCGATGACCACGGTGACGGCGGCGTCGTCGCGCCAGTTCAGCGGTGGGAGGACGTCGAGGGTGCCGTTGGCGGAGGCGAGCAGGACACCGGCCAGCGGGGTCTTCAGCCGGGCCAGGACCACCTGGGTCTCCGGGTCGCCGAAGCGGGCGTTGAACTCGATGACCCGCACCCCGCGCGAGGTGATCGCGAGACCCGCGTAGAGCAGCCCGGAGAAGGGCGTACCCCGGCGGCGCAGCTCGTCGACGGTCGGCTGGAGCACGGTCTGGAGAACCTCGTCGACCAGCTTGGGGTCGGCCCACGGGAGCGGGGAGTAGGCGCCCATGCCGCCGGTGTTCGGGCCCTCGTCGCCGTCGAGCGCGCGCTTGAAGTCCTGCGCGGGCTGGAGCGGCAGCACCGTGGTGCCGTCGGTGATCGCGAAGAGGCTGACCTCGGGCCCGTCGAGGAACTCCTCGATGACCACGCGGTCGCAGGACAGCGCGTGAGCGCGGGCCGCCTCGACGTCTTCGGTGACGACGACGCCCTTGCCCGCCGCGAGGCCGTCGTCCTTGACGACGTACGGAGCGCCGAAGGCGTCGAGGGCCTCGTCGATCTCCGCGGGGGTGGTGCAGACGTAGCTGCGGGCGGTGGGCACTCCGGCGCCCGCCATGACGTCCTTGGCGAACGCCTTGGAGCCTTCGAGCCGCGCGGCTTCGCCGGAGGGGCCGAAGCAGGGGATGCCCGCCGCGCGCACGGCGTCGGCGACCCCGGCGACGAGCGGTGCCTCCGGGCCGACGACCACCAGCCCGGCGCCCAGCTCGGTCGCGAGGCGCGCGACGGCGTCACCGTCGAGCGCGTCGACCGGGTGCAGTTCGGCCACCTCTGCGATGCCGGCGTTGCCGGGGGCGCAGTACAGAGCGGTGACATCGGGGTCGAGGGACAGAGAGCGGCACAGGGCGTGTTCGCGGGCGCCGCCGCCGATGACGAGGACCTTCACGGGATGCAGCCTAGCCGCCGGGCCCGGAGAGCCTTGACGCCAGCCGGTGGGCGGACGGGATCGGGCCGCCCGGCGGGCCGGCCCGATCAGTGGCAGCTCACTGCTCGTTCGTGAACTCCTCGATCACCGTGGCGCCCAGCTCCCGGACGATCAGGTCGTGGCCGGAGAGCGCGGAGTCGACGAGATCCGGATCGTCGGCCTCCGGGGTGTCGTCCTCGGGGGCCACGGAACGCGGCGGCTCCGGTGCGGGCGGCGCGGCGTCCCGGCCGCCCTGGGGGGACGGGGACGCCGAGGAGGGCGGCGTCTGCTGGGGAGGCGGCGCGTGCTGCGGCTGGGACGGGGCCGAGGGCTGCTGGGGGGCGGAGTGCTGCGGCCGGGGCTCGTACGCGAGCGGGGCGGCGGGGGCCGTGGGGGCGGGCTGGTACTGCGGGGCGGGGCGTCCGCCGCCGGGCTGCGGGGGCGTCCCACCGCCGCCGGAGGGGTCGACGACCGCTTCGACCCGCCACTGGGCGTTGAAGCGCTCGGCGAGGGCCTGCTTCAGGACCTCCTCGCTGCCGCTGCTGGCGAAGTTGTCACGGGCGCCCGCGTTGAGGAAGCCGATCTGGAGGGTGGTCCCGTCGAAGCCGGTCACCTGGGCGTTCTGGCTGAGCAGGATCCAGGTGAAGCGGCGGCGGTTCTTGACCGCCTCCAGGATGTCGGGCCACATGTTCCGCACCTGGGCGGCGCCTTGGGCCATGCTCTGGCCGCCCTCGGGCGCGACCGGCGCCGCGGGGGCCGCCGGGGCCGGGGCGGCGGGAGCGGTGGGCCCGGTGGCGGGCGGGGCGGCGGGGGCGGGGCCGCTGCCGGGGGCGGACGCGGTGGGCCAGCCGCCGGGGCGGCGGGCCTGGTCCCCGCCTCCGGCGGTGGGCCAGGACCCGGGCCGCTGGGCGGGGGCGGGCGCCTCGGCGGGGGCCTGCGGGGCGGCGGGGGCCTGCGGGGCGGCGGGCGCAGGCGCAGCGGGGGCCGGGGCGGGGGGCGCCTCGCCCCGTACGGCGGCACGGGCCGCGTCCGGACCGGCTGGGGCGGCGGGGGCGGCGGGGGCCGGGGCATGAGCGTGGGCCTCGGGCCCGGGGACGTACCCCATGGGCGCCGCGGCGGCGGGCGGGGCGGTGAAGGAGGCGGCAGCGGCGGAGGCCCCGCGCTCCAGCCGGTCGAGCCGGGCCTGCATCGACCGCTCGTCGTCGAAGGCGGCGGGGAGCAGGACCCGGGCGCAGATCAGCTCCACCTGGAGGCGCGGGGAGGTGGCGCCGCGCATCTCGGTGAGCCCGTCGTTGACCAGGTCGGCGGCACGGCTCAGCTCGGCGGCGCCGAAGACGGACGCCTGGGCCTGCATCCGCTCGACCACATCGGCGGGCGCGTCGATGAGCCCCTTGTCCCCCGCGTCCGGCACGGCGGCCAGGATCACCAGGTCGCGCAGCCGCTCCAGCAGATCCGCGACGAAGCGACGCGGATCGTTGCCGCCCTCGATCACCCGGTCGACGACCTCGAAGGCGGCGGCCCCGTCGCCCGCCGCGAACGCGTCCACGATCGAGTCGAGCAGCGAGCCGTCCGTGTACCCGAGGAGCGAGGTGGCCATGGCATACGTCACACCGTCGTCGCCCGCACCGGCCAGCAGCTGGTCCATGACGGACATCGAGTCACGCACGGACCCGGCCCCGGCCCGCACGACGAGCGGCAGCACGCCGTCCTCGACGGGGCTGTTCTCCCGGCCGCAGACATCCGCGAGATAGCTGCGCAGGGTCCCCGGGGGCACCAGCCGGAAGGGGTAGTGGTGCGTACGCGAGCGGATGGTCCCGATGACCTTCTCGGGCTCGGTGGTCGCGAAGATGAACTTGAGGTGCTCCGGCGGCTCCTCGACCACCTTCAGCAGGGCGTTGAAGCCCGCCGGGGTGACCATGTGCGCCTCGTCGATGATGTAGATCTTGTAACGACTGGAGGCGGGCCCGAAGAACGCCTTCTCCCGCAGGTCACGAGCATCGTCGACGCCGCCGTGCGATGCGGCGTCGATCTCGATCACATCGATGGACCCCGGCCCGTTGCGCGCGAGGTCCCGGCACGACTGGCACTCACCGCACGGGGTGGGCGTCGGCCCCTGCTCGCAGTTCAGACAGCGGGCGAGGATGCGCGCACTGGTCGTCTTTCCGCAGCCACGCGGCCCACTGAACAGGTACGCGTGATTGACCCGGTTGTTCCGCAGGGCCTGCTGGAGCGGGTCAGTGACATGCTCCTGACCGATGACCTCGGCGAACGACTCGGGGCGGTAGCGGCGGTACAGCGCAAGGGACGACACATCTACGAGGTTATCGGGGCGGACTGACACCCGGCCCCACGCGGGCACTCCCAGCGAACACGACGGGCAGCCCCCAGGGAACACGACGGGCGCCCTCCAGGGAACGCAAAGGGCCCCCCACGCACCCGCCAGAGCCAACCTACCCTTGCTGCCTTCCGGCCCTGGGGGAGTTCAGTCAGATAGCGCCACGTGAGGGGCTGACGCCCACCTTAACCGATCCCCACCCCCTCCGGTCCACCCGCCTGCCCCGCCGAACGACCTGCGGAGCCTCTCCGGACGATCTCCGGGGATCAGGTTCGCGAGCACCCTCCAACGTCTTGTATTGTTTGCGGCGGAGGATTCGCCTAGTGGCCTAGGGCGCACGCTTGGAAAGCGTGTTGGGGGCAACCCCTCACGAGTTCGAATCTCGTATCCTCCGCCATTGCTCTCACCGGGCAATACGTCGAAGGGCCCCGCAGCTTGCTGCGGGGCCCTTCGACGTTGGTGGTCTCAGTTCCGGTCTCATTCATTTCCGACATAAGAGACATTCCCTTCCGCCGACTTGCCGTCGCCGGGTCGAGTCACAGGACATCGCCTTCACTCAGAAGCGGGTTTCTGCCGACTCAGGACGCAGGCGTCCCCCGCGATCCGCCATTCTGGGTCTGTGCAGGACCGATTCCAGTCGGAGACCACTGGCACTCGTCTTTGTGAGGTGTCCCCATCGGCAAGCCCAGCGGATCGACTCTGGCCATGTGGCTGAGTGATCTGGAAGTCGACCGGCTCGAGCGGGTCCTGGCAGCTCGCCCGGATGCCGTGTCCCCGCCGGAGCCACGATCGTTCGGCGAACTCGCGGACCGCCTTCAGCGCCCGGCGTCGGTGGCCCCGGTGCTGCCCGGACTCGCGCTGCCACACCTGCAGGTAGCCGAGGCGCTGGCGGCATTGGGGCCCGTTCCGTATGCCGCCCTGGCCGATCTGCTGGATGCGACCGGAACGGAGAGCAGTCGCGGGCTGGACGCGGCCTTGGAGGCGCTGGCCGACCGCGCACTCGTCTGGCCGGACGGCGCAGGGCTGCTGCGCATGGCGACGCCGTTGCGGCAGGCGTGGGACTCGCCGCTGGGGCTGGACGCTCCGCTCACCCGGCTACTGGCGAACACGACCTCCGAGGAACTGCGCCGCATGCTGGTGGCCCTGGGCATCCCGTCGCCCGGCACCACCAAGAAGCATCGGCTGACCGCCCTGCTGGAACACCACAGCAATCCGGAGCGGGTGGCCGCGGTGATCACTTCGGCACCTGCGTCCACCCGGAAGCTGCTTGAGCGGCGAGCGTCTCACCAGGGTGAACAGGCTCAATCACCGGCGCGTTTGATCACGTCCAGGGCCCCGTCGGCCGACTCCGAGCCGGGTGCGCGCTGGGCACTGGAGCGGGGACTGCTGGTCCAGGACCGGTACTCCGGGTACGGATCCACCCGCATGCCCGCCGAGGTGGCGCTCGCACTGCGCGGAGTCGGCTGGCACGCCCCCTTCGATCCCGTCCCGCCCGTCGTGCGGACGGCGTCCGTCACCTCGGCGGAAGTGGACCGGGAGGCGGCGGCAGCCGCCACGGCGTTCGCCGCACATGCCGCGTCGGTTCTGGCGACGTGCTCCGCTGCTCCGCCGGTCCTGCTGAAGTCAGGCGGGGTCGGAGCACGTGAGCTGTCCCGAATCAGCAAGGCGGCGCAGTGCGACGACATCGTCGTACGCCTTGTTCTGGAGACGGCGTACGGCGCCGGGCTGCTGGCCCGGGACGGCGACCGGGTCGCGGCAACGGACGGATACGACGCCTGGGCGGAACGAGAACCAGCGGAGCAGCTCACCGCGCTTCTCCACACCTGGCGGACGCTGCCACTGACTCCGGCCCAGGCCCGCGACGAGGACGGCAAGGTACTGCCCGCGCTCGCCGGAACATCGCCCTGCGGCGGCTGTATACAGGCCCGAGAGGGGCTCCTCGCCGCCGCAGCGGAGTTGCCGGCGCACCGGGGAGTGCACAGCCCCGCGGAACTGGGGCCGATGGTTGCCTGGCACCGCTCGCTCGCCGAACAACTCCCCCAGGACACCACGCCCTTCGCCACCGTAATCCGGGAAGCGGAACTGCTCGGGGTCATCGCCCGCGGCTGCCTGTCCCCCATCGGTGCTGCTCTGCGGACCGACTGCGCCGAAGCCGCCGAAACGCTCGCCGCTGCCTGTGAGCGGCTGCTGCCGGCAGCCACCAGGGCAGCCCGTTTCGGCGCGGACCTCACCGCCGTTGTCACCGGCACACCGTCCGCCCGCCTCGCCGCACTGCTGGACACCGTCGCGGACAAGGAAGTCGGTGGCACCGCATCGGTGTGGCGGTTCAGCCCCACAACCGTTCGCCGTGCTCTGGACACGGGCCGCACGGCGGATGCCATCGCGGCCGACCTGGGCGCCGTCGCGGTCGGCGCCCTCCCCCAGCCGCTGTTGTACCTGATCAACGACTCCGCACGCACTCACGGCCGTGTGCGCATCGCCCCCGCTTCCTGTGTGATCCATGGTGAAGAAGCCGCCCTCCTCTCCGAACTCGTCACTCACAGAAAGCTCGCCGCCCTCGGCCTACGCGTGTTGGCACCGACCGTGCTGGTCAGCCGGACCCCACTCGACAAGACCCTCGCCGCGCTCCGGGCCGCCGGCTACGCACCCGTCGCCGAGAGGGCCGACGGAACCGTACGCGTCGAGAAGACCCGGCGTCGGCGTGCCGCCGCCCCGGTCCCGGTACCCCCACTCCCAGGACAGCGGCAGCGGTCCGTTCCGACGGTGACTCAGATGACTCCGGTGACTGTCGACCTGAGCACGCTGGCCGCCAGGCTGCGGGCCGCCCCGCCGACACTCCCGGCTCCCGACCCGTTCGGCACCGGGGTCCCCTACGGCACGGACACCGAGGAGATCGTCGCCGCGTACGCGAAGAACCTGGCGTACAGCGACGTCCGCCAGCTCGCCCATGCCGTCGACGCCGGCACAGCGATCACGGTCGAGTACGTCGCCGCCTCGGGCAACCGGACCGTACGTACCCTCAGCGAGCTCGTGCTCGACCCGCCCTACGTGTACGCCTGGTGCCACCTGCGCCACGACGAACGGGTCTTCACCCTCTCCCGCATCCACGGCATCATGCCCGGGTAGCCGGGATCCGCGTAGTGGCTCGGTGTTCGGCCGGTCACTGCGGCCATGCCCCGCCACCAAGTACTGCGACGAGCCGCCACTACGATCGCCGACCATGGACTGGGTCGAGCGCACCGCGCAGTTGAGGCAGTGGACCAGGAGCGGGGCGCGGGCTCCGCACAAGCCGTTGCTGTTCCTGTACGCGCTCAGCCGGTTCCAGCAGGACGCCGACGACGAGCTGCGGTACAGCACGGTGGAGCAGGACCTGCGGCGGCTGCTCGCCGAGTACGGTCCGGGGAACCGGACGACGCCCGCCTATCCCTTCCATCATCTGGTGAGTGACGGCGTGTGGGAGGTGCGCACCGAGCGCGGTCCGGGCAGCCCCGGGACCGGGGTCAGGGAGCTGCGCGCAACCGGCGCCGCCGGGCGGCTGACGCCGGAGCTACGGGCGGCGCTGCGGCGGGATCCGCCCCTGCTCGGCCGGATGACACGCGTACTCCTCGATCTGAACTTCCCGCCCTCCCTCCACGGCGAGCTGTGCGAAGCCGTCGGCCTGGAACTGGAGGAGGCCGAGACCGGACTGGTCTCGGCCAAGCGCAGGCAGCGGGACCGGCGCATGCGGGAGATGGTCCTGACGGCGTACGAGTACCAGTGCGCCTTCTGCGGGTACGACGGCAGGATCGGCACGGTGCCGGTCGGGCTTGAGGCCGCCCATGTCCGCTGGTGGGCGTTCGACGGACCGGACGACCTCGAAAACGGGCTGTGCCTGTGCTCGCTGCACCACAAGTTGTTCGACAAAGGCGTACTCGGTCTCGGCGAGGGCCGTGGCGAGGGCCACCGCATCCTGGTCTCACAGAGCTTCGTCGGCCGCAGCACCGCCGCCCGCGAGCACGTCATCACGCTCGCCGGCCGTCCGGTCATCGGCCCCCAGCCGGGCGTCCGAACCGTCGCCGCAGCCCACCGTTCCTGGCACACCAGCCAGGTCTTCCACGGCAGCCCACGTCCCGCCACGACCGCCTGACCGCCGACCTGCCGACCTGCCGGCCACGAGACTGCGCTGTTAAGGAGCGTGGTACCAGAAGCATGGTCTCTTATGCGGCGACGCGGGACTCAGCGGCACAAGGCGGTGTCCACGGCGCGTTCGAGGCGTCCACGGGCCGCCTCGCCGGTGAGCTGCATGGTGACGGCGACGTTGGCGGCGCGGCCGTCGTCGGTGGCGCCGCCACGGGTCTCGTACCCCGGGAAGCTGCCGCCGTGGCCCCAGGAGAGGCCGCCGCACGGCAGCGGCCTGCTGACTAGTCCAAGTCCGTAGCGGGCGCCCGGGCCGAAGGTCGCTTCGGCTGGGACGGTGGAGCGCATCTGGGCGAGCTGGGCCGGGGGCAGGAGGCGGCCGGAGAGCAGCGCCCCGAAGAAGCGGTTGAGGTCGGTGCTGGTGGAGATCATCTGGCCTGCGGCCCAGCCCCAGGAGGGGTCCATCTCCGTGATGTCGCGCAGCGGCCTCTCCGTCGATTCCTGGTAGTAGCCGTGGGGGTGAGGCTCTCGGATCCTCGCGTCACCGGGAGCGGGGAAGTACGTGTGACGCAACCCGGCGCGGCGGACGACGCGTCGGTCGATCTCGTCGGCCAGAGGGCGGCCGGTGACCTTCTGGACGATCAGGCCCGCCAGGATGTAGTTGGTGTTGCTGTACCCCCATGTCTCCCCCGGGTCCGCGTCGGCCTTGTGCCGGAGTGCTGTGGCGAGCAGTTCACGGGGGGCGTAGTAGCGAACGTCGTCCCCGAGGTGGTTGCTGTACTCGGGGAGTCCGCTGGTGTGCTGGAGGAGCTGGCGGACGGTGATGCGACGCCCGTCGATGCCCTCCCCGCGGACGAGACCGGGCAGATAGGTGTCCACGAAGGCGTCGAGATCGACCTTCCCCTCGCCGACCAGTTGCAGCACCACAACCGCGACGAAGGTCTTGGTGTTACTGCCGATCCGTACCTGACCGTCCCTGGGCACCTTCGAACCGGTCGTCAGGTCACCGACCCCCGCCGTATACGTGCGGGCCCGGCCGTCCCGGCCCCTCACGCTCGCCAGCGCGGCAGGCAACTTGTCATCGCGGACCAACACGTTCAGCGCACGCTGCACGCCGTCCGGCCTGACAGCAGCATCAGCCGGGGCAACCGAACCGGAGGCGGCAGGCGGAACCAAGGCCACGGACCCCAGAGTCAGGGCACCGACGGCCACCGCGGCAGCCGCCGACCAGGCGCGTCGCCGACCGCCCTGCCGGGTCGAGAAACGAGGACTCCGCCGTTTCTGAAGACGCATCTGAAGACGCATAAGTCAACTCCTCAGCAATCATTTGGTCGGGGCACGATCCTTGTTTCCAGCGCCCTCTGACCGCATCGCGGGAAAGCAGGAGAAATCGCTCCCCCGATCGAGGGAGGCCGCCGGCGGGCCGCCCGGCGATACTGGCGACCATGAACAGGGGAATTCGGCTGCTGCTGCGCGGCTCCACGTACTCAGGTGTGCTGTTCGCCTATTGCGGCGCGTTGGCGAGCCTTCCGCTGCTGCCGTTCGCCCTGTTGCCGGCGCTGTCGTGGCGGTCCGCCCCCGAGAGCGTGCAGATCGTCTTGGTGCTGCTGATCTGGGCGGCGCTGGTCGGCGTGGCCGGACTGGCGCGCCCCGTGCGGCGAGCGCTGGTCGCGTCAGCCCGGCGGCTGCTGCGGGTGTCACTGCCGAACCCGGCTTCCGGTCGCCCGGCCTCAGGTTCACCCGCCCTCGACCGCTGGCGGACTCCGCTCTGGCTGGTGCTGCACGTGGCTGTCGGGTGGACGGGCGCACTGGCGAGCGGGGTGCTGCTCATCATGGGCCTCTCCCTGCCCACGAACTGGCTCGGCGGCGAGGTGCGGGCGAGCCTGTTCGGTACGTCGGTCCGGGTGTCGGGCGGGTGGAGCTGGGTGGCCGCTGCCGCGTGCATCCTGCTGGCGCTCGCCGTCTGCGTACTGGTCACCAAAGCCCTGCGGTGGTCGGCGCCGCGGTTGCTGGGGCCGTCGGCGGCCGAGCGGCTCGCGCTGGCTGCCGAGCGGGAACTGCTGCTGGCCGAACGCAACCGGGTCGCCCACGAGTTGCACGACTCGATCGGGCACACGCTGACGGCGGCGACCATCCAGGCGGCGGTGGCGGGCGAGGTGCTCTCCGCCGATCCGACCGCGGCGCGGGCCGCCATGCGCAGCATCGAGGAATCGACGCGGGCCGCGCTGGAGGACCTGGACTACGCGCTCGGAGTGCTGCGTGAGGAACAGCCCGGGACGGCGCCGACCCGGACCCTGGCCGACCTCCCCGAGCTGCTGGAACGCCTGCGGCACACGGGGGCGACGGTCGAAGCGGAGCTGTCGGGTGAACTGGCGCGGGTACAGGGGACGCTCTCCCGGGCGGCGTATCGGATCCTCCAGGAGGGGCTGACGAACGCGCTGCGCCACGGGGTGGGCGGCCCCATCCAGGTTCGGGCGGCGGCCGGACCGGACGGACTGGACCTCACGGTGGTCAACCGGACCGGAGCACGTACGGGGCCGAACCCGGGACCCTTCTCGACGTCCGGCCACGGCCTGCCCGGACTGGCCGAGCGCGTCCGGCTGCTGCAGGGTGAGTTCCGGTCCGGCCCGGAGGGAACGCAGCACTGGCGGCTGGCCGTCCGGCTGCCGGTACGGGTGTCGGCGTGAGTGGATCCGACGCGGCCGAGGGCGAGACCCTCCCCGCGGTCACAGGCCCCGCCGTCACCCTCCTGATCGCGGACGACGACGAGGTGACCCGCAGCGGTCTGGGCATGCTGCTCGCCGCACAGCCGGGGATCACGGTGCTCGGCGAGGCCGCCGACGGCGTCGAGGCGGTCGACCGGGCGCGGAGCCTGCGGCCGGACGTGGTCCTGATGGACGTCCGAATGCCGCGCCGCAACGGGATCGAGGCCACCCGACAGCTTCTGGCCGAGGCGGCCGACCCGCCGAAGATCGTGGTGATCACCACCTTCGAGAACGACGACTACGTCACCGCCGCCCTCAGCGCGGGCGCCAGCGGCTTCATCCTCAAACGTTTCCCGGTCCGCCGGATCGCCGAGGCGGTCCGGGTGGTGGCGGCGGGCGAAGCGGTGCTCTTCCCGGCCACTCTGGGCCGCATGGTCGCCGCCCGCCCGCTGGGCTCCGCGGAGGCCCTGCCGCAAGCCGCCCTGACCGGCCGTGAGGAGGAGGTTCTGCGCCTGATGGCCACCGGACTCTCCAATCCGGAGATCGCGGAGTCCCTCACGGTGAGCCTGGAGACGATCAAGACCCACGTCGGGAACGTGCTGACCAAGCTCGGCGCGCAGAACCGGACCCATGCGGTGGTGATCGCTTACGAGTCCGGCCTGGTGGTCCCGCGCTTCGCCGGCTGACCGGGCTCCGCTCACCCCTTCACGGCCGCGCGCACGGCTCTCCGGGCTCGGGCCCGGTCTCGTTCACCTCCGTCCGGAGCTGCCCGGACGCGACCATCCCGTCTGCCCTGCCACAGACCAGGACAGGTTCGGGTCGCGCTCGGTACGAACCGAGTTCAGGCAATCGGGGAAGTGGGCGGCCCCTCCCCCGCCGTGCCGCGGCGGCCTGCGGCTGCCGACGCCCCTCCCACGGCGGGAGTCTGCTTTCCCACGCGTCCACGGATCACGCGGACACGCCATCCCTGAACCCGGTGCCGGGGCCCCGGCCCACTGCCGATGCCGCCCGGTCTCACGAGGTACACCGGCATGAGGTCCCGGTCCACACCGGCGACATGGCTGGGCGGCCTCGATAGTGGCCTGCCTCGGTGGCCTTCGACGCGCTAGCTCAGGCTCAACAGCCGGTCCTTGACCGCGTCGAGTACCTCCGCGCGGTCGAGCGGGCCGTTGTCGGCCACGATGAGGTGGTCGCCGATGCGCAGCGAGAAGGTGATCAGGCAGCGGGCCTCGACATCGCCCTCGTCGGGGCAGAAGGCCCCGTAGAGCTCGCGCAGATAGTCCATGCGGCGGTTGTCGGCCCGGCGGAGGCGATGCGCGACTCCCTCGTCGCGCCGGGCCCACTCGCGGATCGCCAGCTCCAGCCCGGCGTCGGTCGCGACCGCCCCGCTCGACCCCACGAAGTCGAAGAGGTGCCGGAGCCGTTCACGGGCGTCGCCCCCATCGCGCTCGATCCGCTCGATGACGGCCTCGGTGACCTCGCGCTCCCAGGTATCGAGCATCTCCTCCAGCAGGGCGGCGCGGTTGCGGAAGTAGCCGTAGAAACCGCCCTTGCTGACACCGAGCGCCTGGGCGAGGACCTCGACCCGGACAGCCTCGGGACCGCCGGCGGCGAGCATGCGGAGCCCCTCCTCGATCCACCTGTCGCGCGGCGTACGGATCGCACCCATAGCGTGTCCCTCCTCACAAACCCCCGAACGTAACCCCCGGCCAATATACGGAACCGTACAGATGGACCTATGCTCGTTCTATACGGCACCGTATAGACAGGAAGCTGCCATGAGCGATCTGCGCCTTCCCCCGACCGATCACACGTCCCGCCCCTGGCGTATCCACGAGATCGCCGGCGACTTCCGGCTGGAGGATGTGTGGGCACTGCCGACGCCGGGCGGCCCGGACGATCTGCACCAGCTGGTCGATCAGATGGCGAGCGGCAAGGACGGTCCGGACGGCGGCGACCCCGTGGGCCGCTTCCTTTTCGCGGTGCGCTGGAAGCTCGGTGCACTCCTCGGCTGGGACAAGCCGGGCACAGGCATCGGCGGCCGGGTGGCGACGCTGCGCGACCGGCTGCCCGAGGATCTGCGCGAGGGGCCACGGGGCCCCGACCTCAGCACGGCGCCCTTCACCTCGGTCTTCCAGACACACGACGAGTGGGCCGCCGAGTACGCCAACGGGACCATGCACGGGGTACTGCACATCGGCTGGGTCCCCGACGGGAACGGCGGCTATCGCGGCCAGATGGCCGTCCTGGTGAAGCCCAACGGCCGCCTCGGCTCCCTGTACATGCTCGGCATCAAACCCTTCCGGTACCTGGGGGTCTACCCGGCTCTCATCCGATCGATCGGCCGGGAGTGGCAGGAGAACGCGGAGCGTCGGATCACACCCTGACGCCTCCCGCCTCCCGCCTCCCCGCCTTTCCGCCTTTCCGCCTTTCCGCCTCAACAGCTCCGGCGAGAAGTCAGCGCCAGGCCGCCCAAACGGTCGTCGTCAAGAAGGTGCCACCCGAGGCCCCGGGTCCGGTCCCAGTTCCGGGTCCCGGTCCGGGTCCAGGTCCAGGTCCCGGGGGCACAGCCGGCCAGGTCGGCGCCCTGAGCATCAGATAACAGGGGGAGTGCCGGTGGCGATCGACATCCATCGGTCTCCCTCTCCCCCCCCCCGAACGTTTGCGCCTTTCGACGGAACCCGAAGCCGCCGGGCCGTCGGGCCGCCGCCCCGGGAAATGACGGGGCCCTCGACGCCCGTCACAACAGGGCGCACGAGCGCGGGTATCGCCGCTTCCGCACAGCAAGGCGCACGGCCACGCGTATCGCCATTCCCGCACACCACGCCGAATTCGCATGCCTCCGCGAGCCCTCGGACCGGAAATACGGCCGACGGCAGCGCCCGGCTGCCAGGGCGTGATCCGGACACACCTGCCGGAAACCCCGCCGTCTCCACGCCCTTCAAGGCCCGGACTTTGCCAGCTCTTTCCAGGGACTTTCGGCCACTCTTCTCAAATGTGCAGCTGCCTGCACATTTCGGCAATGCAGGTTCATGAAGTCCGAAATGCGCTAATTGCCAACCCCCGTTGACACGTGATCGGGCCAAGCTCACTGGCGTATTGGGCGCCGCACCGACGGCGCCCGCTGCATTCCCAGCACTACGAGAGGGACCGTTGTGACAGACAGCCCGCCGGCCGGCTTCCTGGCCGACACCGCGACCGGACTGCCCATTCCCGACGACGCCGTGTTCGCCTCGGTCGGGGAGGAGCGCCGCCACCGCAAACAGCGCCTGGCCGCCGCGATGCGGCTGTTCGGGAAGGCGGGGTTCGCCGAAGGGATATCCGGCCACATCTCCGTCCGCGACCCCGAACACCACGACCGGTTCTGGGTGAACCCCTTCGGCCTGTCCTTCAACCAGGTCAAGGTGAAGGACCTGATCTGCGTGGATGCCACCGGCCGCGTGGTCGAGGGCGAGGGGAAGGTCAACCCCTCCGCCTTCACCATCCACTCGAAGATCCACGAGCGGCCCGAGGCCGAGGCCATCGCCCACGGCCACACCGTTCACGCGCGGGCCCTCGGCTCCCTCGACCGGCTCCTGGAGCCGCTCGACCAGGAGTCCTGTGCCTTCTACGAGAACCAGGTCCTCTACGGCGACTACGACGGCCCCGCGATCAGGATCGAGCACGGCGAGGACATCGCCCGCCGGCTCGGCGACAAGAGGGCCCTGCTCCTGCGGTACCACGGACTGCTCACCGTCGGCGGCAGTATCGAAGAGGCCGTGCACTGGTTCTTCACCTACGAATCGTGCGCCCAGGTCCAGCTCGCCGCGCTCGCCGCGGGCACCCCCAAGCCCATGAGCCACCAGCAGGCCCTCGCCGCTCGCGACGGATTCGGCGACGACCAGCTCGGCCGCTTCAGCTTCCAGGTCATGTGGGACGAGATCACCGCCGAGCAGCCCGAACTGCTCGACGAGCGATGAGTCCGGAGCACACGCCATGAGCGCACACCTCACATCAGCCAAGCGCGAGATGGCCAAGGCCGTCATCATCGTCGCCCTCGTGCAGTTCGTCGTCGGCGGCTGGTTCTCCTGGACGGCCTCCCGCTCGGAGCCCACCCGCGTGCCCGTCGCCGTCGTCGCCGACAACGGCCCGTACAAGCAGCTCGACGCGCTCCTCGGGGCACACGGCGACGACTTCGACACCCGTCGGGTCGACACCGCGGGCCAGGCCGAATCGCTCCTGCGCGACCGCGAGGTCTACGGCGCCTTCGTCCAGGACGACGCCGCCGGCCACGGCTGGCGGCTCAAGGTCGCCTCCGCCGCCTCCCCCGCCGTGTCCGCCGCACTGTCCGGGCGGCTGGCCGAGCTGACAGGCACCTCCGAGCTCGTCGAGGAGGTCGTCCCCGCCAACGGCAGCGACCCGCACGGCTCCGGCATGACCATGGGGTTCTTCCCCCTGATCGTCACCTCCGTCATCATCGGCCTGCTCCTCGTCCTCAAGGTGCCCGACGCCCGCCTGCGCCTCGCCGGCGTCGCCGCGTTCGCCGTCCTCTCGGGACTCCTCAGCTCACTCATGCTGACCGTCGTCTCCGGTGTGCTGCCCGGCTCCTTCCTGACCAACGCCGCCGCGATCGTGCTGCTGGAACTGGGTATGGCGGGCTTCATCACCGGCCTCGGCGCCCTGCTGGGCCCGGGCGGAATCGCCGCTGGAGCCGTCGTCATGTTCCTGATCGGCAACCCCCTCTCCGGCATCGCCACGGGCCCCGACCTGCTGCCCGGATGGCTCGGCGGCATCGGCCAGCTCCTGCCGCCCGGCGCGGCGGGATCGTTCATCCGCGCCGAGGGCTCCTTCGCGGGTACGGGCAGCGGCTCCCCCCTCGCCGTACTGGCCGGGTGGGCCGTCATCGCCCTGGCCCTGCTGCTCCTCGCCGTAGTCAAGGAACGTCGCAGGCGCCCGGAAGACGCCCGCGTGCTCCAGAACGTCTGACCAGGGAAACCACACACTCCATGAACGACATGACCGATCAGATGTCCAACGAGCGCACGGCCGACGAGCGCACGGCCGACGAGCGCACGGCCGACGAGCGCATGGCCGACGAGCGCATGGCCGACGACATAGCCATCATCGGAGGCGGTGCGGCGGCCGTAGCGGTACTCGACCGTCTCGCCCGGCTGCCCGAACCCGGCAACGGCCGCGTGGTCGTGTTCGAACCCGACGGCTCCCGGCTGTGGCGGGGCCGCGCCTACCAGCACGACGCCGACTCCGTGCTGGTCAACATCCTCCCCGCGGAGATGTCCGCCACCGTCGGCGACCCCGGCGCGTTCGCCGACTGGCTGAAGCGCACGGAATCCCCCTACGGCGGCGGCGCCTGGGACGAGGACGGCCACTTTCCGCCACGCCATGTCTTCGGCTCCTACCTGGAGCACACCGCCGAGCAGGCCGTCTCCTCCCTGTCACTGCGCGGCAGGCCCGTCACCGTCGTCCACCGCCGGGTCACCCGGGTGCGGGACGCGGACCCCTTGCTCGACGTCACCGACGACAGCGGGGACACCTGGCGGTTCGGCCATGTCATCTGCGCCGTCGGGCCCGGAATCCCGGCCGACCACTACGGGTTGACCGGTGAGGAAGGCTTCCTCCCCGACCCCTATCCGTTGGCCGACACCCTCGCCCCCATCCCCGCGGACGCGGCGGTCGCGGTGATCGGTACCGGCCTGGCCGCCGTCGACACGGTCGTGTCCCTGTACCGGGCCGGACACACCGGACCGGTCGTCATGGCCTCCCGCAACGGATGCCTCCCCGCGATCCGGCAGCGCCCGGTACACCCCGAGATCCGCCACTTCACCCCGGCCCGCATCCACGACATCGCCGCCGACGGCAACCCGATCGGCCTGGAGCAGCTGACGGACCTGCTGGCCGAAGAGCTGCGCGCCCACGGCGCCGATCCCGCCATCGCCCTGGACGAACTGATGTCGGCCGAGCGCGAGGACCCGCTGGACCGGCTGCGCCGCCAGTACCAGGAGCTCGACCACCCCGACACCGGCATGCGCGTCATGCAGGAGGCCGTGCCGACGACCGGCCCGGACGCCTTCCCCCTCCTGCACCCCGAGCTCCAGGACTACATCCGCGAGAACCTCTACCGGGGCATCATGTCGCTGTGCTGCCCGATGCCGCCGGAGAACGCCCGCGTCCTCCTGGACATGGCCGACCGGGGCCAACTGCACGTCGAGCGGGGCCTGCACACCGTCAAGCCACGTGACGGCGGGGGCTTCCTGCTCGGCGCGGACCGGTCGGAGGAGGCCGACCGGGTCGTGAACGCCGTCTCCGCACCGGCCCACCGCATCCCCGAGGCCGCCCGTGCCGTGTTCACGTCCCTGACGGAGGCGGAGCACGCCGAGTACCACCCGGCGGGCGGGATCGCCGTCGAACCGGCCACCTCCCGGGCGACCGTCGACGCTCGGCCCCACCAGCGGCTCTACGCCATCGGGGACGTCGCCGGGGGCACCTTGTTCTTCACCTCCGGCATGCCCTCGATCGTCGACCGGGCCCAGGACATCGTCAACGCCGTCAGCGGCACCGGCCGGAAGGGCTGAGGACCATCAACACCTCCACCATGACCCGCCGTTCACTGCTGCGGAACGCCGCCGTCGCGGCGACCGCCGCCGCCGGCGTCACCGCCGTAACCGCCATGGCCACGGCCTCCGCGTCGCCGGAGCGGCGCCTGCAGGCCGCAGCCGAGGAGACGGACCCGGCCGTCCCGTTCGACGAGGTCTACAAGGGCCGCCGGATCGAGGGCAGGCCGGTCCCGGAGGGCCACGCCCACCACGGCGGGGCCGCCCACGGGGCCTCCGCCGCGGACACGGCCCGCACCGCGGGCACGACGCGCACCGCGGGCCTGGCCCGTACCGCCGCCGCCTCGTCGCACGAGCAGGGCCTCCCGCCCGCCCCGGCGGTCGAGATCAAGATCGACGGGAGGGTGCTGCACGTCATGCGCCGCGCTGACGGCACGTACATGAGCCTCCTCAACCACTACGAGTCCTTCCCGACCGCACGCGCCTGCGCCCAGGCCGCGGTCAACAACCTCGGCCCCAACTCCCAGCTGGCCCTGGGCAACATCCACGGCTGACCGGCCGCCCGCCACCAGCCGTCCGTCTCCGCCCCAGCGACACCGCAGGAGCACCTTCTCCGTGCACATCCGCAAGAACTGCAAGGACCTGACCGCCGTCGAGCGCAAGCGCTTCATCGACGCGGTCCTCGAAGTGAAGAGCAAGGGCGTCTACGACGACTACGTCAGGACCCACGCCCACTATTTCGTCGCCGACGGCGAGGGCGGCAAGCGCTACGGCCACATGGGCCCCAGCTTCCTGCCCTGGCACCGCGCCATGCTCATCGACTTCGAGAACGAGCTGCGCAAGGTCGACGACCGCGTCACCCTCCCGTACTGGGACTGGACCTCCGAGCAGTCCACCACCGGCATCCCCTGGACCGAGGACTTCCTGGGCGGAAACGGCCGCGCCGGTGACCGCCAGGTCACGAGCGGCCCGTTCGCCCACCGGGCGGGCCGGTGGGACATCAACGTCCAGGTCACCAACGACCCTTTCCTCATGCGGGACTTCGGCGGCTGGAACAACGGGGTCTCGCTGCCCGGCCCGGCCGACCTCGAAGAAGCGCTGTCCGACGCGCGCTACGACAGCTACCCGTACGACTCCACCGCCACCACCACCGGCTTCCGCAACAAGCTGGAGGGCTGGACCGTCGGCCAGGACGTGGGCTGGAAGCTCCACAACCGCGTCCACGCCTGGGCGGGCGGCCAGATGACCGGCGGCAGTTCACCGAACGACCCGGTCTTCTGGCTGCACCACTGCTTCATCGACCTGATCTGGACGCGGTGGCAGGAACGCCACAAGGACGTGCCCCAGTACCTGCCGGAGAAGCCCATCGCGGCAGGCGACAGCCAGCACGGGCGCGTCCTGTCCCTCGACGAGAAGCTCACACCGTGGGACGTCACCCCGCGGCAGATGCTCGACCACACCGGGTTCTACCGGTACGCCTGACCTCCCCGCTTCCCGGGGCGGCGCCCCCGCGTCCGGTACCGAGAACTCCGGAGCGCGCGGGCGGCCAAGTCATCTCATCCGTACACCACTTCATCACCGCAGCAAGGAGCTGATCCGTCATGCGCAAGACCGTCAACACCACTCGGGTTGCCCGGGCCCTCGTCCCCGCACTCGCCCTCGCCTCCGCCGTCGCCCTCGCGGGACCGGCCGCCGCCGACGCCCCCGCCCGCACCGGCGCCACCGCCGGCGCGGCCGTCGAGCAGAACCGCAGCGAGCTGCCCGCCTTCGCCGGACACTCCTACCGCCTGGAGGTCGACAACGGCGTCGTCTTCCACAACAGCTACTCCGCCGACGGCACCAAGCTCCACTGGGAGGCGACCGCGGGCCCGATGAAGGGCAACAGCGGCGACCAGGACCTCGCGGTGAAGAAGGTCAACGACGGTATCTACCACGTCAACTGGGTCGAGGAGTCCGGCATGACCGTCTCCCACGTCATGGACCTGAACTCCGGGAACGTCTCCGTCTACTGGACGTACGTCAACGAGAGCGGCGACCGGGTCGGCGAGCTGCACACCGCCACCCTCGCCCGCATCGCCTGACCCACCGGGTGACGCCACCGGGCCGGCCCGACCTCCACGGGCCGGCCCGGCCCCGGCTCCAGACCCCGCCTGCTCGCCCAGCGCCCGCCCGTTCTCCCAGCACCCGCCTGTTCTCCCAGGCACCGCCAGTTCTCCCAGCGCCCGCCCTGCCTTCCGGCACCTTCCCGAGGAGCCCCGTGGCCGCACCTGCCGCTACCCGTGCACCGCACCCCCCGCAGCATCCTCCCGCCGAGCACCGCCTCAAACCCCACCTGGCCTCCCGCCACCTGACCATGCTCGCCCTCGGCGGTGTCATCGGCGCCGGTCTCTTCGTCGGCTCCGGGCAGGGGCTGGCCCTCGCCGGGCCCGCGGTCCTCGTCTCCTATCTGCTCGCCGCGCTCATCGCCCTCGCCATCATGCGGATGCTGGGCGAACTGGCCGCCGCCCTCCCCGTATCGGGGTCCTTCTCCGTCTACGCGGACAAGGCGCTGGGGCCCTGGGCCGGGTTCACCACCGGCTGGCTCTACTGGTGGATCACCGCGATCGCCATCGCCGTCGAAGCCGTCGCCGCCGCGGGCATCGTCCACCAGTGGATACCGGCACTGCCCAGCTGGACCGCCGCCCTCGTCTTCATGGCGCTGTTCACCGCGCTGAACACGCTGTCGGTGAAGATGTTCGGTGAGGCGGAGTTCTGGTTCGCGTCCCTCAAGGTCGCCGCCATCATCGCCTTCATCGCGCTCGGCGTCGCCGCCCTGGCGGGCTGGCTGCCCGGTACCCCGTCCCCCGGCACGGCCCATCTCACCGGGCACGGGGGCTTCGCCCCCCACGGCGTCACCGGCATCCTCGCCGCTCTGCTCGCCGTCATCTTCGCCTTCGGCGGCATGGAGGTCATCGCCATGGCCGCCGCCGAGTCCGCCAACCCCTCGCTCGCCGTCTCCCGCGCCGTACGGTCCGCGATCTGGCGTATCGCCCTGTTCTACATCGGCTCGGTCGCCGTCCTGGCCGCCCTGCTGCCCTGGACCTCCGCCCGGCCCGGGCACAGCCCCTACCCGCAGGTCCTGGAACGGCTCGGCATTCCCGCCGCGGGCACGGTCACCGAGGCCGTCGTCCTCATCGCGCTCCTCTCGGCCCTCAACGCCAACCTCTACGGCACCTCCCGGATGCTGCACTCGCTCGCCCTGCGCGACGACGCCCCGGCAGCCCTCGCCCCGGTCAGCCCCAAGGGCTCCCCGCGCCGGGCCGTGGTCGCGTCCGCCGCCATCGGGTTCCTGTGCATCCCGCTGGAAGCGGCCCGGCCCGGAGACGTACTGCCGGTGCTGGCCGAGGCCATGGGCGGTGCCATGCTGTTCATGTGGCTGACGGTCGCCGTCTCCCACCTGGTCCTGCGCCGCCGCCTCGAACGTACGCAGCCCGACCTCCTCGTCCTGCGTACCCCCGGTTTTCCCGGTGTCACCATCGCGGTGATCGCCGTCCTCGTGGCCGTCATCGCGGCCATGGCCCTCGACCCGTCCGCCCGCGGCCAGATCCTCGCCTCCGCCCTGCTCGCCTGCGTTCTCGCCGGAGTCGGCCGTCTACGCCGACGCGGCTGACGGCCTGCGACGAGAACGCCGGGGAGCGACGAGAGGCATCAGGGAACGGCAAGGTCCTCCGCACCGTCGTGCGTGGCCTCCGCCTGGGCGATGAGGTAGCCGAGCTGCGCCCGCGACCGCGATCCCAACTGCTGGGAGATACGGGACACATGACCGGCCACAGTCCGCCGCGACACCCCCAGGCGACGAGCGATCGCGTCGTCGGTGTGACCGGACACGAGGAGCCGCATCACCGCCCGCTCCACCTCGTCCATGATCACCGGCTCCCGCGCGCGCACCACCGGCGCCGACACGGGCGTGCCCCGCTGCCAGGCATCCTCGAACACGCAGACGAGGAAGGCCACGATGCCCGGGTGGGTGATCTCCACCGCCCCCGCGTGCGGCGAACCGTCGCTGTGGACCAGGTAGGCGCTCGAACGGTCGCACAGCAGGAGCCGGC
Organism: Streptomyces sp. NPDC033165; assembly: GCF_055577965.1. Classification (NCBI taxonomy): domain Bacteria; kingdom Bacillati; phylum Actinomycetota; class Actinomycetes; order Kitasatosporales; family Streptomycetaceae; genus Streptomyces; species Streptomyces sp. NPDC033165. Next base: position 103,043 of record NZ_JBVIPK010000018.1, read on the forward strand.
CGATCACCTGGTCCACGGTGCGGACATGGCCGCCCGCCTCCTCCACCCGCGCGATGTGCCGAAGCAGTTGGGCGTTCGTCTGCGCCGCATGCGGATAGAGCGTGCGGTGCGTCACCCCCCGCGGGACCAGCCGGGGGTCTTCCAGGTCGAAGGCGTTGCGCTCGCCCAGCGGCTGGATCGTGGCCAGCTCGCTGCGACAGGAGCGGACCGCCTTCTCCAGCGTGGGCATGACCACACCTTCGCCGTCGATCCGGGCCACGCTCGAACGGGCCTCGCGGACCGCGGCCCGGTACATCGCCTGGACGGAGGAGAAATCGGAACGGGTCCGCTGCACGCGCTGCCTGCCGCGCCGGATGTCTTCCTCCAGCGGTTGCAGCAACTCATCGAGAGCTACGTCCGGCGCCACCGGCACCAGCAGCCTGGGGTCGTCCGGCGGAGGGGTCACCAGGCCGAGCTGTAGCAGGCACCCGGGCGCCTGGGCCAGCGGCATACAGCCCTTGATCACCGCGTAGCGGTACCTGGCCAGGCCCTGCGCGCACACCGTCGACGGGTCCTCCCCGCACGAGCACCCGGACGGCTGAGAGGTCTGTCTGTCCCTTTCACGATCCAGCATTTCATGATTATGCACTCAATTTCCAAGGAAATCGGCTGAGTGGCCCCTTAGCGTTCCAGTGCAGACCCCGCACCCACCTAGGAATCGCAGGAGAGACCTCCCTATGACCATCAGTGGCACCACCGTGCTCATCACCGGAGCCGGAGCCGGTATCGGCCTGGCCACGGCGCGACTGGCAGCCGAGCGCGGCGCCCATGTCGTCCTCACCGACCGCAACGAGGACGCCGTACGCCGGGCGGCCGAGACCATCGGCGGCCGGGCCGAGTACCGCGTGCTGGACGTGACCGATCCCGCCTCCGTCGACGCGGCCGTGGGCTCGCTGGAGCGCGTTGACCACGTGTTCACCAGCGCGGCGGGAATCACCGTTGGCCCGTTCGAGGAACTCGGCGAGGACGACTTCCGGCGGTTCTTCGAGATCAAGTGGTGGGGCCAGTACCGCGTCCTGAAGGCGGCCCTGCCGCGCATCCCGCGGGCGACCGGCTCGGTCACCCTCATGTCCGGCTACCTCTACCGCAAGCCCGAACTCGGCTACTCGGCCTTCGCCGCGGTCAACGGAGCGATCGAGGGCCTGGTGAAGTCCCTCACCCACGAGCTCGCGCCGCTGCGGGTCAACGCCCTGGCCCCCGGCCCGGTGGACACCCACGCGTCCCGGATGCCCGCGGACGAGCACGCCGCCTACCGGGAATCGGTGTCGCGGCGGCTGCCCGTCGCCCGGCCCGGGGAGGCCGACGAACTCGCGCACGCCGCCCTGTTCCTCATGGAGAACACCTTCACCACGGGCATCACCCTCGACATCGACGGAGGCATCCGATGACCACAGCCAACACCGCCGCCAACACCGCCGCCACGGAGGTGCTGGGCGACCTGCTCCAGGAGTGGCAGAGCCGGTTCAACGAGCCCGATCCCGAGCGGGCCGCCGCCCTGTTCACCGAGGACGCGCTCTTCCAGGGCCTGTTCCCGGACCCGGTCACCGGACCCGAGAGCATCGCCGGTTACTACCGGCAGGTCCCCCCGGGCACCCGGGCCATCGCCCGCGTCCTGCACGCATACCGGGGCGGGGACGACTGGATCGGCGGCCTCACCCAGGTCGTCTTCCACCAGCACGACGGCGACATACCCGTACGTCTCTCCCTCGTCGCCGTCCGCGGCGACGAGGGCTGGCGCATCCGGCAGTACCACGTCTCGCGCCTCTGAGCTCCGGCCCCGCACGGCTCCCCGGCCCTGGTTCCGGTTCCGGTCTCGGTTCCGTTCTCCTTCAGCTCGGCCTTGGCGGCCTGCCGGGCGTCCGGGGTGGCCGGTGCGGCACCGACCGCCCCGGCACCGACCACCCCCCGGCGGCGGCCGCCGCCGGGGGGCCGTTGGCCTGGCTGCGCCGCTACGCCTTGCGGAGGCGGCCGATGATGCCGTTGAGGTCCTGCTCGAAGAACCAGGGGTCGACCTTGTGGCCGCCGTCCCTCTCGTGAGACTCGTGCTGGATGCCCGCCCTGTCGAGGAAGCCGCGGAACTCCCGCTGGGTTTCGAGCACGCCGACCTCGTTGAACGTGTCCCAGAACGTCGGCTCGGGGGTGGTGCCGGCGACCATGAAGATCCGCTTGCCCCGGTAGCTCTCCAGCCGCTCGACCGGGTTGTCCGCGCTGACCCGGGCCTCGTCCCAGAGCGGCGCGCCGTAGACGGTGCCGCCGCCCAGTTCGACGGCCGCGGACGAGGCGTTGGCCCAGTGCACGACCGCGCCGTTGACTCCGGCGACGGGACCGCGCAGGCTGGCCGGGCCGGAGTGGGAGCTCACCGAGGCGAAGTGCCCCCAGTACTTGGCCGCGTACTTCAGCGCGCCGAAGCCGCCCATCGAGAAGCCGGAGACGGCGCGGCCGTCGAATTCGGCGTACGTCCGGAAGTTCGCATCGATCCACGGAATCAGCTGGCTGATGTGGAAGTGCTCCCAGTCACGGGCTCCGACGTTGGTGCTCACCGGGTTGGAGTACCAGCCCGCACGTCCGCCGTCGGGCATCACCACGATGACCGGCTTGCCTGCGGTCGCCGCGCGGATGCCCCAGCGGTCCCAGGAGATGAAGTCCTGCTCGCCGCCGTGGAGGAGGTAGAGGACGGGATAGGTGCGACCGCTCCAGTGGTAGTCGTCGGGGAGCAGGACGTTGACGGCAGGGGCCCAGCCGCCGATCGCACCGGTCTGGAACCGGTAGTACCACATGCGGGGGTCGTGCTCCATGCTGTCCACGATGTGCAGTCCGAAGCCGTCACCGGCGGCGGCGCCCCGGGCTGCCGCGCTCGCGGGCGAGGCCGACGCGACGGCGCCCGCGCCGCCGAGGGCCACGGCGGCGGAGACCCCGCCGACGGCCTTGAGAAGCTTCCTGCGGGTGGTGCGGTGCTGCTCGCTCAACTTCGCCTCCTGGTCGGGAAAATGGTCCGGTGAGCGGTGTGTGCCGGTGGTTCCGCCCGCTCGGAAGCTAGCTGCCCGGCGTTCTCTGCGGCATCCGGAACGATCCGGAGTGACAGGGCCCTCGGGTCCTGATGGGATACGCCCGCGGCTTTCGGTGCCGACTTTCGGTGCCGGCTTTCGGCTATCGGCCTGCGAGGGAGTGCGCGGGACCGCCCACCTTGTTCCACGCGATCCCGGATCCCGACCACTGGAGAACGGCACTCTTGTCCGGGCTCAGCCCGTACAGATGATCATCGGTGACCGCGAACTGCGCCGCCGGACCACCGACCTTGCTCCACTCGTCCGGCGTACCACTGAACCTGAACAGATCACCCGTCGACGGACCCGTCGCGAACAACCCAGCCCCACCCGCGACCAACTCACCAGCGGCTCCACCGACCTTGACCCACGACGTCCCGGTCCCCGACCACTGGAATACGGCACTCTTGTCCGGGCTCAATCCGTACAGATGATTACCGGTGACCGCGAACTGCGCCGCCGGACCACCGACCTTGCTCCACTCGTCCGGCGTACCACTGAACCTGAACAGATCACCCGCCGACGGACCCGTCGCGAACAACCCAGCCCCACCCGCGACCAACTCACCAGCAGCACCGCCGACCTTCGTCCACGCGACACCCTGCCCGGAGTACTGCAAGACAGCACTCCTGTCCGGGCTCAACGCGAACAGACCATCACCCGCGACAACGAACTGCGCCGCCGGACCACCGACCTTGCTCCACTCGTCCGGCGTACCACTGAACCTGAACAGATCACCCGCCGACGGACCCGTCGCGAACAACCC
>NZ_JBVIPK010000018.1:106988-128347 GCF_055577965.1 Streptomyces sp. NPDC033165
CCCAGCCCCACCCGCGACCAACTCACCTGCAGCACCACCGACCTTCGTCCACGCGACACCCTGCCCGGAGTACTGGAAGACACCCGACCGGTCCGGCGACAACGCGAACAGGTCACCCCCACCCGGAACAGGACCACCACAGGAGTTCGTACTGATCATGTCCACCGGGCGGTTGGGGTCCATGATCAGCAACTGCCCCTGGAGCTTGGGGTGGACCATGTGCTGGGTGTCTGCGTCCTGGTCGCTGTTGGGGTTGTAGAGCTGCTCGTAGTGCAGGTGCGGCTTGCCCGGCGATCCGACGTCCCCCATGTAGCCGATGATGTCGCCGCGCTTGACCCAGGTGCCGGCCTGCGCGACGCCGGTCATGTGGAGGTAGAGGCTGAACCAGCCGTTGCCGTGCCTGATCTCCAGCCCGCCGGACGCCCAGAAGTTCTCATGCACGAACCCGTCCGCCGAGGCGAGGATGGGGCTCCCCGACGGCATCCCGTACCGGTACATGTCGATCTTCTTGTCGTCCGGATTGTGACCCGGGTAGGTCTTCAGTTCGACTTTGACGCCGCACGGGAAGGGCAGCCGGAAGTCCGGCCGGGTGTCCTCGATCCCCGCTGCCCGCGCCGTGGGGACTCCGCTGACGCCCAGGGCCATCACAGCCGAGAGCCCGCCGGCGGACTTGAGGATGTTCCTGCGTGTGGGACGGCGCGCGCTCACATGACCTCCTGGTCACCGACAGGGCGAAGGCAGCGGGCGACCTCACGGATGACCGGAAGGTGGGGTCCCGTTCGTCAAGCCGGGGGTCTGCCCGCTGCGTTGAGGAACGTACGGGCGGGCGCAGGGGCGGGGAATCCGGAACCCTACGGAGTGACAGGGGCAGGGGACTCGGTATCCCGGAGGCCCCCGATCTTCTCGCCCTGCGGCGGGGCCCTGCTCCGCGCCGCTCCCGCGACCGCCCGTATCCTGTGGGCATGCTCATGGCCATACGGGTAGTGGTAGCCGGGGAGGGCCCGAACGGCGCCCACGCATTACGTCGCTGGCTGAGCGCCGAGCCACAACTGCGCGGCCGCATCCGAAGCGGCGCGGCGCACGCCGGACCACCGGGCGGTGCCATGGGTACGGCGGCGGACGCACTGCTCGCGGTCCTGGCACCGGGCGGGGTGGCGGCGGTCTTCGCCGGAGCGGTCGTCGCGTGGGCGCAGACCCGTCGGGGCAGCCAGACGATCACCATCATTCGGCCCGACGGCACGGAGATCACCGTCTCCGCGACCCATGTGCGCGGGCTGAACGCCCAGCAGACCACCGACCTGGCGCGCCAGCTGGCGGCGGACGTGGCGGGGACGAGCAGGCCGGGCGGCGCGGACAGCGACGGCCACGACGACAGCGGCGACGACGGCGACGCGGTCAGCGGCAGCCACCTACCCGTCCCGCAGGCGGAACCCCGCCGCCCCCTCGCCCCCCGCGACGACGCACCGCCCGCCTGATGCCCCGCCCCCTGCCTCCTCCAGGCCCCGGCAGCCTTGCCGCGCCCGGAGTCCACGCGGTCCTCGTCGGCACCGGGCATCACGCCGCCGGCTCGGAGCTGCCGGACCTGCCGTCCGTCGACACGACACTCGACGACCTTCAACGCGTGCTGCACACGGTCTGCGGTATGGCCGAAGACCGGGTCCACCGTCTCCCCGCCGACGCACGTCCCGAGGACGTCGTCGCCACCGTGGAGCGGGTCGTCGGCGAGGCCACCGGGGTGGTGCTGCTCCTCTACGCGGGGCACGGACTGCTCGGCCCCGACGACGAGCTCTATCTCGCCACCCGTACCAGCCGCTCCGCCGGGCAGGTCTCCGGCGCCGTCCCCTACCACACGCTCAAGGGGCTCCTCGGCCGCGCGGCCGGCGGCAGCGCCGTCGTCCTGGACTGCTGCTTCTCCGGGCGGGCCACCGTGCCCGACGGCAGCGACCGGCAGGCCGACCCGTTCGTCTCCGTGCGCCCCGGCGGAAGCTTCCTGCTCAGCTCCGCCTCGTACTTCGCCCCCTCGTACGCGCCCGAGGACGAGCGGCACACGCTGTTCGGCGGACAGCTCCTGGAACTCCTCACGTCGGGCGACCCCGGCGGCCCTCCGCAACTCACCCTGGATCACCTGCACACCGCGCTCACGCGTACGTTCAGCGACGGGCCCATCCATCCGCGGCGGCAGAGCGAGGGGACACTCGACAGACTGGTCCTCGCACCCAACGCCGCCTACCGCGCCGCCCCCGGCCCGGACGCCGCCCCGCCCGCCGACGTGCCCTGCCCGTACCCGGGCATGAAGCCGTTCCCGGCCGAGGAGACCGGCTACTTCCACGGCCGTGACGCGCTCGCCGACCACCTCACCGCTCTCGTGGTGCGTGACGACCCCTCTCCGCTGGTCCTCGTGGGAGCGTCCGGCGTCGGCAAGTCGTCGCTGTTGCGGGCCGGGCTCCTCGCCCGCCTGGAGCGCCGCCCGGAAGCCTGGCCCGTTCTCCTGCTGCCCGCGCCCGGCCCGCATCCGATGCGCACCCTGGCCGGCCTGTGGGCGCGGGCCACCGGCCGGGACCCGGAGGAGGTGCGCGCCACGCTCGACCGGGGCCGTTTTCCGCCGCCCCCGCGCGACCGCCCGGTCTGCCGGCTGCTGGTCGTCGACCAGTTCGAGGAGGTGTTCACCCGCTGCGGCAACGCCGGGGAACGCGCCCGCTTCATCAGCCTCCTGACATCGCCGCACCAGGAGGGGCCGCGTGTCGTGCTGAGCCTGCGGGCCGACCACTACGGCAGCTGCCTCGACCACCCCGGTCTCGTACGCGCCCTGGACCGTCACCGGCTGAACGTGACGCCGATGACCGAGGACGATCTGCGGGCCGCTGTCGAGCATCCCGCCGAGGCCGCCGGGCTCAGCCTCCAGGCCGGACTCACCGACCGCCTGCTGCACGACCTGCGAGGCGGCCCGGCCGGGCAGGCCGGGCTCCCTTTCCTCGCGCACGCCCTGCGCGAGACCTGGCTGCGCCGCAGTGGCGCCGCCCTCACCCTCGCCGGGTACCAGGCCACCGGCGGCATCTGGCGGTCCGTCACCACCACGACGGACAAGCTGTACGAGGATCTCGACGGTGCCGGGAGAACCGCCCTGCGCATACTGCTGCTGCGGATGGTGCACGTCAGCCCGGACGCCTCCCAGGACGCGGTACGGCGCCGGATCCGGATCGCCGAGCTGTCCGCCGGGAGTGAGCGACGCCTTCTCGACCGGCTCGTCGACGCCCGTCTCGTCACCCTCGACCAGGACAGCGCCCAGGTCTCCCACGAGGCGCTGCTGCGTGCCTGGGACCGGCTTCGGGACTGGATCGACGAGGACCGCACCGAGCTCGTCCTCCGCCGCCGGATCGCCGACGACACCGACGCCTGGGAGGCCGCGGGCCGCGACCAGACCTACCTCTACCGGGGAACACGGCTGCAGAGCGCCCGCGACCTGCTGGACCGAGGCCGCCTGGACCGCGCCCTGGACGGCGAGTTCCTGCGCGCCGGCGCGCGGGCGGCAGGCGCGGAGCGAGAACAGGAGGCCCGCCGCACACGGCGGCTGAAGCGAACGTTGCAAGGGGCGGTGCTGGCGCTGTGCGCGGCACTGGTCGCCACGGGTATCGCCTACCAGCAGCGGTCGAACGCCCGCGCCAACGGCGAGACCGCGCAGAACCGCCAACTCCAGGCCGCCGCCCGCGCGAACATCGGCGCCGACCCGAGATCGGCCCTGCTGCTCGCCGTCGCCGCGTACCGAGGAGCCCCTTCGCCGCAGAGCCGGAGGACGCTGATGGACGTGCTGGCCGCGACGCAGTACGCGGGCTCCGCCGACGCGACGGGCGGGGTCGACTCGCTGACCTACAGCGACGACGGCCGGACGCTCGCGGTGGGCGGGGGCACCGGTGTCGTCGGGCTGTGGGACACGTCCGGCCCCGGTGATCCCGCGGAGTTGGCCGACGTCGTGACGGAGCAGAGCAGCATCGGCTTCGGGAACCCCGCGGTCTGGATCGGCGACGGCCGGTCCCTGCTCCTCACCGGTGCGGACCCGGGTGCCTCCCTGGGCAGGTTCTCCCTCACCGACCGGAACCGCCCACAGCCCCGGGGCAACATGCCGCTGTGGTTGCCAGAGCCCATGGAAGCGTCGGAGTTCAGCCCTGACGGCCGGACGCTGGTCATCTCCACCGCCGGGGAGACGCGGCTCTGGTCGGTGGTACCGGGGCGCGGCTCGGCCCGCGCCCGTGCCTCGCTCCCGCAGCGCGAAAGCAACGTCAAGGCGATCGCCTTCGGACCGGACAGTGCCGTCCTGGCCCTGGGATGGCAGAACGGGACGGTGGAGCTGTGGGACGTCGGGGACCCCGACCGCCCGCGGAGTCTCGGCGTACTCGACGGCACCGGCGGCCCGGTGCGCGCGCTGGCCGTCAGCCGGGACGGGCGCACCCTGGCCGTCGCGTCCAGCGACGCCCAGGTCCGGTTGTGGGACGTCGCCCGGCCTGCCGATGCCCGCCGCACCGCGGTGATCAGCGGCCATGGCGGTTCGGCGGAAGCGGTCGCGTTCAGCGGGGACGGCCGCCTTCTCGCGACGGGAAGCACGGACCATACGGCGGCCCTCTGGGACATCTCCGGGACACGGCCCGTCCGTTCTGCCGTCCTCACCGGACACGACTCCACCGTCTCGGCGCTGTCCTTCGCACCCGACGGCCGCACCTTGGCCAGCGGGGATGACAACGGCACCGTGTTCTTCTGGTCGTTGACCGACCGGTTGACCCCCACGGTGGCCGCGAGGCCCGTCTCGTCCACCCGGAACTACTACCGGTGGTTCGAGGAGGGCATCCCGTACGCCCTGGCCCCCGACGGACGGCTGCTGGCCCTGGCCACTGCCGAGCGTGAGCTGAGCCTGATCCCGTTGACGGGACGCTCTGCGGGCCGGACGGCAGGCGTGGTCCGGCTGGACCCGCCGGGGAGCTTCACCTATGCCAGCCAGGAATTCTCGGTGGACGGCGACCGTCTCGTCACCGAGGGCCCCGGGGGAACCGTGACCCTGTGGAATGTGAAGGACCCCGGTCACCCGGTCCGGGAGTTCCGGCTGAACGTTGCCCCGTCCAGCAACCGTGGCCTCTCCCTGGCCTTCTCGGCCCAGGGTGACCTGATGGCGGTCGGCACGGAAAGGGGGGTCACGCTGTGGGACCTCTCCTCGCCCGGCAGGCCCCGGCGGCTGAGCGCCGTCACGACGAAGAGCGGAACCCCGGTGGTCCTGTTCGCCCCCAAGGGCCGAATCCTGGCGGTCGACTCCGCCCTGTACGACGTCACCGACCCGCGCACCCCGGAGCGGCTGTCGGATCTGCCCGATCCCGACTCGGAATCGGACTCGGACCTTGGGTACGCCGACCCCTACGCGTTCGCCCCCGACGGGCGGACTCTCGTGGTGGGGAACAGGGAGGGGCTCCTCTTCGATGTGTCCGACCCCAGACGGCCCCGGTTCTTGGCCCGGCTCCGCAATGGCCGCGGCGATGGGCCGTACTCGTTCAGCCAGGACGGCAGACTGCTCACCGGCGCCGGCCCCGGCACGCAGGTGCTCCTGTGGGAAGTGTCGGATCCCGCCACGCCACACCAGGTGACGTCGCTGACACTGGGCTCGAAGGCTGACGCGCTCGTCGTCTCCTCCGACGGCACCTCTCTGACCACGCTCGAATACCCGGGCACCATCGTGCGCTGGAAGATCGCGCAGCTCAGTACGGCACTCCGTGATCCCGTCGCCCTCGCCTGCCGGCTCGCCGCGGCCAACCCCACCGCCGCCGAATGGGCGGCGATCGCCCCCGGCGTACCCTTCCGGCGGGTCTGCCCCGGCCTCGCCGCCGCGCCCGCCCCGTCCGCGACCGGCCCGTTCAGCTTCGTCTTCCCGACCCCGCTCCCTGCCGGAACCTGAGACGGATTCCTGCGGCAGGGAGCGAGGAGGAAAGGAGGAAGAGGAAGAGGAAGAGGAAGAAGGAGAGGAGGAGTGTCAGTCCTCGCCCTCCAGGTTCCCTTCCGTCTCCAGGTACACCTGGCGCAGCGCGTCCAGCACCGCCGGGTCCGGCTTGGCCCACATGCCGCGCGACTCGGCCTCCAGCAGGCGTTCCGCGATGCCGTGCAGGGCCCAGGGGTTGGCTTCCTGGAGGAACTGCCGGTTCTCCGGGTCGAGCACGTACGTCTCGGTGAGCTTGTCGTACATCCAGTCCGCGACGACGCCGGTCGTGGCGTCGTACCCGAAGAGGTAGTCCACCGTGGCCGCCAGCTCGAACGCGCCCTTGTAGCCGTGGCGGCGCATCGCCTCGATCCACTTGGGGTTGACGACCCGCGCGCGGAAGACGCGGGAAGTCTCCTCGACCAGCGTGCGCGTGCGGACGGTCTCGGGGCGGGTGGAGTCCCCGATGTAGGCCTCCGGGGCCGTGCCCTTGAGCGCGCGCACGGTGGCCACCATGCCGCCGTGGTACTGGAAGTAGTCGTCCGAGTCCGCGATGTCGTGCTCGCGGGTGTCGGTGTTCTTCGCGGCGACCTCGATGCGCTTGTAGGCGCTCTCCATCTCCTCCCGGGCCGGGCGGCCGTCGAGCTCACGGCCGTAGGCGTAGCCGCCCCAGACCGTGTAGACCTCGGCGAGGTCGGCGTCGGTTCGCCAGTCGCGGGAGTCGATGAGCTGGAGGAGGCCCGCGCCGTACGTGCCGGGGCGGGAGCCGAAGATGCGGGTGGTGGCGCGGCGTTCGTCGCCGTGTTCGGCCAGGTCGGCCTGGGTGTGCGCCCGTACGTAGTTGCGCTCGGCCGGCTCGTCCAGCGAGGCGGCGAGGCGTACGGCGTCGTCGAGCAGCCCCACCGTGTGCGGGAACGCGTCCCGGAAGAAGCCCGAGATGCGGAGGGTGACGTCGATCCGGGGGCGGCCCAACTCCTCGTACGGGATGGGCTCCAGGCCCGTCACCCGGCGCGAGGCGTCGTCCCAGACGGGGCGGATGCCGAGCAGGGCGAAGGCTTCGGCGATGTCGTCGCCCGCCGTGCGCATCGCGCTGGTGCCCCAGAGGGAGAGGCCGACCGAGGTGGGCCAGTCGCCGTTGTCGGTGCGGTAGCGGGTCAGCAGTGAGTCGGCCAGTGCCTGACCGGTCTCCCAGGCGAGCTTGGAGGGGACGGCCTTCGGGTCGACCGAGTAGAAGTTACGGCCCGTGGGCAGGACGTTGACCAGGCCGCGCAGGGGGGACCCGGAGGGGCCTGCGGGCACGAAGCCGCCGTTCAACGCGTGCACGGCGTGGGTGAGTTCGTCGGTCGTGGCCGCCATGCGCGGGACGACCTCGGTGGCCGCGAAGGTGAGGATGTCGGCGACCGCGTCCGGCAGCCCGGCGGAGACGCCCGCGACGGCGGCCGGGTCCCAGTCGGCGTCGTCCATCGCCTGGACGAGCGCGCGGGCCTGCTCCTCGATCGCGTCAGCGGCGGTGCGGGTGGCGGCCGACTCGTCGAGGCCGAGCGCCTCGCGCAGGCCCGGGAGGGATGCCGTACCGCCCCAGATCTGGCGGGCGCGCAGCACGGCCAGGACCAGGTTGACCCGGTCGTTCCCGGCGGGCGGGTTGCCCAGCACATGCAGGCCGTCGCGGATCTGGACGTCCTTGATCTCGCAGAGCCAGCCGTCGAGATGCATGATGAAGTCGTCGAAGCCCTCGTCCTCCGGGCGGTCCTCCACGCCGAGGTCGTGGTCGAGCTTCGCGGCCTGGATCAGCGTCCAGATCTGAGCGCGGATCGCGGGCAGCTTCGCCGGGTCCATCGCGGCGATCTGGGCGTGCTCGTCGAGGAGTTGCTCCAGGCGCGCGATGTCGCCGTAGCTGTCGGCGCGGGCCATCGGCGGCACCAGGTGGTCGATCAGGGTGGCGTGGACGCGACGCTTGGCCTGCGTGCCCTCGCCCGGGTCGTTCACCAGGAACGGGTAGACGAGAGGGAGATCACCGAGGGCGGCGTCCGGGCCGCAGGCGGCGGAGAGCCCCGCGTTCTTGCCCGGCAGCCACTCCAGATTCCCGTGCTTGCCGAGGTGGATCATGGCATCCGCGCCGAAGCCGTTGTCGTCGGCGGAGGCGGCGATCCAGCGGTAGGCGGCCAGGTAGTGGTGCGAGGGCGGCAGATCGGGGTCGTGGTAGATCGCGATCGGGTTCTCGCCGAAGCCGCGCGGCGGCTGGATGAGGATGAGGAGGTTCCCGCGCCGCAGGGCCGCGAGGACGATGTCGCCCTCCGGGTTGGCGGAACGGTCCACGAACATCTCGCCGGGGGCCGGTCCCCAGTGCCGCTCCACCGCGGTGCGCAGCTCCTCGGGGAGCGTGGCGAACCAGCGGCGGTAGTCGGCGGCCGGGATACGAACGGGGTTCCGCGCCAACTGCTCCTCGGTCAGCCACTCCTGGTCGTGGCCGCCCGCCTCGATGAGCGCGTAGATCAGCTCGTCGCCGTCGCCGGAGACCAGACCCGGGATCTCCTCCTCGGGGCCGAAGTCGTAGCCCTCGGCGCGCAGTCGGCGCAGCAGCGCGACGGCGCTGGCGGGTGTGTCGAGGCCGACCGCGTTCCCGATCCGGGAGTGCTTGGTCGGGTAGGCCGACAGCACGAGCGCGATCTTCTTCTCGGCGTTGGGGATGTTGCGCAGCTTCGCGTGGCGTACGGCGATCCCGGCGACCCTGGCGGCGCGCTCGGCGTCGGGGACGTACGCCGGAAGCCCGTCCTCGTCGATCTCCTTGAAGGAGAAGGGCACGGTGATCAGCCGGCCGTCGAACTCCGGCACCGCGATCTGGGTGGCCGCGTCCAGCGGGGAGACACCTTCGTCGTTCTCCTCCCAGGCGCTGCGCGGGCTGGTGAGGCAGAGCGCCTGGAGGATCGGCACGTCGAGCGCGGTCAGCGCGCCCGCGTCCCACGACTCGTCGTCGCCCCCCGCCGACGCCTCGGCGGGCTTGGTGCCGCCCGCCGCGAGGACGGTGGTCACGATGGCGTCGGCGGCACGGAGTTCGTCGATCAGCTCGGCCTCGGGCGTACGGAGAGACGCGACGTACAGCGGGAGCGGGCGGGCCCCGGCGTCCTCCACAGCCGTGCACAGCGCATCGACGAACGCCGTGTTCCCGCTCATGTGGTGAGCGCGGTAGTAGAGCACGGCGACGGTCGGCGCGCCCTCGGGCACCTCGTGGGCCTCCCGCTCCAGCGGGCCCCACGCGGGCGCCGGGGCGGGCGGCTCGAAGCCGTGGCCGGTCAGCAGCACGGTGTCCGACAGGAACCGGGCCAGCTGCTCCAGGTTGGCCGGCCCGCCGTGCGCGAGGTAGGCGTGCGCCTCGGCCGCGATGCCGATCGGCACGGTGGAGGCGGCCATGAGCTGCGCGTCCGGGGCCTGCTCACCGGTCAGCACGACGACCGGCCGGCCGGTGGCCAGCACCGCGTCCAGCCCTTCCTGCCAGGCCCGTACGCCGCCGAGCAGCCGTACGACGACGAGGTCGACGCCGTCCAGCAGCTCAGGCAGTCCGTCGAGGTCGACGCGGGAGGGGTTGGCGTACCGGTAGCTGACGGGCCCCTCGGAGGCGCGGGCGCTCAGGAGGTCGGTGTCGGACGTCGACAGGAGCAGGATCATGCTGCGTCAGGCCTTCCTCGGGGTGTCCACGCCCCGGGCGGTGTCGGAGGGTCTCCCCACGCCCGGCGGAGGGCCGTGCGCTGCGCCCGGTGGGAGACCGGCCGCGCGGGGAAGGGAGTTCCTGACTCGTCCGGCCGGTGGCGTCGGCCGGGCTCACAGTGGCGGGACCGCGCCGGATTCACACCGGGCTTCCTCCCCTGTCGCCGTCTGGCGATGGCGGCCTGAACGGACCACCGCCTGCATCCTAAGCGGCGGGGGCCGGGCGGGGCAGGGGGCGGGGGTGCGGTGGTGATCACGCTCCGGTGCGGGGGGCCACCCTCCAGCGCGGAACAAGGGACACCCACCGGTCCGGGACGAGGAGGGGAGGGGCTGGGCGGCGGTGCTCCGCAGGTCAGGGCAGAGGCCGGGGCCCAACCGCCGGGGCCGCTGTCCCGCAGGTCACAGGTGCGAGCCTGCCGGAGGCGCCCGGGTGGTCGGTATGCTCGCCGCCATGCCCGATTCCGCCCCCTCGCCCGTTTCCCCGGGTGGTGTCCCCCCGCGCGCCGGGGGCGACGCCTGCCCGGGAACGCTGCGGCTGCACCGGGCCGACGACGGGGCGCTGGCCCGCGTACGGGTTCCCGGTGGTGTGCTGAGCGCGGATCAGGCGGACGCCCTGCTGGCCGCGGCGGGCCGCTTCGGGGACGGTGAGCTGCATCTCACCTCGCGGGGCAACGTCCAGCTGCGGGGCCTCGGTACGGAGTGCGGCGGCGAACTCGCGGGGCTGCTCTCGGCCGCCGGGCTGCTGCCCTCCGCCGCGCACGAGCGGGCCCGCAACATCGTGGCCTCGCCGCTCGCCGGGCTGGACGGTTCGCCCGTGCTCAGGACCTGGCTGACCGGGCTGGACCGGCTGGTGTGCGGGTCGCCCGCCGCCGCAGCGCTCTCCGGCCGCTTCCTCTTCGCCCTCGACGACGGGCGCGGGGACGTGGACGCCCTGGGCGCGGACGTGACCCTGATCGCGGAGGGCCCGGACGCCCTGCTGCGGATCGGGGGCGCCGACGAGGTGTTCCGGCTGCCGCCCGCCTCGGACGCGCCGCGCGCCGCGCTCCTGGCCGCCGAGGTGTTCCTCCGCGCCGCCCGCGACTCCGGGGCGTGGCGCGTGAGGGACCTGCCCGACGACGTACGCACCGCCCTGCCCGGCGAGGTCGCGCGGGCCGTCGGGGCTGCGGTGACTGCGCCCGTACACCGGCCCCGTCCCCGTAAACCGGCGGCTCCCGCGCCCGGAGCTCACGGCTCCGCGGCCGCGATCAGCACCACGGTCAGCACCCCGATCAGCACCGCGGTCAGTACCACGGTCAGCACCGCGATCAGCGTCGACGTACCCCTGGGGCGGCTCGTCCCCGGCCAGTGGCGGCTGCTCACGGAGACGGCCCGGCGGTACGGCGGCGAGCTGCGGCTCACCCCGTGGCGCGGGGTCGTCCTCCCCGGCCCGTTCGGACGCGGACAGGACGAAGCGGCGGAAGCACTCCGCGCGCTGGACGCGGCCGGGCTGATCACCGGCCCCGGCTCCCCGTGGACCGGGGTCGGCGCCTGCATCGGCCACCCCGGCTGCGCGAAGGCGCTGGCCGACGTGCGGGCCGAAGCGGGGGCCGCTGTCGGACCGGCCGGGCGGCTGCCTGTGTACTGGTCCGGGTGCGAACGCCGCTGCGGCCACCCGCACGGGGAGTGGATCGACGTGGTCGTCACGCCCGACGGGCACCGGATCTCCCACGTACGGGGGGAGCGGCGGGACCCCCCGACGGCGGTGACGGTAAGGAACGACCCGGCCGCGCTGGCGGCAGCGGTGGCCGCGGCCCGCGCCTGAGCACCCTCCCCCGATCAACCGACGGCAGAAGAAAGCGACAGCACTGTGCACCAGTACGAGAAGGACGGACCGGCGATCTACCGCCAGTCCTTCGCCACCATCCGCGCGGAGGCGGATCTCGCCGGGCTGCCCGCCGACGTCAGCCAGGTCGCCGTCCGGATGATCCACGCCTGCGGCATGGTCGACCTGGTACGCGACCTCGCCTTCTCGCCGGACGCCGTGGCCGACGCCCGAGCCGCCCTGCGCTCCGGCGCCCCGATCCTCTGCGACGTGGCGATGGTCGCCAGCGGCGTCACCCGCAAGCGGCTGCCCGCGAACAACGACGTGGTGTGCACGCTGTCCGACCCCTCCGTGCCGGAGCTGGCCGCGAAGATGGGGACGACGCGCAGCGCGGCCGCCCTGGAGCTGTGGCGGGACCGCATGGAGGGGGCCGTGGTCGCGGTCGGCAACGCGCCGACCGCGCTGTTCCGGCTGCTGGAGATGATCGAGGAGGGCGCCCCGCGCCCCGCCGCCGTCATCGGCGTCCCGGTCGGCTTCATCGGCGCGGCCGAGTCCAAGGAGGCCCTGGCCGAGCACCCGTCGGGCCTGGAGCACCTGATCGTGCGCGGCAGGCGCGGCGGCAGCGCGATAGCGGCGGCGGCGCTCAACGCCATCGCGAGCGAGGAGGAGTAGTGAGCGCTCCCATGACTTCTCCGGCGAACGACACCAGCACGGGCGGGGGCAAGCTCTACGGCGTCGGGCTCGGCCCCGGCGACCCGAACCTGATGACCCTGCGGGCCGTCCAGGCCATCGGCGAAGCCGACGTCATCGCGTACCACAGCGCCCGGCACGGTCGCTCGATCGCCCGGTCCATCGCGGCGGCGCACCTGCGGCCGGACCATGTCGAGGAGGCCCTGGTCTACCCCGTCACGACGGAGACCACGGACCACCCCGGCGGTTACCGGGGCGCGCTGGAGGAGTTCTACGAGAAGGCCGCGGCCCGCCTCGCGGCGCATCTGGACGCCGGGCGGACGGTAGCCGTCCTCGCCGAGGGCGACCCGATGTTCTACGGCTCGTACATGCACATGCACAAGCGCCTGGCCGACCGCTACACCACTGAGGTCATCCCGGGCGTCACGTCCGTCAGCGCGGCCGCGGCCCGCCTCGGCACCCCGCTGGTGGAGGGCGAGGAGATCCTCACCATCCTCCCCGGCACGCTGCCGGAGGAGGAGCTGACGGCCCGTCTCGCCGCCACGGACACGGCGGTGGTGATGAAGCTGGGCCGTACGTTCCCGGCGGTGCGCGGGGCGTTCGAGGCTTCGGGCCGGCTGGCGGAGGCGCGGTACGTGGAGCGGGCGACGATGGCCGGGGAGCGCACGGGCGAGCTGGCCGGGATCGACCCGGACTCGGTTCCGTACTTCTCGGTGGCGGTGCTGCCGAGCCGGATCGACGCGCCCAGGCCTTCGGGTTCCTCCGAAGCGCCGGGCGAGGTCGTGGTCGTCGGCACCGGCCCGGCGGGCCCGCTGTGGCTGACGCCGGAGACGCGGGGCGCGCTGGCGGCCGCGGACGACCTGGTCGGCTACACGACCTACCTGGACCGGGTGCCGGTCCGCCCCGGCCAGGCGCGGCACGGCTCGGACAACAAGGTGGAGTCGGAGCGAGCGGAGTTCGCACTGGACCTGGCCCGGCGCGGCCGCCGGGTCGCGGTGGTCTCCGGCGGCGACCCCGGGGTCTTCGCGATGGCGACGGCGGTGCTGGAGGCGGCCGCGCAGGAGGAGTACGCGGACCTTCCCGTACGGGTGCTGCCCGGGGTCACCGCGGCCAACGCGGCGGCGGCGCGCGCCGGCGCACCCCTGGGCCACGACTACGCCACGATCTCCCTCTCGGACCGCCTCAAGCCGTGGGAGGTCATCGCGGAACGCCTGCGCGCGGCGGCCTCGGCGGACCTGGTGCTCGCGCTGTACAACCCGGGCTCGAAGTCCCGTACCTGGCAGGTGGGCAAGGCCCGCGACCTGCTCCTGGAACACCGCTCTCCGGACACCCCGGTGGTGTTGGCGCGCGATGTGGGCGGCCCGACGGAGAGCGTACGCACGGTACGGCTGGCCGACGTCGACCCGGCGGAGGTGGACATGCGGACGCTGCTGATCGTGGGCTCGTCGCAGACGCGCTGGATGCGCGGCGGCGAGACCGGCCGGTCCATCGTGTGGACGCCGCGCCGCTACCCGGAGGCGTAGAGCTGCCGTACCCAGCGCACGGCCTCGTCGGACGTACGGGCCACCGGCACCCCTTCGGGGACCGGTGGCCGCCGGACGACGACGACGGGAATCCCCGCCTCGCGGGCGGCGGCGAGCTTGGGAGCGGTGGCATCGCCGCCGCTGTCCTTCGTCACCAGGACATCGACGCGATGGCGACGGATGATCTCCCGCTCCCCGTCGAGATCGAACGGCCCCCGGTCGAGCAGCACTTCCATCCGGACCGGGCAGGGCGGCTCGGGAGCATCGACGGACCGCACGAGGAACCACAGCGCGTCGAGGCCGGCGAAGGCTGCGAGCCCCATCCGCCCGGTGGTGAGGAAGACCCGCTCGCCCAGCGTCGGCAGCAGCGCGGCGGCCTCGGCGAGCGACCCGGCGAAGTGCCAGCGGTCACCGTCCTGGGCGGCCCAGCCCGGGCGGCGGAGGACGAGGAGGGGAACATGGGTCTGCGCGGCGGCCTCGGCCGCGTTCCGGCTCATGGTCGCGGCGAAGGGGTGGGTGGCATCGACGAGGGCGTCGACCCGGTGCTCACGAACCCACGCGGCGAGCCCGTCGGGGCCCCCGAACCCGCCGACGCGCACCTCACCGGGGGGCAGCCGGGGCGCGGCGACGCGCCCGGCGAGCGAGGTGGTGACCCGGACGCGCCGGTCCCCGGCGAGGCTTTCGGCCAGCCGACGCGCCTCGGTCGTACCCCCCAGGACAAGAACACGCAGCACATGCGGCACATGCGGCACATGCCGCACATCAGGACCAGGCATCGGAACGGACTCTCTTCATGAGCGGTGAGGCGCGGGGCGGTCGCAGTGCCCAACTCAAACACACCGGCCTGCGCCCCGGCTGGACGACCGGTGCCTGTGCGACGGCGGCGACGACGGCCGCGTACACGGCACTGCTGACCGGCGACTTCCCGGACCCGGTGAGCATCACGCTGCCGAGGGGCCAGACCCCGGCGTTCGCGCTGGCGGTGGAGGAGCTGGGGCCCGGGCGGGCGAGCGCCGGGGTGGTGAAGGACGCGGGCGACGACCCGGACGTGACGCACGGCGCGCTGGTCCGGTCGACGGTACGGAGGCTGCCGCCGGGCTCCGGAGTGGTGTTCCGGGCGGGCCCGGGCGTCGGTACGGTCACGCTCCCCGGCCTGCCGCTGGACGTCGGGGAGCCCGCGGTGAACCCGGTCCCGCGCCGGCTGATGCGCGAGCACGTCGAGCGGGTCGCGGCGGAGCACGGGGAGCGGGCGGACGTGGAGGTGACGGTCTCCGTGGACCACGGCGAGGAGATCGCCCGCTCCACCTGGAACGGACGCCTCGGCATCCTGGGCGGTCTGTCGATCCTGGGTACGACGGGGGTGGTCGTCCCCTACTCCTGCTCGGCCTGGATCGACTCGATCCGCCGGGGCGTGGACGTGGCGAGGGCGGCCGGCCTGACGCATGTGGCCGGCTGCACGGGGTCGACGTCGGAGAAGAC
Source organism: Streptomyces sp. NPDC033165 (assembly GCF_055577965.1). Taxonomy (NCBI): domain Bacteria; kingdom Bacillati; phylum Actinomycetota; class Actinomycetes; order Kitasatosporales; family Streptomycetaceae; genus Streptomyces; species Streptomyces sp. NPDC033165. Next base: position 122,131 of record NZ_JBVIPK010000018.1, read on the forward strand.
GGTGGTGGCGGAGTACGGCCTGCCGGACATCGCGCTGCTGGACATGGGGGACTTCGCGGGCGCGGTCCTGAAGTACGTACGCCGCCACCCGGTGGACCGCCTCACCGTCTGCGGCGGCTTCGCCAAGCTCTCGAAGCTCGCCGCGGGCCACCTCGACCTCCACTCGGCCCGCTCCCAGGTGGACAAGGCCTTCCTGGCGGACCTGGCCCGCAGGGGCGGCGCGGACGAGGCTCTGGCAGCCGAGATCGCGTCCGCCAACACGGGCTTGGCGGCGCTGAGGCTCTGCGAGGCGGCGGGGGTACCGCTGGGCGACCTGGTGGCGGCGGGGGCCCGGGAGGAGGCCCTGTCCGTGCTGCGGGGCGCGCCGGTCGAGGTGGACGTGATCTGCATCGACCGGGCGGGGGTGGTGGTGGGGCGGGGGTAGGGGCTCGCCGCCAGGCCACCGCCGTGACTATCGGTCGCCCATGACCCCGCCCCCGCCCTCGGCCGCCACCGCGGCCAGCCGCGACCGCCACCCGCCCGGATCCCGCCCGGCCTCCACGGCCGCAGCGGCCTCTTCCGCGAGATCGACGCCCTGGTCAGCGGCCCGTCGAGCAGCCCAGTGCTTCCAAGCGGCCGCCTGCTGACAGTCGGGGCACTCGGTCTCCCCCGCCATGGACCGGAAGACATGCTCGGTCCCCGGCCCTTGGCAGGTCACGAGCGGGGGGACGTGCCGAGAAGCAGCGGGCGGCTTCCCCGATACGTCCACCGCTTCCACCCGTTCCACCCGTTCCGCCCGTTCCGCCCGTTCCATCCGTTCCGCCCGTTCCTGCGCAACAGGAGCAGCCGCGGCACGGTCCCCCACCGGCGCGGGAATCTTCTTCACAAGTCGATGCCCGAGGAACCCCACAGCGCACCGGACCCCCTCCAGCGGCAGATCACTGCTCAACACCCGCCGCAGCTCCCCGAGGGAGACACCGCGCCGCAACCACTCCGCGGCCTGCGAGACGAGCGACCGAGCCTCGGGAACACCCAGGTGTAGTTCTCCATGGGTGTGGCGAAGCGACAACAACACGCGCTCGGCGTCGGCTTCTTCACGAGTCAAGGCGTCGAAGCCCTCTTCCGCCTGCCGGGCTTCGGTCTGCGGCTTCTCGGCCCGCGGGGCTTCGGCGGGTGGGTGGGATGAGTTCTCCACCAGTTCTTCTTCCACCGGTAGTTGACCACCGACGCCCCGAACCCCCGGTCGGCCGACGGCCGGATAGTGCGCACCCGGAGGCGCACCAGCATCCACACCGGCCTCCCGCCACACGGCAAGAGCACCGGAGTCATCCAACGGAACATTGGAGAACAGCTGATGGGTGGCCCAGAGCCCTCCCGCCCCAGGGGCCCGCCGCTCATGCACGAAGCCGCTCATGACCAACTGCTGCTTGGCCCGCTGATAGGCGCGCCCCTTGATCCCCAGCTTCCGAGCGTGCTCGGACAGGGCAAGCGAGGTGGCGGCGTCGGGCAACCCCTGTACGTACAGCAGCAGGATCTTCGCGTCACTGCACAGACGCGGATGACGCACGACATCGTGCGAGGCCTTCGTGTAGCGCCGAGAGGGCGCGATAGCATGCCAGAGCATCCCGGTGGACTCCGTATCCACTCGTTGGGTGAAGGCCCTCGGACCGGTGCTCGAACACCGCCGGGGGCCGCCCCATATGCGCACGCAGACCACGCATGCACACACAGAGCGTGATGACACGATCACGTTACCGCAGCCGGAGGTGGGCTGCGGACAATCGACTCAACACCCCTGACCGAACAAGCGTTTCCTGCCTTCGTCAGGTCACATGCGAAGGCCAGGGCTCACCCAACTCCCCTAAGACCTGTCCCCTAAATGATCTCTGTGCGGACGTGGTCGGTGACCAGTCCGACCGCTCGCCTATCCGGCGAGGTTGAGGTTATGCATCCGGGCGATGCCGAGCATGGCGTGGTGGACACCGTCACCTTTGAGGCGGCAGCCGCGGAGGATCTTCCAGGTCTTCATGCGGGCGAAGGCGTGCTCGACGCGGGCGCGGACCTGTTTGTGGGACTTGTTGTAGGCCTGTTTCCAGTCGGGCAGTTCTTCGCCTTTGCGGCGGCGGTGGGGCATCACGAGCCCGGTGCCCGGGTAGCCGCCGTCGGCGATCGTCACGGCCTTGCCGACTGCAGCCTTCGCACCGGACTCCTCCCACGCCTTGCAGTCGTTGCGGTTCCCGGGCAACGGTCGGCCAACCGCGACGACAAGCCGGGTATCGGCGTCAATGACAACCTGGTGGTTCGTGGAGTACCGGTAGTTCTTGGACTGCTCGGCGATGGTGTGGTCGCGAGTTTGGCACCAGGGTGCCGTCCACGATGAGCACGGTGTCCTTCGCGAACCGCTTGCACGAGCCGATGCCTCCCGAGCGCGTCAGGGCCCGGCGCCTGCAGATCGCCGACGCGATCCGTGCGGCCCGCGTCGGCACGGGTCTCACACTGGAGGCCGCCTCGTTGAGAACTGATATCCGAATTGTGACCCTGATCGAGATCGAGCAGGGTCACAGTTCGCCGCAGCTGGACACCTTGATCAGGATCGCGGACGGCATCGGCGTGGAGCTAGAGGAGTTCGTGCGCAGGTAGGCCCCCGGGTGCAGCCCCTGCCGCGCGCGAGGCAGGGGCTGCGGTCGGTCTGGGCGGGCTACGCCTCCGGCTTGCTGGGGATCAGGAACCCCCGTACCGGTCGGGGCTCCTCCGGGTCACGCGAGTCCGGCTGCTGCCTGGCCCTCCAGGCGGCCACCATGTCCGCGTATCGCGGGTCGGTCCATTCCTTAGCCATGAGGCACCTCCTGCCCAGCAGGCTAGTGCTAGCCCTTGGGCTTTGGGACGATCACGATCGTGCAGTCCGGGGCGTGCTGGCACTGCGCCGCGACGGACACCAGGGTTTCGTCGGACGGAGGTCCCCACAGCTCCGGGTCCGCCTCGTAGCCGAGTGACGTGATCGCCTCGCGGGTCCGGTCAATGATTGGCGGGTCGTAGTTCGTCGGGTCGTATCCGGGGAAGTGGTGCACGAAGCTGCCCAGCTTGCCGCACAGCTCGGCGTACATGGCGGTGTGCAGGATCAGGGCATGCCACCCTTCGTCGACGATCCGGGACGGGGCCAGGCCGACGCCGGGGTTGCGGGAGCAGGCGGCCACGAACTTCAGCCCCTCCTCGACGATCCGGCCGGCCATCTCCTCGGACATGTCCGGGTTGGCGTCCATGACGGTGCCGCGGCAGCTGGTGAACTGGCTGCCGAGGATGAGCCCTCGGGCGATGACGGGTAACTGGCCTACGCTCATGCTGATCTCCTTCTGTTGGTTGGGGGTCGCCGGCCCGGCCGCGGTCCTTCCAGGGAATGCGCGGCCGGGCGGGAGTCTCAGTCCTCGCGCCGCGCCTCGGCGAGCCGCTTCTCGCGGGTCTCCTGGAGCCAGATCAGGTCGTCCAGCTCGGGGGCGGGCTCGGAGGGTGGCTTCTGCGGGGTGCTCACCGGCGGCCCTTGCGCCAGGCACGCGTCAGCCGGGCGGTGGTCGGGCAGGGGCCTCCGGCGGCCCGGCAGGCTGCGCATGCCATGGTGTGGCCGAGAAGCGCTCGGTACGCCTCGTCCGGACGCGCGCGCTCGGCGACGGGCCTCACCGCGCCGCCTCCGCGCATCGCATGCACTCGCAGGCAGGAAACTGGTGGGAGGCTTCCGGCCGCGCGAGCGGAACGACCTCCGCTTCTTCGCGCACGACGCGGGTGACCCCGTCGCCGTTCACCTCGTACACCTTGATCGTCATCACGGGTAAGCCCCCCGTCGCAGTCGGTGAGGAATACGCCGACCGTAGGGCTGGCGAGACGAGCCCGGTGGAGAGTTTCTATCGGTTTCTACGTGAGCTCGGAGACCGCACGAGCAATCAGCCGCAATGCCGCTGGCCCATGTGCCGCCCCGGCGCTGAGCTCTTCGTGCGCTGCCAGGTACTGCGCGACCTCCGACGGCGTCGTGATCGTGATCGCCGCCGTCAGCAGCTCCACCCCGACCTGCTCCTCGTCGAAGATCGTGAACGTCTCCAGAGGCCACATGGGCACGGCGCGCGACGGCACGATGCCGAGAGTCACAGTCGGCAGGGCGGCCGCCTGGAGCAGGTAACCGAGCTGCTCGGCCATCGTTTCCGTGCTGCCGACCTGTCGCCGCAGGACGGACTCTTCGATCAGGATCGGGAAGCGGCGGCCCGCGCGCCGGATTACCCGAGACCGCTCTACCCGGGCCTCGGCGGCCGCCGACGAGTCATCCGGGGTCCGGTTGAACCGGGCGATCTCCGAGAGCAGCGCGGCGGCGTACGCGCGTGTCTGGAGCATCCCGGGGATGACGCTGGAGCTGTACACCCGCATGACCTCGGTGCGCTCGTACAGGGGCGTCCGGGCCTGCTGCACGCCCTTGAGGCCGCGCCCTTGGACGCGCCTCCACTCCGTGTACATCTGCTGTGCCTGGCGGGCAGACGCGATGAGGTCCGCGGCTTCGTCCTCCGCCCCACACGCCCGGCACCACGCTCGGATGTCATCGTCGCTGGGCTGGGATCGGCCGCTCTGCAAGCGCGAGACCTTCGAGCCCTGCCAGCCGGTGACCTCCGCCAGCTGCTGCCCCGTCAGGCCCGCGTCGGAGCGAAGGCCGCGCAGCCGGAACGCGATCCGGTCGCGCGCCTCCTGGACGCGGGCTGACGAGGAGGCCGACATCAGTCGAGGACGAACTCCGCGTGCGGTACGGCCCGGTCCCAGACCGCCGCGAAGGCCTGCCCGGCACGGTCCGCCGACACCTGGCGCTCGTCCAGCTCGTCACGCAGGTGCGTGCCGTCCCCGGCGAAGTGATGCCACCTGACAAGCTCGCCGTCGAAGAGCCAGTAGTCGTGCGCTGGCAGGAGCAGCCCGAGCGCCTGGTCGCGCACCAGCCAGCGCACATCTTCGCCGGCGGCGAGGTTCCGTGGCGTGCACGCGTGCTCGAAGTGGATGTACTCCGTGGCGGGCAGGCTGACGACACGAGCTCGCTGGACGGCGACACCGCGTGCGACGGCGTCGGCCACAGCATCGTGAAACCAGCCCCACCACGCCGACCGGTCGGAGACGGGCGCCAGTTCGCCCGCGCGCCAGGCCTTCAGGTCCTGGTCCTCGACGTCGGTCGCGTAGACGTCCCGCGTCTCCAGGTGCACGGCGGACGTAGTGCAATGCGCCAAGAGCTCAGCGAACGGCGGCAGTCCGCGCTGCGACATCAAGCGCCTCCTTCAGGGCCTCGGCCATGCGGGCGGGGATTCGTACGACTGCCTCGTTCTCCGGGATCGGGCCGGAATCCAGGCACTTCGCCTGAAGCGCCGCGCCCGCCTTCCATCCCTGGAATACGAACTCCTGCGCCTCGTCGTCGTACCAGACGCTCGGGCAGTGGTCGCCGTTCGTCTCCGGGTCCTTTGCGATGAAACGTAGGGTCATGGCCGCCTCCGCTGGTCGGGAATTGCGCGAGTTTCTACGGCTGTACGGCTCCATGTTGCCGTCAGGAGCGCACCGGTGGGCCGGAACGCGAGAAGGCGCGAGCGAGCCATACGACCTCGGCCATGGCTGACATTGACATCCCTCCGCACCTGATCGAGCTGGAGTGCACCGCGTGGGTTGAGCAGCAGGCGGGCGCCCTGACCGTGGCGACGGCAACCGCGGTGCAGGCGGCGTACCGAGACCACCCGGCAGCAGCCGGGCCGTCGCGGCTGGAGCTGGAGATGGCCGTGAAGAAGGCGGTGCGGCACCCGGAGGGGTAACCGGCACCCTTCGGCGTCGCTCTCCGGCCATGGAGATCATCAGCGAGTTCGCGCAGTGGGAAGCCGGGTTAATCCGGGCCGCACTGACGGACGAGGAATGGCAGAACCTTCTGACCCGGCGCCCCAGACTGGAAGCAGCGCTCGCCGCCCGGCAGGAGGCCTTGCGAGCCCGGGACGAGCAGCCCCAGGCATGACGAAGAGCCCCAACCGCCGCGAGGGCAGGGGGGGCCAGGGCTAGTCAGCGGAGGAGGGCGAGGAGTCCGGTAGCGGCGCCACCGACACCCGCCAGGGCGGCGATCGTGGGCAGCGGCCAGCGGGCCCGTTCCAGGGCGGCGGGGGGGGGGGGGGGGGGGGGGGGGGGGGGGGGGGGGGGGGGGGGGGGGGGGGGGGGGGGGGGGGGGGGGGGGGGGGGGGGGGGGGGGGGG
>NZ_JBVIPK010000019.1:0-40313 GCF_055577965.1 Streptomyces sp. NPDC033165
CGCAAGCCCGGCAAACTCCACGCCGACAAGGGCTACGACTACGCCCACCTGCGACGATGGTTACGCGAACGCGGCATCACCCACCGCATCGCCCGTAAGGGAATCGAGTCCTCGCAACGGCTGGGCCGCCACCGCTGGACCGTGGAGCGCACCATGTCCTGGCTCGCCGGCTGCCAACGACTCCACCGCCGCTACGAACGCAAAGCCAACCACTTCCTCGCCTTCACCAGCATCGCCTGCACTCTCATCTGCTACCGCCGACTCACCAAATGAGATGACTTCTTAGTGCGCGCAGAGCTGGTGGTTGTAGAACTGAGGGCACCGCTGCCGTTCGGTGCCTCGATGTCGCCGTGGTCGCGGAGCAGGGCTTGAGGGCGCAATACGACTGGCCCGACGACCCTCCAAGGTCGTCTCGATGTCCCGTCAGGTGCGGCGGCCGCTGGGGACCTGCCACCACAGGAGCCAGGACACAGTGCCCATGATCAGCATGTTGCGGGGGCTGAAGCCGGTGCCGATGGGATCGGTGAACGCGGGCAGGAGGAACTCCCCGACGACGAAGAACAGGACCGGATTGAGCGCGACGGTGAAGACCGCCCAGGCCACGGCCGGGTGCCAACGGGGCAGCGGCACAGCGTTGACCAGAGAGACCAGGCCAACGGTACTGACAGTGGCCAGGACCACGTGGTCGGCGAGGCCGAGTTGCCACTGCTTCCAGATCCCCGTCAACGCCAGGGCCACCGCGCAGCCGATGAAGCGCACCAGCACCGCCACGACAAGGCCACCGCCCCATCGCGCCCCGGCCTGCCCGTCAGGCTCGGAGCCACCCCGCGGAGCCGGTGCCGTCGGCTGTGCGTGCAGACCGTCGCCGGGCGGCGCGTCCTGCGGCAGCACCTGCGACGGTGGCGTCGGGTAGGCCACACCGTGTCCGCCAGGGACCGACTGCAGCGCTGGATCCACCTCGGTCGGCGTCGGCACAGCCACCCCCCTGCGAGCGACCCGTTCCAGTGCCGTGAGTGCCCGCTCTGCGGTGGCTCGCCCGCCCGGGTCCTTGGTCAGCAGCGCGGCAAGCACCGGCCCGAGCGCGCCCGCCCGGACTGCTGGGCGCGGCTCCTTGACGGCGACTGCGACGCAGAGAGCGCTGAACGTGTCCGCGCTGAACGCCGTCTCGCCCTCGACCGCGCAATAGAGCGTCGCGCCGAGCGACCACAGGTCGTTGGCGGGGGTCGGCGGCCTTCCCTCCAGTTGCTCGGGGGCCATGTAGGCGGGGGTGCCGATGATCCCGCCGGTGCGGGTGAGCGCCGTGGTCGCGTCGGCCACGTGCGCGATGCCGAAGTCGGTGATGATCACCCGGTCACCCATCAACAGGACGTTGTCCGGCTTGAGATCACGGTGAATGATGCCGGCCGCATGGGCCACCCTCAGGGCCTTCACCATCGCCGCACCGATCTCGGCGACCCGCCGCATCGGCAGCGGGCCGTCCCGCTCGATCAGTCCGCCCAGCGAGATTCCGGTGACGTACTCCATGACGATGACCGGAGCGCCCTCGTGCTCGACCACGTCGTGCACGGTGATGATGCCGGGATGGTTGAGCCGCGCGGCGGCACGTGCCTCGCGCAGCATGCGCTCCAGGAACTGGTCCCGTTCTGCGCCCGCGATGCCCGGTGGGAGCAGAACCTCCTTGACCGCCACGTCCCGCTCAAGGGCTTGGTCCCGCCCCCGCCACACCCGGCCCATACCCCCCTGGCCGATCAGCTCCACCAGCTGGTAACGGCCCCCGACTGTTCCCCCGCTCACTGCTGTCACGGCGCCACACTAGCCGTACGACAACCGGGGCGAAACGGTGCTCGATCACCTCCCAAAGGGGACCGTCAACTTCCGAGGCACCGACACCCGAGCCAAGCGCCCTTGTCCCCCGTCTCCCTCACAGAGACCAAGGTGGCCGAGGAGTGGGTCTACCGCTTCCGGGCCGCCGCTCGCGCATGGGCCGACGGCGAGGAAGCCGCCGTACGGTGCATCGGTGCAGGCGCCCGCTCCAGGGTCTCGGGGTCCACCATGGACCGGATCTCAGAAGGCGCACCGGCAGCAGCGGACAGCGACCGGCGGAACTCGCTCGCTGCTGACTTCGGTACCGGCACCACGTCCTGGTGGTCGCACGAAGGTTCGACGGCCCACATCAGGCGTTGATCGCGGGAATGGTCTCGGTGCCGTAGGCGTCGATGGTGGCCTGCCGGTTGTCATGCCTGTCGTAGGCGTGCGGGCACGGTGGCCGGGGGCTGGCAGAGGATCTCCCCGAGACGGTGGTGAAGTTCTCGAAGTAGTCGCAGCGCACCGAGGTGGGTCCGGTGTGGGTCACCCAGTACAGGGTGAGGCTGTCCAGGATGGCGTCGGTGCCCAGTGCGGTCGTGGCGTCCCCGTCGGACCAGGACTCGTACTTCTCGAAGACCCATGCGGCCAGGCCGGCCGGGGAGTCGTTGAGGCTGTAGCCGAGGGTCTGGGGCTTGCTGCTCCGCTCCATCTGGTGAACGCTCTCGCGCTGGGCCCACTCCTGGACCTGCTGGAGGAACTCCTGCTCGGCGGGCTCCGGGGGGGGAAGGGGGCGACGAAGGTGTGCCAGAGCGGCATCCCGTGGCCCGGGCCGCCAACCGCGCTGTGCACTTCAGAGGCGGTGAAGTTCGGCCGTGCTGTCGACCCAGTGCCAGTTCGTCGGCTGCCACTGCCGTTTGAGGGCTGTGCGCTCCTTGGCGTGGTGGTCAACGAGCACGGACGGCAGCGGCACGGGTATGGCGTGAGTCATCACGCCATACTCAGCGGCCCCACTGACGATCTTGCTCGCATCGGGCGTTCCTGGTGTTCGGAAGCGTGCTGGCGAGCGGCCGCCGCCCCTCTCCCCGGGGCCGTTCGCTCAGCTGGCCCGACCCGCCCTTCACCGTCGCCTTGACCGTCGAGACGACGATGGTCAACTCCGGTCTCGGTTCTTGTAGCCGTCCGTTGCGGCGAGGAAGTCGGCTGGGGCGAGATCGGCGGCGACGCCGAGGCCGGCCTTCGTGGCGAGGCAGGCGTCGCGCAGCCGCTGGTACCAGCCGTCGGGAATTACCCCGAACGTTTTACAGTCCCTACAGGCGGGAAGCGGCCTGGCGCACCCCCAGAGGTGACACCGCCACTGGAGCGGTGTGCATCGTGAAGGTGCTGGTCACGGTTTTGGCGTGCGTTGTCCTTGGCGTACTCGTGCTGGTCGTGGGCGGCAGTCTGGGGTGTGGATCGTCTGGCAGCGGGTGCGGGTTCTGCGACTTCTCGCCTGCCGTCTCGGGTTACGTTCGTACGCTCTGGCGTATGGCGGACCCCGAGGTGCATGAGCGGATCACCGCGCGCCGCGCGGAATGGGGGCGCGGAAGGCTGCTGGGCTATTGCGGGAGCAGAAGCTGTTGGTCGGTCCACTGCGGGAGCAGCGGACCGCCCGGTTAATCGGTTGCGGACCTTCGGTATGGAGTGTCTGATCCCGGCTATGACGATTGTGCTGGGTACGCCGACCGTCGACGGGGTACGCGAGGCCATGGCCTCGCTGCGGGAGTGGCAGTACGACGAAGCGCCGATGCAGTTGCATTCCGGGGACATCGGCTGGAACTACCGGTTCGGAACGGCCGGGACGGCCGCGGCGATTCGGACCTGGAGTCGGGACGGGCGGATTCTCGCGGTCGGGATGCTCGACTCGCCGACGCTGGTGCGGATGACGGTCGCTCCGGACGCATACCAGGACGAGGACTTGGCGGGGCGGCTTGTCGAGGACTTCTCGCTCCCTGAGCGCGGCGTGCTGCCGGAAGGAGCGGTGTCCGTCGAGGCTCCGCTGAGACTGCTGGTCCACGATTTGCTGAGCAAGGAGGGCTGGGGCGTCGACGAGCCGTGGACGCCGCTCTTCCGCGACCTCACCGAGCCGGTGGAGGGCCCCGGCGTGCGGATCAAGTCGATCGGCCCGGAGCAGGCGCAGGACTTCGCTGACGTCCTGCGGTCGGCGTTCAACACCTCGCGGCCTACGCGCGAGTACTGGCACGCGATGTCGGCGGGACCGTTCTACGCCGACGCCCGCTGCCTGGGCGCCTACGACGACCAGGGAAACGTGGCGGCGGTGGTGACGGTGTGGTCGGCCGGCCCGGGGAAGCCGGGGCTGGTCGAGCCGATGGGCGTCCACGAGGACCACCGTGGTCGCGGCTACGGCCGGGCGATCACCTTGGCCGGGGCGGCCGCGCTGCGGGAGATGGGCTCGTCGAGCGTACGCGTGTGCACGCCGAGTTCCAACGTCGGCGGCGTCGCCACGTACAAGGCGGCCGGGTTCGAGGTGTGGCCGGAGGTGCGGGACCGGATCCGGACGGCCTGACGCCGGTGCTGCTCGGTTGGGCGGCAGCCTGGGGCGTGGATGGTCTGGCAGGTGCGGGTTTCCGGTTTCTGTTCCGCCCTCTCGGGTTGCGGTGGTACGACCCGGCGCATGGCGGACCCCGGGGTGCATGAGCGGATCACCACGCGCCGCGCGGAGCTCCCCGACGATCGTGGCCGACTCCTCCGGCTCTCCCCGGCCCGGCCCGGACGCACCTCGGAAGTCACCACCTGTCGGCACGACAACCTCACCGCCCATCTGCGCGCGACCGGCCTCGGCGCCATCGCCAAACCGGGGTTCATCGGCCTCGACGACAACCACGACCCGGACCCCGACCGGCCGTGATCACCGGCCACGAGGTCGCCCGCAACCGCCCCCTGACGACGGGCCCCTGGCCGCCGACCAGAAACTGTCGAACACCGTGCTGGGCACAGTCCGCACCCCGGGCGAGCACGGCTTCGCCCACCTGAAGGACCGGGGCGCGTCCTCACCAAGGACCGCACCGATCCGAAGTCGGCAACCGCCCCGGTCAGGGCCCTGCCGGTGCTGACCAACCGCGAACTGGCCACGGTCTCGGTAGAACAGTCCCCTTCAAGGGGACTGCGGTCGCCGCAGCCCTTGGAGGAGCAGGTCGATCAATCGGCGGGGGTCGTAGCGGGGGTCGCTGTCGTGCCCGATGCAGAGGTTGCCGATGCCGCGCATCAGTTCGTAGGCCTGCGTACCGGGATTGATCTCGTCGGCGTCGGCTGCGGCGTCGAGCAGTTGCGTGCAGACGGGCACCAGGCGGTCGAGGAAGTAGGTGTGGAGTGCGTCGAAGCCGCCGCTGTCCGATTGCAGCGCTCCCGCGAGTCCGTGCTTGGTGACCAGGAAGTCGACGAAGAGGTCGACCCATTGGCGGAGCGCCGCGAGCGGGGAGCCGGCACTGGCGAGCAGGTGCGGACCGGCCTCGGCACAGGCTTCGACCTGGTGGCGGTAGACGGCGATGACGAGATCCGCGCGCGTCGGGAAGTGTCGGTAGATCGTTCCCATCCCGACGCCGGCCCTGGCCGCGATCTCCCGGATGGGCGCGTCGACGCCGGAGCTGACGAACACCTCGGCGGCAGCTTCGAGCAGCGTCTGCTGGTTGCGCACCGCGTCGGCCCGCTTGCTGCGCGCCGACACCCCCCTGGACTGGCCTGTAGTGGCCACCACGTTCTCCTTCCGGCCGCCATTGACGAAACGGAACGCTGTTCCGTATATTAAACGGAACGACGCTCCGCTTCAGAATAGCTGAAGCAGGGCACCTCTGCCCCTGTCTCGCCCGCTGCCCGGCTGCATGAGCCGACGCGGCAGAGGCCATTGAAGGGAAATATGCGTGATGAGTGAATCGACTTACCTGGCCGACACCTTCAGCTCGCCCACTCCAGTCCTCTCGGTCAGCCCGGTCGTCCTACCGGCTCCCGGCCGAGCCGTGGACCTTCACGTGCGCGTCTCCGCCCCGGTGACCGGGACCGGGCTGCCGGTCATCCTCCTCTCGCACGGCCTCGGCTTCTCGAACAATCTCTCCTCGCTGAACGGCTACGCCCCCCTCGCCAACTTCTGGGCGGCGCACGGCTTCGCCGTCATCCAGCCCACCCATCTGGACTCCAGGACACTGAGCCTGAATCCCGACACCCCTGGCGCGCCCCCGCACTGGCGCTCACGGGCCGAGGACATGACGCGCATCCTCGACCAGCTCGACGTGGTCGAGGCCGCCGTCCCCCAGCTCGCCGGGCGCCTGGACCGGAGCAAGGTCGCCGTTGCCGGGCATTCGATGGGCGGGCACACCGCGAGCCTGCTCCTGGGTGCCCGGCTCACCGACCCCCACGACGGAACGGAAGTGAACCTGGCCGAGCCCCGGATCAAAGCGGGTGTGCTGCTGGCCGCACCCGGGCGGGGCGGCGACGCCCTCACCGAGTTCACGGTCGAGAACTACTCGTTCCTCCTGACCACGGACCTCTCCGAGATGACCACGCCCGCGCTCGTGGTCGCCGGCGACAAGGACGACTCCGCTTTCCTGACGGTCCAGGGCCCGGACTGGCACACCGATCCCTACGTCCTGGCCCCGGGCCCCAAGGCCCTGCTCACCCTGTTCGACGCGGAGCACGGGCTCGGCGGGGTCTCCGGATACGACGTCGCCGAGACCACGGACGAGAATCCCGAGCGAGTCGCCGCGATCGGACGGCTCACCTGGGCCTACCTCCGTACCCAGCTCTACCCCGCGGACTCTGCCTGGCAAGCGGCCCGTGACGCGCTGACGGCCGACCCCAAACCGCTCGGCCGAATCGAATCCAAGTAGAGCCAACACCACCCCCGCGACGCTGTCAGGGCCCGGTCTCGCCGGTCAGCTGATGCCGCCCGGCGAGACCGGGCCCTCTCCGTGATCAAGCCGCCTGGCCGCAGCCGTCCGTGCCGGGCGCCGGATCGTCTCCCCGAAGCGGGCTGAAGTCGACGTCCAGGTACGGGGCGTACGACTCGGGCTCAAGGCCGAGTCCGTGAGTGAACAACACGGGTCGGGTGACCGCCCACCCGACCCCCACCGGGCGGGGGCCATGGTACGGGCGGTGGGGCGTCCCGTCGCTCGGCTTCGGAGTGCGGCTGATCACCGTCAGCCGGTCACCGCCCGTGCTCCCCCGGAGGCCGGGCGAAGGATCCAGGCGCACCATGGAAGTGAGATCCGCGGAAGGCCGATCATGGACCCGGCACAGCGACGCTGGGGTGGCGAGCCCGAGCCCGAACCGCCTCCATCCCCCCACTGGGAACAAGGCGCGCCTCCAGGCGGCCCGGCGCCCCCGGGAGCAGCCCCGCCCAGCCGGAGGAAGCGCCGCGTCTTCTTCTGGGTCTTTCTGGCCGTCCAGATCCTCTTCATCGTCTGGATCGTCACCGGTATGGCCGCGGTCAGCGGAACACCGGCCGAATGCCAAGGCCTCACCGGCGACGACCTGCAACTGTGCGAGGACGCCCATGACGTCGGTGCCGCCATCGGCGTCGGGTTCATTGTGGGGCTCTGGGTGGCCGTGGACTTCATCCTCGCCCTCACCTACGGCATCTACCGGGTGACCCGCCGGTAGCCCCACGCCGCCAGCTCGCCGCGAGGCAGCACGGGCAGCCCCTTCCGCCAGTCGCACGCCGGACCCATCGCGCCGCGGCCTGACGTGACCCGCCCCTGCCCTGCGCCGTCCTGTCCTGTCCTGCCCTGCCCTGTCCTGTCCTGCCCTGAGGAAGCTGACGTCCATGATCGCGTCGCGCACCGCCACCACCCGCACGACCGCCCGGGACGGTCGGCACGTACGGTACGGCAGGTGAACCAACCGCCCGACGCCCCGGCCGGCCCCCCTTCAGACGTCCATGCCCGGACCTCGACAACCCGCGTGTTCCTCGCGCTCGCCCCGCCCGACGACGCGAAGGACGAGCTGGCACAGGCCTTGCGCCCGGCCTGCGACGCCTACCCCCGCATGCGGTGGAACCGCGTCGAGGACTGGCACATCACCCTGGCCTTCCTCGGCGAGGTCCCCGTCACCGCCGTTCCGCCCCTCATGCCTCCGCTCGCCCGACTGGCCGCACAGCACCAGCCGCTACGACTCGCGATGCACGGCGGCGGTCACTTCGACCAGCGGGTCCTGTGGAGCGGGATCACCGGGGAACTCGAAGAGCTCCACCGGCTCGCCGACGACGTACGCGCGGCTGTCAGGGGCTGCGGCGTCCGCTTCCCCGAGCGGCCGCTCCGACCCCACCTCACCCTCGCCCGCTCCCGCCGGGGCGACCACACCACCGCCGTCGAAGCCGCCGCCACGCTCACCTCGTTCTCCGGCCACACCTGGCAGGCCGGGCACCTCCACCTGGTCGGGAGCAACACCGGCCGCGGCCCCGGGCCCATCCACTACCGGACCATCACCACCTGGGACCTCGGCCACAGCACCTGAAGGCGGCCTTCGCCTGGCGGTCCCGGGGTGCGCCGTCAGGGCGAGGCTCGTTCCAGGCCGTCCGGTGGTCGGTGATCCATCGATACGCCTGCCGCACCTCGCTCATCGCGTCGGCGCAACGAAGACCGACCATGGCGACCGTGTTCTTGGGCGGGCCCCCACGTACGTACCTGGACGGGCATGTCGCGTGGGAACCGCGCCAACAGCCCACCGCGACCTGCGACGAGAGCCTCCCGCGTGCCCTCGCTCTCCCAGCGATCCGCGCCGCGGTCGCTCAGTAGGCGTCGGCGGCCTTCCCGAGAGTCGCCGTGAGACGGCCCAGTACCTCCTGCAGTCCGAGCACCTCCTCCACCGACAGGCCGGTGGCGGCGAGCACGCCCCGGGGCACGGGCAGGGCCCGGTCACGCAGTTGCGTGCCGTCTTCGGTGAGGTCGATCAGGACGGAGCGTTCGTCCTCACGGCTGCGTTCGCGCCGGACCAGTCCGGCCGCCTCCAGTCGCTTCAGCAGCGGCGAGAGCGTCCCGGAATCCAGGTGCAGCCGCTCCCCGATGGCCTTGACCGGCTGCGGGCCCTCCTCCCACAGGACCAGCATCACCAGGTACTGCGAGTAGGTGAGGCCGAGGTCCTTGAGCGCCTGCCGGTAGAAGCCGCCGAACGCACGTGACGCGGCATGCAGCGAGAAGCAGACCTGGTGGTCCAGTCGCAGCAGTTCCGCGTCAGGGACCGCCGAGAGGTCGGGGACGTCGGAGGGGTCGGGAGTCGAGGCCTTCGCGGTAGCGGGCGCCTTCGGGGCAGCGGTCATGGAACCAGCGTACCGCCGACCACGCCAGTCAGTTGCACACAACTGAGTTGTGTGCAATCTTTATGGCAGTCGCCGCGATCACTCCGGTCGCAGCTCCAGAGGAGGGTCACCCATGGACGCGTTGTACACCGCCGCCGCCACCGCCAACGGCCGCGAGGGCCGGGCCGTGAGCTCGGACGGCCAGATCGACCTGCCCCTCGCCCTGCCCCCGGCCCTCGGCGGCAACGGCAAGGGCACCAACCCCGAGCAGCTCTTCGCCGCCGGTTACGCGGCCTGTTTCGCCAGCGCGATGGCGGCGGTCGGGCGCGAGCTGAAGGTCGACACCAAGGACGCCTCCGTGACCGCCGAGGTCTCCATCGGCAAGGACGGCGACGGCTTCGGCCTCGCGGTCGTCATGCGCGTGGAGCTGCCGGACTCCCTCGCGGGCGAGGCCGGCCAGAAGCTGGTCGAGGCCACCCACGCCTACTGCCCCTACTCCAAGGCCACGCGGGGCAACATCGACGTCGAGCTGGTCATCGAGTAGCCGTAGCCGTCAGGCGGGCCAGCACCGCGGCCACGGCGCGGTGCACGGCCTTGCGAGCGTCGTCGTCGGCCGGGTCGAGCGTCTCGAAGCCGTGACGACCCTGCGGCACGTCGATGACCTCGACGTTGGCCCCGCAGCGCTCGGCCTCCTTCAGGAACTCCTCGACCGTCGCGGCGATCACGGCGCTCTCGCGTCCCGCTCGGACCAGCACCACCGGCAGCTGCCCGGCATGGGCCACCGCCCGGACCGGATGGAAGCGGGGCTCCGCCAGCCCCCAGCCCGGCAGCGGCGACAGGATCGGATAGTTCGCCGCCACGCAGCGCAGCCATGCCGGACGCGCCGTCAGCCATTCCGCGACCAGCGGGCCCCCGCCGGAGAAGAACCACAGGGCGAGCCGGTCCGCGTCCACCCGGGGGTCGGCCCGCACCCGCTCCACCGCGTCGGCCACGTCCGCGGCCGCCCGCTCGTAGTCGGTCACCGCGTGCAGACGGTGGTCGAGCGTCACCCCCACGGCTCCCAGCCCGGCGACGTGGCGTGCGTACCCCTTCAGGGTCGGCCAGTCCCGAGGGGTGGGCCGCGCCTCGGCGGGCACCGGGCCACCATGCACGAACACCACGGCAGGGTGCGGCCCCGGGCCGTCCGGCAGGTAGAGGTCGGTGTTCCCGGTCCGTTCGCGGGGGCGTTCGGGTACGTCGAGGAGGAACGGGCGCAGATGGGCGGGCGGGCGGCGTCGGCGGTGGTCAGCCGGTGGCCCCCGCCCGCCGCCGCCTCCGCGAGAACCTCTGCAAGCCGCGTCGGGCAGGACAGCATCGGCCAGTGACCCGTGGGGAGTTCGAAGAAGGTCACCCGTGGCCCGGCCAGCGCCTGGAGGGCCGGTTCGCCGAGGTCCACCCTCATCTGGAGCATCTCGATTCCCGGTCCGTTGCCGGTGCACAGCACGCCGGTCACGGGCACTGCCGCCACGGCTCCGGTGAGTCTCATCGGCTGGAGCAGCGTGCCCAGCGGCTGCGGAGCCGCGAGGGCGGTCAGCCCGTCGAGCGCCGCTTCGGAGAGCCCCGCGGTGCTCCCCCAGCGCGACCAATCGTCCCGGGCCGGGGGCGGCAGCTCACCGGTCGATCGACCTCCGCCCCCGGCCAGTTCCTCGCGCAGGCGCCCGTCGGGTACGGCGGCCAGCGCCGGGACGCCGTCCTGCGGCATCCCCGCGTCCAGGTGGACGATCCGGGCGATCGACCGCGGGCGCCGGTCGGCCGCGCCCAGCACGGGGTGGATGCCGTAGTCGTGACCGACGAGGACGATCTCCCGGCCCGGCTCCGCTCCCTCCCGGGCCTCCTTATCCGTATCCGCCTCCGCATCCGCCTTCGCTTCCACTGCGTCGATCACCGCCAGCACGTCCACGACATGGGTCTCCAGGTTGACGACCGCGCCGGGATCCTCGGGGCGCCTGCCCAGTCCGGTAAGCGCCACCGTGTGCACCTCGGCGCCGTCCGCGGCCAGTCGCGCGGCTGTGTCCCGCCATACGTACGGGCCGGTGAAAGCCCCTGCCACCAGGATGAATACGGCCATGGCCCCTCCTCGTCACGCTGTCTCCCGCATACCGGCCCGATCTCCGGCAGCGCTCGCCGGTACCGTAGGAACTCCCCCTGAGGGAGGTTCAAGTGTTCTCGTCGTACGACGGCCTGTGCACCATCGGTGAACTGGCCGAGCACGCGGGCGTCAGCGTCAAGACCGTCCGTTTCTATTCGGACAGCGGACTGCTGCCGGAAGCGTCCCGCAGTGCGGGCGGGCACCGCAGGTACGCCCCGGAGGCCGTGGACCGGCTGAGCATGATCCGCTCCCTGCGCGGCCTCGACCTGCCGCTTCCCGACGTGCGCCGCATCCTTGACGGACAGCAGGCTGAACGGGTCGGGGCGGGGAGCGCTCTGGAGGACGCCGTGGCCGGTCGGCTGCGCGCCCTGGGCTCCGAGCTCGCGGCGTTGCGCTGGCGGGAGGCCGCGCTCCGGCTGGTGCAGGAGTGCCCGGCCGCCGAACGGGCCGCCCGGCTGCGGCTGGTGGGGGCGGTCGCCGCCCCGCCGAGCACCGCGTCCCTGGCCCGTTTCTGGCGTGCGTGGCTGCCGCCCCGGATGCCCGCCCGGTCCGTCAGCGCGTTTCTGGAGGCGGCGGTGCCGCAGCCGCCCGAGGACCCCCGGCCTGCGCAGGTCCTCGCCTTCGCCCGGCTGCACGCCTTCGTGACCCGTCCGTGCGGGGACCGTGGCAGCGGCCCCTGCCAGCCCCGGGCGCACCGCGGCGCGGGGGCCCGCGCGTCGGCGGTGCTGTACGCGGGGCTGGCCGAGGCCTACGGGCTGGCGGGCGGGGAGATGCGGCGGGGTGCCAAGCCTGCGCCCGGTGAGGCGCTGGACGGTTTCGTGGACGCGTACGCGAGCACGTACGGCACCCACGACAGTCCGGGTTTCCGTCGCGTTCTGGCGGGCCGGCTCGCGGCCGATCCGCGCATCGACCGGTACTGGGAGCTGACCGCCGAGGTGATCAGCGCTCCCGGCGGCCGCCCCGAACCGACTTCGGGGTCCGCGCACGACTGGCTGCTCGACGCCCTGGACGTACAGCTGAAGGAGACGGCCGGGTAGGGCGGGCGCGCCATCGGCGGAACGTCGGGCTCCGGCGCCCCCCTCCGCCGTACGCGAACCTCATCCGTTCATCCGCACCAGGGCCCCTCCGCCGTTCGCGACCCTCAGCCGCCATCCGTACAAGGGCCCCTCCGCCGTACGCAACCCGCGGCCGCCATCCGTACGAAGGCCCTCAGCCTCACAGGGCCTCTCAGCCGCCGAGGTGTCAGGCCGGCCAGGCGGAGCGGCCCGAGAGCAGCGAGCGTGCGGCTTCCTCGGTGGCGTCCCGGTCGAAGTGCTCGGTCCGCCAAGTGGTCGAGCGCATACTCCCCCGGTCCCGGTAGGAGCGCATGATCCTCCCGTGGTCCTTACGTGCCACGAAGGCGTGGAGGTCCCGTTCGGCCCGCCACACGGAGACCGAGCCCGAGCGCGGGCGCAGCAGATGGGGGTCCGCCCACAGCCAGAGGCCGACCGCGCCTTCGAGGTCCTGCCAGACCTGCCGCAGGGCGATTCCCGCGACGGTGACGCCCGGCGCGGTCCACGGGCGGTGCGGGGTGAACTCGGTGACGCTCACGACGGCCTCGCCGTCCACTGAGCCGCCGGACGCGGGATCCCCTGCCGGGCCGGGCTTCCATGGCGTGAACCAGATGGTGGCCGACATGGCGTTCCCCTCGTGAGTGGCCGGCTGCGGCTCTTATAAAAGCACGTCCGTTCGTGCTAACATATCACGCTCCTGATGCCGACCGAGGAGTTCCGAGCATGGCCCGCACCGAGGCACTTGCCAGCACCGCGCTCAACATCGCCTCCCGAGTCTCGGGGCGGCTTGCGGGCGCGGGCGCCTACGCCCTTTTCCACATGCCGCTCGCCCGGAGCAGGATGCGGACGAGCGAACGGGAGCTGTTCGGCACGGCGGAGACCACACGGCTGAAGGTCAGCGGCAAGTCAGCGGTGGTCTACCGCTGGGGCGACGGCGAGAGGCCCGTGCTCCTGGTACACGGCTGGCAGTCGCGCGGCTCGCGGTTCGCCGACTTCGTTCCCGGGCTTCTGGAGCGCGGCTACAGCGTCATCACCTTCGACGCGCCCGGTCACGGCGACGCGAGCGGCCGCAGCACCACCATCCTGGAGTACCGCCACATCCTCACCGAACTCCACGAGCAGTACGGTGAGTTCGAGGCCGTGGTCGCGCACTCGCTCGGCGCCCTGGGCTCCATCTTCTCCCTCGCGCACGGGGTGAAGGCGAAGCGGATCGCCACCATCAGCGGGGTCTGCGACTTCGAGTATCTGATCGAGGAGTTCTGTGCCGCCGTCCCGCTGCGCCCCCGGCTCAAGGCGCTGCTGCGCGAGCGCGTCGGGGAGAACCTCTTCTCCGTCCTGCCGGTCGAGGAGCGGCCGTTCTCCGCGGTGAACGCGGTCACGGCCCTGGACATGCCCCTCCTGGTCGTGCACGACGAGGACGACCCCAGGATCCTGGTGGAACAGGGGCACCGGCTCGCCGGCGCGTTCGGCGATCAGGCTCGGCTCGTCGTGACGAGCACCCTCGGGCACCGCCGGATCCTGGGCGACCCCGATGTCGTCCGGACCGTCCTGGACTTCGTCGCGCAGGGGCCGGACCGGGCCGCCGAGGCGGGCACCGAGGCTGCCGCGACCCCGTGAGACGCCCCGGGCGGCGCGTGCCGGACCTCCCGGCACCCGCTTCTCCCGTTTCCTCTCGCTTCTCCCGTTCTTCCCCGTCTCCCGTCTCCCGTCTCCCCAGCCTTACGCGCGAACTGGACCCCGGAGGTCTCGGCCTCCGGGGTCCAGTCGCGCGTCGTCACCTGTGTTCGTCGAGGAACTCCAGGATGTGCCCGAACACGTCCAGCGCGGCGCCCCGTCCGATGAACGCGTCGAGGTGGCCGTAGCCGGGGATCTCCGTGTACCGCACGTCCAGTTGCGGCTGACGGGCCGTGAGGACCTGGTGGCAGAGCTTCTGGGAGTCCAGCCACATGCCGTTCTCGCTGCCGGAGATCAGCAGCACGGGGCAGTCGATCCGGTCGGCGTGGTCCAGGGCGTTCTCGGGCAGTGCCCGGTAGCGGTCGTCGTTCTGGTGCCAGCGCACCATGCTGCGGGCCAGGGCGACCCGTCGCAGATGCGGCAGGATCCACAACGGGGCCGGGCCGAGGAGTTGGGCCAGCCGGTCGTGGGTGGTGTCGTGCAGATTGTCGTGCACGTACAGCGAAGCGCCCACGCCCCAGGCCGAGTTGCACAGGATCTGGCAGGTGGGGTCGGGGCAGTCGGCGCCTCTGGACGCCAGGGCGAACAGCGGCGTGTAGCGCGACCAGAATCCGACCTTGCGGAAGTCCACCGGGATGTGGTCGAAGCGGGACCGGAGCAGTTCGCCCGCCATCGTCATCTTCAGCGACGTCCGGCCGGCCAGCTTGGGCGTCAGGAACACCCCTTGCGCCACCACGCCCGCGAGACCCGGCACCAGCCCGGCGGCCATGCTCATCGACAGCGAGAGCGCGCCGATGCAGTGGGCCACGGCGAACAGCGGCCGACCGCCGATCTCCCGGCGGATGTGCCTGACCGCGGCGGGGATGTCGTAGAGGGCGACGTCGTCGTACGTGTACCGGTGGCCGGTCTCGTTCCACGGGAGTCGGCAGCTGCCCCGCCAGTCGAGCAGCCACGGCTCGTAGCCCTCGTCGAGCAGGACCTCGACCATGTTGCGGGTCTCGGGCAGCAGGAACATGTCCGAGGACGCGGTGTGGCCGTGCAGGAGCAGCACCGCGGGCCGGTCCTCGCGGACGCCGGGCCGGACCCTGGTGAGCCCCAGCCGCAGTCCGTCGTCCGCCCGGAAGGGCGTCTCCTCGATGTGCGCTCCGTCGAGGCGCGCGTACAAAGGCCGCAGGGTCATCGCTTGCGCTCCCTCGGGGTCGGGTTCCGGCGCAGGTCGAGCAGGTCGGCGCCGACCCGGGCGAACGGGCCTGCCATCCCGCGGCCGATCTCCAGGCCGAACCAGGTGAGCCAGGTCATCTTCGCGAGCCGCTTCTCCTGGCCGGACAGGCGGGGATCGACCCGGATGCCGTCGACCTGATCCCGGAGGTAGCTGTCGGTGGGAACGACGATCTCGCCGTGCAGCGTGGCTGGTTCGCCCTCGCGGCCGATCTCCACGGTCAACGCGCGTGTCTGCCGCCACAGGTCGCGCCGCGCCCGGGCGAACTTCCGGCCCTCCAGCCACCACCGGCCGCCGTCGGCGTCGCACAGCCGCAGCCGGTAGCGCAGCAGCGGGTGCCGCAGGCCGTGGTCGAGCGGGATGCCGTCCTCGGGGCGGACCCACAGGTCGCCGTGCTCGACCACCAGGGGGTCCGGGTGCAGCAGCGGGCAGGAGATCTCCCCGCGGACGTCCACCCGGCGCTCCTCGGCCAGCTGGTACATACCGGCGATGGACAGGGTGAACGCCGCCGAGCACGGGGTGCGTGCGGCGCCCCCGACCGGGCCCAGAGCCCCTTCCATGGTCTCGGGGAACCACAGATAGGGCTGGTCGGTGCGGGCCGGGAGCCGGGCGAGACCGTCCCGGGACAGCTTCTCGAAGGTCCTCAGCTGCTCCTGCATGCCGTAGCGGGTCGAGGCCGGCAGACTCTGATCGGCCACGAACGCGTCGGTGCGCTCGGCGGTGGCCGCGGGCGCCGTCAACGAGGCCTCGCAGAGCTTCGCGGCGGTGGGGCTCGCCAGGACCCTCGCCAGGAATGCGAGTTCGGGGACGGGGTCGGCCCGG
This sequence comes from Streptomyces sp. NPDC033165, assembly GCF_055577965.1. Lineage (NCBI taxonomy): Bacteria > Bacillati > Actinomycetota > Actinomycetes > Kitasatosporales > Streptomycetaceae > Streptomyces > Streptomyces sp. NPDC033165. The sequence continues at coordinate 15,984 of NZ_JBVIPK010000019.1, forward strand.
AGCCGGGCCACGACGTCGTTCCGCCACTCCTCCCAGTCCTGGACGCGTACGTTCATGCCGCCGAAACGCATGTCGTGGACGACGTCCGCCAGGGAGTTCGGCGTGCCGCTGAGGTGGTAGGTCCGGCCCCAGGCTTCGGGTTCGCAGATCGCGGCCACCGCCACCCGGCTCACCCAGTCCACCGGGGCGGCGTTGAGAAACCTGAACGCGGGGACCGTACGGAACCGGCTGAACACCGACATCATGCCGCTGCTGAGGTCCTGGGGATTGCTGGCCCCGGTCCTGGTGTGGCCGCCGATGCCTCCCGGGCGCAGCAGCGTGACGGCCAGCCCGTGCTCCCGGGCCCGCCGCAGGACCGCCTCGGCGGCCCATTTCGACTTGTCGTATCCGGCGACCAGGGCGTCGATGTGGGCGACGGGGTCGTCCTCGCCCATGGACTCGATGCCGACCTCGTTGAAGACCGCGATGGAGGAGATGTGGTGCAGGGGCTTGGGCCGCCCGGCGGCCGCCAGTTCCGCGAGCGTCAGCGGTCCGAGCACGTTGCTGGCGCGCAACGACCGGTAGCCGCGCAGGAAGTCGACCGCCGCGGCCACGCTCACCACGGCGTCCAGTCCCTCGGCCAGCGCCTCCCAGCGTTCGTCCGGCAGCCCGAGGTGCGGTTGGCGGATGTCCCCCGGCAGGACCGTCACGCGTCTGCGGATCTCCCCGGACCACGGCAGGGCGAAGCGCTTGAGCGCCTCGCCGAGGCGCCGGGTGCCTTCCTCCTCGTCGGCGGCCCGCACCAGGCAGTACACGTGCGCTTCGCTGTGCCGCAGCAGATCGAGCAGCATGTGGCCACCGAGGAACCCGGTCGCCCCGGTCAGCAGGACCGTGCGGGGCACGGCGGGCTCCGGCCGACGCACCCAGGGCAGGTCGTCGGCGCGGGCCAGGTCGGCGAGGATCAGCTCCAGGTCCTCGTCGGCTCCGGGCGGCGCGGATGCGGGGGCGGGCAGGGTGGTGTTCCTGGTCTGCACCGGGAGCGGCACAGACGCCGCCACAGGCGCAGACACAGGCACAGGGGACGCAGGCACGGGCGCAGGCACAGGGAGCTTGGCCCGCTCCACCGGTACGGGCAGGGTGGCTCGCTCGGGCGAGGGCGGTGGCGCGGCACGCTCAGGCGGGACCGGCAGCGACGCTTCGCCGGACACCGGCGGTTCGGCTCCGTCCGCCGGGACCGCCGGGACCGCCGGCGACGCTTCGCCGGACGTCGGCGGTTCGGCTCCGTCCGCCGGTATCCGTACCGGCTGTGCGTCTCGCTCCGCCGACTGCGCTCCCGCTCGCTCATGCCGCATCGGCTCGGCCTGCGGCCGGATTCCGTTCGTCCGGAGCGCTCGTTCGGCCAGGCGGCGGGGCCGGGCGTCGGCGAACACGTCGTCGAGGCTCAGCTCCAGGCCGAGGTCCCGGGACAGCTTCGCCACGAGCGCCACGGCGTCGACCGACGTACCGCCCGCGTCGAAGAAGTCGGTGTCGGGTGCCATCTCCGCGCCCGGCAGCAGACGGGCCGCCTCGGCGGTGATGGCTCCGGCCAGCCGCTCCGTCTCCCCCGTGCCGCCGACCGCCGGAGACTGCACCGGGTCCTCCTGGCCCGCCTGGTCCGCCGCGTCCGCCGGTTGTGCGCCAGGTCTGACTCTGGCCAGCAGGTCGGCCACGCTGAGCGGGCCTCCGCCACGCTCGGCCCGCTCGCCGGTCCGCTGCTGCCCGGTGCCCGGGCGGCGGGCCGACGCGTCCTCGTTCAGTTCCCCCATGGTGTGCCTCTCACGGTGTGGGCTGCCTTCCGTCATCACTGCCGCCAGGACCGGAACTCCCGCAGCTGACGCGGAGTCGTCTCGGCCTCGATGCCCGGGCCGTCCGGGGCTCCGCCGCCGAGCGCCGCGATCAGGCGCCGGGCCGGAAGGTTGCGAGGGGTGGGCTCCGCTGTCAGCCGCACGGTGGCGCGGCCGAGGGTCTCGGCCCGGTCGGCCAGCCACTGGAGCAGCCGCTCCTCCACGCCGCGTCCGAGCACGCGGCAACTGAGCAGCCAGGCCAGGACGTCCAGGCGGGAGGCGTCCTGACGCAGCGCCAGCAGGCCGATCTGGCCGTAGTCGCCGAACCGGTCGCGGGCCGCGACGGTCCATACCTCGCCGTCCTCCCGCCACCGCTGAAGGTCGCCGCCGTCGGCCGACCGCTCGCGAAGCGTGAACTGGTTGGTACGCCGGATGAGCTGGGCCGCCCGCTGAGCGTCCGGCTCGGCCAGCGGACGGATGTCGAGCTCCAGCTCCAGCTGTTCGAGGAACTCCTCGAACCCGGCCTGTTCCCGGGCCGCGTCGCGGGCCCGCTCCTGGCGGTAGAACTCCGCGCGCAGCCCGTCCTCGGCCGTGGCCGCAGCGGGTATCAGGGGCCACAACCGAGCCAGGAACGGTTCGAGTTCACCGGCCGCCGGGCAGGTCACGGAGAGCACTTCGGGCAGCGCGGACCGCATGGCGGCGATCTCCGCCGGGTTGTCGTCGAGGAAGAGGAAGCTGTCCGGTCCCAGGTTCATGGTCCGGGCGGCCGCCTCCAGTCGGTCGGGTTTGCGGCCCCATCCGGCGTCGAGCACGCTGAAGTGTTCCGCCCGCAGCACGCTGTCGGGCCGCTCCAGGACGGCCCGTACGGTGGCTTCGTCGTTGTTGCTGATCAGGACCAGCAAGGTCCCGGCGGCGCGCCACCGCAGCAGTCTCCGGGCCAGGAGCGCCCGGGCTCCGCCGAGGTCCACGCCCTCCGGTCCGCTCTCCCCCGCCACCCCGCTCCACAACGTCTCGTCGCCGTCCACCGCGATCACCTTCGGCGGTGTACGGCGGACCGTCGCGGCGGTCTCGGCGAGTGTGAGGGCGACGGCCGCCTGGAACTCGGGGGTGAACGGCAGGTGGGCCAGCGTGTCGGTCCGCTCGTCGAACCGCTCCTCGACGGCATGGTGGCGGGTCCAGTCCTCGGGGCGCAGGACCGCGATCCCGGGCAGGTCCGACAGCACGGCGGCGACGTCCCGCTCCCACCGCTCGTACCGGACCTCCTGCCGTCCGGACGGCAGGAACCCGACGATCAGAGGCAGCCGCGTCCGCTCCGCGAGGGCTCGCAGGGCGTCCGGATAGGCCGTGCGGAGTTCGTCGAGCAGTTCGTCGTTCACCGGACCGAACCGTTCCAGGTCGACCGCCCGCACCAGGACGGTCCCGATCTCCGCCGAGGGATCGGCGAACACCCCGGACGGGTCCTTGAGGCTCGCCAGCACCTGGTGGTAAGGCGCCTCGACGACCTGGGGCGGGGTGCTCGGCGTCCCGTCGGCCGGGTCTGCGGCCCAGGCCGCCGCGCAGAGGAGGGGGAGGTCCCCCAGGGCGAAGGTCGCCGCGACGGCGAGCGTACGGGGCCGGGCGGGCAGTGGGGCGGTCGCGGTCACACTCGTACCCGCCGCCGGGTGCTCCGGCCGGACCGGGGCGGCCGGGTCGTCGGCCGCCTCCTCCAGGAGCTGGAGGAAGTCGGCGGCGAGCGCGGCGCAGGCCGCCTCGTCGATGATGTCGAGGTTGTGGTCGAAGCGGAGCTGACCGGCGTCCGGCGTCATGATGATCATGAGGTCGAGGTCGGAGTGCCCCGTCCCGACCGGCAGGATCTCCAGGGCGTCGAGTTTCGCAGAGGACCGGATGTAGTTGAAGTAGACCTCGACCATCGGAGCGTTCTCCCGGTGCAGCCCCTGCTCGGCGAGCACGGCCAGGGTGTCGGAGAACATGGCGCCCTTCGCCAGCACCCGGTCGAGCCGGCTGTCGGTGCGGCGCAGCACCTCCTCGATCCGCTCCCCCGCCGCGGCCTGCGCCGGGAAGGGCACGGGCACCCCGAAGAAGCCGACGGCATCGGGGGCGTCGACATGGATGCGGGTGTCCACGGGGACGGCCAGCACGAACCGGTCGCGCTGCTGCCTGCGGGCGAGCAGGACCGTCAGTACGCCCAGGGAGAAGGCGGCCGAGGTGATCCCGAGCTGTCGCGCCCGTGACGACACACGCGGCATGAGCCCGTCGGGTATCGCCAGGGTGAGGCTGCCCGCCCGGAACGACCGCACGGCCGGGCGGGGGTGTGTGAGCGTGAGGTCGAGACGGCGGCTTCCGGCGAACTCCTCCCGCCGGGCCGCCGCGTCCAGCGGCGCTGCCGAGGTGCGCGACGGGGGCGGGGGCGGGGACGTCGGCTGCGCCTCCAGCAGCAGGTCGATGTCACGGTTGGAGACCCCCTCCCCGAGGGGTGTACCGGACAGCTCGGCGTCGATCTCGGCGGCGACGATCAGGAGCGACTGAAGGTCGCTGACCGCGTGATGCGCGCCGAGGAGCAGGGTCTGTCCCGCCTCGGCGCGGTCGATCAGCTCGAACCGCCACAAGGGTGCGGTCGTGACGTCGAAGGGTGCGCCGAGCAGTTCGCTCAGCCGGTGACCGGTGTCCAGCTCGGCGTCGGGCGCCAGGTTCGACCATCGGAGCGGGGAACGGGCCGGGGCCCTCTCCGTTCTCATCCGCCGGTCGGAGCCGGTGTCGTTGACGATGGCGGTACGCAGTGCGGCGTGCCGCCCCGCGAGGCGGGTGAGGATGTCCGTGAGCCGGGCGCGGGTGGTCGGCTCGGTGAGCCGGAACGCGAGGCCGATCGTGTGCGCGGCGCTCGGGGTGCCGTGCTGGGCCGCGCGCAGGAGCCGGACGACGTCGCGGGTGGCGGACCTCAGCTCGACGTCGGGCGTGTGCGGGCCGGTCTCCGGGTCTGTGGCCGACGCCGGGCGTCCGAGGCCGATGTCCGGCGTGGGGTGTCCACGGCCGGTGTCCGGCGTGGGGCGGCTCCCGGAGGTGTTGCCGGTGGCGGGCTCCGCGGCGGTGTTCCGCGCGGACAGCGCGGTGTGCAGTTCGTCGGCGAGCCCGCGGATGTCGGCCGCCGAGAACACGGCGGACGCGGACAGTTCCACACCGAGGTCACGGCCGAGGGTGTTGCGCAGGCGGACGATCATCAGGGAGTCGAGCCCGAGCTCCTTCAGGCCCTCGGTCGCGGCGACCTCGTCGGCGCCGCGCCCGGTCAACTCGGCCACCGATGACCGTACATGGGACTCCAGGAGGCCGGTCCGCTCCGCGTCCGTCCGGGCTGCCAGCACCTCGCCGAGCACTCCTGCGGCGGCCTCGGCGGCCACGGGTGCGGCGACGAGGCCGTGCAGGAGGGGGCGGGTCCGCACCGCGTCCGGGTCGCGGACGAGGGCATCCCGGTCCAGGACGAGGGGCACGAGCTGGCGGCGAGCGGTGGACAGCACCCGGTCGAACATCTCGCCGCCCTGCTGCGGGGAGAACGGGACGAGGCCCGAACCGCTGGTCGCGGCGGTGCGCTTCGCCGATCCGGCGACCATGCCGATGTCGGCCCAGGTCCCCCAGTCGAGGCTGAGGGCGGGCCGGCGGACGAGGGAGAGGTGGTGCGCCCAGGCGTCCATGAAGGCGTTGGCCGCGGAGTAGGGGCCCTGTCCGGCCGAGCCGAGCAGCCCGGCGGCCGAGGAGAACAGGACCAGGGTCTCCGCCTCGGGTACCAGCTCCGTGAGCAGGGCGGTGCCGAGCACCTTGGGGGCCATCACGCGCCGGATGCGTTCCGGGGTCAGGTGGTGCAGGGTGGCGTCGTCGAGCACGCCCGCGGTGTGGATGACCCCGGTCACGGGGCCGCAGTCCGCGCGGAGGGCGTCGAGGGCGGCCCGCAGTCCGTCGCGGTCGGCGACGTCGGCCCGTACGAGCCGGACGGCGGTTCCGCGCCGGCGCAGGCTCTCGATCCAGCGTGCCGCGGCCGCGTCGGGTGCGCTGCGGCTCAGCAGGGCGAGCTGCCCTGCCCCTTGGCCCGCCAGGCGGTCGGCGACGACCCGGCCGAGACCGCCGAGACCGCCGGTGATCAGATACGTTCCGTCGCGGTGGACCGTTCCGGTCCCGGCCTGGTCAGGTCCGGTGTGCACGAGGCGCGGTACGAGACGGCCGTTGTCCCGCAGGGCCACGAGGTGTTCGTCGTCCGGGTGCCGCAGCTGGGTCCACAGCGCGTCCTCGCCTCCGTGGGACGGGAGGTCGACGAGGGTGGTGTTCAGTTCCGGGTGCTCCTGGGCGACGGCGGTGCCGAAGCCCCAGCCGATGGCCTGCTGGGGGTGCGTCACCTCCGTGCTTCCACCGGCTGCCTGGCTGCCCCTGGTGATCAGGAACAGCCGTGGGGACGGGTGGTACGCGCGTCCGGAGAGCGCCCGCACCAGGTTCAGGGTGCTGACGGAGCAGAGCAGGGCGGCGTCCGCGGCCGTCCCGGCCGATTCGACGGCCGGGGCGTCCAGGGCGAAGAGATGGACCACCCGCGCGGGCGGTCCCTCGGCGAACGCCTCGTCGAGGAGCCGCAGGAAGTGCTGCGGGTCTCCCGGGTCGACGGTGTACCGTGCCGGTGCTTCGACGGTGTAGGCGCCGCCTTTTCGGGCGATCACGTGCGGGGTGGCGCCGAGGCGGCGGGAAAGGCCGTCGGCCACGCCCGTGTCGTCGGCCAGGATCAGCCAGCTGCCCGGGACGGGCTGTTCGTGCGCGGACTGGTCCTGTGCGGGCTGGTGCTGTGCGGACTGCGTCTGTGCCGGCTGTCCGCGTGCCGGCTGCTTCTGTGACGGCTGTTCCTGTGCGGCGGGGCGGGGCTGCCAGCGCACCTCGAAGAGCGCTCCGTCCAGGGTGGACAGCGCGGCCAGCTCGACCCCCTCGATCTCCAGGAGCAGTTGTTCGTTCTCGTCGAGAAGCCGGACGTCCAAGGTGACGGCGTCGTCGTCCACGGCGCGCAGTCGGCAGGCCGACCAGACGGGCGCGGTACGCAGGCCGGTGACGCGCAGCCGCCCGGCCCTGCGCGGCACGAAGGCCCTGCCCTTGAGGGCGTCCCCCACCAGCGCCGCGGTGTGCAGGGCCGCGTCGATGAGGACCGGGTGCACCAGATGCCCAGCGCGGGGTGTCCGCGCCAGCCTGCCCAGCGCCCCCGACGGCCCAGCCCAGCCGCCCTCCAGCATGCGGAAGGCCGGGCCGTAGTCGATGCCGAGCGCCGCGAGGGCCGTATAGGCGTCGGTCACGTCCGCCTCTCGGGCGCACTCCTCCCGTAGTCCGGCCGGGGGCATGGCCGGGTCGTGCCCGGGTTCGCCGGTGGCGGGGACGACGCGGCCGCCGACGTGCCGGACCCAGGGTGCTCGCCGGTCGCCGGCCGGTCGCGAGGCGATGCCGAAGGGCCGGACACCGTGTTCGTCAGCGGGTTGCAGGACCAGCTGGAGCTGTACGGGGACGTCGTCCGTCAGCTGGAGCGGCCGCTCGAACGCCACGTCGTGCAGGTGGACGTCCGACGCGGCCTGGAGCACGGACACCGCTTCGAGCGCCATCTCCAGAAAGGCTGCCGCGGGCAGCCAGACGGCCCCGGCGACCCGGTGGTCCGACAGATAGGACGAACGCCGGTCACGCAGGTCGATACGGGTGTCGAACAGGTGCCGGTCCGGTACGTCGCTGGACTCGACGTGGACGTCGACGAGAGGTGTCCCGTGGTGTCCGTGGGGCCCGGTGGGCGCGGTGTCGGTCCAGTGGCGCCGTTCGGACCATGCGTAGGTCGGCAGGTCCGCCCAGGGTCCGTCGGGCACGAGGCGCGGCCAGCTGATCCCGCCGCCGGCGGTGTGCAGTTCGGCGGCGGCCCGGTCCAGGCAGCCGGGTCCGTCCTCGCCGCGCTTCAGGGATCCGACGGCGATCAGGTCGTGGCCGGTCTCCTCGGCGACGGCCCGGGTGGCGGTGATGAGAGCCGGGTGCGGGCTGAGTTCGACGAAGTGGCGGTAGCCGTCGGCCGCCATGCGCTCGACGGTGGCGGCGTAGCGGACGGGTTCGCGCAGATTGCGGTACCAGTACGCGGCGTCCAGCGGCTCGCCCGAGACGCGTTCGGCCAGGACGGTGGAGTACCAGGCGACGTCCGTGGGACGGGTCTCGATGCCTTCCAGGTCGTCCAGGAGGGACATGCGTACAGGGGTGACCTGGGCGCTGTGCGAGGCGTAGTCGATCTTCACCTTTCGGGCGAAGATCCGTTCGCTCTCCAGCTCGGCGAGCAGTGCCTCCAGGTCCTCCGCATCGCCGGACACCACGGTCGAGGTGGAGCTGTTCACCGCGGCGATTGACAGGCGGCCGCCCCACGCGTCGAGACGGGCCTCGACGTCCGCCCGGGACAGCGCCACCACGGCCGTCCCGCCCCGCCCGGCGATCGTCGTGAGGGCCTGGGCGCGCGTCGCGATCACCGCGGCCGCGTCGTTGAGGCTGAGCGCCCCGGCGACGCAGGCCGCGGCGGCCTCGCCCTGGCTGTGGCCGACCACGGCGTCCGGTCGCACCCCGCGGGCCCGCCACACCGCCGCGAGCGCCACCATGACGGCGAACAGCGCGGGTTGCACGACATCGACGCGGTCCAGGGGCGGCGCGCCCGCGTCGCCGCGGAGCACCGCCAGGACGGACCAGCCGGTGTGCGGGCGCAGGGCTGCGTCACAGCGGTCGATCTCGTCGGCGAACAGCGGGGACGCCGCCAGCAGATCGCGCGCCATGCCCGCCCACTGCGTCCCCTGGCCGGGGAAGACGAAGGCCACCTTGCCCTCGGTACGCGCCTGCCGGGGCCCCACGACCAGCTCCGGTGACGCCTGCCCGGCGGCCAGCGCGCGCAGTCCGGTCAGCAACTCCTCGCGATCCCGCGCCACGAGCACCGCACGCTGCTCGAAGTGGGTACGGCGGTGGGCCAGGGTGCGGGCGACGTCGGGCAACGGCAGTGCTGGGTCGGCGGACAGCACGCCGAGGAGCCGGTCCGCCTGCCCGTACAGCGCGGGCAGGGTGCGGGCCGACAGCGGGAAGAAGGTGATGGGGCGCTCCGGGGCAGGGGGGTGTCCGGCGGCCGGGGCGGGCGGTGGGCCGGAAGCCGGTACGGGCGCTTGACCCGTGGCCGAGGCGTCCACGCGACCGGTGGCCGTGCCGTGCGGTTCTTCGGCAGCCGGTACGGGCGGTTGTCCGGACGCCGGGGCGTGCGGCCGTTCGGGGTCCGAAGCAGCCGGTCGCTCCCGGGCCGTAGCCGCTGCTCGCCCGGAAGCCGCGTCGTCCGCTCCCCCGAGAACCGCGTCGTCCCTTCGCCCGGAAGCCGCGTCCTCCGGCCTCCCGGAAGCCGGTTCGGCCAGCCGTTGCTCCGGGGCCTCTTCCAGGACCACGTGGACGTTGGTGCCGCTGATTCCGTAGGCGCTCACCCCCGCCCGGCGGGGCCGGGGGCCGCGTGGCCAGGGGTGTGGGCGGGTGCACAGTTCCAGGCCGCCGCCCTCCCAGTCGATCTGCCCGGTCGGGGTCTCGGCGTTCAGGGAGGCCGGGATCCGCTCGTGCTGCAATGACAGCACCGTCTTGATGACGCCCGCGATGCCCGCCGCGGCCTGTGTGTGGCCGATGTTGGACTTCAGCGACCCCACGGCGAGCGGCCGGTCGGCGGGGCGGCCTGGGCCGAAGACCCGGGCCAGGGCCGTGCCCTCGATGGGGTCGCCCAGTGGCGTGCCGGTGCCGTGCGCCTCGACGTAGTCCACCTCTTCGGGACGCAGGCCCGCGGCCTTCAGGGCGGCCCGGACGACGCGCTCCTGGGCGGGGCCGCTGGGGGCGCTGAGCCCCTGGCTGCGGCCGTCCTGGTTGGCGGCGGAGCCCTTGACGACCGCGAGCACCCGGTCGCCGTCACGGAGGGCCTCGCTCAGCCGCTTCAGCAGGACCAGGCCGCTGCCCTCGCCCCAGACCACGCCGTCGGCGTCCTGGGCGAAGGGGCGGCACCGGCCGGACGCCGACAGTCCGCGCAGTCTGCTGAACTCGACGTGGCCGCGCGGACTGACCATCAGTGTCGCGCCCCCGGCCAGAGCCAGGTCGCAGGTGCCGTCGAGCAGTGCCTGTGCGGCCAGGTGCAGTGCGACGAGCGAGGAGGAGCAGGCGGTGTCGACGGTGATGGCGGGGCCCTGGAGGCCGAGGTGGTAGGCGATGCGGCCGGAGGCCACGCTGGAAACCGTGCCGGTGCCGACGTACCCGTCCAGTTGCTCCATCCCGGCCGCGCCCAGATAGCCGCTCTGGTAGAGGCCGATGTAGACGCCGGTGGCACTGCCGTTCAGTGACGCGGGCAGGATCCCCGCCCGTTCGACCGTCTCCCAGGCGGTCTGCAGCAGCAGACGCTGCTGGGGGTCCATCGCGGCCGCCTCCTCGGGCGGGATGCCGAAGAACTCCGCGTCGAAGCCGTCGATGCTGTTCAGGTATCCGCCGCGCAGCGAGTACGCCTTGCCCGGGGCGTCCGGGTCGGGGTCCAGGAGTGCCTCGGTGTCCCAGCGGTCGCCGGGGGCGTCGGAGACGAGGTCCGCGCCGGCGGCCAGCCGCCGCCACAGAGCCTGCGGGTCGTCGGCCCCGGGGAAGCGGCAGGCCATCGAGAGGACCGCCACCGCGTCGGTGTCCGGCGGCGCCCCCGTGTCCCGCTCCGGTGAGCCGGACACCGGCGATGCCCCCGCTTCCCGCTCGCGTGAGCCGGACGTCGTCGTGGCGGAGGGGCTGCGCGGGGCCGAGCCCGTGGCTGCCGACGGAGGCGGCAGGGCCGGGGCGTCGATGCTCGCGGCCGCCCGGGCGATCGAGGCCACGGTGGGGTGGTCGTAGACGAGCGTCGGGCTCAGGGGCCGGCCGAGTTCCTCGGAGAGGCGTACGCCCAGTGCCACCAGTTCCCGTGATCCGAGGCCGAAGTCGGCCATCGGCCGGTCCCGTTCGACCTGTGTCTCTCCGAGACCGGCCGCAGCCGCGACGGCCCGGGTCAGCCAGGCCTCGATCCTTTCGGACGTGGCGGTGCGGGGCGGTGCGGGCGGGGTCTCGATCAGCTTCTTCGCGGGCATGAGGGCAACCGTCTCCGCAGGCTGGGGTCTGGGGATTCTTCTTCGCGCCCGGTCGGCGGGCCGTGCGCCGCCGGTCCGTTCGGGACCGCCGTGGGCGGGGGCCGGGCATCGCGCGGCGGGCGCCGGCGTACGGTCGGGGCGCGACCGGGTCTCCGGGCCGGGCTTCCCGTCAGCTCGTGGCGGCGGGCGGCTGGGCTTCCGCGACCGTCGTGAGCGTCCCGTCGAGATAGGCAGCCCGGCAGGCCTTGCGCTGGATCTTGCCGCTGGAGGTCTTGGGGAGGGTTCCGGGACGGATCAGGACGGCCTGCCGCAGTGACAGCCCGTGGGCCTCTGAGACCGCGCCGCGGATCGCCGCCTCGATCTCGGCGCACTCGGGGCGGGTCGTCGCTGTCGTCTCGGCGACGACGACCGGGTGTTCGCCGTCGGTCCCGCCGTCGACCGAGAACGCGGCGATGCAGCCCGGGCGGATCGCCCGGTGGGCCGTCTCGGCCGACAGTTCCAGGTCCTGGGGGTAGTGGTTGCGTCCGTCGATCACGAGCAGGTCCTTGAGCCGACCGGTGATGTACAGCTCCCCGTCGCGGAGGAAGCCCAGGTCGCCCGTGCGCAGGAAGCCGCCCCGGCCGTCCTTCAGGGAGGCCCGGAACGCCTCGCGGGTCGCCCGTGCGTTGCGCCAGTACCCCTGGGTGACACTCGGCCCGGCGACCCACACCTCCCCGATCGCGCCCTCGGGGCACTCCTGTTGCCCGTCGTCGGCGATGACCACGGTGAGGCCGGCGCCGGGCGGGCCGCAGCTGACCAGCTCGCTGCCCGTCTCCGTTCGCTCTCCGGGCCGCAGGGCCGTCATCGGCTCCAGGCCGACCGGGCCGCCGCTCACCATCAGCGTCGCCTCCGCGAGGCCGTAGCCGGGGTGCAGTGCCTCTCGGCGGAACCCGGCCGGGGCGAAGGTGTCCGCGAACCGCCGCAGCGTCGCCGCCCGTACCGGCTCGGCCGCGTTCAGCGCCACCCGCCACCGGCTCAGATCGAGGCCTTCGAGCAGCCCGGGCGTGGCGTCGCGCAGACAGAGTTCGTACGCGAAGTTGGGCCCGCCGCTGGTGTGCGCCCGGTACCGCGACAGCGCCGTCAGCCAGCGCTCGGGCTTCTGCAGGAAGTGCAACGGGGAGAAGAGGGTGGATGTCCCGCCCAGGAAGAGGTTGTTCAGCACCGGGGCGATGAGTCCGAGGTCGTGGTGGACGGGAAGCCAGCTGACGTAGAGCTCCCCGCCCCACTCCTCGACCGTCTCGGGGGTGTGGCCCATACCCCGGGACAGGACGCGCTGGTTGTCCATCAGGTTCGCGTGGCTCACCATCACTCCGCGCGGGGCGGAGGTGGAGCCCGAGGTGTACTGGAGGAAGGCCAGCGAGTCCGGTGCGATGGCGGGCGGGCGCCAGGAGGCCTCCGCCTCGTCGGGGATGTCCTCCGTGGCGATGCAGAGGGCGGTGTCCAGCTCCGGGAGGTGTTCGGCCATCGCGCCGAGCTCGGCGATCACCTGCTTGCTGCCCAGGATCACCGTGGCGTCCGCGTCGGCGATCAGGCGCCGTACCCGGGCGACGGCCCGTTGGCTCTGCTTGCGGCCCTGGGGCGGCAGCCCGGGTACCGCCACGACGGCGGCGGCCAGACAGCCCAGATAGGCCCCGATGAACTCCAGGCCGGGCGGATGGAGCAGGATCGCCCGGGCTCCGGCGAGGCCCTGCTCCTGCAGATGGCCGCCGATGGCCCGGGAGCGCCGGGCCAGGTGGCCGTAGGTCCATTCCTGGACCTCGCCGTCGCAGTCCCCGTCGGCCAGGAAGCGGAAGGCGACCCTTTCGGGGTGCAGCGACGCCTGCGCGAGCAGTACGTCGACCATCGAGCGAGCCGATTCGGGCATCGGTTGGTCCCTCCCCCATTGCGCGGCGTACCGGCGGTGAACGGAACGGACGGTAACCTTATCGCACGACCGTTCGCACACTTATACTCTCACACACTGAACGCACAGTCGTCTACTTTCTCAGTACACTGAACCTTGCACGGCACCACGAGGGTCCGGCCCAGGAAGGGTAGGCAGACATGGCAGCGACACACACCGACGGGCGGATCGCGCGTGGGAACCAGACGCGTCAACTGATCCTCAAGCGCGCCGTGGACATCGCCTCCGTCGACGGCCTGGAAGGCCTCTCCCTGGGACAGCTCGCGACCGAGCTGAAGCTGAGCAAGAGCGGGGTGTTCGCCCTGTTCGGCTCCAAGGAGGACCTGCAGCTCGCCACGGTCCGGGCCGCCATCAAGGTCTACCTGGAGCATGTCGTCCAGCCGGCCCGCGATCTGCCGCCGGGGATCGGCCACCTGTGGCGGGTGTGCGACGGCTGGCTCGACTACTCCCGGCAGCGGGTGTTCCCGGGCGGCTGCTTCTTCTACTCGGTCTCGGCCGAGTACGACGCCCGGCAGGGCAAGGTCCACGACATCCTCGCGGCGGCACGCACCAACTGGGTCACGTTCCTCGAACAGTCCGTACGGGACGCGCAGGTGGCGGGCGAGATCGACGCGGAGGCCGACGTGCCCCAGCTCGTGTTCGAGCTCACCGCGCTCATGGAGATGGCCAACGCCGAGTCCGTCCTGCACAACGAGTTCAGCAGCTACGACAAGGCGGCCAAGGCCATCCTCAACCGTCTGCGCGGGGTGGCGACCGACCCGTCCCTGGTCCCCGACTCCCCCTGACACGACGACCCTCACGCGGTCGGCGAGGACCCGGGGACGGAGCCCTCGCCGACTGCCGTCGAAGGACGGCGTCACGCCCCGATGGCGTGCACCCCTCCGTCGACATGGACGATCTCGCCCGTCGTACGGGGGAACCAGTCCGAGAGCAGCGCGACGACCGCACGGGCCGCGGGCTCCGGGTCGGACAGGTCCCAGCCGATGGGGGCCCGGGTGTTCCACACCTCGCGGAACGTCTCGAACCCCGGGATGGATTTGGCCGCCATCGTCTTGATCGGCCCGGCGGCCACCAGGTTGCAGCGGATGCCGTGCGGCCCGAGATCCCGGGCGACATAGCGCGAGGTGGATTCGAGGGCGGCCTTGGCCACCCCCATCCAGTCGTACGCGGGCCAGGCGACCTGCGCGTCGAAGTCCAGGCCCACGATCGACCCGCCGCGCTCCTCCATGAGGGGCAGGGCCGCCACGGCCAGGGCCTTCAGGGAGTACGCGGACACCTCCACAGCTGTGGCGACGGAGTCCCACCCGGCCTGGAGGAAGTTGCCCCCGAGCGCGTCCTGCGGGGCGAAGGCGATGGAGTGCACCACCCCGTCGAGCCGGGCGTCCGGCCCGACGCTCTCCCTGATCCGGCCCGCGAGGCTCTCCAGGTGCCCCTTGTCCTGGACGTCGAGTTCGATCAGCGGCGCAGGCCGGGGCAGCCGCCTGGCGATGCGTTCGACCAGACCGAGACGGCCGTACCCGGTGAGCACCACCTCGGCGCCCTGTTCCTGGGCGATCTTGGCGGTGTGGAAGGCGATGGAGGACTCCATCAGCACCCCGGTCACCAGAATCCGCTTACCCGTGAGTATCCCGCTCATCGCGCCGCCACCTCCGTCTTCCGCTCCCGCACACCCTCGCCCGCCGTGATGAAGTCCGCTATCTCCTGGACGACTTGGGGCGCGCCCAGGATGCGCTGGTGCCCCAGTCTGCGCGTGACGACCAGCCGGGCCCGGTCACCGAAGGCCTCGGCGATACGCCTGCCCTGGCCGACGTCGACCATGGTGTCGTCCTCGTCGTGGATGACCAGGAGCGGAACGTTTACGTTCCCGGAGCCGCGGAAGACCGAGAAGCGGGACCACATGTCCGCCTCCCCCGGGTACACCTGCCTCTCCAGGCGGCCCCGCACCTCCGCGTCGAGGTGCGGTTCGAGGTTCAGCCCGACGGTGAACGCGTCCACCAGGTAGGCGAAGTCGGGGACCGCGCTGATCGCCACGACCCGACGGGCGCGCACTCCTTCCTGAAGGGCGACGAAGGTCGCCGTGGCACCGAAGGAGTGCGCCACGATGGCCTCGAACTCGCCGTGCACGCGGTGGAGTTCGGTGATGATGTCGAGGTAGTCCAGCATGGTGGCGGTCTCGCCGGTGGCCTCTCCGTGGCCGGGCGCGTCGAACACCACCGGACTGAAGCCCAGCTCCAGCAGCCGGTCGACGGCCTTCGCGTAGCGCGACGCGCGCGACTCCCAGCCGTGGATGAGGAGCACCGGACGCTCACCGCCGCCCCACCGGTGGACGACCGCCACCTCGCCGTTGACGGTCAGTTCGCTCGTCCGGGCGCGCTCCATGACGCTCCGCTCGTCGGGCCTGGGCCTGCTGCGGCCCTGAGGCCGCCGAAAGAGGTCGAACAACTGCTCACCCCGGTCGCTCAGGGCCACGTCTGCGGCTGCCGTAGCGGGATCCATTCCACACCCTCCAGATCGATCGCGAACGGCCGAGATATTAGCACGATCGTTCGCTCATATTTAGCGATCAACCGCTGGGAACCATAAACATGCACGGACGGTCGTGCTAATGTTTCCCCGGTCAACTCTCCCCTTTGGAGGCCGGTATGACGCCCCCGCACTCCGCTTCTCCCGTCGGTGAAGCGCTCGACACCAGCCCCGGCCCGAACCAGTGGATCAAGGACCACTTGGACGGCCTGATCGATGAGCACCTGCTGCCGGACGCCCCCTCGTCCGTCACCGCCACCCCGTCACCGTCCGAGGAGAAGCTGCTGCCATGACCGATGCGGACACCACACAGCGCCTGGGTATCACCGTCGCCTCCGGAATGCTCAAGGGCGTGTACGGCCACGGCGTGCTGTCGGCCTTCGAGGAGCGGGGACTGCGCGCGCAGGTGTACGGGGCGGCCTCCTCCTCCGGGCTCTCCGGGGGCCTCGCCGCGATCGGCCACGCCCGGCAGACCGGCGTGGACTACTGGATCGGCGCGGCCGGGGGCGTGGCGGAGAAGGGCATGAGCCGCGTCGCGCTCGACAGCATCGAGGAGTACGGCCCCCTGCTGCGCGAGGGGCTCTTCCGCCCCGGGGCGCCGGAGTTCCTGCTGGCCACCAGCAAGGTCACCAACGCGGCGGCAGCCGAGACCACCCAGGGGCCGGGGGCCAAGGCGCTCGGCAAGGAGCTGCTGCGCAACGTCTTCTCCGGGGACCGGAGCTGGGTCCAGGAGAACCTGGCCGCCACCGTGTTCTCCTCGCACGCCGAGGCGGGGGGCGAGGAGCCCCGGCTGACGGCGGAGAACTACGACGCGGTCGCCTACGCCTCGACGCGCATGCTGCACGCCTGGGCCGTGCCGGCCGAGGTCGGCGGAGAGGCCTACGTCGACGCCTCCTACACCTGCTCCTGCCCGGCACGGGAGGTGGCGGCCAAGGGCGTGTCCGTCCTGATCGCGGTCGGCAACGACCCCTTCCCGCTGTTCCGGGACCTCTACGCCTCCGAGGAGGTCGCCGACGGCTCCGTCCTCGACGGGGCGCAGGTCCTGGTGATCAAGCCGGAGGAGGACCTCAAGCACCTGGGCGTCGACTACGCGGCGGCGTCCCCGGAGGGCCTGGTCAAGGCCTACGAGCGCGGTCTCGACGAGGGACACCGCTTCGTCGAGCGGCACGCCGGACTGCTCGGCGCGTTCATCGCGGGCAGCGGCGGCCGGACGAACGGGTCAGGGGAGGCTGGAGCGTGACGCACGTGGTCACCGAGCAGTGCGTCCACTGCAAGTTCGCGGAGTGCATCACCTACTGCCCGGTCGCCTGCTTCCGCGAGGCGGGGACGTTCCTGGTCATCGATCCCGACGAGTGCATCGACTGCGGGAACTGCGTGGAGGCGTGTCCCGCCGACGCGATCTATCCGGAGGAGGAGCTGCCGCCCGAGCTCATGCCCGCCCTGGAGTGGAACTCCCGTCTGTCGGCCGAACTGCCCCTGGCCACCACGCGCGTTGTTCCACTGCCGGACGGCGAGGAGTGGCGGGGGAAGCCCGACAAGTGGGCCTCGCTGCCGGCGGAACAGGCACCGGGTGTCCTCCTTGAGTGAGCACAGCTTCGCCTCTCTGCTGCGCGAGCGGGCGCTCCTGCGGCCCGATGCCGTCGCCTACCGGTTCGTCGCGGACGACGAGTCCGCCGAGGAGATCACCTACGGCGAGCTCGACGAGCGGGCCCGGGCCGTCGCGGCCGCCGTGTCGGCGGCGGACCGGGGGCGGACCGGCCCGGCGCTGCTGCTCTTCGCCCCTGGACTCGACTACCTCGCGGGCCTCTTCGGCTGCTTCTACGCGGGCGTGCCCGCGGTGCCCGCCTTTCCGCCGGACCCGAGCCGGCTGTCCCGTACCCTGCCGCGGCTCGCCGCGATCATCGAGGACGCCGGGGCCGATGTCGTCCTGACGACCTCGGATCTCGCCGCGCTCATGGCGGACTGGCTCGCGACGGCGGTCGACGGCCATGCCCCGCAAGTGATCACGACCGACGCACCGGCCGAGGACGTCGGGCCCGTCCCGGCGGTCCGCCCGGAGGGCCTCGCACTGCTCCAGTACACCTCGGGCTCCACTGCGCTCCCCCGCGGCGTGATGCTCAGTCACACCCGGCTGCTGGCCAACTGCCGGGAGATCGCGCGCGCGTTCGGGATGCACCCGGGCAGCTCGGGCGGGCTGTGGCTGCCTCCGTACCACGACATGGGGCTGATCGGCGGAATCCTCGCTCCGCTGGCCGCCAGGATCCCGGTGACCCTCATGTCGCCGGTGACCTTTCTGCGCCGCCCGACGGCGTGGCTGCGCATGGTCTCCCGGTACGGTGCGACGATCACCGGCGCGCCGAACTTCGCGTACGACCTCTGTGTGCGCCGGGCCACGGACGCCGAGGCGGCCGAGCTGGATCTGTCCGGCGTCGAGGTCGCCTTCACCGGCGCCGAACAGGTACGCGCCGAGACGATGGAGCGCTTCGCCGCGCGTTTCGGGCGGAGCGGCTTCCGGCCGGCCTCGTTCTACCCGTGCTACGGGCTGGCCGAGGCCACCCTGTTCGTCACCGGCGGCAAGCCGCTGGACGGCTGGCGCACGGTGGAGGTGGCCCGGGACGCGCTCGCATCGGCTGCCGCGGCCGTGCCCGCCGAACCCTCGCAGAGCTCCCGTTCGCTGGTGGGCTGCGGGTACCCGGGGCCAGGCACCCGGCTGCTGATCGCGGATCCGGCCACCCGTGAGCCGCTGCCGGACGGCGCGGTCGGCGAGATCTGGGTGGACTCGCCCGGGGTCGCCGACGGCTACTGGCGGCGCCCGGAGGAGAGCGCCAGGACGTTCGGCGCGAGCGCGACGACCGGGGACGGCCCCTATCTGCGCACCGGTGACCTCGGGTTCCTCCGGGACGGCGAGCTGTTCGTGACGGGACGGCTCAAGGACCTGATCGTCGTCAACGGGCGCAACCTCGATCCGGTCGACGTCGAGCGGGTCTGCGAGGCGTCCGTGCCGGGCATCCGCCGCAACTGCGGAGCGGCCTTCGCCGTGGACGGCCCGGACGGGGGAACCGAGCGCCTGGTGGTGGTCTACGAGACCGGCACCGGCGACGAGGAGGGGTACCGGGCGGCCGCCGACGGCATACGGCGGGCCGTCACGCGGGAGTTCGGCATTCCGCCGTACGCCGTCGTCCTGATCGCACCGCGGACGATCCCCAAGACCTCCAGCGGGAAGGTGCAGCGTCGGCTGACCCGCCGTATCTGTCTCACGGGCGGGCTCCAGGAGCTCTTCCGCGACGAGCGGGCGCCGAGTCCCGCCACCGGGCCACACCATCGCATCGACGAAAGAGCAGCACGATGATCTTCAAGGTGAGGGGCGTCCTGCTCCGGTTCACGGACTACGAGAACGAGATCGAGATCGAAGCGACGACGGTCCGGGCAGGGCTGGCCGGGCTGACCGAACGCTACCCCCACCTGGGCGAGGTGCTGCTCGACCGCACGGGCGAGGTGCGCCCGACACATCTGATCGCTCTGAACGGCGAGCGGCTCACCAGGGGCGAGCTGGAGCGCGAGGCGGCCGAGGACGACCGGGTGGACATCGTCACCGCGGTCTCCGGAGGCTAGGGATGGCGCGCAGCTCCGCATACGAGACCGTGCTCGACGCGGGTCTTTTCACCCCGGACCAGTTGCAGCCCACCGCGGTCGGCCGGCTCGCCTTCCAGGCGGGGACCCGCTGGATGCGCGATCACGTGTGCAGCCATCGCACGCTGGTGAGCGAGCACCGGGTGGGGTTCGTGCTGTGGTCCTACCAGCTGGAGTACGTCCAGCCGCTGCGGTTCCCCGACGCGGACGAGGCGCTCGTCGAGGTGACCGCGCGCGTCCGCGGCCCGCGCGCCTCGCAGCTGGAGGTCACGATGACGCTCGAAGGGCCGGCCGGAGTCGCGGTGCGCACCCGGGCCGCCTCCGTGCCGCTGGGGCTCAGCGGCGACGCGGCGCTCTCCGGCTCCCCCGTGCCACTGCCCGCCGCGCTCGTCGCCGCCTTCCGCGACGACGAGATCGAACGCGCTCCGCACCGGTCGCGGGTCCCCGCGCTGCGGGCCGGTTTCGAGCGCGACGGGCAGCGACTCGCCGTGGATGTATCGGAGTTCCGTGTGCACCGCCATCACTGCGAGGTCGCCGATCAGTGGTACTGGGCCGAGACCCTCGGCTTCGCGGCGGGCGCGCGCGAGGAACTCGTGCGCAGGCACGGCAGGGCGGTCCCCGAACTGCGCCGGGCGCAGGCCGGGCCGGTCCGCCGGATCGATGTGACCTGGCTGCGGGCCGGACAGCTGTGGGATCTGATGCGGGTCCGCACGAGCGCCCACCGGACCGGTGAGGGGCTCGCCTTCGTCCATGAACTGGGGCTCGCCGAGGACGAGGGCGGGCCCGGCGGTCCGTACGCCGTGGTGGTGGAGCGAATATGACCGTCCTGGACGACGGACCGCAGGCCGGGCCCGGGACGGCACCGCCCGTGTTCCGCGCGGCGGAGCGGATCGAGCGGGCGCTCGGCTGCCCCTTCGATCCGGGCAGCGGGATGTCCCTGATCGGCGGCGTGCGCGCCGACGAGCTGGAGGCCGAGCCCGTCGCGGCGTACGAGGCCGCTTGGGAGGCCGGGCTGCACCGGCATCTGGTCCCCGTGTCCGAGGGCGGCCTGCTCGCCTCGTTCGAGTCGCTCTCGGCCGTGGTGCGGGCGGTCTCGCGCCGCGATCTGGCGGTGTCCGTGGGTCTTGGGTCGACGCTCCTGGCCGCGACGCCGGTGTGGGTCTGGGGGGACGCCGCTCAGCGGGCGCGGGTGGCCGGGCAGATGCTCGGCCGCGCCTGGGGCACGGCGGGCATCAGCGAGGAGTCGGCGGGCAGCGATCTGCTCGCCACCACCACCCGCGCCGCCCGGGTCGCGGGCGGATATGTGCTCGACGGGGAGAAGTGGCTCGTCGGCAACGGGCGGCGCTCCTCGTTCGCCACCGTCCTGGCCGCGTCCGATCCCTCGTACGGACTGTTCCTGCTCGATTTCGACGCCCTCGGCGGCGACGGGGTGAAGCGGCTCGACAAGGTGCGTACACACGGTCTGCGCGGCCACGATCTGAGCGGCTTCGCCCTCAACGGCTGCCGGGTCGGCGACGAGGCCCGGATCGGGCGGCCGGGGCGTGGCATCGAGATGGTCTCCGGAATGCTCCAGTTCACCCGGACCCTGGTCGGTGCCGGCAGCCTCGGTGCGGCGGACACCGCTCTGCGGATCGCGCTGCGGCACGCCCGCGGGCGCATGCTGTACGGCCGTCCGGCGCTCGCCATGGCGCCGGTGCGTTCCCTGCTCGCCGGTGGATTCGCCGACCTGCTGGTCGCGGAGTGCACCGAGCTGGCCGCCGCACGCGGGCTGGATGTGGCGCGGCAGCGGATGGCGCTGTGGTCCGCGGTGGCCAAGTACGTGGTGCCGGGGCTGTGCGTGGACACGGTGGACGCCTGCGGTCAGGTGCTGAGCGCCCGCGCCCATCTGCGCCAGGGGGTTGCGGGCGGCGCCTTCCAGAAGCTGCTGCGCGATGTCGCGGTCACCCCCGTGTTCGAGGGCACCGAGCTGGTGCAGCTCGACACGGTTCGGGCCCAGTTGGCGGGTGCGGCGCGGCGCCGCGGGGCGCCCGCCGGGCTTCCTCTGTCGCTGCTCTTCGGGTTCGGCGACCCGGCGGGGTCGCCCGCGCCGCGGGAACTGCGCCCGTCGATCACGTTCGGGGGCACCGACGAGGTGGTCGGTCTCCTGGACGGGGCGGTCGAGGAGCTGGCCGGGGACCGGGAGCTCTACGCCCTGGCCCGGCAGCTCCTGACGGTGCGTGACCAGACCCGGCAGGCGTTCTCGCGGCTCGGCGCGGCACGGACGTCCGAGGCGTACGAGACCGCCCGTCGGCACTGCCTGGTGCATGCGGCGGCCTGCGCTCTGCACACGTGGCACCAGCGCCGCGACACGTTCGGCCACCTGGCCGCCGACCGGGCCTGGCTCTCGCTCGTGCTGCGCCGCACCCTGACGCGTCTGGGCGTGCCGACGGAGCCCGACCCCGAGGCGGAGGAGGCGCTGGTGCGCCGGCTCGAAGAGCTCGACGACACCGACCAGGCCTTCTCGCTCGTACCGCTGCGGCTCGCACCGCAGCACCGTGACCCGGCACCCCGGCGGAGCTGAGTACCGCCCCGATCCCACCAGGAGTACGCCATCACCACCGCACACCTCGACCGTCCGGACGCCGCCCCCGAGCCCCTGACCGGCTGGCTTTCCTCCCTCATCGCGGAGCTGCTCGGCCTCGACGGGCAGCTGCCGGCCGATCAGCCGCTCGGCGAGATCGGCATCGACTCGCTCACCGCCGCACAGCTCTCGGTCGAGGTCGAGGAGCGCACCGGCGCGTACGTGGCACTGGAGCGCTTCCTCGGCGACGAGACCCTCGACGATCTGGTCGCGTCGGTGGCCGACGGCGCGACCCCCCGGGCGTCGGCGTGAGGGCCCGGCCCCGTGCGGCCGACGTGATGAACCGGACGGGCGCGTCCGGCCCCGGCCGGGGGCATCCCACGCTCGACGCGGAGGTGGAGCACGTCCGGCGCGAAGCCCGGCACAGGTTCGCCCGCTTCGTCCTCGACTCGGCCAACCCGGGCTCCTACTTCCGCAACCAGGCGCGGCGCCCGCTGGACAGAGAGGTGTTCGAGGAGGCGGGCGGCCTCGGTCTGATGCGGTTCTCGCTGCCCGTCGAGGCCGGGGGCGAGGGGCGGGACAAGCTCGCCTGGGGTGTGGTCGTGGAGGAGATCGCCCGGCTCTCGCGCGATCCCGGCTTCGCGGTGCTGCTCGACATCACCGTCGAGATCACCGAGCTGATCATCTCCAGCGGCACACCGGAGCTGATCGAGCGCTACGTCCCCGACCTGCTGGCGGGCCGCCGCTTCGCGGTGCAGGGCGCCTACGAGAACCGGGACCCGTACGACTTCACGAGCACGGCCCGTCTGGAGGACGGCGGCTGGGTCCTCAACGGTGCCAAGCGCTTCCTCGCCGGGGCGGCCTTCGCCGATCTGTTCGTCCTGTTCGTGCGTGACGAGGCATCCAACGACATGCTCGCCTTCGTGGTCGAGAAGGACGATCCGGGTGTCGCGCCGGTTCCCATGGACACCATGGGCCTGCACACGATGGGCCTGGGCCAGGTGCTCCTGCACGACGTACGGCTGCCGCCGTGGCGGCTCCTGTGGCGCGCCGACGCGTTGAGCGAGCTCAACACGTACGCGCGGATCCGCCGGACGATGAGTGCGTGCGGTGTGCTCGGCGCCCTGGACGCGGTCGTCGACCAGTGTGTGGACGCGCTGGCCGGGCGCAGGCGCGGCGGGCGGCCGGTCCTCGACCACACCAATGTGGAACGTTCGGTCGGTGAGATGCGCATGCTGCTGCAGAACGCCCGGGCGAGCGTCTACCGGGCCCTGGACGGCACCCGTTCGGCGGACCGTGACCCGTACTTCGACGAGCTCGCCACCGTCGCCAAGCACCAGGCCGCCGAGAGCGCTCTGCACGTGGGCCGGTTGGTGATGGGGTTGCAGGGCGGTGAGGCGTACATGGCCACGTTCCCCTGGGAGCGTTTCATGCGCGACATCCTCGGGCTGGTCTCCGGCCAGGGCTCTCAGGAGACGCTTCTCATCCAGCTGGGCCAGCGCTCGATCGTCGGGCGCGAGGGCAGGCAGGTGCGCGAGGACGCCGCCGAGCGTGCCGTCGCCGGGCTCGCGGATTCGTGGTGGGCGCTGCACGCCGTGGCAGCGAGTGGCGGTGCGGACCGGTTCGCGGGCACCGTGGCCGAGGTGGTGTCGGCGGCCGGGCTCGACCCGGTCGGGCGGGCGTCGCGCGAGGAGGCGGCGGCGCTGCTCGGTCGTGCTCACACGCTGTGGGCGGCCGTCCGCGCGGGTGCCGCACCCGACGCGCTGCCGCAGGGTCCGGCGGGTCCGGCGCAGGGGCCCTTCGCACGGCATGCGACGAGGGCATGGGCGCTGCTGGCGTGTGCTGTCGCGGAGCGGACCGGGCTGCTCGCCCGGCTCCTCGCACCCCGCACGGTGAAGGAGGCCGCCGGGGAGCTGCCCGTGGTCCTGGCCGAAGGGCTGCTGGAGGTTCTGGTGGACGCCGGCGTGGTGCGGCGCGACGGCGAGGGCCGCTACGCGGTCGACGAGGGCCTGGAGCGCGTGCTCATCGGCGGTCCGCGGTCCGCCGCGTTCGCCGCGCGGCTGCGGCGGGCGGTGACCGGGGGTGCCCGGCTGCTGTCCCCGGCGGGGGTCATGGGGCGGGATTCGGCGCCCGGTTGCGGCGACGAGGCGGCGGCGCTGGTGGACACGTTGGTCCACTCCCTGCTGGGGCGGCTGGAGGGTTTGCCCGGGGTGCTGGAGCGGCCGGGCGCGGTGGTGGGGTGTGCGGCCGGTGACGGGGGCCTGACCGCGGCCGCACTGTCGCGGCACGTTCCCGGTGTTCCGGTGCTCGGTGTGGAGGAGGCCGACCGGCTCGCTCTCGTCTGGCTCCCGGTCGCCGGACTGCCGGGCGAGGAGCTCCGCCGGGCGATCGCCTCGGCCGCGGCCGCGCTGGTGCCCGGCGGGTGGGTCGTGCTGCCCTGTCCGCTTCCTCCGAAGCGCCCCCTGGGGGCGGCGGTGGTGCGCCTCGGCCTTGCCGTGGCCGGTGGCGCCGTGCTCGCGGACGGCGAGGTCGAGGGGCTGCTGCGGGCGGCGGGGCTGAGCCATGTGCGGACGGCCTGGGAGGACCCGGCCCTCGGTATCCGGCTGGTCGCTGCCCGGCGCCCTTAGGCACCGGGCGCCGGGCCCCGGGGGGGGGGGGGGGGGGGGGGGGGGGGGGGGGGGGGGGGGGGGGGTGGGGAGAGAGGGGGGAGGGGGGGGAGGCTGGGTTTTTGGGACTCCTTGTCAT